>JAPPNN010000010.1 GCA_028873815.1 Gemmatimonadota bacterium | reverse complement strand
TCACCTCTCGCGCCTCTCCTGGTTCAGGCTCATCTCCGTATTGGAAAAGACTGTGGCCCAGGGTGCTGGTGGCCGGGGACGGACGAGGTCAGATTGGGAAAGGCAGATTGGGGGGAGGAGATGAAAAAACGCAGGTCCCAATGGGAGGACACGGCATTCTTCACCGGCACCCTCCTGCTCACCGCGGGCGGGGGGCTGGTCATCCAGGCCGGGCTGGAATTGCCCCAGGTGTATGCCAGACTGGTGTGGGGCGGCGTGGGCCTGGTGTGGGGCGCCGTGCTGATCCGGGTCTGGATCTTCCGCGAGGGAGGAAAGTGAGCGCTGGCCGGCGGCGTGGCGTCCTCGGCCGCCACTCGTTCCCGGTGGACCGCTAGCCGGCCCCCGCAGCCACCTTGGGCTCGTCCTTCGCTTCGCCCGCCGATCCCAGGCTGGCCTTCAGCGCTTCCATGAGGTCGATGATCTTGGTCTCGGGTTCGTCCTGCGGCGCCAGCGTGATCTGCTCGCCCTCGATCTTGCGATCGATCAGCGCCTGCACCCGCTCCTTGACCTCGTCCCGATAGCGCCCGGGGTCGAACGCCTCGCTCGCGGCCTGCTCGATGAACTGCTTGGCCAGAGCCAGCTCCGCGTCGCTCACTTCGCCCCCCTCGAGGGGCACTTCGTCGAAGGACCGCACTTCGTCGGGGTAGTAGAGCTGCTCCAGGATCAGCCCGTCGTCCAACGGACGGATCATGACCAGGCGCTGCTTCCCCCGCGCCGAATAGCGGGCGATCGCCACCCTGTCCATCTCCCTGAGCGCGACCGACAGGAGCCGGTAGGCCCGCGCGCCTCCCCGGGCGGGACCCAGATAATAGGCGCGCTCCAGGTATATCCTGTCGATGTCGCGCGCCGGGACGAACTCGGTGATCTCGATCATCTCGGTGGACTGCGCCTCGATCGCCTTGAGCTCGTCCGGCTCGAAGGTGACATATTGGTTCTTGGCGAACTCGAACCCCTTGACCAGCTTGTCGCGCTCCACCGGTTCCCCGCTCTGCCCGTCCACATACTGGTACTTGACGCGCGAGCCCGTGTCGCGATTGATCCAGTTGAAACGCACCTTGGCGGAGGATTGGCCGGTCGAATACAGCTTGACCGGCAGCGAGACGAGACCGAATGAAACGGTCGAGGCGGAGATCGGGCGGGCGCTCATGCCGATAACGTACAAACATATGATCCCCAGGTCCAACGATGCCTGACAGCCGCGGCAAACCGGACCCCGAGCGACTGGACGACTACCGGGCCAGGCGCTCGGCGTCGGGGACGAGCGAGCCGTTCGGCGGGACATCGGAGGGTGGCAGCAACCGCTTCGTCGTGCAAAAGCACCGGGCGTCGTCGCTGCACTGGGACCTTCGGCTCGAAATGGACGGCGTGCTCGTGTCCTGGGCGGTCCCGCGAGGACCCTCGCCCAATCAATCCGACAAACGGCTGGCGGTCCACGTCGAGGATCATCCGCTGGAGTACGCGGACTTCGAAGGCGTGATCCCGGAGGGCAACTACGGTGCGGGACCGTCGATCGTGTGGGACAGGGGGGTGTGGACACCGGTCGAGGACCCGCAGGAAGGGATGAGGAAGGGCAAGCTGCTCTTCGACCTGAAGGGGTACAAGCTGCGCGGCCGCTGGACCCTGGTGAAGACGAAGGGTGGAGAGGACAATCACTGGCTGCTGATCAAGGAGCGCGACGCGTACGAGGACCCGGAAGGGGGCACCGACGGCTACGCGGACGACTCGATCCTGTCCGGCCTGACGGTGGACGAACTCGGGGCCGGCGGGGACTTCGGCGCGCGCGTCCGGAAGCGGTGTGCGGACGCCGGAGCCACGGCTGGCGACGTGGGGGCCGATTCCGTGCGCGTGATGAACGCAGAGGCGCGCGATGCGCCCTTCTCGCGCGCGGGCTGGATCTTCGAGATCAAGTACGACGGATACAGGCTCCTGGGCGAGAGTGGAGGCGGCGACGCGACCCTGATCTCGCGCAACGGCAACGATCTCACCCGGGTCTTCCCCGAAGTCGCGCAGGTGCTGGCCAGATTGCCCTATGCGGGCGCGCTGATCGACGGAGAGGTCGTGGTCAACGGAGCCGACGGAATCCCCGGCTTTCAGCTGATCCAGAAGCGTGGCCGACTGCAGCGCGCCAGCGACATCGCGGTGGCCAGCGTCACCCTGCCCGCGACCTACTACGCGTTCGACCTGCTGGCATTCGAGGGATACGACCTGCGGGGGCTGCCTCTGCTCGAACGGAAGGCCATCCTGAAGGAAGTCCTGCCGTCCACCGGCCCGCTGCGCTACTCGGACCACATCCCCGAGCAGGGCGAGGCGATGTATCGGCATGTAGTGGGCCTCGGGCTGGAGGGCGTGGTGGCCAAGAAGGCCGACTCGATCTACGTCGGGGGACGCAGCCGCTCGTGGCTCAAGGTCCGCGCCACGCACACCGACGATTTCGTCATCCACGGCTTTACGGAGCCCGACGAGGGGAGGACCGGCTTCGGGGCCCTGCATCTGGCGTGCCGCGACGGGGACGGCTTCGCGTATGCAGGGCGTGTGGGAACGGGATTCTCGGCCACGCTGCTCCGGGAACTCGGCGAGGCGTTGAGGCAGCTTCCCGAGGCATCTCCGCCAGATGGCGCCGAGGCGGCGGGCAGCGGGAACCACCGTTGGGTCGCTCCGGAGCTGGTCGTGGAGGTGCGGTACAAGGAGGTCACCGCTGCGGGTGTGCTGCGGCACCCCTCCTTCCTCCGCCTGCGCGGCGACAAGCCGCCCGAAGAGTGTTTCGCGAGCCATGCCGGCCGCCGGCTCGAGGACCCGGTCCCGCCACCGGAGGCGGCGCCGCCACGGGTCGTACACTTCACCAACCTGGACAAGCCCTTCTGGCCGGAAGACGGCTACGCCAAGGGCGACCTGATCGAGTACTACCGCGCCGTGTCGCCGTGGATCCTGCCCTACCTAGCCGACCGCCCCGTAGTGCTCACGCGCTACCCGGACGGAATCCACGGCAAGTCCTTCTTCCAGAAGAACGCCCCCGGTTTTGCCCCGGACTGGATCCGCAGGATTCGCCTGTACAGCGAGGGCTCCGAACGCGACCTGGACTACTTCGTCGCGGAAGACCTGGAGTCGCTCCTGTACGTCGCCAACAGCGCGAGCATCCCGCTCCACATCTGGCTGAGCCGGGTCTCCGACATTTCACGGCCCGACTTCTGCGTGCTGGATCTGGATCCCAAGGAAGCGTCCTTCACCGACGTGGTGAAGATCGCCCTCTTCCTGCGGGACCTCTGCGACGAGATCGACCTGCCGACATTCGTGAAGACGAGTGGGTCGACCGGGCTCCACGTCCTGGTTCCGCTCGGGCGGCAGGTGACGTACGAACAGTCGCGGGCCATCGGGCAGCTTCTGGCGCTCGCGGCCGTCCGCGAGATGGAGGAGATCGCAACCGTGGCCCGCCTCCCCTCGCAGCGCGAAGGCAAGGTCTACGTGGACTTCCTGCAGAACGGCCACGGGCGCCTGATCGTGGCTCCGTTCTGCGTGCGGCCGAATCCCGGTGCGCCAGTCTCGGCCCCCCTCGACTGGAGCGAGGTGCACGCCGGCCTCGCCATCGCCGATCACACGATCGCCACGGTGCCTGAACGCATGGCCGCCCGCGCCGACCCGATGCGCGACGTGCTCCGCCTCAGGCCCGATCTGGGGCACAGCCTGGGACGACTGCAGGCGATGTTCGCGGGTCGGCGAAGCGAAGCCTGACGTTACGTGAGGGTGCCGAGATTCCTGCGGATCAGGGCGCCCGGGTCAGGATCGCGCCCCATGAAGTCGCGGAACAGGTCCTCGGGATCCCGCCGGTCGCCCTGAGCCAGGACGGACTCCAGGAACGCGCGGCCGGTGCGTTCGTTCAGCACCCCTTCCCCCTCGAACCTGGAAAACGCGTCCGCCTCGAGGGTCTCCGACCAGATGTAGGAGTAGTAGGCCGAGGCATAGCCGCCGCCAAAAAGGTGTGAGAACGAGGGCAGGATGTGGCGCTGCACGAAGCGCTCCGAAGGGACGAAGGGGCGAAGCTTCCGGGCGGCGAAGTCCATGACCGGCGCGTCGCCCGAGTAGCTGCGGTGCAGCTCCAGGTCGAGGTTGGCGAAGGACAGCTGCCGCATCTGGAGCCAGCCGCCCATGAAGCGCCGGGCCGCGAGGAGGCGCTCGAGGACCCGGTCCGGCAGCGTCTCGCCCGTTTCGAAGTGGCGGGCGAACAAATCGAGCGCTTCGCCTTGCCAGCACCAGTTTTCCATGATCTGCGAGGGAACCTCGACCCAGTCCCACGCGACGTTGATGCCGCCGCGCGCAGCAATCTCCACCCGTGAGGCGGTGTGGTGGAGGAGATGGCCGAACTCGTGGAAGAGGATCTGCACCTCGCGGTGGGTCAGCAGGGCTGGGCGCGCACGGGTGGGCGGCGTGAAGTTCCCGCCGATGAAGGCCAGGTGGGGCCGGAATGCGCCGTCGGGGCCCGGCCCTCCAGAGACGAGGTCGTCCATCCAGGCCCCCTGCCGCTTGGTGTCGCGCGGAAACCAGTCGGTGTAGAAGGAGCCGACGTGGACGCCGGTGCCGTCGCGCACCTCGAAGAAGCAAACATCCGGGTGCCACACCGCCGGATTGTCCACCCTCGTTACGACAAGCCCGAAGAGACGCTCAGCGATCTCGAACAGCCCGGCCTGGACTTCGTCGAGGGGGAACCAGGGGCGGAGCTTCTCGTCGTCGATGTCGAAGCGCTCCCTGCGCAAGCGCTCCATGAGCCAGGAGACATCCCAGGGCTCCAGCACACCCAGGCCGCACTGGCGCGCGTACGCTTCCAACTCTTCCGTGTCGCGCTGGTGGAACGGGCGCGTGCCGTCGATGAGTTCGTCAAGAAACGCGCGCACTCGCCCGCCCGAGCCGGCCATGAGCGTCTCGAGCCGATAGTCGGGGAAATCCGGGTAGCCGAGAAGGTCAGCGAGACGCCGGCGCAGTTCGAGGATGCGCGCCACGAGGGGGCGATTGTCCCGGTCACCGCCCATGCACCGGTCCATGAAGGCCGTGTGGATCTCTCGGCGCAGCGCCCGGTCGTCGGCGTGCTGAAGCACCGCCTGCACCGCCGGCATGTCCAGCGTGAGGAGCCAGCCCTCCTCGCCGCGTTCGCCCGCGAGTTGGGCCGCGCGCTCGAGCGCGTTGTCGGGCATCCCGGACAACAGTTCGCCCCGGGTCACAACCTTGCCGTATGCGGCGGTCTCCTCGAGCAGGTTCTCCTCGAAGCGGCGGCCCAGCTCGGAAAGCTCCAGGCGCAGCTCTTCGAGCGACCGCTTGTCGCCGGGTGCCAGTTCCGCGCCGGCACGCCTGAAGTCCCTGAGTGTCCTGTCCAGGTGCCGGCGCCGCAATCCTCCGAGCGACGCGCCCGTTGGCGATTCCGCAAAGTCGCGCAGGCGCCGGAAGAGCCCTTCGTGATGGTGCAGGCGGCTCGCAAAGCGCGTGACGTCCGGCAGCGAAGCGGCGTAGGCCTCCCGGAGCGCGGGCGTGGCGTCGACGTTGTGAAGGTGCGAAACCGGCGCCCAGGTGCGGGCCACGTCCTCGGACAGGGCGTCGAGTTCCCCCAGGACCTCGGCCCAGCCTCCGCCGCTGCCGTTCCCCAGCGCCTCGATGCGCTCGCCGGCACGGGCGAGGATCTCATCGACCGCGGGAGCGACGTCCCCGGGCTCGATGCGGTCGAACGGGATCGGGAACGCCCGGTCGAGGAGCGGGTTGTCGTGGGTGCTCACAACATACTCATGACATACTCATGATATACTCACGACGCATCCGCAACGGGTTCGCGCGGGCTCACCGCGTCGCCGCGCGCGCCACGGCGACCCGTCCCGCCCAGCCCGCGGTCACGGCGGCGACCTCGGCGAGGACGCCGTCGAGGGTCCTGCCCGAGCGCTTGAGCATCCCGAGCGAGTGGTCGCCCCCTTCGACAACGTGCAGCGTGGCGCTGGGGCCGACCTTATCCAGCAGCGGACGCAGCAGGTCGAGGTCGGCCAGGCGGTCGCGCGTGCCCTGGTGGAAGAGCATGGGGCACGGCACGTCCGCGAGGTGTTCGCCCCGCTCGGTGCCGCGCCGGCCCGGCGCGTGGAGCGGGAAGCCGAAGAAGACGAGACCCGCGAGCGCCGCGGTGGGGTCGTCGGCGTTCGCGCCGCCCGCGCGATCGGCGACGAGGGTGGACGTCATCCTGCCCCCCATGGACTTGCCTCCCGCGAAGAGCGGCAGGCCCTCGGCGCATTCGCGTCCGGCACGCAGGGCCGACGCCACCACCGCCAGGAGGCGGCGCAGGTGGTCCGGGCGCCTTCGTCCCGCCTCCGCGTACGCGAAGTTATAGCGCAGCGTGGAGATCCCCTCGGCCGACAGCGCCTGGGCCAGGGCTTCCATGAACGGGTGGGTCATGGGCGCGCCGGCACCGTGGCCAAGCACCAGGAGGCTCGCCGGAGCGGGCGCCTCCACCATCACCCCCGAGACGGGCGGATGCCCCTTCCCCTCGATGGTGAGGCGGTGCCCGGTCCCCTGAACGCCGCCCTCCCCCACCCCTCTGCTCACCACGCGATGCCGTAGTCTTCGCCGTGGTTGCTGGATCCGCCCCACATCGTCCCGGTGGCGGCGTCGAAGAAGATCGCGTTGATCGGCCCGGAGGTGCGAGCGGAGAAGGTCAGGTCGTAGCCCATGTCGCGCAGGTCGGCGCGGACCCACTCGGGCACGCCGTCGTTGAGGAGGATGCGCCCCGGCTGCGATTCGTGCGCGCCGAAGGAGCTCCGCATCTGGTAGCTGTTGAAGTTGGCCGCTTCGGCCGCCTGCTGAACGTTCATGCCGAACTCGACGACGTTGAGGAAGAACTGGAGCAGGTTCTGGTCCTGTCCGTCGCCCCCCTGCACCGCGAACGACAGGAACGGCTGGCCGTCCTTGAGCGCCAGCGAGGGGGTGAGGGTCGCCCGCGGACGCTTGCCCGGCTCCACGACGTTGTAGGGGCCGGCGCGCTCGTCGAGAACGAAGCTTTGCATGCGCTGGCTCATGCCGATGCCGGTGCGGCCCGCGACGACCGCGGGGATCCAGCCGCCGGACGGCGTGATCGACACGACCCAGCCGTCGGCGTCGGCGGCCTGGATGGAGGTGGTGCCGGCGTAGAAGGCTTCATCGGGGTCCATGCCGGGGTCGTCGGGGGTGGCGACCGGCACGGCGCTCCAGGAGTCGATCAGGTGCAGGAAGGGATTCGCGCCGTCCTGGAATGGGTAGGGGTCGCCGGGCAGCACGTCAGGGTCGTTCTCCTCCCAGTCGATCTCGGCGGCGCGCGCGGCGGCGTAGTCCTTGGAGAGCAGGCCGTCGATGGGCTCCTCCGGCGGGTAGTAGGGGTCGCCGTAGTAGAAGTCGCGGTCGGCAAAGGCCAGGTTCATGGCCTGGTAGAGGGCGTGGATGTAGCGGGTGGAGTTGTAGCCCATGTCGGCGACGTCGAGCCCTTCGAGGATGTTCAGGGCCTGCAGCAGGACGGGACCCTGCACCCAGGTGGTCAGCTTGTACACGTCGATGCCCTTGTAGGACGTGCTGACGGGCTCTTCGAGGTAGACCTGCCAGTCGGCCAGGTCGGCGAGTGTGTGGAGCCCGCCCTGCTCCTGCGACCCGCGCACGAACTCCTCGGCGATGTCGCCCTTGTAGAAGCGGTCGTAGGCGGCCATGATGGCGTTTTTTCGCGACGCGCCCGCGGCCAGCGCTTCGGCCTCGGCTTCGACCAGCTGTTCCAGCGTGCGGGCAAGGTCCTCCTGGACGAAGATCTCGCCGGCGTCGGGGGCGGCGCGGTCCTCCCCGTAGTGGGGCAGGAAGACGGCCCTGGAGTACGGCCACTCCGCCAGGCGTTCCTTCTGGCCCTCGATGGAGTTGGCCGCCTGGGCCTCGATCGGGTAGCCGCGGGCCATGTCGATGGACGGTGCGAGGACATCGGCGAGGCTGAGGCGTCCGTACTCCGCCATCATGACCATGAGCCCGCCGGGGGTTCCGGGCGTGACGGCAGCCAGGGGGCCGTAGGCAGGGGGGATCTCCATGCCCTGTTCACGGAAGTACTCTGGCGTGGCTCCGGTGGGCGCGGCCCCGAGCGCGTTGATCCCGACGACCTTGCCGGTCCCGGGATTGTAGATGAGCGCCTGGGTTTCGCCGCCCCAGCCGAGCACGTCCCACATGGTGGCCGTTGCGCCCAGCATGGCAGCGGCGGCGTCCACCGCGTTGCCCCCCTTGAGGAACATCATGGCGCCGGCGGTGGCCCCCAGAGGCTTCCCTGTAATCGCCATCCAGTCCTTACCGTGAAGGACGGGCTTCTGGGTCCGCTGGGCTTCTGCGCCCGTGGCGGCCAGGAGGGCCGCGGCGGCGAGGAGAACGTGTCGGGAACACGACCGAAGCAACATTGTCCAACTCCTGCAAGGGGGTCTCGGGCGAACTGCAAACGCTACCAGTGAGAGCCCGCGCGCGCCAGTGAACGGTTGACGGAGTACGGTCGGGAGGAGAGGCTTGACACGGACGATACGCCGGGACGGGCCCGAGCTGAACGTCCGGTGTGGGAGAGGGGCCGCATGGACTTCATCCGAACCGTCATCGCAAAGGACCTCAAGACGGGCAAGTACGGTGGCCGCGTTGTCACCCGATTCCCGCCCGAACCCAACGGCTTCCTGCACGTCGGGCACGCGAAGGCGATTTGTCTGAATTTCGGCATTGCCGCGGAACACCCCGGCGGCCGCTGCCACCTCCGGCTCGACGACACGAACCCAGATACCGAACGCGCGGAATACGTCGAAGCCATGAAGCGGGACATCCGCTGGCTCGGCTTTGATTGGGGCGAGCACCTCTACCACGCATCGGACTACTTCGAGCGACTGTACCAATACGCGCTGGTGTTGATCGACAAGGGGCTCGCGTACGTCGATTCGTCATCCGAGGCCGAGATCCGCGAGCGGCGCGGCTCGGTTACCCGGCCAGGGGTCGACAGCCCCTACCGGGACCGGAACCGGGAAGAGAACCGCGACCTCTTCGAACGCATGCGGGCCGGCGAGTTTCCCGACGGCAGCCACGTACTGCGCGCCAGGATCGACATGGCGCATGCCAACATGGTGATGCGCGACCCCCTCCTTTACCGGATCCGTCACGCGAGCCACTACCGGCAGGGAGACGACTGGCCCATCTACCCGATGTACGACTTCGCCCACTGCCTGTCGGATTCGGTCGAGCGGGTCACGCACTCTCTCTGCACTCTGGAGTTCGAGAACAACCGCGAGATCTACGACTGGCTCCTCGAACACGTGGACGCTCCCCGGCCGCGTCCGGAGCAGACCGAGTTCGCTCCGCTGGTGCTGGACTACGTGATCACGAGCAAGCGGCTGCTCAGAAGGCTGGTGGAGGGGGGCAAGGTGCGCGGTTGGGACGACCCCCGCATGCCCACTCTGGCCGGCCTGAGGCGGCGTGGCGTGACCCCGGACGCGATCCGTACGCTGTGCGACATGGTGGGGGTGGCGCGCGCGCACTCCCGGGTCGGGATGGACAAGCTCGAATTCGCGGTGCGCGACGATCTGAACCACAAGGCGCCCCGAGCCTTCTGCGTCCTTGATCCGCTGAAGGTCGTGCTGACCGACTACCCCGAGGAGCGGGAGCAGGTCTTCACCGCGCCCCTTCTGCCCGGCGATGCCGACACCCCCGGAACCCGTGATCTTCCGTTCGGGCGCGTCCTGTATATCGACCGCGCAGATTTCCGCGAAAACCCGCCGCCCGGGTTCCACCGGCTCGTGCCCGGTGGCACGGTTCGCCTCAAGTATGCCTGCGTGATTCGGTGCGACAAGGTGCTGAAGGACGGCGCGGGCGCGGTTACGGAATTGCACTGCAGCGTACTGGATCAGGAGCGCCCGGGTGCCGAGACGGCCGTCGGACCGCGCGTCCGCGGTACGATCCACTGGGTCAGGGCGGATCGCGCGGTGCCCGTGGAGGTGCGCCTTCTGGACCGGATGTTCACGGTGGCGGAACCGCCAACGGACGACATCGTGGCGGCCATGAATCCGGACTCCGAGCGGGTCATCGCAGGGGCACTCGCCGAACCGGGGGTCGCCGGGACCCCGCCGGGGACGCACTACCAGTTCGAACGGCACGGGTATTTCTTCTCGGACCCTGTCGACTCGGGCGAGGGACACCTCGTGTTCAACCGCACAGTCACGTTGCGGGACAGCTGGACGGAAAGGGCGCGGCCGACCGGCACGAGTTCCCCGCGTCACGGTACGGCCCGGTCGGGGCGGAACGGGATGGATCGGGATGCCGGCGCGCGTCACCTTGCGCCCGAGGAGACGCTGCGAACTCCGGGGCAGCGCGCGAACTTCCGGGAGGTGGTCTCGCTTGGCGTCTCCAGGGCCGCCGCGGCGAGCCTGGTGCGCTCGCAGCCCGCGCTGCACCTGTTCCATGCAGCGCGTGCCGACTACCCGGACGGGGCGGGTTCGATCGCGGACTGGCTGGTGAACGAAGTCTCCAGGCTCGTTGCGGCCACCGACGGTGCCGGCCTGGAGCTGTTGGAGCCCGGGGCGCTGTCCTCGCTCGCCCGCGCCGTGGACGGCGGCGAGTTCTCACACCGTCAGGGACGCAGGATCGTCGAGGCACTGATCACGCGCGGCATTTCCTTCGAAGAAGCCCGGGCCAGCCTGGACCTGACCGAGATCGACGACGAAGCGATGCTCTCGGCGATGCTTCGGCAGGTGGCCGACGAGTACCCGGAAAAGCTGGCCGCCTACCAGGACGGCCAGCATGGTCTGCTCGGCTTCTTCGTCGGCCAGGTCATGCGGCGAAGCCGTGGAAAGGCGGACCCGCGCAAGGCGAACGAACTCGCCAAGGGCATGTTCGGACCGACGTGATCCTCGAGACGGAGTCCCCCGGGTGAGCTCGCTCGTGCCGGCCGGCAATGTCCTGGCGATCACGGGGGTACTGTTCGCCGTGGTGTGGGGCGCGCTCTACCTCGAAGGTCGGTTTGCCTGGGCACGCACCCTCTCGGCCGCGCTGATCGCCCTGGTGGGAGGTCTGGTCCTATCCAATCTCGGCGTCCTGCCCTTTGCGTCGCCGGCATACGACTTCGTCAACGACCATTTCATCCTGGTGGCGATTCCCCTGCTCCTCTTCAAGGCCGACCTGAGGGTCATCCTGAAACAGGGCGGCAGGGTGCTGGCCGGTTTCATGGTCTCGGCAGCGGGAGTCGTGGCCGGAGCCGGCATCGCTTTCGCTCTGATCGAGGTCCCCGAGTCCGCCAAATACGCGGGCATGCTGGTCGGCGGCTACACGGGGGGAAGCCTGAACTTCGTGGCCGTGTCCCAGGCGGTCGGCATGGACGACCCGGCGCTGGGAACGGCCGCGCTTGCGGCGGAGAGCCTCGCCGGCATCTCGTACCTGTTCGTCCTGGCCGTGCTGCCTACCATTGGGGCGATTCGCCGCTGGCTCCCGCTGCGTGGTCCCGAAACGGGATCCACGGCCGAGTCACCCGACGAGGGCGCTGCGACGGAGGACGGGACGGCGACGGGGCCGGGACCCGACTGGATCGCGCACGTCGCGGTCGCTCTGGGGATGAGCCTGCTCGTCTGCGCGGCCGGCGTATGGTTGGCCGCCGCCGTAGGACGGCCCCGGTTCGCCGTGCTCGCAATCACCGCCCTGGCGGTCCTGCTCGCCAATCTGGTGCCCGGCACCATGGCGCGTCTGAAGGGGGACCAGGAGCTCGGGATGCTGCTACTTTACGTGTTTTTCGTAGTCTACGCGGCCGGGGCGGATATCCGGTCCCTCCTTGGGGCAGCGGCCCTGATGTTGTCGTACGCGTTCGTGGTAATCCTCATCCAGGCGATGGTCTCGGCCGTCGGCGCCAGGCTGTTTCGCTTCAGCTACGCGGAGATGCTGATCGCATCCAATGCGTGCGTGCTGGGGCCACCCACCGCGGCGGCGCTCGCCGCCGGGCGGGGCTGGCATGGACTGGTCACGCCCGGGATCCTGACGGGTGTTTTCGGCTATGTGGTCGGCAACTTCCTGGGTGTCAGCGTCTTCGCGTGGCTTAGCTAGCTAGCTAGTTAGCTAAGCTAACTTGACCTGGTTTACCCGAGCATTGCCCGGAGACGCACGGGGCCAGGCTCAGTACCCCGCCGCCGTCCCGTCCGAATCGCGCGGGTCGGGAACCCCGATCAGCATTCCCAACTCGGGATCCACGAACACGCAGTGCGCGATTCCCTGTCCCCTTCCCCACGAAATCTCGTGTCCCATCGCGGCGAGTTTCGCAGCATCGGACTCGGTCATGTAGCCGTCCTCCATGCGGACCACGTCCGGGAGCCACTGGTGGTGGAGCCGCCTGGAAGCGATGGCTTCCTCGGGGGATTGTCCGAAGTCGACCAGGTTGACCACGATCTGCAACACGGTGTTGATGATCGTGCGTCCGCCGGGGCTGCCGATCACGGCCACCAACTCGCCGTCGCGCGCGAGGATCGTCGGGGTCATCGACGAAAGCATGCGCTGTTCCGGACGCGCCAGGTTGGGCTCGGTGCCGATCAGTCCCCGTTCGTCGGTGAGGCCGGGGCGGCCGTTGAAGTCGCCCATCTCGTTGTTCAGCAGGAACCCCGCGCCGGGAACCGTGATGTACGATCCGTACCCGCCCTCCAGCGTATACGTCACGGACACGGCCATGCCATCGCCGTCGACAACGGAATAGTGCGTGGTCTCCGAACTCTCCCACCCTGGTTCCCCGGCAATGTCCCCGGGAGCGGACGTGCTTGCCGCTTCGGCCTGGATCGTGGCCCTGAGCTCGTCGGCGTAGGCCTTGCTCGTGAGCCGCTCCACCGGCACATCCGCGAAGTCCGCGTCGGCCAGGAACATCGCTCGATCGCGAAACGCCCGCCTCATGGCTTCGATGAGGTGGTGGGCGTGCTCGGGGCTGCCCGCTCCCATCGCGGCCACATCGAGTCCTTCCAGCACGTTCAGCATCGCCACCAGCGCCGTTCCCCCCGACGACGGGGGCGCCATGCTGATGATCTCGTAACCGCGATAGGTGCCGGTCACGGGCTCTCGCTCGATGGCTTCGTACCGGGCCAGATCCTCTTCCGTGATCCAGCCCCCGCCCCGCACCATCTCCTCGGCCAGGAGCCGCGCTGTGACGCCTGCGTAGAACCCGTCGCGTCCCTGATCCCGAATCCTCTCCAGGGTGCCCGCCAGATCGGACTGTACAAGCATCTCTCCGGGCCGGTACGGCTCACCGTCCCGTGAGAACTGGGCGTGCGTGGCCGGATAGTCCCGGAAGGCCTCGAGGCGTCCTTCCAGCGATCTCGCGAGACGCTCGCTCACCTCGAAGCCGTCGCGGGCCAGGACCACGGAGGGGTCGACCAGGTCCCGCCACGAAGCCCGCCCGTACCGCTCGTGGGCGAGCGCGAATCCCGCAACGGTACCGGGCACACCGACCGCAAGATGGCTCCGGTGATGAATCTGGAAGGAGTACTCGCCGTCTTCACCGACGAACATCTCCGGATGGGCCCGGAGGGGCGCCTTCTCGCGGAAATCGATGACCGTGGATGCTCCGTCGGGGAACCGTATCACCATGAAGCCGCCCCCGCCGATGTTTCCCGCGGCCGGATGCGTCACGGCGAGCGCGAGTCCGGTGGCGATTGCGGCGTCAACGGCGTTGCCCCCCGCGCGCAGCGTTTCGGCACCCGCACGGCTCGCGTGGGGGTAGGCCGACACCACCACGCCGTTTTCGGATTCCAGGACACCGCGTTCGAGTGTCAGCTCCGGTGGAGCCGCGGCGCTCTGGGCGCATGCGGCGGCCACCAGGACCGCCAACGCGCTCCCGGCCACCAGACAAAGAATACTGTTGGGCAGTCGGTTCATGGTTCTCTCCAAATCTGCGCGCAACGTGCGGCGTGCCGCCTGCGCGGGCGCGGTGGACTCGCGAGTTCGAAGTATGTCGAGGCCGTCAGATGCCTAGCTCCTCACGGTCGCCGCCACCTCGGGCTCCGGAGTGGGAAGCGGCGGCGGCATGAGAACCGATCCCGGTCTGTCCACCGCCGGATCGCCCTCTTCCGGCACCGTCGCCTCCCGGCGCTTGAACAATCGTGCCAGATCGTCCACGACGCTATACAGGACGGGCACCAGGATCAGGGTCAGGAAGGTGGCGAAGATGATGCCGACGATCACGGCCACGGCCATGGGACCCCACCAGGCGGCCTGTTCTCCGCCCCAGAAGAGTTCGGGGGCAAGGCTGCTGAAGAGCCCGAAGAAATCGAAGTTGAGGCCGATCGCGAGAGGGATCAGACCCAGCGCGGTCGTCAATGCGGTCAGCAGGACCGGACGCAGCCGCGTCTTGCCGCCCTGCACCAGCGCCTCCCGGCGGTCCATCCCGTCGCGCTCCCGCAGCACGTCGATGTAGTCGATCAGGACGATCGCGTTGTTGACGACGATCCCCGCCAGGGAGATCACGCCAACCCCCGTCATGATGATCACGAAGGGCATCTGGAAGACCAGCAGCCCGATCAGAACGCCGATCGTGGACATGATCACCGACGAGAGAATGATCAGGGGCTTCACCACCGAATTGAACTGCGATACGAGAATCAGGGCGATGAGCATCAGTGCGGCCATGAACGCGGTTCCCAGGAACTGCATGGCCTCCTGCTGGTCCTCCTGCTCGCCCGTGAAGACGAGAGAATACCCCGGCGGCAGCGCCGAGGTGAAGTCCTCCAATACGGCCTCCACCTCGTTGCGCACGTCGTTGCTGTTGTATCCCGACCCCACCTCGGCGCTGATCGTGGCCACGCGGTCCAGATCCTTGCGCCGGATCGAGCTGTAGCCTTCGCCGACGCTCCAGTCGGCGACCGACAGCAGCGGAATCTGGCGCCCGTCCGCGAATGCGGTGAGGTCCTCCAGGGAAGTCAGCTCCCCGCGGTCTTCCTCGCGCAGCCGCACGATGATGTCGTACTCGTCGTTGCCGGTCCGGTACTTCGCGGCCTCGATGCCGTTGATGGCCCCGCGCACCGCAAAGCCCACTTCGTTCGTCGACAGGCCGTACAGGCTCGCCTTCTCCCGGTCGACCTCCACGCGCAACTCGGGCCGGCCTTCCTCCATATCGCTCTCTAGTCCCACGAGGCGGCGGTAGACCTCGGCCCTCTCGATCAGGTTGACGGCCTCGGCTGCCAGGTCCCTGAGCAGTTCGGGGTCTTCCCCGCTGATTTCGATATTGACGGGCGGTCCCGACGGGGGCCCTTCCGTGATCTTGTCGACCCTGACCTCGGCCCCGGCAAGGTCCCTGCCGATCCGCTCCTGCATCTCCGCAAGGGTACCAAAGACGTCGTGCCTGCGGTCCTCGAAGTCGGCCATGCCCAAGGTGATTCGGCCTACCTCCGGACCGGATGGCCCGCCGTCGCCCATTGGACCGCCACCCCCACCGCCACTGCCCACCGTCGTGACCACGGTCTCGACGTCTTCCAGGCCAGGGATTCCGGTGAGTTCATCCTTCAGACGCCTGGCATAGCTGTCCGTCATGCTGGCGGATGTTCCCACCGGCGCCTCCACCGCCACAAAGACCGTCGAAGGCGGAATGTCTTCGGGAAAGTACTCCACTGGAGCCGCGAACTGGCGATAGATCGTGATCGTCGCCAGAAGGGCTCCAACCGACAGGGACAGCACAAGAGCGCGGTGGTCAAGCGACCAGCGGAGCCGCCGCTCGTACCACTGCACCAGACGAGGCATGCCGCCCGTCATGAAGGCCCTGCCCCAGCGCTCCAGCAGCTTTGCGTGGAGCAGCCAGAGACCGATCGCGGTAACCACGAAGAGGATCGCCGTGAGCGGATTGGCCATGGCCACGACAAGCAGAGCGCCCGCCGCGAGTCCGAGCAGGGCAAGTCTGGCGTTCCGGTTCATCTGCCTGGGTGGCGCGCTCTCCGGACGCAGGAAGAGTGAACAGAGCGTCGGCACGATCACCAGGGCCACGAACAGCGAACTGGAGAGGGTGACGATCAGCGTGATGGGCAGATACCGCATGAACTGACCCGCCATTCCCGGCCAGAAAAGCAGTGGCGTGAACGCGGCCAGCGTCGTTGCGGTTGCGGCGATCACCGGTACCGCGACCTCGCCCGTCGCTTTCTTCGCGGCGGCGCGCCGATCCCACCCCTCCTCGATGAAACGATGGATGTTCTCGACGATCACGATAGCGTTGTCGACCAGCATCCCGAGCGCCAGGATAAGCGAGAAAAGCACCACCATGTTCATGGAGACGCCCAGAAGCCAGAGCACCACGAACGAGAGGAACATCGACGTGGGGATCGAGAGCGCCACGAACACCGACGTGCGCAGCCCGAGCACAAAGAGGAGAACTCCGACGATGAGCACCAGCCCGGAGATGATGTTGTTCTGCAGACTGCTCACCATGTCGCCGATGTCGGCGGACATGTCGGACGTCATGGAAACCAGAGTCGACGGCGGGAAGATCTCGCGCATGGCGTCGATCTCCGCGCGGACCGCTTCGGCCGTGGCGATGATGTTCTCGCCGGAACGCTTCACCACATCGAGCGTCACGACGGGCTCTTCGCCGAGGCGCGCATAGCTGTCGCGCTCCGCGAATCCGAACTCGACCGTGGCTACGTCGCGCACATAGACCGGGCGGCCGGCCACGGTGGTTACCACGAGGTCTCCAACGACCGAGGGGTCATCGAATTCCCCGTCCACGCGAACCAGGTAGTCGACGCCGTTCACGTCGATCGTCCCACCTGGCACGTTCACGTTTTCCAGGCGAATTGCGCTAATCACGTCGTCAATGGAAACGTTGTAATACTGAAGTTTGGCAAGGTCGATATCAACTTTTACTTCACGATCCAGCCCTCCGCGCAGCTCGACTCTCAACACCGCTGGAATGGACTCGATTCGTTCCTGCAGTTCTTCGCCCAGTTCCTTGAGGCGAACCAGTCCGTACCCCCCGGCGATGTTGACCTGCATGACCGGTGCGTCGCTCATCGAAAGTTCCATGATGAACGGATCCTCGGCGTCCGACGGCAGTTCCGGTCTGGCCAGATCCACCTTCCCCCGCACCTTCAGGAGCGCCTCGCTCATGTTCATCGAGGTCTCGAACTCGGCGGACACCGAGGAGTACCCCGCTACCGATGTTGAGGTCAGCTCCTTTATGTCCGGTATCGTCTTGAGTTCGTCCTCGAGCTTTCTGGTGACGAGGCTCTCGATGTCGGCGGGTGAAACCCCCGGGTACATCGTGTTGACCAGGACGTAGGGAATCTCCGTCTCCGGGAACGACTCCTTGGGGATCGCGCGATAGGAGACCAAGCCCGCCACCGTCACGAACGCGAAGAGTACCACGACCGAGGTCGAACTGTCGACGGCCAGAGAGGTAAGCGCGAATTCCTTGAACGTCCGCCGGTCGCGGCCCGTACCGGACCGGTCCTGTTCTCCCGTCTTCACCGCGTCGCCCCCCCTCCGCGGGGTCCGGACACGATCCGGACCCTGTCTCCGTCGGTGAGCCCCTGCTGGCCCACCACGATCAGGCGGTCTCCCGCCGCCAGCCCCGACTCCAGGACCGCATCGTTGCCCTGGCTCATGGAAATCCGCACGCGCCTGCCGGCGGCCCGCGCTTCCCCGCCCGACTCGTCGACCACAAACACCATGTGACCGTCTTCCAGCGACACGAGCGCCTGCCGCGGCGCCACGATCGCGTCGCTCAACTCCTCCTGCACGACCGATATCGACGCCACCATGCCGGGTTTTATCGATCCGCCCGGGTTCGCGATCGTCAACTCGATCGGAAAGGTGCGGTTCTCCGGGTCGACGGTGACCCCGGCGTAGACGATCGAGCCCTCGAACAACTCGCCAGGCAACACGTCGAAGGCGACCGACGCCGACGCACCTGCGGCCAGGTCGAGCGCGTACCGTTCAGGCACTCCGGCCATGATCTTCACGGAGTCCGCCTGTACGATCCGCGCCACCGCGGTACCCGGTGACACCATGGCGCCCAGTTCAACCAGGCGCGCGTCCAGCACGCCGCTGATCGGGGCCGTAACGACGGTGCGCGCCAGCCGCTCCCGAAGTGCCGCGAGGTTGCCACGGCTCTCCTCGGCCGCGTACCGGGCCTCGTGATAGGCCAGTTCCGAGCCCACGCCGTCCTCTTCATACAGCTTCTTCCTGCGCTCCCACACCTCTTCCGCGTAGCCGGCCTGGGCCGTGGCGGCCTGGACTTGCGCGCTCAGAATCGCGTCGTCGAGGCGCAGGATCGCCTGACCCGCACGGATCCGCTCGCCCTTGTCACGGACGACGCGTCTGACCACGCCGCTCTCCTGCGCCGACACCAGAACGTCGCGCATCGCGGTCGCCACTCCGGTCAGGCGGATGACCCGTGTAAAGGGCCGCGGCTCAACCGGAACGACCTCCACATTCACGACCCGTGTGAATCCCGCGGCGCCATCCTCGCCCTGTGCCGAGCCTTCCCGTTGCGCGCCCCCACAGCCACCTGAAACCGTAGCGCTCACAAACAACACCGCTAGCAGCCGGCGGATACGCACCTGCCTCATCATGCCCGTCTTCACTCTTGTTTCAGTACTCATCAGCTCCCTGTCCCCACGTCACCCACGGCAGGGTCGACATCGACCAGCGGCACTCGTCCTGCCGCCTCGTCGAGCCTGGCCCTTGTTGCAAGGTAGTCATACACCGCCTGCGCGTAGTTGAATTCACTCTGGCGCAAGGCCACTTCGGCATCGGTCAGCTCCAGTTGGCTACCGAGCCCCTCCCGGTATTGCGCACTTGCGATCTCGTAGCCGCGCTGCGCCTGGGCGACCGCGAGCCTTTGTCCCACCGCGCGTTCGCGGGCCTCAACCACATCGGCCATGAGGTTGCGAAGCTCAGCCACGGCCCGGTCCGTCGCGAAACGCGTTTGCGTCTCCGCCTGCCTGAGCGCGGCGTGCCTCTGGTCGATGCGCGCGTCCCGGCTGAACCCCGAAAAGATGGGGAACGTCACGCGCAGCCCGACCTGTTTGGACGAACCCCGCTGGGCATTGGTGCCGAAGAAGTCGGGGGGACCGTTCTGCTGGGCGGCCAGACCATAGGTGCCGAAAGCGAATACCTTGGGCAGATAGTCCACCTGCTCGATTCTCAGTTCCGTGCGCCTCAGACCCTCCGTGATCGCCAACTGGCGAATGTCCGACCGGTCGCCAGCGTCTTCGGCCACGGATCTGCGCAACGCCTCTCCGTTGGAGCCCGGCACTCCCACGAACGCCAGGATATCTCGATTGGCTTCCGAGTTGGCGGCGTAGTGCTCAAGGTCGATCCGGGCCAGTTCACCGGCGAGATTCAACTTGGCATCCGGGTCGAGGGCCATCTCAACCGCCAGTGTGCGCCGGGCCGCTTCGCGGCGGTTGCGTGCACGCCTCAGATTGGGCTCGAGGTTGGCAAGCTCGACCTCCAGCCGCAGAACCTCGTAGTCGGAGGTCATGCCGGCCTCCCGCATCGCCGTGGTTTCGCGGAGCGATTCCCGCACACGGCGCAGCGAATTCTCCGTGAGCCGGACCTCTTCCTGACCCAGGAGCACATCGTAGAAGGCCAGCCGCACCCTGGTCACCACCTGTTGCGTCCTGCCGCGAACCGCCTCGCGCTGCAAACCTTCGAAGCGTGTGGCCGCCCCCACACCCACGAAGATCCGCGGATCGAAGAGAGTCTGCTCGGCGTTGACGGACAGGTTCCAGATGTTGTCCGCCCCGAACTGAACCGGGATGAAGTCGCCCTCCGACGCGTTCGGATCGAAGATCTGAGCGGGGAGAAAGCTCACCTGTGGAGCCACGTTGCGTGTGAACGACGTCGACAGGTCCACGTTCGGATAAACTTCGCTCCAGGCTTCCGACACCTGCTCCCCTGCAACGGCGAGCTGGTACTCGCCGTCCAGAACGTCGCGGTTGCGTTCCAGGGCGGTCCGAACCACATCGCTCAAAAGAACCGGAGGTCCATCGGGGTTCGAGTGTGGTTCCTGGCCTCCGGCCCGGGCCGTGGCGCCGGAAAGCGCCGCGAAGGCCAGGACGGGCCCCGCCGCACCGGCCAGCTGCCGGGCAAGCCGGGTCCTGCTAATGCGATTGCTCCGGCCTGCGGGCCGGTGATGCGTGTTGAATCCGTCCATATCGCCGTCAGTCTTTCCCGAGTGCTCTTTGTCATCGTCCGCTCGACGCCAGCCGAGAGGACACGTTTTCGGTCTCATACGTTGCGAAGGCCAACGTCCTTGACTGGCCTTGCGCGAGTGCATAGGGTCATCAGCGCGTGTTCGGCGGCGGCGAAGAAGCCGCGGAGCCGCGTGCCCGGACGGTCCCGCGCGGTGCGAGGCCGACGGCAGTGTACAGTTCACCATCAAGGAGCACAGGATGCGGACCACGGGAACCGTGAAGTGGTTCAACGACGCCAAGGGATTCGGATTCATCAGCCCCGAGGCAGGCGAAAGGGACTGTTTTGTCCACTACTCCGCCATCGAGGGCGACGGCTTCAAGAGCCTTGCCGAGGGCGACCAGGTCGAATTCGATCTGGTGAACGGCCCCAAGGGGCCGGCCGCCGAGAACGTCACCCGCGTCGGGGAAATGTCCTGACAGGCAACCCATTCTGAACGGATCGAGCAAAGAACGAGGCCGACGGCAAACCGACCGTCGGCCTCGTTCTTTCTTAATCGAAGAAGGCCGCATGCCAGCGTTCCCGGGCGGGGCCCTCCCATCTGCCACCGCGCAGATCGGCCAGAACGGTGACGGAGTTGTCGAAGACGACGGTTTCGGGCACCACCTCCCCTTTGCCGGCCAGCTGGCGGAACGCGGGGCGCGAGGCTCGCCGGATACTCCCGTGCGAATCGCGGTACCACACGGCTTCGTTGCCCAGGAACCGCACGTTCAGCCTGTCCTCGAGTCCCCTCAACACCGTCACCAGGGCGTCGACGGAGCATCCGGATGGCGGTGCCGACTCGATGTCCACCGCCACCACCAGGAACCTGTCGTAGCACCACGATCGGGCCGCGCGCAACGGGACGCCGTGGGCAGCCCACCGCGCGAGAAAGCCGTCGACGGCATCGAGCACCATCCCGGCCTCGCCGCCGGCCAGTTCACGCTCCGACCCGAACACCCACACACGCGCGCTGTCGGGGAAGTCGGCAAGCGCCGCGATGTTCACGGGACCGCCTCGCCGCCAGTGAGCGGCCCGGGAGCGTTCTTGTCCAGGAGGATCGCAATCCACTTCAGATCCTTGGTGTTTTCGAGCATGATCTTCACGATCATGGTCAGCGGGACCGACAGCAGCGCGCCCAGGGGACCCCACAGCCAGCCCCAGAACACGAGCGAGAGGATCACGACCAGCGTGGACAAGCCGAGCCGGCGGCCCATCAGCGTCGGTTCCAGCCAGTTGCCGAAGACGATGTTCACGGTCAGGTAACCGGCGCCCACGATCAGGGTCGACTGCAAATCCAGCCCTACGAAGGCGGCGGTTTGCGGGTCCACGTCGATCAGCGCCAGGAGCAATGCGGGCACCGAGGCGATCACCGAGCCAATGGTGGGCACGTAGTTGAGGGCGAAGGCGATCAGTCCCAGGAGGATGGGCAGCTCGATTCCCATGATCCAGGTCCACGTTCCCAGCAGCACGCCCGTGGCGATGCTCACGAGCGTCTTGATCACAAGATACCCCTGGACCTCGTCCACGACCTTCTGCATTCGCTCGTCCGACGCGATGCCGTCGCCCGCAATCGCGCGCAGCTTGTGGGGAAGGACCGCCGCCTCGCCGAGCGCGAACGCCAGAATGAGAAGGACGAGGAAGACGGTAGACAGGAACGAGAGGGCCCAGGTGGTCGCGCCCGTCGCCACCGCCGCCAGGAGGGGCAGATCCAGCAACCCCCGCAGCGCGTCCATGATCTCGACTTCCTCGACGAAGGGCCACCAGGCCGAGAACCACTGCAACAACCCCTCGAGCGGCACCTCCAGCGCGTCGATCTGGATCTGAACGCGCGCCACCAGGTCCGGAAGCTGAAGACTTGCGATCAGGATCAGGAGGCCAAGCATCGAGACGACGGCCAGCACTGTCGCCAGGATCGCCACAAACTGTGGCACACCCCTGCTCTTCAACCAAAAGACGAGGGGAAGACAGATCACGGCAAGGAACAGCGCCACCGCGATCGGCAACAGCACCGGCTGGGCGAAGCGCAGCCCCTGGATCACGATTACGGCCACCGCGAGAGTGAAAAGAAAGCGCAGCCCGGGGTTTTGATCCAGTTGGTCGAAGACCATCACGTTAGCTTTGGATGAGGCTCCTCAAGTCAGGTTCAAGTCTAATGGGCAAGCCGACATCAGCAAAATACCCCACGGCCCGTCCAGACCGCTCGGGGGGGGCGGATCCACGGGCGCGACCGCAGTCGCTGCTGACCGCTTGCCGAGTGGACACCTTCCGCTCCGGCGGAAAGGGCGGACAGCATCAGAATAAGGTCGAGACCGGTGTGCGCCTGACACACGAACCGACCGGGATCGTGGCGACTTCGAGGCGGCATCGTTCCCGGCACCGCAACATGGAGGCGGCGCTTCGGACGCTGGAACGCAAGCTGGCCGACCACTTTCGAGAGATGCCCCCACGAATCCCCACCGCCGTACCGCCGGGTGCGAAGAGACGGCGCCGAGAGGACAAGCTGAGGAGGTCGCGGGTGAAACGTCTGCGCCGGAAGCCGGACGCCGACGATAGTTGACGCGCGTCAGGCACTGACCCCCGCTTCCCGGGTCAGCAGACGATCGGTATCAGCGGTTGCGGCCGGACGGCGATCCCTTCCACGTACGTCACCGTATACACGCGGATCTGGCCGCACCCCCGGATGACCTCGACCCTGTACACCTCGCTCGTGGGAAGCGTGGCGAGTTCCTGCACTCCCCCGAAGGCGGGAGCGTCGTCCAGGAAGACCCGCGGGCGCTGGGGGGTAGTGCCCCTGGTGCGCATACAGTCGCGCCGCTGTGCAAAGGGGCTGGTCGTGGAGAGGTCTTCGAAGCACGGGACGAATTCGAATCCCGGCTGGCTGTGGAGGAACTGGGCCACGTTGAAGTCCGGGGCGAACCGGAGTGCCGTCTCGTCATAGGTATTGGTCAGGTATGGAAGCTCCCGCAGTCTCGTCGTCAGACGGTCCACATACACCTCGATGCCCTCGAGCACGATCGGCTTCGGGATCACCGCGATCTCGACGAACTGCCCATCCCGGATGTCGAGGACCTGGACCAGGTCGGCATACCCGATCCGCGACACGAGGACCTGGCTCGGTCCCGGGGGCACATCGGGGATGTCGAACCGTCCCGCGCCATCGGTGACTCCCAGGATGATCGACCCGTTGGGCCGCACCGTTCCCTCCAGGCGCACGATCGCGCCTTCGACCGGTTCGCCCCGGTACGTGTCGAGGACCTCGCCCGAAAAGGTGACAGGCGAGAACGAGCCCGCCTGCGCGCTCGCTGCGGCCGCGCCGATCAGGACGGCGACCATGGCCGACCCGGCCACTCTCGCGACCGCCACCGGGGACAGGGCGCCGTGCCCCGCGGCCACCGCGCCCGGACGCGCGCCACCCATCGAATCAGCTCACCCTGCGCACCGCGTCGACGATCTCGTCGAACGGAGGCAGCACGCCGGGATCGTCACTGACCCACGCAAATCCGACGCTGCCCTCTCCGTCCACCACGAACACCGACCGCTTCGCCACGCCCTTGAGCCCGAAGAAATCCTGCTCGAGCACCCCGTAGGCTTCGGCAGCCGTCTTGTTAAAGTCGGAAAGAATGGGGAACGGCACCCCCATGTCGCTCTTCCACTTCTGGTTCACGAACGGCGAGTCGATGCTGATACCGTAGATCCGGGCGCCCAGACCACCCCACACGTCCCAGTTCTCGCCCACGTGGCAGAGTTCCTCGGTGCAGACGCCGCTGAAGGCGAGAGGCACGAACATCAGCACGACCGGCTGGCCGCGGTGCTCGCTCAGCGTCACCGGGTCGTGCCCGAAAACGTCGTGCAGGGTGAAATCCGGAGCCTGCTGTCCAACGGATACCTCACTCACGCGCTACCTGTCCTTGTCTGTGCATTCGTGTGTTCGGGATGTGGGCGCTGCGTCACCGCCCGCTCCGCCTCGGCGTCGCACGCCGTGAGTCCTCCAAGGTAACAGGCCATCATGCGCCGTCCGAAACCGAGCCCGGCCTGCTGCTGGCTCTAGTCCAGATCAGCACCACCCCGCACGCGTCGCCCCGATACTCGATCGGGGTCCGGTTCCCCCAGTACACTTCCGCAAGCTCCACCCAGTCCGGCGGGATCTGGTCGATGTTCACCGATCCCTCGATGTCGACACCGAACGGAATCCCGTCGACGTATACAGAGAGCTGGCAATTGCTCGGCGCCATCAGCACGGACCGGTAAGTCGACTCACGACTGATCTTGAGGCCCGGAACATGGGAGAACGCGTCCGAGATGCGAGGAGATCCCCTTTCCTCGATCGCGCGCTTGGTGAGCAGGTGCATCACCCTTCCCTGGTCCATTCGCCGATACACGCCGTTCGCCTCCAGAAACTGGGAACGGACCTCGACCCGGAGGGGCCGCAGGGGCACCGCCTCGATCGTCATCTGCACTTCGACGGCCGTCGTGCGGTCCGGATGAAGCGTGACCGGCTCCGTGCGCGACGCATAGCCGATCATCTCGATTTCGAGCTGTACCGCCTGGGACTCCAGGTCCCTGAATTCGGCGCGTCCCTCGGCGTTGGTGACCGCCATGGTGCCGTCGGCGAGCATCACGGTCGCGCCCTCGATCGGTCGTGCCCCGTACGCCTCGACGACCTTGACCACAAGGCGGGATGGAGCACCCATGTCGCCTTCGTCCCACTGGCTCATGCGCAGCAGGAAATCGCCGGGCCTGATCACCCGGAAGTCCCCGCGCAGGGTGGCATAACCGCCCTTGCGAACGGTCAGGATGTAGTCTCCGACCGGGGCATCGAAGGAAACGCGTCCGTCCTCGCCCGTCACATAGCGGTTGGCGACGCCGGAGAGCTCCAGCACGGCACCCAGCAGGTCGGCGCGCGTGTCGATGTCCTGGATCCGGGCGGTTATGCGAACGCGGTCCTCCTCCCGGTCGCTCTGCGCACCCGCAGCTCCCGGGAGGATGGCGCACGCAAGGGCCAGCGCCGAGAGCTTGGCGGCGACTCGGAGTCCGCGAACGAAGTCAGGCGTAGCAGCCTCGACCGACAGCGTTGGTTTCGGCGCCATGGCATGCATCGGATACCCTCCCGCTTGGGCCCTTTCGACATCTATAGTACCATTCGCGTCGCCGGTGACAAGCGTCAGAAGGCTCATTGGCCGGGCGCTGCCGCCGACGCGGGACAGCGACGGGGACCCGACACCCCCAGGTGCGATTGCCCTCGCGCGCGTGCCGCGTGCGCACTGGCGGAGAGGCCCCGTTCCTCTCTATAATTATGGTTATGAGCAAATACGCCATTGCTTTGCTGGCGGCGGGCGCTCTGAGCCTCGGTTTGGCCGGGTCCGCCGGGACGCCGACGTACGTTCATGAGGGCCTCGCCCCGGGACTGGCATCGGCCGCAGGCGGTCATTCGCCACTCACGGACGCACCGGCGGCCGAAGTGGCGAATGAGGTCGTGGCGCAGTACTGCGTCCGGTGCCACAGCGAGCGGCGGCAGGTGGGCAACCTGGTTCTCGAGGGCTTCGACATCGCCGAGGCGGCCGAGCGCGGGCCGACGATCGAGAAGATGATTCGCAAGCTGCGGGCCAGAATGATGCCCCCAAGCGGGGTGCGCCGTCCGGAGCCCGAGGTGATCGACGCGATGGCCACCGAGCTGGAGACCGCGATGGACCAGCTCGCCGCCCAGGCTCCCAACCCGGGAAAGCGGACCTTCCAGCGGCTCAATCGCGCGGAGTACGCGAGCGCCGTAAAGGATCTCCTCGGCGTGGACATTGACGTCAGTTCCTTCCTGCCGCTGGACACCAAGAGCGCCAACTTCGACAACATCGCCGACGTACAGATGCCGTCGGCCACCGTGATGGAAGGATACCTGCGCGCCGCCGGGCAGATCAGCAGGTTCGCGCTCGGGGATCCGGACGTGGAAATCTCCTCGACCATCTACCGGATCCCGCGCGTGGCCTCCCAGAAGGACAAGGTCGAGGGCGCTCCCGTCGGTACCCGGGGCGGGCTTTCGGTCCTCCACAACTTCCCCGCCGACGGGACCTACGTGTTCCACATCATGCCCTATGCGGCCGTCGAGGGTGAGGTTTTCGGGAGGACGTTCGGCACCGAACAGATCGAGGTCTCGATCGACGGGGCGCGCGTGGCGCTGCTCACGATCGACCGCTGGATGTCCGAATCGGAGCCCACGGGCCTCAACATCCGCACGGATTCCATCTACGTGACGGCAGGCCAGAAGCGCGTCACGGTGGCATTCATCCGGCAGTTCGAGGGTGTGGTGGACGACCTGATTCGTCCCATCGACCACACGCTCGCCGACGGACAGATCGGGATCGGCCTGGGTGTGACCACGCAGCAGCACCTCCAGCGCCTCACGGTGCTCGGTCCGTTCGGGGTCACGGGCGTGTCCGACACCCCGGCGCGGCGAGCGGTGTTCACCTGTCGCCCCACCGCACCCGACGAGGAAGTTCCCTGCGCCCGCGAGATCATCGCGCGCCTGGCCACGACGGCGTATCGCCGCCCCGCGCTCGCCAACGACGTGGACGGCCTCATGCCCTTCTACGAGCAGGGCGCGGCCGACGGCGGCTTCGAAAAGGGTGTGCGGACGGCTCTTCAGGCGATCCTGGCGAGCCCCCACTTCATCTTCCGGATCGAGCGACGACCGTCCGAGGTAGGCCCTGAAGGAGTGTACGCGATCGACGACCTGGATCTGGCTTCGCGGCTTTCGTTCTTCCTGTGGGGCGCACCCCCCGACGAGGAACTCCTGGAGGCCGCCAGGGCTAGGTCGCTCTCTGATCCGGCGGAGCTGGACAGGCAGGCGCGGCGCATGCTCGCCGATCCCCGCTCCGAGGCGCTGGCCACGCGATTCGCCGCACAGTGGCTCAGGTTGCAGGACATCGAGGACATCCATCCTGACGCGCTTACCTTCCCCTATTTCGACCAGACGCTGGCCGACGCGATGGTGCGGGAGACGGAGCTGTTCTTCTCCCACCTGGTCGCCGAGGATCGTCCCGTCCTGGACCTGCTGACAGCGGACTACACCTTCGTCAACGAGCGGCTCGCGCGGCACTACGGTATCACGGGTGTCGTCGGGCCCTACTTCGAGCGGGCCTCGTACCCGACCGGGAACCGCCGCGGTGTGCTCGGGCAAGGCAGTGTGCTCACTCTTACCTCGCATCCCGACCGCACCTCACCGGTGCTGCGCGGAAAGTGGGTGCTCGAGGTCCTGCTGGGAGCGCCCCCACCACCGCCGCCCCCGGACATTCCCGCCTTCGAGGAGACGGCGGCAGCCGAGGAGGGACGGTTCCTCACGGTTCGGGAGCGTATGGAGCTGCACGCAGAGAATCCGGCCTGCAACTCCTGCCACAACGTGATCGATCCGCTCGGGCTCGCCCTGGAGAATTTCGACGTGACGGGCGCGTGGCGGATCCGCGACGAAGGCAACCCCGTCGATCCCATTGGCACCATGTACGACGGCACGGAACTGGCCGGTCCTGTCGATCTGCGCAACGCGCTGCTGGACCTTTCCGACGTGGTCGTCAGCACCTTTACCGAGAACCTGATGGCCTATGCGCTCGGCCGACGCGTCGAGTACTACGACATGCCGACGATTCGCGCGATAAACCGCGCCGCGGCGGAGAACGACCATCGAGTGTCCGCCTTCATCCTGGGCGTGGTCAACAGCCCACCCTTCCGGATGGCGCGCGCCGGCACACTGGCCGAGGAAGAAGCCGAGCCCTCCATGCAGAGGGACCAACAGCGGTAGGCACACCCCGACGAGCGAGGTCTGAACAGAATGCGATACCTGACTGGCAAGCACATCTCTCGACGCACAATGCTCAAGGGCACGGGGGCCGCCCTTGGCCTGCCCCTGCTGGATGCGATGATCCCCGCCGGACGGGCGTGGGCGGCCACGGAGGCCGGAAGAGCGGCAGGGCAAACCCGGCTGGTCTGTATCGAGCAGGTGCACGGCGCGGCCGGGTGCAACGACTGGGGCAGGTCGCAGAACCTGTGGTCACCCGCCGAGACGGGACGCGACTTCGACCTGACGCCCAGCAGCCTGCGTCCACTCGAGCCCTTCAGGAAATACCTGACCATCGTCAGCGACACCGATGCGAGGATGGCCGATGCCTATGCTCCCGCGGAGATCGGCGGAGACCACTTCCGGACCAGTGCCGTCTTCCTCACGCAGGCTCATCCCAAGCAGACGGAAGGCTCCGATGTGCGTGTAGGGACCTCGTTCGACCAACTGTACGTGGAGCGCTTCGGCCAGGACACACCGATCCCTTCGCTGCAGCTGTCAATCGAGAACGTGGACCAGGCCGGGGGCTGCGCGTATGGCTACGCCTGCGTGTACACGGATACGATCAGCTGGGCCACTCCGACCCAACCGCTTCCGATGATCCGGGATCCGCGAGCGGTGTTCGAACAGCTTTTCGGGGCCGGAGGAACGCCCGAGCAGCGCGCGGAACGCCTGAACACCGACCGCAGCATCCTGGACTGGGTCATGGGTGAGATGGCGACGATGCGTCGCAAGCTCGACCCGGTCGACATGCACAGACTGGACCAGTATGCGGACAACATCCGTGAGCTCGAACAGCGGATCCAGCGGATCGAGGCCCAGAACTCCAGCGGCGAGGAGCGGGCGATTCCCGAAGCTCCCGTGGGTGTCCCGGATTCGTTCGAGGACCACGTGAAGCTCATGTTCGACCTTCAGGTCCTCGCCTTCCAGTCCGACATCACGCGCGTGTTCTCATTCAAGCTGGGACGCGACGCCTCGCCCCGGGTCTATCCGGAATCCGGTGTGGAAGCGCCGTTCCACGCGTCTTCGCACCACGGTGGCCGTGAAGACCGCGTACGCCAGTTCGGCAAGATCAACGAGTACCATGTGTCGATGGTCCCCTACTTCCTGGAGAAGCTGCAGGCGGTGAGCGAGGGCGATGGCAACCTCCTGGACAAGACGCTCCTCGTGTACGGCTCGGCGATGGCGGACAGCAACCTTCACAATCACACCCGCTGCCCGCTCTTCCTGGCAGGGGGTGCGAACGGCATCCTGGAGGGAGAGCAGCACATCCGGGCACAGCCGGGCACGCCGATGGCCAACGTGATGCTGAGCCTCCTGCACAAGCTGGGTGCCGACGACATCAGGAAATTCGGGAACAGCACGGGCCACTTCGCGATCTAGGAGGTGGAATGATGACTGCAGACGGATCTGGCCGGTCCCCGGTCGGGAGGTCGCGTTCGAAACGCCGGGCTGTCCGGCTCCTCGCATTTGCGTCGCTGATTGGTGCGGTGGGCGCCGGCTCGCCCCTCGAGTCACCGGTCGCGGATGCAGCCGAGCGCGGCGATCTGGAGACGGTGCAAGCGCTGTTGAGGCAGGGCGCCGACGTCAACACGGCCCAGAGCGACGGAATGACGGCACTTCACTGGGCCGCGCGCAACAACGACGTCGGCATCGTGAAGACGCTTCTGTACGCGGGGGCGACATTTCGTGCCACGACGCGCCTGGGGGGCTATACGCCACTGCATCTGGCCAGTCGGGGAGGACACACCGAAGTCGCAACACTGATCCTTGAAGCGGGCGCAGATCCCGACGTGTTTACCACCACCGGCGTGAGCGCAATGCACTTTGCGGCCGACGCGGACGCGGCGGGCGTGATCGAAGCGCTGGTCGCGCACGGCGGCAACGTGAATGCGAGGGACAGCTTTGCCGAGCGGACGCCCCTGATGTTCGCCGCGGTCCGCGGTGCGGACGGGGCGCTGAATGCCCTCCTGGATGCCGGCGCCGATGTTTCCCTGGTCACGCGGGTCAAGGACTACGAAGCCATCGACCAGAGTCTGCGGGCCGAACAGCGCCAGCGTGCGCGCGTGAAGGCGGCCGCGGAGGAGCCGGAGGAGGAGGAAGAGGTCAGCGAGGCCTCTGCGTCACCGGTGCCCGCGCAGGGACAGCGGCCCCGCAACCCGGCCCAGGGCGCGCAGGCACGGCAGCCCGGCAACCCCGGACAGCCGGCCTCCCCGGGACAGCCTGAGCCGGATGAACCGGCCGAGCCGCCCGAAGAACCCCCGGTAAAGGCTCTGACCTCGGCACAGCAGATCGGAAAGCAGGGCGGTTTCAGCGCGCTCCACTACGCAACGCGTGAGGGGCATCGCTCGACCGCCGCGCTGCTCCTTGACAGGGGTGCGGAAATCAACCAGCTCACGGCGGGCGACCAGTCCTCCCCCATGCTGGTCGCCGTGATCAACGGCAATTACGACCTCGGCCGTGACCTGCTCGAGCGTGGGGCCGACCCCAACATCGTCAGCGATGACGGCGCAGGGCCTCTCTTCGCCACGCTCAACATCGAGTGGTCGCTCAGGACCTGGTATCCGCAACCGCAGGCCTTCCGCCAGCAGGAGACGGACTACCTCGAATTCACGAGGCTGCTGCTCGAAGCGGGTGCGGATCCCAACCAGCGCACCACGACACACATCTGGTACGCTGCCTACAATGCGGGCCGCATGGGTGTGGATTTCACCGGGGCCACCCCCTTCTGGCGAGCGGCATACGCCACCGACGTGGAAGCCATGCGCCTTCTCGTCGAGTACGGGGCGGACCCGAACATCTGGACGATCAGGCTGCCGGACCGCCGCCGCTTCTTCGATCCGAACTTCCCTGACACCCGTCCCGAGGAAACCCCGGCCGATCCATCCGGGTTGCCCCCCGTTCCGGTCGGGGGGCCCGCCGTACACCCCCTCCACGCAGCGTCGGGCGTCGGGTTCGGCACTTCCAGGGTGGCTCAGCAGCACCGCGCCGTCCCCGACGGATGGCTTCCCGCGGTACGCTACCTGATCGACGAACTCGGTGTCGACCCGAACCTGCGCGACAAGGATGGCTACAACGCCATCCACCATTCGGCGGCCAGAGGTGACAACGAGACGATCCTGTTCCTGGTCAGCCGCGGCGTGGACATCCACGCCATCAGTCGGCGCGGCCAGACCACGGCGGACCTGGCGAACAGCCCGGAGCAGCGGGCGCAGCCCCACCCGGCAACCGTCGCGCTGCTCGAGAAGCTCGGTTCGCGCAACAGCCACCAGTGCCGTTCCTGCGGGGGCAACTGATGGAGGGGAGAGCGCCCGACGGACCGGCGCCGGCGCGGCGCGGCGCGGCCCCGCTGGTCGCCGCCGCGGCCGCGATGCTGTGTTTGCCGGCGTCGGGAGCCGCCCAGGACACCGAGTGGAATCGATACACCCTGGAGGACCTTGTCGGCGTGCATGTGCGCGCCGAGACCAACCAGGGGTGCGAGGGCGCCGGTCTCTCGGCTGAGTCCGTACGGACGGACGCAGTGGCCGCGCTGGAGACGGCGGAGGTGCCGCTCCTGACCGAACGCGAGATGCTCGAGAGCCCGGGAATCCCCGAGCTCAGGGTCACGGTCGAGTGCGGAGGCGGGGTGGCGGGGGTCGTGGGCTACTCGGTGTCGGTTCGCGTGCAGCAGGCGACGCAGATGATCCGCGACAACCAGATCACCCTGTCCGAGGCCGTCACGTGGTGGACCACGGGTGTCGGAGTCGCCGAGGCGGGAACCGTCCCGGCCGCGCTCGGTGTCGAGCTGCAGGCCAGGTTGGCGATCTTCGCCGAAGCGTTTGTGGCCGCCAACGCCGAGGAAGAGGGCTAGGGCTAGGGCTAGGGCAGAAGGAAAACCTGCTCGCCAGCCCACGGGCCGAGCCACGGCCCCATGGTCTCGGACATCACCCCGATTCCGGTCAGCGGCGAGCAGCCGGTTCAGGTCTGTCGCCCTCAGCCGGGTGCGCCGTGATCACTGCCAGGAAGTCGTCAGCGTAGCGGCGCAGCTTCGTCTCTCCCACGCCGGTGAGTGCGGCAAAATCCTCCCGGGTGCGAGGGCGCCGCGCCACCATCTCCCTCAGCGTCGCGTCGTGGAAGATCACGTAGGGGGGGACGCTCTGGGCCTGCGCGAGTTCGGTGCGGCGCTTGCGCAGAGCTTCCCACAGCCCTTCGTCCCACGTGGCCGGATCGGGGGCGGGCGGGACCTCGCGCGCCGTCCGTTTCGGCCTTGCCGCGGCTGACCGTGCGTCCATGCGCATGTGCACCTCGGCCTCACCGCGCAGGACCGGCCGGCTGGCATCGGTCAACCGGATGGAACCGTATTTCTCGATCTCCACGCTGAGAAGGCCACGAGCGACGAGTTGGCGGAAGACCGAGCGCCACTGGTGTGGGTCGAGATCCGCACCGACGCCGAATGTCGACAGCCGGTCGTGGCCGAAACGCCGGATGCGTTCTGTGTCACGCCCGCGCAAGACATCGGTAAGGTATGCGGCACCGAAGCGCTGTCCCGTCCGTTGGACGCAAGACATGGCTTTCTGCGAGGCCTCGGTGGCGTTCCAGACCGCCACGGGCGTCAGGCAGTTGTCGCAGTTGCCGCAATCCCCGGGGAGGCTCTCGCTGAAGTACCCGAGCAGCGTACGGCGCCGGCAGGTCGCGAGTTCGCAGTACCCGAGCATGGCGTCGAGCTTGCGCACCTCAAGCCGCTTTCTCGCCTCGCCCGCCTCGGATTTTTCGACCATGCCCCGCAAGGTGACCACTTCCTGCAGTCCGTAGACCATCCACGCGTCGGCGGGCTCGCCATCCCGTCCCGCGCGGCCCGTCTCCTGGTAGTAGGCCTCGATGCTCTTGGGGAGGTCCAGGTGGGCCACGAAGCGCACATCGGGCTTGTCGATCCCCATGCCGAAGGCGATCGTGGCCACGATGACGACACTGTTCTCGCGGACGAAGCGATCCTGGTGACGCTGCCGGGTCGCCCCGTCTAGGCCGGCGTGGTATGGCAGCGCGTTCACTCCGATCCCGCGGAGCCACTCGGCGGTCTCGTCGACCTTGCGCCGGGACAGGCAGTACACGATGCCGGCAGCGCCGTCGTGACCCGCCAGGAATCCGCGCAGTTGGGCCCGCGCGTTGTTCTTCGGGACGACATGGTAGCGGATGTTCGGGCGATCGAAGCCGCTGACAAAGAGGGGAGCATCCCGCAGGCTCAACCGGTCGACGATCTCACGGCGCGTGGGCTCGTCGGCCGTCGCGGTGAGCGCGATCCTTGGCACATCCGGAAAGAGCTCCGGCAGTTCCGAGAGCTGGAGGTATTCCGGGCGGAAGTCGTGGCCCCACTGGGATACGCAGTGGGCTTCGTCGATGGCGAAGAGGGCCAGCCGAGTGCGTGACAGCAGCGCTAGCGTGCGTTCGCCGAGCAGGCGTTCGGGGGCGATGTAGAGCAGATCGAGCTTGCCCGCTGCGACCGCGGCTTCCGTCTCCACCACCTCGCGGTAGCTGAGGGTCGAGTTGAGGCAGGCGGCCCGCACCCCGGTCTGGCGGAGGCCCTCGACCTGATCCCGCATGAGGGCGATGAGGGGCGAGACCACCACCCCCACGCCGTCCCGCACGATCGCCGGGATCTGGTAGCACAGGGACTTGCCGCCCCCGGTCGGCATCAGCACCAGGCTGTCGCCGCCAGCCACCGTGTGCTCGATCACGGCTTCCTGCTGGCCGATGAAGTCGGGATAGCCGAAGACGCGGTGAAGAACCTGGCGGACGGGGTTGGTCATGCGAGGGGGCTGAAGCTGGCGACGCAGCGATGACGGAGGACGAGACCCCGGCTGGGGTGCGTCAATGTAGCGGCCGCGATCACGGTCCCGTCAGCGGACTAACCCCCCAACACGTTTAGCTGCCGGGTAAACTTAAGATAAACCGAGCGGCCCAGCGGTCCCGTCAGCGTCTCGATTCCCTGCACCTCGTTGTAGACGATGAACAGGCCCGTTCCGGCGGTGTTGAGCCAGCCGAAGCGGATATTGGCGGACCAGGTGTCGATCTGGTCTGAGTACTGGATGAGGGACTGCACGTAGACCCGGGGCGTGAAGAAGTAGCCCAGGTTGATCCCGGCCAATGTGGCGGTGAAGTCGCCCTGGGGGAGCATCACGTCGTTGTAGGAGAGGCGGACCCCGGCACTGGTGCGCGCGCCGCGGCGAAGCGTCAGGTCGGCGGTTGTGGTGCGCTTGGTGCCGGAGAGGAACGAGCCCCAGTTGAAGCGGGTGTTCAGGGCTACCGGCCGGGACTGGTCGGTGAAGAAGACGATCTGGGATTCCCAGCCCCTGTAGGTCCCCGTGGGCACGACGACATCGGTGCCGGGAATCGCGAAGGATTCGTAGAGCCCCTCGGTGATGTAGTTCGCCCCGGTGTGAAGCTCCATCCCGGAGTTCCACTGCCAGTGGCTGTCGATGTGCCAGCGGGCCGATTCGTTGAAGCCGTTTTTCACGCCGCTGCGGACGGTGCGGTAGGTGAAGTAGGAGACGTGCGGGCGGATTTCGCGGAAGACCGTCGCGGGCCGCACAAGCCACATGCCGAAGAGCTGGAGGTAGCGGTGGCCGTTGCGGGGAAGAAAGCCGACCTCGGGGTTGAAGTGCTCGCCGATCTCGCGCACGGTGGCGTTGGCAGCGAAGCGCCGGCTGCTCCAGGCAGCCGTGACGTCCCACGCGGCGTCCGCGCCTTCCAGCTCCGGCGTGTCGGTCCGCGCCACGAACGAGGTCAGCGTGAGTTGGTCCCCGATGCCGATGCTGCCGTCGATAGCGTACGTGCGGTTGTAGTCCCCGCTCAGGTTGCCGGCACGGTTCACGACAAGACCCCCGATGCGGGAGCGGTTCGGCAGTTCCTTCGCGACGCGCGCGACCGAGTAGGAGTTCTCCGGATCCCCCACTTCGTTGGCGCCGGTCTCGATGTGCAACAGGCCCAGATTCAGGCCCGCCACACGCCCCGACAGCCTGCCTCCGCCCGTGATGGGGACCGGCTGGCCGTCCGAGATTCCGATGCGGCGGCTGAAGAAGAGGTCGGCGCCCCCTGCCCCGACGGTGAAGAAGCCCGCGTTCTCGAGGAAAAACGGGCGTTTCTCTGGGAACAGCAACGAGAAGCGGGTCAGGTTGACCTGCTGGTCGTCGACCTCCACCTGGGCGAAGTCGGTGTTCACGGTCATGTCCAGGGTAAGGCCCTGGGTGACCTGCACCTTGGCCTCGCCCCCGAACTCGGCCTGCCGGCCGAACGCGGTCTGCGATGCGTCGGTGTAGTCGCGGGTCGACGCCGCCAGCACGTAGGGCGTAACCGTCGCGGAGCGGCGGAACGGCGGTTCGACGCCCGTCAGCTGGCCCGCGAAGTCGAGCCGGTATAGCCCGAACTCCCGGGGCACGGCCGCCCAGAAGTCCTCTTCGTTGAGCCGGCGGATCCCGCGGGAGACATTGAAGCCCCAGGTGTCGGTTTCGGACCCGTAGCGCAGCGTGCTGAACGGGATGCGGAACTCGGCGTACCAGCCATCGGCGTCACGGGACGTGGCCACCGTCCAGCTGCCGTCCCAGTTCTTGTTGAAGCCACCTCCGGCGCCCCGCTGGAACCGCCGCTGGTTGTTCATGCCGCCGCCGAGGAAAAACCCGCCACCGCCGCCCTGGGCTGCGACCTGTCCGTCGTACTCGATCCCCGCGGGCGTGGTGCCGAAGACGAAGCCGTTCTGCTGGTCGTTGTACGTGTCGAAAACCATGATCACCGCGTCCGCGTCGGTGACCTCGTAGTCGCGGATGGACTCGCCCGGGACGATGGCGTCCGCCTTGGAGTCGTAGGCCCAGACGGCCACGTAGACAGCGTCCTGGTCGAAAAGGATGCGGAGTTCGGTGGGCTCGGAGGCGGGCTGGCCGTCGGCCGGCTCACGCTGGGTGAAGTCGGCGAGGGGCGTGGCGGTGCGCCAGACAGCGTCGTCGGGGACGCCGTCGATGACCGGCGGTGCGTCGACGCGGGCGGCGATGGCAACACTGGTCGCTGGAGCGTCGGCCGCCCCGCCGTTGCCGTTGACAGAGGCCTGTTGAGCGCGCGCGCCGGTCGGGCCGGCGGCTGCGGCTGCGAGGAGCCCGGCGGCCAGCGAGATCAGGGCCCTGAGTGGAAGGCGAGAATGCGTCGTTGCGATGCGTGGTTGCGTCACTTACGGTAACCGGTTGTGGCTGGGGAAAAGTCGGTGGAACCCAACTACCATGGACAGCTGATCGGCGAGCCGCGTTGAAGGGCCACAGAGGAGAAGGGCGTCATGAAGATAACCCCGAACGCCGCGCCACAGGTCGGCGTGCCCACGGCCATCTGCTTCATCACGGCGACCGGAGTGATGAGCGGCCCGGCACTGGCACAGGAACCTCCCGACACCGTTTTCGAGGTGGAGGCACTTGAAGTGGTCGTTGGTTCGCGTGCAGGCGTGGCAGACCCGGCCACCCTCCCCGTGCCCGTGGACATTTACGGCGCCGAGGAGATCGCGCGCCTGGGAGAAGTCGATCTTGCCGAAGTCCTGGGACGGATCGCCCCCTCCTTCAACTCCACGCGCCTGTCCGCAGGGGACGGCGCCGCCCTCCACGTGGCCACGCTGCGCGGAATGAACGGGGACCAGGTGCTTGTGCTGGTGAACGGCAAGCGGCGTCACGGGGTAGCGTTCGCCAAGGTGCTCGCGGTGTCGGGACAAGGCACCACCGGCACCGACCTGCGCGCGATTCCCGTCCACGCGATCAAGCGCATAGAGGTGCTGCGCGAGGGCGCCGCCTCGCAGTACGGCTCGGACGCGATCGCCGGCGTGATCAACATCGTGCTCAAGGACGACGCCAGCGGGATCGACGCGGCAACGTTTCTCGGCCGAACGTCCCGTGGCGACGGGATGAGACTGATCACGTCGGCCAACGCGGGTGTGCCCCTCGGGGACGGATTCCTCAACGTCACCATGGAGGTGGCCAGGCAGGAGGTGACGAACCGGGCGGGTGCCGCACCCACCTGCTTCGGTCCCGACCCGTCCTACGGCCCGTGCGCGGATGGCGGCAAGGTCATCCAGCTGCAGCGCAACGGCGAGCCGGACTACAGGGGCGCGGGCTTCATGGCCAACGCCGCGGTCCCGGTCGGCGAGTCGGGCGAATTGTACGCCTTCGGGGGATACTCCGGCCGCGAGGCGGTCTCCGATGGCCTGTATCGAAAGGCCGACTGGGTTCCGCGCACGGTCAGCCATGTCTATCCGGACGGGTTCTTCCCCATCGAGGAGTCGGACCTGGCAGACAAGTCGGCCGTGGCGGGGCTGCGCGGCGATGTGGGCGAGTGGTCGGGCGATCTCAGTCTCGGCTTCGGCCATGGCCGGTTCGCCTTCGGTGCCGCCAATTCGATCAACCCGTCCTACGCGGCCGAGTACCTGGCCAACAATCCCGGGACGGACGGAGCGTCCATCGCGGCAAATGCGGGACCGCGCAACACGTTCAGCGGGGGTTTGAACGTGCGCCAATGGACGCTGAACGCCGACGCGACGCGAGAGCTCGAAGTCGGCTCGACCCCCGCATTCCTGGCTTTGGGCGGTGCCTTCCGGAGGGACTCGTACTGGATGGAGGCTGGCGACCGGGCCTCGTGGGCGTGCGGACCGAGCGACACTCCCGGCAGCTTTCCGGCCGCCCATCACCAGAACGACGGGTCGGTGTTCGCGAGCTGCGGGATCCAGGGCTACCCCGGCTACAGCACCAGCTCTGCTGCGCTGAGCGAGCGGGATCGCAACAGCTTCGGAGCGTACGCGGACATGGAGTTGCGCCCGTCCGACGCCGCGACGCTGAGCGGTGCCTTGCGCTTCGAGCAATACACCGACGCTGGCAACTCACTCACCGGCAAGGTGGCTGGCCGCGTCGAACTCGGCGCGTCCGGCGCCGCGCTGCGGGCAGCTGTCTCGACGGGCTTCCGTGCGCCGCGCCTGCCCCAGCGAGGCTTCAATACGATCGGTTTCGTGGGCGGCAGCAAGGGTCTGGTGAGCGCTGGATTCCTTCCCGAAGGCGATCAGATCGCGTGCGCCGACTTCGGGGCGTGCTCCCTGAGCCACGAGACGTCGCTGAGCTTCACCGGCGGGTTCGTCTATTCCAGCGACAGCGGCCTGCTCGTGACCGCCGACTACTACCGCGTTGCGGTGGCCGACGCCATCGCATTGACGCAGAGCCTGGGTCCGAGCCACGGGCTTCGTACCGGCGCCCGCTTCCAGGGCCGGCCGGTGGACGCCGTGGCGTTCTGGACCAATGCGATCGACACACGCACCCGGGGACTCGACCTGGTGGCGAGCTGGCGGTTCCGCGGTATGGCCTGGGGCGCCGCAGATCTGTCGGCCAGCCTGCACCGGAACAGCACCGAGATCACCGCCAACCGGAACGAGAACTTCATTGGCGCCACGCAGCAGACCCTGATCGAGCAGGCGCAGCCCGGACGCCGGATCGGGGTGAGCGCTGACATCCGCTCCGCCCGCGGCCTGGGTGCCAGGTTCAGCGTGAACCACATCGGGTCGGTCACTACCCCGTTCATCTTCGAGGAGAACGTCACGATCGACGCCGCCGCCATCGCCGACCTGGAGGTCACGGTGCAGATAGCCGACCGGATCCGTCTGGGGCTGGGCGCCAACAACCTGCTGGACAGGCTGCCGAACAGGCTCCCGGACGATTCCGTGGCGCAGCTGTGGACGATGGAGTATCCCTCCGAGTCGCCCTACGGTGTCGCGGGACGCATCTGGTTCATGCGGGTGAACGTGGTCGGGAACTGAGCGCGGGCCGGCGTCGGCCTGCCGCCTTGGCGGGTCAGCGCCGCAGCAGAAGCCGGTCCCCGGTGCCGCGGCTGGCCAGGTAGAAGTCCGGCCGGCCATCGCCGTCGAAATCCGCGAATTCCAGGTCGAACCCCGTCCCTGTAACGCCCGCCCCAAATACGTCCTCCGAAGCGTCCGTGAAGACGCCGCTGCCGTCGTTCAGATAGGCCCGGTAGCGGCTGTCGGCGATGCGCCCGACGCCAAGGTCGACATCGGCATTGGCCGTGACGATGTCCAGGTCCCCGTCACCGTCGACATCCACCAGGTCGCCGTCGAACGACGACACGCTCGCCGCCGGCAGCCTCGCTGACGTCTCATCGGTGAAGAATCCGTCCCCGCCGTTGATCAGGAGGCGGTTGCGCGGGTCGGCACCGGTCACGAAGGCGGCGACGTTGGCGAAAAGGAGGTCGAGGTCGCCGTCGCCGTCCACGTCGCCGAAGTCGGCTTCACGGGTCTCTTCGCCCCCTTCGCGCTGCGGAATCCTGGCCGCGCTCTCGTCGCTGAAATGCCCGGTGCCGTCGTTCATGTAGAGCGCGTTGGCCCCCTCGTTGGCGACGATCAGATCCAGGTCGCCGTCGCCGTCCACGTCGCCGAGTTCCAGGTCCTGCGTCACATCCCGCGAACGCGGGAGCCGCTCGGCGGTCTCGTCGACGAAGTTGCCGGTGCCGTCGTTGATGATCACCGCGTCCTGGCCGTTGTTGGCAAACAGGATGTCCGGGGAGCCGTCCGCGTTCACGTCGGCCACGACCACCCCGTTGGTGGTGCCCTCGACCGGAAGCCTTTCCCCCTCGTCGGTGAAGCGGCCGCTGCCGTCGTTGAAGTACAGCTCGTTGACGCGGTCGTCCTCGCTGGCGACGACGATGTCGAGGTCGCCGTCGCCGTCGAAATCGGCGATGCCGACATCCTCGGAGTCGCGGCCCGCGGCGGGAAGCCGGGCACTGCCGTCGCTGAAGCGGCCCGCGCCGTCGTTGAGGAGCAGAATGTTGGGACGAAACTCGTTGGCGATCACGATATCCAGGTCACCGTCGGCGTCCAGATCGCCGATGCCCGCGTCCATGCTGAGGCCGTTCAGCAGACCGGCGGGCAGATGCGTGCCGGTTACGTCGCTGTACAGCGTCTGGGGTGGCGCGACCGTGGTCGTGTCGGGCGCTACCGGCTCGCCGTTTCCGGCACTCCCGCATTCCGCGGGCGCCACCGCGAGACACGCGACGGTGCACAGCGCGACGGTCGGAGCGGCGCGGTTCGGCCGGTCCTCATTCATCAGGAAATCACGCCCATCCCCAGTGCCTGGATGCGGCGGTTGAAGTCGGCGAGTTCGTCGTCGAGCACCTCTTCGATCGCTTCCCGGATCCGCAGCAGGCGTTGTTCGAGGATGACGTGCACCTCGCCTTGCTGATCGGTGGGCGGAAAATCGCCGATCGACACCGTGGTGAAGAGATAGCCGAGCCGTTCGATCAGGCGGGTGGGATAGCGAATGGCGTCCTGTCCGGTGCCGGTCGCGCGCATCTGGAAGAGCCCGTCCTCGGCCGCGATCAGGCGCTGGTTGAGTGAATCGGCCGCCGCCACGAGTTCGGGAGTGTCACCCCTGTCCTGCAGGACGGCGCGCACATCCAGCAACTGCCGCCTCACCCATTCGACGCGGTTGATCAGCTCGCCCGTCGCCTCCAGATCGGCGCGGATGTCGGCCAGCGCGGCCAACTGGCCCTCGATGTCGGCGAGCGTGCCCTCGGAGTGGGGATCCTTGCGGACCTCCAGCTGCTGCGTCAGGACCTCGTCGCCTACCCTTAGCGTTACGGTGTACATGCCCGGCGCCTGCAGGAACGTGCCTGCCCCGGGGCCGCCCAGCGGTCCCCCGGGCAGCGGGCGCCACCGTTCTTCGCCGAGGGGGACATCTTCGCCGTACAGCGGCTTCGTGCGCAGGCGCACCTCCTCGACCGGCTCGTTCATCAGGTCCCACCAGACCCGGTTGACGCCCGCGTTCGCCGTGCCGTCCAGGGTGCGCACGACGTCGCCCGCCGCGTTGGCGACCTCGACCGTCACGCCGTCGTCGGTAGCTTCGGCAAGCCAGTAGTTCAGCGACGCGCCGTAGGGCGGATTCTCCCCGTCGGACTGGTCGTCGAACATCGTGAAGGGCGCGGAGATCGGACGGAACCGGTAGGCCGGCCGGGGGGCGAAGAGGTGGGCCGCGCTCGCGACGACATCGGGCGTGAGCTGTTGCAGCGGCGTGATGTCGTCGAGGATCCAGTAGCCGCGCCCGTAGGTGCCAACCACCAGGTCGTTGAAGTGTTCCTGCACGACCAGCCCGTACATGGGCGCCGGCGGGAGGTTGGTGTGGAACCTCTGCCACCAGTCGCCGTCGTCGAATGAGACATACACCGACGCCTCGGTGCCCAGGTAAAGGAGCCCGGGGCGCACGGGGTCCTCGTGGATCGAGCGCGTGTAGCTGAGCACGCCGTCATCGATGCCGTTGGCAATCGGCGTCCAGCTCTCGCCGTAGTCGTCGGTCCTGTACGCACGGGCCTCGAAGTCGCCCACCTGGTGATGCTCGATCACCATGTACGCCTTGCCCGCCGTGTGCCGGGAGGCGTCGATCCCCCGCACCACCCCGTCGGGCGGCAGGTCCGGGATATTGGCTGTCACGTTCGTCCAGTTGGCGCCGCCGTCGCGGCTCACGTGCATCAGCCCGTCGTTGGTTCCGGCCCAGAGTACTCCAGGCTCGAGCGGGGACTCGTCGAAGGCGTAGATCACGCAGCAGTACTCCACCCCGATGTTGTCCGGGGTCAGGCCCCCGCTGATCCCCATGCGGCTGCGGTTGTTCGTGCTGAGATCGGGGCTGATCACCTCCCAGCTCTGTCCCCGGTTGGTTGTGCGATGGACGTGCTGGCTGGTCACATAGATGGTGTTGTTGTCGTGTGGCGAAATGAGGAGCGGGAAGGTCCACTGGAAGCGGTATCTGAGCGAGTCGGCCGGGTGGCCGGTGGTCGACTCCGGCCACACCTCCACCTCGCGGTACTGGCCGGTGCGCGCGTCCCAGCGCGACACGATGCCGCCGCCCGCCCCCACGCCGGATGCGCTCGACCACACGATGTTCGGATCGGTGGGGTCCGGGGTGGCGAAACCGGATTCTCCTCCGCCGACCGAGTGCCACAGGCCACGGGGAATCCCTACCCCAAAGATCCCACCTCCCATGCGGCTGTTGCTGGGGCCGCGCGTGGAGGGCCCGTCCTGCCGGTTGCCCATGACGTTGTAGGGAATCGCGTTGTCCACCGTCACGTGGTACATCTGGGCGACCGGCAGCTGCACCCGGAACCAGGTCCTCCCGCGGTTGCCGGTGATCGCAAGGCCGCCGTCGCCGCCCACGATCTGGCGGTCGCCGTCCTGCGGGTCGATCCACATGTCGTGATTGTCCCAGGTCGGACCTTCCATGAACCCTGCCGCGGTCGAGGTGACGCCTCCGTCAAGCGTCGTGCTGTACACGGCCGCCAGGAAGTAGGCTTCGTCCGGGTCGTCGGGATTGGCCTCGCACCGGGTGTAGTACGCCGTGCGGCCGGCCAGATCGCGGTCGTAGCTCACAAGCGACCAGTTGTGGCCGCCGTCGTCGGAACGCCAGAGCTCGCCGCCGTCGGTGTCGCCCCCCTCCCAGGGCACCCCGTCGCCGGTCTCGATGAGGGCGTAGATGCGCCGGGAGTCGGCGCGGCTCATGCACAGCGCGATCTTCCCGATCTCGCGGCTGGGAAGGCCGTTGCCTGCTAACCGCGTCCACGTCGTGCCACCGTCTCGGGAGACGTGGATGGCGCTGCCGGGTCCGCCCGACGTGCGGGTCCAGGTCCGGATCGCAATCTGCCAGGTTCCCGCAAAGAGGATGCGGGGGTTGTTGGGATCCATGACGAGGTCGCTCGCACCGGTCTCCTCGTCCACGAAGAGCACATGCTCCCAGGACGCGCCGCCGTCCATGCTGCGGTAGATGCCCCGTTCGGATTGGGGCGCGTAGCCGTGCCCGATGGCCGCCGCGTAGACGATGTCCGGGTTGCTCGGATGCACGATGATGCGGCTGATCCTTCCGGTGCCCTCCAGCCCCATGTGCGTCCAGCTCTCGCCCGCGTCGGTGGACTTCCAGACGCCGTTGCCGATCGACACATTGGATCGGATGAAGGGCTCTCCGGTGCCCGCCCACACAATGTTGGGGTCGGACGGAGAAACCTCTACCTCGCCCACCGAGTGCACCGGCTGGCCGTCGAAGACGGGACGCCAGTTGACGCCCCCGTCCTCGGTCTTCCACAGTCCGCCCGAAGCTGCCCCCGCGTAGTAGGTGAAGCGGTCCCCGGGCACACCGGTCACCGCGGTAATCCGGTTCCCGAGTGGCCCGATGTGGCGGTACTGCATCGAGGCGAAGGCCGAGGTCGGGACTTCCTGGGCGCGGCCGGGCGGCGAGTGGACGGCCAAGCTGCCGACGGATAGCGCGACGGACAGCGCCGACGCAAAGCGAAGAACCGGGGAACGCATTACGTATTCTCCTTAGTGGGCACGCACACCTCCCGGGGGAGCCCGAATACCTCGGGAAGCATACTTCAAAGACCGCCTGCCCGCAGCGGCGCCCGCAGCAAGCTGCACCACGAAACGCCCAATCGCAGGTTGGACGGCGACCCTTCTAGGAATGGACGTGGGCGTGCACAGGGGTCGTGACGAAGTCGGCGTGTCCGGACCCGACCGTGCCGTGCATGAGCCTGAAGACCACACCCGTCTCGCCCTCCGCGACGCCGTGCAGGTGGCCGCCGAACTCACCGGGCGTATCCTGCTCGAACTCGGCGATGGATTCGTCCTCGACTTCGACCTCCAGGTAGAGGTCCTCGTCGAGCGGAATCGCGTCTCCCTCGTGATCGACGAAGCGAACCGCAATGTGAGCGGTTTCCTCGCCCACATCGACTTCGAGTTCGCCGATCCATCTCTGCGTCGCGCCCTGGTACTCGGCAATCACCCGCCCGCCCAGGACGAGCTCAACTCCCTCCGGCTCGGCATGTTCTTCTTCGGTCTCCGTCATCGAGTCGCTGCAGGCCCCGAGGAGCAATGCAAGAGCGGCGAGAATGGCAAACGGTGAATTCCTGTAGCTCCATGTCTTCATCTGTATCTCCTGTTTTCGTTCAGTCGAGGTCGCGCCTGGAGACATCCCTAGAACACGACCCGGTATGTGACACTCAGACCCCTTCCGGCCTCGGGCATGATCTCCTTGACCCGGGAGAGATGGTTTCGGTATACCTTGTCCGTGATGTTGTCGAGGCCTGCGGTAATGACGTTCAGGCGGCCACCGAGCGTGAGGCGTGCCCCGGCCGAGAAGCCCAGGACCGTGTATCCGTCGGTCTCCGTCTCGAATTCGCCGATCCGGTCCTGTCTTGCCGCCATTTCGGCTTCGCCGCGGATGAACCACAGCGGCCGCTCGTATTTCAGGGCCCAGTGTCCCTTGAAGGGGGGAACGAGCGGGAGAGGCTGCCCGCCGTCCTTGAGACTCCCCCGCACCGAAGACGCGACCGCCTCGATGGCCAGACCTCGTCCGGCGTCAACGTCCAGCGTCGCCTCGAAGCCGCTGAACACGGCGTCGTTGCCCCGGAACTGGTATATGGGGAGCAGCACCCGGCTTAGCCGGCCCGTGTCCTCCCCGTAGACGTAGTGCTTGATGTCGTTGTAGAAGCCGGTCACTTCACCCCGCAACCGATCGGACTCGAAACGAAGGAAGACGTCGAGCCCCCTCCCGATCTCGCCGTCCAGGGACGGGTTTCCGACTTCGAAGGAGTAGGCCGCGAGATGCGGCCCCTCAGAGTAGAGTTCGTTGATGTCCGGGGCCCGGGACGCACGGACGGCACTCGCACCGAGTGTAAGTCCCGAGCTGGCCCTGTACAGCACCCCCAGCGACCCCGAAATGGCGTGAAAGCCGCGGTTGCGGATGTCGCCGATGTCCGAAGTGCGATCCTGTTCCAGCGGGTCGGTTCCGGTCCAGTCGTAGCGCAGACCCCACTCGATCTGGGTCGAGCCCAGGTCCACCTCTTCGAGGAAGTAGACCGACACCTTGCCGCGTTGAGTGTCCGGCGTATACAGACTGCCGCCATACCCGAAGTCGTCCCACGACAGGCGGGCACCGACCGCCCCGGCCGAGAACGGACCCCACTGCGCATGCCGGCCCAGCACCTCACCACTCGCGGTCTGGCGGGTGTAGAGGGTGCCCAGAATGTCCGGCGGCTCGATCTCCCGGTGTTCGTACCACGTATAGGTAGCGTCGAAGCGGACATTCTCGAAGAAGCTCGTGGGCCGGTCAACTACAGCTCGGAGCTTGGAGGCGGTGCGCTGCATCTCGATGCGCACCCCGTCGACGTGGCCTCCCACAAAGCCGCCGGGGATGCCATAGTCGTTGCGGTAACCCCGGAAAGACGCTCCCAGGTGACCCCATTCCCCCACATAGGCCGACCCGGCCCCACCACTCCACAGATCACCGCCGGTGTTCAAAAGAGTGCCCACGGGCGTCTTCAGGTCTCCCCCGGTGCGGGCGGCCACCTCCACACGCAGCGGCACCTGCTCCGCCACCGCAAAGACGGTCGTCGCACTGCCGCCCGCCGAACCCGTGACAGTCTGGCTCTGCAGCGTCGCCGATCCCGTCACGTGGTGTGGCACCGCCGACGGAATCTCGTCACGAATGACGTTGATGACGCCACCGAGCGCGTTGCCGCCGTAGAGGAGCGCCCCTGGGCCCCGCACAACCTCGATTCTTCGCGCGGACGCCGGGTCGAGTCCCGTGGTGTGGTCCGCGCCCGAGTTGGACGCATCCCCCACCTGCGAGCCGTCTTCCAGCAACAGCACGCGGTCACCGCTCAACCCCCGGATCACCGGTTGGGAGACGGCCGGACCCATGCTCGTCACGGCCAGACCCGGCATGGAGGCCAGGGTTGCCGCGACCGTCCCCTCCAACCGGCGCTGCAGTTCATCGCCGGCCATGACGCTTACGGGCCGCAGAGCCTCCGCGGCGCCCCGCTCGCTCAGTGTGGCCGTGACGACCATACCCTGAAGCGCGATCGGAGACGTCGCCAGTTCGATGGCGACCACCGCGGACTCGTCACCCACCACGACGTCGGTGGTGCGGCTTCGATAGCCCAGGCGTTCGACGCGTAGCGAGTACCTCCCCGTAGCGATTCCCGTCAGGTGGAAGGTCCCGTCACCATGCGTCACCGCGCTCGTTCCCGTCCCGACTACCGCGACGAAGGCGCCCGCGAGCGGTTCGCCGGTCGCGGCATCGCGCACCACGCCTTCGATCTCGCCGTCATGCTCCGGTTCCTGGGCATGCGCCGGTGACCGCAGTGAGGCTAGTCCGAAAAGCACCGTCGCTGCGACGATGCAATACGGCCTGAATGGTGTCGGTTTCAAGGGATGGCACTCGTTCTCCGCATCCACATCCAATGGGAACCATCCGGACCTGCCGGACGGCCCCGCGAGATTCACCCGGGAGAGGGTGGTCGTGGGAGGTTCAGACGTGTGGCGGAGCCCTTGGTATTGCCGGAGCGGACCAGATCGACGCGTTGTTCGTCAGCGACGCGTCCGGGCGCGGCTGGGCGACGTATAGCGGTGGAGCATGCTCGCCCGCGATCGAGATGTCGGGCGCGGCTCCAGTCGCCCAGAGCGACCGCACGATCTGGCAGAAGAGGTGCCCGTGATGAACCAGGCACTCGGTGGTCCCCGGCGCCTCGATGTGGTCGGGCAATCCGAATTGATCGATGTCGAGGATGGCATCCGCGGGCACAAGCGCCGCTGCCACAACCATCTGTGGCACGGCAACACAGGAAACGGCGAACCGTCGCCACCTGCGTCTGCTCGCTTCCCGTGAGAACAAAGCCTTTACCTTGCTTATACCGGATGCACCGCCCATATGCAATGAACCGGCGCGGATCGCTGATCGTCAAGACCCCGGTGACATGGGCCCAGAGGGACTTGAACCCCCGACCGTCGGATTATGAGTCCGCTGCTCTAACCGCCTGAGCTATGGGCCCGGATAAGGCTAACGAATCCACCAACCCCCGGCCACCACTGTTCAGGAGGTCCCGAATATGCGGTCTCCGGCATCGCCAAGGCCGGGTACGATATAGCCCACCGCATTCAACTGCCGGTCCAGGGCGGCAGTGTAAACGGGGACGTCCGGATGCCGGGCGGTCATGTGGACCGCCCCCTCGGGCGACGCGACCACGCACATCATGCGAATGTCGGTGGCCCCTTGTGCCTTCAGTTCCGCCACCGCCGCAGCCGCCGTCCCACCGGTACCCAACATCGGGTCGACCACAAGGAAGACAGAGCTCCCGGCGTGGGGAGGCAGCTTGCCATAGTACCTCACGGGTTCGAGGGTCTCTTCGTTCCTGTAGAACCCGAGGTGTCCAACCCGCGCACCCGGAACCAGCTTCCTGACGGCTTCCAACATGCCCAATCCCGCTCGGAGGATCGGCACGACCACCAGCCGGTCTTCGCGGATGCGGCGAACCCAAGTGGTTTCGAGGGGAGTCTCAACGCTCACTTCGTCCCCTTCGAGGCTGCGTGTCACATGAAAGGTCATCAGCAGCGTGATCTGGTCGAGGAGCTCCTTGAACTCGGCCGGTTGCGTCCGCCTGTCCCGCAGAAAGGACAGCTTGTGTGCGATCAGGGGATGACGGATCACTTCCAGCGTAGAGTCAGACACTTGGTCTTCCTTTTCTCCTCGGTCCCCTCCGGCGGCCATGCGGCAACCGGGCGACAAGGGATCTTGCCCCGGCCAACTCGGAGGGCAGAGCAGGTCTCCAGGCTCCGGATTTCAGCCCCCCGAGGCGAAACGGACCGAACCGCGTGCGCGCCAGGGACCGCGGCGGGTGGCCTACAGCCTTCAGGAGCCGGCGAACCTCGCGCTTTCTGCCCTCGGTGAGCACAATCCGGACACCCGGTTCGTCCTCTCCCCATTCGAACCTGCGCACCCTCACGGGGCGGGCGAAGCCGTCTTCGAGTTCCACCCCGCGTTTGAGCCGCTTGAGCGTGCGGGAGCCGATCCGAGCCGCAACGCGGGCGCGGTACTCCCGCTCGACCCTCCCGCTGGGGTGCGCCAGCGCCGCCGCCAGGTCGCCCTCGTTGGTCATGAGCAGCAGGCCGGAGGTATCTCGGTCCAGCCGCCCGACGTAGCGGAGCCCGCCGGCCCAGGCGGGCAGAAGGTCGTACACGGTCTTGCCGCCGTGAGGGTCGCCTCTGGTGCAGAGGACGCCAACGGGCTTGTGAAAGACAATCCACCGGCGCGGCGCGGGCTCCACAACCCGCCCATCCAGCGAAACGACGTCGGTCCCGGGGATCACCCGCGCACCCATTCCGGATACAGGCTCTCCGTTAATCGCGACGCGGCCCTCCCTGATCATGACTTCGGCCTGGCGACGCGACGCGGCTCCCGCCTGGGACATGTACTTCTGTACACGCACGCCCGACGGAGCCGCCGGTTTCACTCGGCGGATTCCGTCGCGCCGTCGGCGTGGGCGAGCACGGCGGCAACGGCTTCCTCCGCGCTCGGAGACGGGTCCGCGCTCTCCTCGGCCGGCGCTTCCTCCGGGTCCGCGGACACCTCATCCAGGGGCGCCCTGTCCCGGAGGACGACGGGAAGCTCCTCCGGTCTCGGCAAGTGCTCCATCGAGGGGAAGCCGAAGTGCTCCAGGAACCGCGATGTCGTGCCATACAGCACGGGACGCCCCACCCCCTCCCCACGACCCACCGCTTCGATCAACTCGCGGTCCAGCAGGGTTCGCAGTACGCCCGTCGAATTGACCCCGCGCACGTATTCCACCTCGATGCGGCTGATCGGCTGCCGGTACGCGACGATCGCCAGGGCTTCCAGCGCGGGGCCGGACAGCCGCGACGACTTCGGCACGGTGTCGAAGCGCTCGAGATACGGCGCGAATTCGGGCCGCGTCATCAGTTGCACTCCGTCGGCAACCTCACGCAACTCGAACGCGCGTCCCGAGTTGTCGTATTCCGCACGCAACGTGGCCAGCGCGTCTTCCACGCGGTCCTCGTCGAGAACCTCGTCCGCGCGCGCGATCTCGCCCGGTGACAGCGGGGCGTCGCTCGCAAAGAGGATGGCCTCCACAATGCTGGCGTCGTTCATGTCGTGTCGTCGAGTTCAATGTCCAGGTTGCGGCCCTTGTAGAACCAGAGCGGTGAAAACGGCTTGCGCTGCCTGAGCGCGACCACGCGCCGCCGGCCCAGTTCGAGTCCGGCGAGCAGCGTCATGACACCGTGCATCCGCTCCTTCCACGGCGCAACCAGGCTGGCAAACTCGATGCGGCTGGCTCTCTTCACGGACTCAACGATCAACCCGACCTTTTCCCGCATGGCAACCGGGCGTACCGCGACCCTGTGCTCGATTTCGCGCCGCGCCGGAGATGCCACGCCGAGCGCGGCCGCGTAGAGTTGATCCCACGTTGCGTCCAGCGGAGCGTCGGCCAGCGCCGGCCGCGGCCGCGGCGCCACATATCCCTTCGTGAAGCGCCGTCCGCGGTCGCTTTCGGCTGCGCGCATCCGGGTCGCGACCTCGCGGACCAGTTCGTATTCCAGCAGTCTCCGCACCAGTTCCGCTCGCGGGTCGTCGTCCTCCTCGTCCGTGGGGCTGGGCAGGAGCATTCGGGCCTTGATGCGTATCAGGGTGGCCGCCATCTCCAGGAATTCGCCCGCTTCGTCCACTCCGTCTTCGCCGAGATCCTCGGTCGCTTGAAGGAACTGATGCGTGATGGGTGCGATAGGGATGTCGAAGATGTCGATGTCCTGGGCGCGGATCAGGTGTAGAAGAAGGTCGAGAGGGCCACGGAAGCGGTCGGTCTCGACGACCAGGAACCCCTCGTTCATGGCGCCGCCACCAGCCCCAGAACCCACTCGAATGCGACAAAAACCGGAGAGAGCAAGACCCCGAAGGCGCCGGGGAACACCAGGATGGTCAGGAACAACAGCGTCACCCCGTAGCGTCCCAGGGCGCGGTAGCGGGCTCCGGCAGCCGGTGGCAGAAGATGATACAAGACGTGGGAGCCATCGAGCGGCGGCACCGGAATCAGATTGAAATACGCTAGAATCAGATTTATGAAAATCCCATAAGTGAATACTTGTGCCATACTTGCACCGATCTGCCCGCTGAACAGCGACAAATCGTGGAGCTGTACGGTCACGACCAGTCCCAGCGTGCACAAAGCCACGAGGCACAGATTCGACACGATGCCGGCCAGCGAAACCCGGATGTCGCCCGCCCGGTAGCTGCGGTAGTTGCGCGGGTTCACCGGAACCGGCCTGGCCCACCCGAACAGGAAATCGCCGGGAAGCAGGTACAGCACCAGAGGCACCAGCACCGAACCCATCGGATCAAGATGGGGGATCGGGTTGAGCGTGATTCGGCCAAGGTCGCGGGCCGTGGTGTCCCCTTCCCTGAGCGCCTGCCACGCATGCGCCACCTCGTGGACCACGACGGAAAAGAGGAGGACGGGGATGATCAGCAGGATTTCCATGATCGGAATTGTAGAAAGGTCTCTCTGTGGCTGCCAGCCCGGTCCGGGAGTCGCGACACCCGCACGGGCGGCCCACAGGACGGGAGCGGGTGGCCAGCGGCGGCGGGCGGACGTCTTGTGGGCGGCGGTTGATCGTTTCGGCCCCCGGTTCTACCTTTCGAACCGGCCTTACTTTCGGAGGCCGGCAGAAATGCGCACGACCCACTGTGGGGAAACCATACCGAGATGCCCAACATCAAGAGTGCGAAGAAGCGGATGGAGCTGAGCCGGGAGGCGCGGGGCCGCAACCGCGTAACCCGTTCCCGCATCCGCACGGCGGTTCGCAGGGTTCGCGAAGCCGATACGCACGAGAACGCCGAACAGCACCGTCGCGATGCGGTCGCGCTGATCGACAGAGCCGCAAACCGCCGGGTACTTCACCCGAACAAGGCCGGCCGGATCAAGTCGCAGCTGGCGCGCCTGGTCCAGGGGCACGAGTAGCCCGACCCAGACTCCAGACGGTCGTCCCGCCCACCAGCGTTCTGACGACCCTTCCGGTCATCCCGGCACCCTCGAACGGCGTGTTCCGCCCCTTCGAGACAAAGTTCTCGGCCACGACGGTCCAGTCCAACTCGGTGTCGATGAGCACGACGTCGGCCGGCTGACCGGGTTCCAGGCTGCCTCCCGGCAGTCCGAGGGCGCGCGCGGGACCCGTCGACATGCGGTGCAGCAGATCGTGCAGCGGAAGCAGGTTCTTCCGCACAAGGCGGGTGTGCAGAACCGCGAAGGCGGTTTCCAGTCCCACGACACCGTGCGGCGCATCGTCGAAGGCCTGCTCCTTTTCGTCGTAGTGACGCGGTGCGTGGTCCGTTGCGATACAGTCGATGATCCCGTCGGCCAGCGCCGCGCCCAGCAACTCCACGTCGCCCACTGTGCGCAGCGGCGGATCGACTTTGTATTCCGTGCCGTAGCCTTCCAGCAGATCGTCGGACAACAACAGGTGGTGCGGCGTGGCTTCGGCGGTAACCTGCACACCAGCGGCCCTGGCAGCGCGGATCAGTTCGGCGGCCACACCCGTTGAAATCCGTTGCAGATGAAGCCTTCCGCCAGTCGTACGGGCAAGAGCGAGGTCCCGCGCCACGCCGATCTCTTCCGCGACGGCAGGCTTGCCGCGCAACCCCAGCCGGGTCGACATGACCCCTTCGTGCATCACGCCGGTGCGCGCAAGATCCCGGTCCTCCCCCTGGGACAACACCGGCACGCCGAACGACCGGGCGTATTCGAGGGCAAGCCGCATCAGGCTGGACGACTCTACCGCCTTGCCCGCGTCACATACCGCCACGGCGCCGGCGTCCACGATCTCGCCGAACTCGGTGAGGCGCTCCCCTTCGCAGCCGGCAGACAGTGCCGCGACCGGGTAGACCCTGGCCCCGCGCGCGCGTCGCCCTTCGGCAACGATGAAGCCCACCGACGCGGGGTCGTCGACGACCGGATCCGTATCGGGCATCGCGCAGACGGTAGTATACCCACCGGCTGCCGCCGCCAGCGCCCCCGTGCGGATCGTCTCGCGGTGCTCCCATCCCGGCTCGCAGAGGTGCGCATGGGGATCCACGAACCCGGGCGCGACAATCAGCCCGCGGGCATCAACCACATCGGCGTCTCCCGCGTCGAGGCCGGGGCCGACCGCGTCGATCCTGCCGTCCACGACGAGTACGTCCGACTCGCCCGCGTCGAGGCCGGCTGCAGGATCGATAACACGTCCCCCGCGGATGAGAACGCGGCTCATGCGCCCGTCCAGTCCCGTGCGGCCTCGGCCAAATGCGGTGCGCCGCCCGCCAGCAGGTAGAGGACCGCCATGCGCACGGCCACTCCGTTGGTCACCTGCTGCAGAATCACCGAGTGAGGCCCGTCCGCCACATCCGAATCGATCTCGACGCCCCGATTCATCGGTCCGGGGTGCATGATCAGCAGTTCCTTCGGCGCACGCTCGAGGCGTGGGCGCGTGATCCCGAACACCCGGTTGTACTCCCTGAGCGACGGCACGAAGCCGTCCTGCATCCGCTCCAGCTGCAACCGCAGCACGTTCAGTGCGTCCGCCCACCGAATTGCGTCGTCGACCCTGGCGAAGACCCGCACGCCGAGCTGTTCGATGCGCGCCGGCAGGAGAGTACGTGGCCCGCACACGCCGACCCGGGCACCCAATTTGACCAGCCCGTAGATGTTGGACCGCGCAACGCGCGAGTGCAGCACGTCCCCGACGATGCACACCCGCAGTCCTTCGAGACTTCCGAAGTGGTCGCGCAGCGTGAGAATGTCCAGCAGTCCCTGGGTGGGATGCTCGTGGGCGCCGTCGCCCGCATTGATCACGTTCGAGGGAATGCGCGCCGCGAGGAAGGACGCGGCGCCGGCCGACCAGTGGCGGATCACCACCATGTCGATGCTCATCGCCTCCAGGTTGCGCGCCGTGTCCACCAGCGTCTCCCCCTTCGAAACCGAGGATCCGGCGGCACCGATGTTCACCGTGTCGGCTGACAGCCGCTTTTCCGCGAATTCGAAGGAGATGCGGGTGCGGGTGGACGGCTCGAAGAAGAGGTTGACGATGGTCTTCCCACGCAGCACCGGGAGCTTCTTGATACGCCGCTCGGTGATCTCCTTGAAGGGTTCGGCGGTGTCGAGAATGACTCGAATCTGATCTGGCGACAAAGGCTCCAGCCCGATCAGGTCCTTGCCCAGAGCCGCCGCCGATCCGGTCATCCGCGCTCCACGGCACTGAGCACCACCGCCAGCTCCCCGTCGATATCCGGAACGTGGACATCCACCCGCTGATTCGCCAGCACCTGGAACGCACGGCCCACGATGTCCGGCTGTATCGGCAATTCGCGGTCGCCGCGGTCCACGAGAACGCAGAGGAGGATGCGCGCGGGGCGTCCCCAGTCCATGAGCTCGTTAAGGGCGGCGCGCGCCGTGCGGCCAGTGTACAGGACATCGTCCACCAGGACGACCGCCATGTCGTCCAGACCACCGGTCGGGAGCTTCGTTTCACCCACCACCGGGCGCGGCCCGACAGCCATCAGGTCGTCACGATAGAAGGTGATGTCCAGAGTGCCGGTGGCGACTTCGATTCCCTCGGCGGCTGCGATGGCGGTCGAGATCATGCCGGCAAGGTCGACCCCCCGCCGCTGGATTCCGATCAGCACGAAACGACGGTTGCCTCCCAGCTTCTCCAGAACCTCGTGAGCCATGCGGTCGACAGCACGCCGGACATCCGCGCCGTCCATGAGCACCGTGGGGTCGGTGGGAGTCACCTTTCGGGTTCGCACTCCTTCGATGGGCCGCGGGTCAGCGCGGCGGACAGCATTCCGGGCGGCCCAAAGGTAATTGCACAGGAAGCCGTCGGCCAACATCATGATGGGGTTCCCGGTCCGGCCGTTCCCGGTCCTTCACGTCCCCAACGCCCACGCGGAGCCCTCATGTTCCTTCGAACCACCCACCTTCTCCTCATGGGCACTCTCACCGCGATTCCCGTCGGCGCGAGCGGACAGGAAGCCGTCGAGGGCCCCAGGGTCGTCCTCGGCTCGGTGCCGTTCACGCTCACGGTGCATGGAGCGGACGAGGTGTCCTCGCTGGTCGAGGTCCGCAGCGCCGAGGGAACGCTGATCGCTTCGGGAACGGTCGGTGCACGTCAGGTCCGCGAATTCCGTGACGTCGTCGTGCGCTCGCGGGCCGAGCTTCCGCTGGAAGTGCGGGTGGGCGGCACGGTGCACACGGTCACCAGTCCCTTCGCTCCCGCGTGGTTCTCGATTCTTCCGCCGCTTGTCGCCATCGCGCTCGCCCTGATCTTCAAGGAGGTGATCACGGCGCTCCTGGCCGGCATCTGGCTCGGCGCGCTGGCGGTGGCCGGTTACAACCCGATCCAGGCGACGTGGCGGCTCGTCGATCAGTATATCGTCCCGGCCCTCGGCGACACCGACGGCGGCCACACGCAGATCGTGGTCTTCAGTCTGCTGCTGGGCGGGATGGTCGGGATGATCAGCAAGAACGGCGGCACGCTGGGCGTGGTCCGCGCCGTCGCCCCCCTGGCCAGAAACCGGCGCCGGGGCAAGCTGGCCACGGCCGCCGCCGGGCTGGCGATCTTCTTCGACGACTACGCCAACACGCTCGTCGTCGGCAACACGATGCGCCCCGTTACGGACCGGCTCAAGGTCTCGCGCGAGAAGCTGGCCTACCTCGTGGATTCGACCGCCGCTCCCATCGCCGCCCTGGTGCCCGTCTCGACCTGGGTCGGGTACGAGATCTCGCTGATCGGCGGTGGCCTCACCGCCGCGGCCGGCACCACGACGGGCGCCGACGCGGCCTTCCTCGCAGGCCTGAGTCCGTACACGGTCTTCATCCAGACGATCCCCTACCTCTTCTATCCCATACTCGCGATGGCCCTCGTGTTCATGACGTCGTACATGAACCGGGACTTCGGTCCGATGGCCAGGGCCGAACAGCGGGCGGCGGCGGGCGGCGGGGTCCACCGTGAGGGGGCGATGCTGGCCACCGACACCTCCGCGAGCTTCGTGAACGCCAAGGAAGGGGCGCCGAAGCGGTGGTGGAATGCGGGCCTTCCGGTGCTGACCGTCGTGCTTGTCGTACTCGGCGGACTGTACGCCTCGGGACGCGCTGCGCTGGGCGAGGGCTCGGCCAGCGGAGGCCTGGCCGGGGTCTTCTACCATCTGCGTGACACCTTCGGCGCGGCCGACCCCTTCAATCCCCTCCTCTGGGGGTCGCTCGCGGGATGTCTGGTCGCGGCCGCGCTGTCGCTGGGACAACGCATCCTGACCGTGCACGAGTGCGTTGGCGCGTGGCTGGGCGGCGTCAAGGCCATGATGATCGCCATGGTGATTCTGACCCTGGCATGGTCGCTCGGTGCGGTGACACAGGATGTCGGCACGGCGGGCTACCTGTCGCAGCTGCTGGGCGGCAACCTGCCGCTGTTCCTTCTCCCGGCGGTCGTGTTCGTGACCGCCGGCGCGATGGCCTTCGCGACCGGGACATCGTGGACCACCATGGCAATCCTGATCCCCCTGGTGATCCCCCTGACGGTATCGCTCGCGGGTGGCACGGGCTTCGCCGACGGCTCCGTCTACGGCATCCTGCTCGGCACCACGAGTTCGGTGCTGGCGGGTGCGATCTGGGGCGACCACTGCTCACCCATCTCCGATACCACCGTGCTGTCCTCGACCGCGGCCGCGTGCGACCACGTCGACCATGTGCGCACCCAGTTGCCATATGCCGTGCTCGTCGGCGTGATCGGTCTGGCACTGGGCAGCGTGGGAACCGCCCTCGGGCTGCCCACGTGGATCGCGCTGGCGGCCGGCGTGGCCGTTCTGGCCGTCTTCCTGCGCGTGTTCGGCACGCCCGTACCGGAGATTGACGGCCCAGCGACCGCCGAGGACGCAGCCTGACGTAACGTCAGGGTTTAACTTTAGCTAACCTCGACGTGCCCGAAAGAAGCCGCGCAACAGATCGCCGGACTCCTCGGCGAGCACACCCCCGAGGAGCTCGACACGATGGTTGAGCCGCGGATCCTGTACGAGGTTTTCCAGGCTCCCGGCCATGCCGGCCTTCGGGTCCGCAGCACCGAAGACCACACGCGATACCCGAGCGAGAACCACCGCCCCGGCGCAATGGGCGCAGGGCTCCAGGGTGGTGTACAGGGTGCACCTCTCCAGGCGCCAGTCAGCGAGACGACGAGCGGCGCGCCGAATGGCCAGCGCCTCCGCGTGGGCCGTGGGATCGCTGTCCTGGGCGGTGCGGTTGTGAGCCTCCGCGATGACCTTGCCACCGCGGATGACCACAGCGCCGACCGGCACCTCTCCGCGAAGCGCCGCCGCGCGTGCCAGCTCCAGTGCCCGTGCCATCCAGGCACGGTCGGGATCGGGGCCGGGTGGGATGTCGGGGACGCTGCTCAGTGCGCGACGGAGGGCTTTGCGAACGAACCGGGATCGACCCGGCGATAGAGCCCCGTGACCCGGCCGACCAGCACCAGCGAAGCCGGCTCGTCCATGCGGGAGGGTACCCCGTCCCGCCCCAGCGGGTGAAGGAGCACCTGTGACCTGCTTCGCTGGACGCGGAAATAATCCGGGATTCCGCTCACGCGCGCCACGATCACTTCGCCGTCGCTCAACTCCTCCGCCACCACGGGAGCGACAACGAGCAGGTCCCCGTCGGCGACCGACCCATTGGGAAGCACATCCCGGGGGGCGCGCACCATGAAGGCCCCCTTTCCCCCGGCCAACTGGCGGTCAAGCGTGATGTAGCCTTCCGCTTTGCGGGTGAGTCTGCCGGGCACCGCATCGCGCAGATCCTCGAAGCAAGGGAGCGAAACGGATTCGGCGTTGAGGTCGATTCCCAGGATCCGCACACCCCTCGAACGGGAAGGATCCCGCTCGATGTATCCCTTGTCCGCCAAGGCCTGGAGATGCTCGGACACCGTCTTGGTGCTCTTGATCCCGAACTGCCTTCCGATTTCCCGGATCGACGGCTGGTAGGTGTTGCTCCGAAGGAAAAAGACGATGAAGTCGAGGATGCCCCGTTCGATTTCGCTCAGCGCCGTTGCGGCTGCGGCACCGGATATCTGACCTGACGACATGGCGGATTTCTGTCCGGTTCGCATGCGCTTCCGGGTGGGGGGAATGGCTGATCGGGAAGGTCGCAATGTTAGGCGCACTCCGCCCGATTCGCAACCCGCAGGCCGCTGAAAGTGGACCCGGGCTGGACCCGGTCAGGCGGGCCCGGCGTGTGACGCGATCGCGTGGATCGCGCGCTCAATTCGCCTCACGGACCGTTCACGGCCCAGGATCAGAAGGACGTCGAAGATACCCGGCGAGGCCGGAAGTCCAGTCAGTGCAAGGCGCAGCGGCTGGAAGACCTTGCCGGCACCCATGCCGAGGTCCCCCGCAAGACCGCGAAGCGACTGTTCGAGTGTCTCCGATTCCCACTCCGCCACGGCAAGTTCCGCCCGCACCCTCTTCAGGACCTCCGCCACACCCCCCGGATTCCTGTACCAGCTCTTGCGCGCCGCCTTGGCGTCGTAGCTCGTGACCGGGCCAACATACGGGGCCGCCAGCGTGGCCATTTCGGAAAATGAGCGGCTCCTGGGAGCCAGCGCCTCCGTCATCCGCCGGAACGCGTCGTCGGAAAGTTCGTACGCTTCAGCCGGGGAGGGCCGCGAAGCCAGGGTCCGCCGCAGCCGTACCGCGAGTTCCCGTGTGCCCAGGCGCCCCATGTACTTACCATTCATCCAGTAGAGCTTGGCGGGATCGAATACCGACCCCTTCTTCAGGACCCGGTCCATGGTGAACCGCACGACCAATTCGTTCCGGGACATCAGCTCCTCGTCGGTTCCGGGCGACCAGCCCAGCAGTGCGAGGAAGTTGACCATCGCCTCGGGCAGCACGCCTTCCTCCTCGTAGCTGTTCACCGCCTGGGCGCCGTGCCGCTTGGACAGCCGTTTGCCATCCGGACCGAGGATCATGGGGAGGTGCCCGAAAGCGGGGACTTCGTGCCCCAGCGCTTCGTACAGCAGGATCTGCTTGGGCGTGTTGGAGATGTGATCGTCGCCGCGGATCACGTGGCTAACCGTCATGTGGGCGTCGTCCGATACGACCGCGTGGTTGTACGTGGGCGTGCCGTCCCCCCTGAGGATGACGAAGTCTTCGATCTCGCTGTTGGCGAAGCGCTTTTCGCCGTGCACCATGTCCCGCCAGGTGGTGCTTCCGTCGGGCACCCGGAACCGTACCGCGAAGGGCTCGCCGGCCGCGGCCCGTCTCTCCGCCTCGGCCGCCGGCACCCGCGCGGCGAGCTCCCGCGAGAGCCGGGTCACAGCTCCGCTCCCGGCTGCGACGGCCGCGTCCCGTGCGCGTTCGAACTCCTCCTGCGGCGTGAAGTCCCGATAGGCGCTCCCCCGCTCCAGGAGGAGAAGCGCGTCGGCCCGATGCCGCTCGAGTCCGTCGGCCTGGAAGACGGGCTCTTCGTCCCAGTCGATGCCGAGCCAGCGGAGACCGCCGAGGATGGCCTCGACGTGCTCGGGCCGGCTTCGGTTGCGGTCGGTGTCCTCTATTCGCAGCAGAAAGGCGCCCCCGTTCCCGCGCGCCAGCAGCCAGTTAAAGAGCGCCGTGCGCGCTCCTCCCACATGAAGGTACCCCGTGGGTGACGGGGCGAAGCGAAGTCTCATATCGAGGTCAGCTGGCGCCCGCTCCAGGGGCCGAAGCCGGTGCGACTCCCGCCGCCGCAGCCGAATGCGCCGCCCGGGCCGCCGCACGGCGCGCCTTCGGGCGCTCGAAGAGCAGGTAGAGCGCCGGCGTGGCGGTCAGGACCAGGAAGGTCGACGACGCCAGTCCGCCGATCAGGGCGTAGGTCAGAGCGTTCCAGATATTCGAATTCGCCGTCTCGCTGAAGATGACCAGCGGCGCCAGCCCCAGTATGGTCGTCGTGGTGGTCATGAGGATCGGTCTGACGCGCTCAAGCGTGCCCTTGAGGATGGCCGCGTCCAGGGCAAGCGGCGTCTCCCGCCGCACGCGGTTTATGTGGTCGACAAGGAGAATCGCGTTGTTCACCACGATTCCTCCCATCATGATGACGCCGATGTACGCCTCGCGCGTGAAGTGCGCGTCCAGGTAGAAGAAGAGGAGAAAGACCCCGACCAGGGCCATGGGCACCGTAAGGAGGACGCACAGCGGCAGCAGCAGCGACTCGAAGAGCGCGGCCGTCACCATGTAGATGAGGAGGATGGACACGATGAGCAGCAGCGCCATCTGTGACTGCTCGTCCAGCGACCAGCGCCACCGGTCGGCCTTCTTGACCGTGTACCCGGGCGGCACTTCGGTCATGTCGATCACGCTGTTGTGATAGAGGTCGCCGAGCTTGTAGGGCCCCCGGAACTCGTATGCTACAGAGCGCTCGTACTGCTGGTCTTCACGGCGGATGGTGGCCAACACCTCGCGGGGGCGGACGGTCACGAGCTCTCCCAACCGGACCGGATTGCCTGTCGGAGTCAGGACGAGCGTCTGCTGCAGTTCGACCAGATCGACCTCCCGGTTCCCCTCCAGCTTCACGTCGTAGCGGACTTCGTCGCCCCCGATCTTCAGCAGATCCTGGCTCAATTGGCCGCGCACGGCATCCGAGATCTGCCCGACCAGGAACTCGACCGAAAGGTCATGGCGGGCCACGACGTCGCGGCGGATGTCCACGGCGAATTCGGATGCCCGGTCGCGCGTGAAGAAACCGAAGGATGCGTTCGTGTTCACATCGCGAATGCGCGGGAACCGCTCCAGCCGGCCTCCGAGGTCCTCGGCGATGTCGCGAACCTTCTCGTAGTTGTACCCGAGGACCTGGATCGTGTAGTTGGGCGGCGATCCTCCGCCGCCGTAGAAGGAGGGACCGTAGCCGTACACACGCACCTCGGCGCGGGAGAACCCCAGCGAGAAGGCGAAGAGCTGCTCCTTGATGCGCACCGGCACGTCGGTAAGCTCGAGTGCCTCGGGGAAGGTGACCCTGGTCCGGCTCGACTCGGGGGACACATTCGTCACGAAACGTTCGACTTCCGGCATCTGGCGCAGACGTTCCTCGAAGTACCGGGTCAACTGGTCGGTGCGCTCGATGTCGGACCCGCGCGGGAGGCGGATCTGGATGTCGATGTAGGTCGACTGGCCCCAGCCGCCCCCCCAGACCCTGCCCTTGTTGACGTACTGGTCGAACAGGTACCCGGAGCCGCCGAGCATCGCCAGGCACACGGCGACGACCACCCAAGGCCGTCGCAGCGTAAACCCCACGAGCCCCCGGTAGAAGCGCAGATAGAGCGGCGGGCGCGCCGCCGAGCGGCCAGTGATGGATGTGGTGGCCTTTTCTCGTGGTGGCAGGATCCTCCCGACGAGCCCCGGGATGAAGCTGAACGCCACCAGCAGCGACGCCAGGAGGCTCAACACGACCACGATGGCCAGCGGCAGGTAGTAGATCCGCAACTCGTCCTGCAGATAGACGAAGGGAGCGAAGACGATCAGGGTGGTTGCGGTCGCGGCCAGGATGGGAAGCACCACATGCGTTGCTCCTTCCTGGATGGCGCTGTCCCGCGATCGTCCGGATTGCCATCGCCGGTAGATGTTCTCCAGCACAACGATGGAGTTGTCGACGATGAGGCCGAACGCCATCGCGAGCCCCATGAGCGTCAGGACGTTCAGTGAGAATCCCGCGAAGTAGATCAGGTTGAGCGAAATGAGGATGGAAAACGCAATCGTGGCGAACACCACGACCGCGGAGCGCAACGACCCCAGGAACAGGAAGAGCACCCCGAAGATCACGATGACCGAAATGAGCGCCCGGCTGCGCAGGTCGGACATCTGCCGCCGGATCTGTCTGCTCTCGTCCCAGTCCAGGATGAAGCCGGTGTTGGGCGGGTTCCGAAGTTCGACGGCCGCCAGACGCTCCTTCACCCTGTCCGCGACCCGCACGGAATTGGCGCCGATCTCCTTCGTGACCCGCATTTGCACGGCCGGCCGCGAGTTGACCCGGTAGTGGCTCCGGATGTCCTCGTAGGTGTCGCGCACGACGGCGATGTCCGAGACCCGGATGACACGCCCACCGTCGGATTTCACGATCGCGGTGCGGATGTCCTGGGCGGACACGGGCCGGTTCCGGATCGTTACCGTCCACTGCCGGTCACCGGACCGGACCGCGCCCGCTTCGCGCACCAGATCGAGATTGGCCAGCCTCTGGTCCACGTCGAACGTGGTGACGCCCATGGCCGCCATCAGCTCGCGGTCCAGCTCGATTTCGATCAGCCGCTCGCGGCCCCCGCGTGCGGTGACCAGCGCGACCCCCTCGACGCGGCTCAACTCGGGAATCACGACATCGTCGAGGTGTTGCCGAAGCGATTCCAGCGTCCGCGTACCCGTGAAGGTGTAGAGCAGCAGCGGGCGCCCCTGGGTCTCCCTGAACTCGTCCGGGATATAGGGAGAGACGGTCACCCGGTCGACTCCGGGGGGGAGTTCGTTCTCTTCCAGCGTCGCAAGCCGCTCGGAGAGATCGAGACGCGCGAAATCCATGTCGATGTCGCGAGAGAAGTCGATATAGACTGTGGCGCTCCCTTCCGAGGACTCGGAAACGACCTTTTCGACGCCTTCCACCAGCTGGATCGCCGCTTCCAGGGGCGAGGTGAGGAACGCCTCCACCGTTTCCGGAGAGGCGCCCCGCCAGGTCCCCTGGACCGTCAGCCGGGGCAGCTGGGTGTCGGGCATCAGTTCGATCGGAATGTCCTGCCACGCCCGCACGCCGAGGAGCGCCACCGCGACGTACGCCATCGCGACCGCCACCGGCCGGCGCATGCTTAGCTTGATCATGGCGTCCCCGCCCTCTGCGCTACGAGGCCTTCCCCGGGCGAACGCATGCCCCTCCGGCTTCGCCAACCGCGCCGCACGTCCTCGATCACGGAGTAGACCACGGGTACGACGATCAGCGTGAGCGCGGTGGCGACCAGGAGGCCGCCGATGACCGAAATCGCCATCGGAGCCCTGAGATCGGCGCCGCGGCCGATCCCCAGCGCCATGGGCAGGAGGCCCAGAACCGTGGTCACCGTCGTCATCACGATGGGTCGCAGCCGCACCTCGCCCGCCTCCAGGATCGCGTCCCGAAGGCTCCGGCCGCGCGCGATTCCCTGGTTGATGAAGTCCACCTTGACGATCGCGTCGTTCACCACAATTCCAACGAGGATCACAATTCCGATCAGGCTCATCGTGTTGAGGCCCTCACCCGTGAGCACAAGTGCAAGGATAGCGCCCACGAGCGCGAGAGGCACGGCCATCAGGATCGTAAACGGATGGACGAAGGACTCGAACTGCGCGGCCAGGATCATGTAGACCAGAAGGAGGGCCAGCCCGAACGCGAATGCGAGGTCGCGGAACGAACGGCGCATCTCCTCGTTCTCGCCGCCCACGTCCACCCGGATATCGCGTGGCGGCTGCATGCGGGCGAGGGTGCCCTCGATGGCCACGATCGCGTCCCCCAGCCCGCCGGACGCAACGTCGGCGTACACCGTCACCACCCTGCCCTGGTCTTCGCGGCGGATCTCCGCTGGCCCCACCGTCTCGCGAATGGTTACCAGCTCGCGTAGCGGGACGCCCTCGACCCGGAGCATGTCGAGCGTCGACGCATCGTGACGCAGAAAGTCGGGTAGCCGCACCATGACCGCGATCTTGCGGTCGAAGTCCACGAACTCCGTGGCCCGATCACCGCGCATCGCCGATTCGATTGTCTCCGCCACCACCCGCGGGTCGATGTTATAGTTGGCGGCGGCTTCGGCATCGATCGACACCTGGAATTGGGGCTGCCCGCGCTCGGAGCCGATCCGCACGTTACGGACCTCGGACAGTCCCGAGAGACCCTGGCGCACGTCCTGCGCGAAACGGTAGGCGTCGACGAGGTTCTCTCCGCGCACGCGCACGGCGATGTCGGCCTCGCCACCCCCCAGGATATGGCCCAGCGCGGTGGCCTGGCCGGTCTCGAAGGACAGCGCCCCCGGCGGGAACGCGCCCGCCACGTCCTGCGCCCTCGCGACCACCTCCTCCGTGAGCGCGGCGTCGTCGAGCCTCACCTGTATCGTCGCGGTGTGGAGTCCCGAGGCCTGACCCTCGTCCCCCCTGGCCTGCACGTCGCGTCCGATGTGGCTGAATACCGCAGCCACCTCGGAGTCCCCGATCATGCGCTCCTCCAGCGACTCGACCGATTCGGCGGTCGCCTGCAGCTGCGTCCCCTCGGCCAGCTCGACGCGCACGTCGAAGGCACCCTGATCGACGTTGGGGAGAAGATCCCGGTCCAGCCCCACCGCAAGCAGGAGGCAACCGCCAAGCGCGCCCCCGGCAACCGCGAGCACCGTCCCACGGCGGTCCAGCGAACGCGCGAGAACCCCGTGATACCAAGCCGCGAAGACCCGGAAAAGCCGGTCGAACACCCGGAAGAACGGTCCGAAGACGGTCGACAGCACCCGGCTTCCCAACTCCAGCCAGAACCTCACGAGCTGAGGGATCAGGGACGCGACGCCGGCAATAGCCCGAATCGGGAGACGCAGCAAGCCGATCAATAACCAGCCGATCCTGCCGAGCAGGGTCGATGGGCGCGGACGCGCGGGTGCCGAAGGTTCGGAGGGCCTTTCGGCCGCCTGTCCCCCGCCCTTGAAGTGGGCGGCCATCGAGGGCAGCAGTGTGAGCGCGACGGCGAGGCTCGCGAGCAGCGAGAACGCGACCGCCAGTGAGAGGGCTCCGAACAACTCCCCCGCCACACCCTGCACGTATATGATCGGACCGAAGACCGAGATCGTGGTCAGGGTGGAAGCCGTGATCGCTCCCTGGACCTCCTCGGCTCCGCGCGCCGCGGCCTCGAGGGCGCTGGCCCCAAGTTGCCGGTGCCTGAAGATGTTCTCCAGGACGATGATCGAGTTGTCGACCAGCATCCCTACCCCGAGCGCCAGACCCCCCAGGCTCATGATGTTGAGCGAGACCCCGAACGCGTCCATCAGCGCGAAGGTCCCGATCACCGAGATGGGAATAGCCAGCGCGATGGCCACGGGATAGCGCGGGTCGCGAAGGAAGAAGAACAGCACAATGAACGCGAGCAGGCCCCCGAGGATCAGCGCCTGCACCACGTTGCTGATCGACTCGTCGATGAAGGTCGCCTGGTTGTGCGCGATCTCGGCCGTGAAGTCGGGGTATTGCTCCTTCAGCAGGTCCAGCGTCTCCTGGACGTCCTCGGACACCGCCACCGTATTGGCGCCCGCCTCCTTGAAGACCAGGAGTCCGACCGACTCCGACCCGTTGTAGCGCGCGATCTCCTCGCGTTCCGCAAAGCCGTCCACCACCGTGGCGATGTCACCGAGACGAACGAGGCGAAAGGCGGTCTCCTCTTCCCCCTGCTCCCCCGACTCCGGCTGACCACCCAGCTGCTGCCTCCCCACGACAACGTCCGCGATCTCCTCGACCGTCTGAAATTCGCCCAGGGTACGTAGCGGATACCGATACCGCCCCCGCAGGATCGTGCCGCCGCGAGCCGAATAGTTGGCCTGGTCCAGGGCCCGCGACACCTCGGCGAGCGTGATGCCGTTCGCTTCGAGCCGCGCGGGATCCACATCGATCTGGATCTCGCGGTCGAGCCCGCCAGTCACCGATGCCTGGGCGACGCCTTCGAGCTGCTCGAGCCGCCGCCGGAAGACGTCCTCGGCCACCTCCTTGTTCTCGAGCAGGTCGCCGCCGCCGGTGAGCGAAATCGTGAGGATCGGCTCGGCCTGGGGGTCGACGCGCAGAATGGTGGGCCGGTCGGCGGTCTCGGGAAACTGGTCGCGGATGTTGTCGAGGCGTTCGCGCACGTTGAGCGCCGCGAAGTCCATATCGGTGCCCCACGCGAAGCGCAGCGTGACCAGGCTGACACCCTCCTGGGAGAGCGAGGTGACCTTCTCGACCCCGGGCACCGCGGCCGCTTGCTGCTCGACACGCTCCGTCACGAGGCGTTCGACCTCGGCGGGCGCCACGTTGGGATACCCGGTGTAGACGACCAGGCGCGGGAAGCTCACATCGGGCAGCAGGTCGATCGGCAGCCGCGTAAACGATATGCCGCCCAGAAGAACGACGGCCATGACCAGCATCGCCACGGCGACGGGACGCCGTGTAGAGGTTCTCGGCACCGACATCGGTCAGTTCCGATCCAGCGAGGTATCGATCCCGGCTTCCTGGCCGACGATGCCGGCGGCTTCGTAGAGCCCCAGCAGCGCACCCGCGAACTCGAAGCGCTGATCGAGGGCGTCCCGCAGCGCCGAGGCCTCTTCGCGGATCGCCGATCTCAGGTCCTCGATGGACTTGGTCGCGAGCCGGTACTCCTCCTGGACGATGCCCAGCCGCTCGGTGGCGATCTCCAGCCGCCTGGTGCGTTCGCGAAGACTCGCCCAGGCGGCCTCCAGGTCCACGTAACGGGCGCGGATCTGCTCCTCGAGTTCAAGCTCGGTCTGGCGCAGGGTCTCGCCCGCATTCCTCAGGTCGACATCGGCCGCGGCAATCGCGCGCGACGTTGTAAAGCGGCTGAAGACGGGGATGGACACGCTGAGCCCCAGGCCACCGCTACCGCCGTCCGGGATGAAGTCGAACATCGCCGTCCGTTCGTTCCCGACTGCGCTCCCGCCGATGTCGGCGCTGAGCGACAGCGACGGCCAGCGCTCGGCCCTCTGGCTGTTCAGCGCCGCTCTGCTGACCGCCAAGGCCGCGTTGGCCGCCCCGACCCTTGGACTTTCCTGCAGGGCGAGAGTGACCAGCCCATTCACATCCAGGCTCGCCGGATCGAACGGTTCAGGCTGCCGTTGCTCGACATCGAAGCTCTCAAGGGCAGGGTCGCCGATAGCAAGCCGGAGGGCAAGCAAGCCCTTCTGGAAGTTCGCTCGCGCCGTGTTGACAGACAGACGTTGGGCTTCCAGATCCAGTTCGGTCGCCAGCAGGTCGGATCGTCCGATCGACGCCAACTCGAAGAGACTGGTCGACAACTCGACATCGCGCTCCCGGGCGGCCAGGAGTTCCATCTCCACCTCCAGAGCGGCCTGTTGGCGCTGGGCGACCAGGTACTGCCGCTGCACCTCCGCCAAGATCGTGTTCAATTCCCGGCTTGCCGACAGCCGGTCGACGCGCGCCTGCGCCCGGGTCTGCCCCAACTGGTGGAAGCGGCTTCCTCCGTCGAACAACTGGATCCCCATCGAGGCGCTCTGGCTCGAACTCGACCTGGTAACGGTTCGCACTTCCGGATTGGGAAGGGGGTTGCCGAAAATGTCGAAGGCCGAGGTCTGGCGCGAAAAGCTGTGGCCGGTTACGTAGGAAACCGAGAGATCCGGCAGGAACCTCCCCAGCGCCTCCCGCCGCTGCGGCTCGGCCAGGTCCATCCGGTTGACCTCCTGCCGGTACCGAGGGTTGTGCTCGGCCGCGCGGCGAAGCGCGTCCTGCAGCGTCAGGACGGTTACCTCTCCGTCCCCCGCCATCTCCTGCGCCCCAACCCGCTGTCCGCCCGCAAGAGCGATCCCGGCAGCAACAACAACCAACATCCCGCGTCCGACCCGGTCCCGTGTCGGGTAACCCCCACGCCCCCTCATCGGGTCGGCCTCCCCCCCGCTTCCTCCGGGTCAGCCACAAGTTCGACCGCGGCGTCGTGCGGCAGGTAGTAGTGTCCGTCCACCAGCACGATTTCGCCGGGGGCGACCCAGTCCTCGTCCCCGTCGATGAGTTCGACCAGTTGTTCGTTCTCCAGCCCCGGCGTCACGTATCGCCACTTGGCCCTCCCGTCCTCCAGCACGAAGAGATGCGTGCGGCGGTCGGCAGTCTCCAGAATCGCCGTGCGCGGCACCAGAATGCGGTCCGGGAACTGCTGAGCCTCGAGATCCGCCTCGGCGTACATCCCCGGCTTGATTCGCCCGTCCGCGTTCGCGATGTGGACGGTCACGCGGGCCGTGTTCGTCTCCGGGTCGATCACCGGGTTGATGGTCTCGATCCGGCCCTGGAACGGCCGGTCCGGGAAGGCCGTGAAGTCCAGCGTCGCCACACGCCCCTCGTCCAGGTACACGACCTCCGTGCCCAGGACCTGCACGGCCACCTTGATCGGGTCCAGGTCGACGATCGTGAGAAGCTCGTCCCCTTCGCGGACGAACTGCCCCGGCACAACCTTCAGGTCCGCGACGCGGCCACCGAAGGGCGCGCGCACCGCGGCCTTCTCCAGTTCGAGAACCGCCTTGCGATGCGCGACCTCCGCCTCGTCCAGCCCCGTGACCGCGCGAGCGAGCTGGTCCCTTCGGGCCCTGACCTCCGGATCGTCCAGCTGGTCGTCGCCGATGACCCGGGTCTGATAGTCCACGCGGGCCTTCTGCAGGGCCGCGAACTGCGCCGCCACCTCGAGCGCGTACTCGGTGGTATCGATCTGGACCATCAGCTGACCCGACCTCACGGCGCGGTTCTCGCGAACCGGCACCGACGCCACGATTCCCGAAGCCCGGGCCGTGAGCTTCGCCTCGCGGATCGCCTCGGCCCGCCCCTTCGCGGTCACGGAAATCCACAGCGTGTCCCGCACGGCCGCCACGCCGGTGACGGGCTGGGGAAGCTCGGTGCTAAACTGCTCCTGCACCGACTGCACCACCTCGCCCGCTTCCTCCGACAGTTCGGCTGTTTCAGTCTCCTCCTCCGGCTCGGGGCGGAGGCGCCACCAGACTCCGCCGGCCAGCAGCGCCAGGATGATCAGGACCGTGAGTACGCCAAGGGTGGATCGTGATTGTGCCATCGCTCACATCTCTCTTATGGAAGACGCGGGGTCGGAGACGGTGGATACTCTCGTGTACCCTACCACTCTGACACCATCCTGTCGTGAGGAGGTTGCCGCGGGTCACGTTGTCCTCACACCCGGTCGCGGCCACAACACCCCATGTATTACACACTGCGGGGATTCTATCGTTCCTGACGCGGGAACCGCGCCAACCGTGCAATCCCGCTTGGCCGCGCGTGCAATCGCGTTCGGCCGCGGCCCCGCGTCACGAACGGTCGGGCCGCGCCCCCGGCCGACACGGCGGCCGAGTACCTGCGGGCCACGTAGTCGCCCAGGATCTCCTTGAACTCCTCCACGATCCCGTCGCCCTTCAACGTGCGGTAGTGGGCACCATCGACATACACCGGCGCCTTGGGCTCCTCGAAGGTGCCCGGCAGCGAGATCCCCAGGTCGGCGTGCTTGGACTCGCCGGGACCGTTCACCACGCACCCCATCACCGCGACCTTGAGGTCCTCGACACCGGGGTAGATCCGGCGCCACTCGGGCATCCGCTCCCGGATATGGCCCTGGATGTCCTCGGTCATCTCCTGGAAGAAGGTGCTGGTCGTGCGGCCGCAACCCGGGCACGCGGTCACCTGCGGCTCGAAGCTGCGGATCTCGAGCGACTGCAGGATCTGCTGCGCCACCCGCACCTCCTCGGTGCGGTCGCCTCCGGGCCGCGGCGTAAGGGACACTCGAATCGTGTCGCCGATGCCGTCGAGCAGGAGCGGCGAGAGCGCGGCGGCGGTCGCCACGATGCCCTTGGAGCCCATCCCCGCCTCGGTGAGGCCCAGGTGCAGCGGGTACTCCGTGAGCGGCGCCAGCTGGCGGTACACGAGGATCAGATCGCGCACACCCGACACCTTCGCGCTCAGCACGATCCGGTCCGCGCCCAGCCCCGTCTCTCCCGCCAGGTCGGCCGATCGGGTCGCGCTCTCGACGATGCAATCCCGCAATACGTCGCCCGCGTCCTTCGGGTTCTCGCGCCGCCCGTTCTCGTCCATCATCTGCGTGAGCAGACGCTGGTCGAGCGACCCCCAGTTGACGCCGATGCGGATCGCCTTCCCGTTCTCCACCGCGATGCGGACGATGGACTGGAAGTTCTCGTCGCGGCGGCTCGTCCCCACGTTGCCCGGGTTGATCCGGTACTTGGACAAGAGCGCGGCCGCGCGCGGGAAGTCGCGCAGCAGAATGTGTCCGTTATAGTGGAAGTCCCCCACGATCGGCACGGTGCAACCCAGGTCGGCCAGCCGCTCAAACAGCTCCGGCACGGCGGCCGCGGCGTGCTTGTTGTTCACCGTCACCCGCACCACTTCGCTCCCGGCATCCGCCAGCGCCTTGACCTGCAAGGCGGTCGCCGCCGGATCGGCAGTGTCCGTATTCGTCATCGACTGCACTACGACCGGACCGCCGCCACCCACCTTGACCCCGCCGATGTCTACCTGTCTGGTCTTTCTGGGCAAGGTCTCCTCGCTTACGTTCGGACCGACATCTGTCGCCTGCCACAGCGACGCGGTGTCTGAAACCTACCGGAATCAAACGCCAGGACGAAGATCCCATGAAGAATCCGTTCGCACCTCCCCGCGCGTCCACCCGGCCCTCCCTCCCGATCTCCGGGACCCTGCTGCTGGCCGCGGTCTTCGCGACCGGCGCAACAGCGCAGGAGAAGCCTACGCTCACCACGAACGACTACGGACGGTGGGAGTCGCTGGGAACCGCGACGCTGTCGCCCGACGGCAGCTGGATGGCGGTGGCCATCGGACGCGTCGACGACGAGAACGAGTTGCGGGTCCACGCCACCGACTCCGACTCGGTCGTGGCAGTCCCGTTCGCCACCCGCCCCGCGTTCACCCGGGACAGCCGCTGGCTGGCCTATGCGATCGGCGTCTCGCCCGACGAGCGCGAAGATCTGGAGACACAGCAGAAGCCGGTGCGCAACGCGCTGGGCCTGCTCAACCTGGACACCGGCGAGACGGAGAGCATCGAGGAGGTGGAGTCCTTCTCGCTCTCCGATGACGGGCGCTACCTGGCGTTCAGCCGCTACAAGCCCGAGGGCAAGGAAAGCGACGGCGTCGACGTGGTCGTGCGCGACCTGTCCACGGGCGCGACCCTCAGCTTCGGCAACGTGTCCCAGCTCGCGTGGAGCGACGAGGGCCACCTGCTGGCGATGACCGTGGACGCCGACGACCGCATCGGCAACGGCGTGAAGCTCTACGACCCCGAGTCCGGCCGCCTTCGGTCGCTGGACACCGGCGATGCCACTTACCGGCGTCTGTCGTGGCGCGAGGAATCCATGGATCTGGCGGTCCTCAAGACCTACACCGACGACGCCCACGAGGACACGGCCCACGTGGCACTCGCGTGGCGCTCCCTGGACGAAGGCGAAGGCCGGGCGTTCGTGCTGGATCCGCGTGACGGGCCGCAGCTGCCGGAGGGAACCCGTCTGGTCGAGCACCGAGCCCCGTCCTGGTCGGAGGACGGAGCGACCGTGTTCCTCGGCCTTCAGGACCGCAGGCCGGTCGAGGACGCGGAGGAGGAAAGCGCCGGCGAGGACAGCGAGGAAGAGGAGGGAGAAGAGGGCGAAGGTGACGGAGACGGCACGGAAGACGATGCCGCGGACTCGGCCGAGGAGGAAGACCCCCCAGGCGTCGAGATCTGGCATTCACGCGACGTGGATCCCGTTCCGCAACAACGCGTGCGGGAACAGCAGCTCAGGCGGGTGAACCACATCGGGGCATGGCGCCTGGACGGCGACCGCTTCCTTCAGCTCGGCGGCGACCACGCGGACCAGGCCCAGATCGTCGCGGGCGGACGCCACGTGGTCGCGCGCGACGAGACCCCGTACGACGTGGACGCCATGTTCCGGCAACAGTTCCACGACCTCTACGCCGTCGATGCCGCGACCGCGCAGCGGAGACTCGTCCGCGAGCGGGTGACCATCACCCTCGGCGGCAGCCCCGGCGGCCGCTATGTCCTGTGGTTCGAGGACGACGACTACTGGAGCTACGACCTGGAGAACGGACAGGCGCACAACCTCACCGAGGGACTCGACGGCGTGTTCGTCAATCTGGACCTGACGCCCACCCGCGAGCAGATGCCGCCCTTCGGGGTCGCGGGCTGGACGGAGGACGACCAGGCCGTGCTGATCAACGACCGCTGGGACGTCTGGGAGGTGCGCGCCGACGGCTCGGGTGGCCGGCGCCTGACGCAGGGCGCGGAGGAGCAAGTCCGCCATCGCCTGCTTCGCATCGACCCCGAGGCGGACGCCTACGACCCGGACGAGCCGTTCTACTACTCGACCTACGGCGAGTGGACGAAGAAGGCCGGATTCTCGCGCGCACGCCCCGGCGACGTCCCCCAAAGCCTCGTCTGGGAGGATGCGGCCTACGGCGGGTTCTTCGGCGGCCTGCTGAAGGCCGACGACGCCGATGTCTACGCCTTCCGGGGGGAACGCTTCGACGATTCACCGGATTACTTCGTGGCCGGAGCGGACCTCGACGACGCGCGGCAGGTCACCCGGACCAACCCCTTCCACGACGACTACGCCTGGGGCCGCTCGGAGCTGATCGACTACGAGAACGAGTGGGGCCGTCCGCTGCAGGGAGCGCTCATCTACCCCGCCGGCTACGAAGCGGGGACGCAGTACCCGATGATCGTGTACCACTACGAACTCCTGTCACAGGGCCTCCACAGATACGTGATCCCGGACGCCACCAACTACTACAACGTCCAGGCCTGGAGCCAGGAGGGGTACTTCGTCCTGATGCCCGACATCGTGTACCGGGATCGCAGGCCGGGTCAGTCGAACGTGGAGACGCTGCGCCCGGCGGTGGCGGCCGCGGTTGAGACCGGGATGATCGATCCCGAACGCGTCGGGCTGATCGGGCACTCCTGGGGAGGCTACCAGACGACGTTCTTCGTGACCCAGGACGACCTGTTCGCCAGCGCCGTGGCGGGCGCGCCGCTGACCAACCTCATGAGCATGTACCTGTCGTTCTACTGGAACAGCGGCGGCACCGACGCGCGCATCTTCGAAATCAGCCAGGGGCGCATGCAGGTGCCGTGGTGGGAGGACTGGGATTCGTACCACGCCAACTCGCCCATCCATCACATCGAGAACCTGAACACGCCGCTGCTGATGATGTTCGGCACCGAGGACGGCGCCGTCGAATTCAACCAGGGCGTCGAGTTCTACAACGCGGCCCGGCGGACCGGCAAGGACATGGTGCTGCTCGTATACGAGGGCGAAAACCACGGGCTGCGCAACGAGGCCAACCAGAAGGACTACCGCGACCGGATCATGCAGTGGTTCGCCCACTACCTGAAGGGCGAGCCGGCACCGGACTGGATCACCAAGGGACTCCCGTACCTGGAGCAGAAGGACGGATTGGCCACGAAGAGACGGCGGATCAGCTGACCAGGTGGCGCGCAGACCCACCGCGAGCGCACCCACATTGATAAAACGATGATCGTTTGATGATGCGGCCCTGATACCCTGCGCAAATGCACGACCGCAAACAAGGCTACGAGGGGCGGATCAGGCCGGAGGCGACCGTCGACGACCTCGACATCGAACTGGCGGCGTCGTTTCTGGGCGGAACAACGGGCGGCAACGCCGAGTCCGTCGTCGCCGAGCTCGAACGGTATGGTCTGATCACGTCGTCCGGCGAAGGCTGGCGGGTCACGAACGCCGCACTGCTGCTCTTCGCGCGGGAGCCGGCGGACCGCTGGCATCCGCAGGCGGGGATTGCGGTCTTTCGTGTCACGGGCACCCGGCGATTGCCGGGACGGGCGGGCAACGTGAACCGGGCCGGCCGGGCCGACGCGCCCCTGGCGAGGGCAGTCGACGAGATCAGCCGAATCACGCGGGCGCAGATCCGCCGCTCCGATGCCCTGCGCGACATCTTCTACCGCGATCTGCCGGAATACCCGGACGAGGCCTGGCAGGAAGCGGTGGTGAACGCGATCGCCCACCGCGACTACGAGGTGCAGGACCGGGGCGCGGAGATCTGGTTCTTCGACGACCGCATGGAGGTGGTGAGCCCCGGCGAGCTTCCGGAGCCCGTGACGTTGGAGACGCTCCGGGAGGGCAAGCCCCGGGCCGCCGCCCGCAACCCCCTCATGACGCGCGTGCTCGCCGATGCCGGCTACATGCGAGCGGAGGGGCGCGGGTTCGGCCGAATGCGCTCGAGCATGGCGGCCAGCTTCCTGCGGCGTCCCGAGTTTGCGGAAGGGAGCGCACTCTTTTCGGTCACACTGTTCCAGGAACCGACATTCGAGACCGCGGGACCCGGGTGGAGCTACCTGGTGAGGCGCCTTCCCATCTCCGGCGACCAGAAGCGAATTCTCATCGCCCGTCCCGATGGATTCAGTCACGTCGACTACCAGCGGTTGAACTCTGTTCACGAGGACGAAGCGAAGAAGCGCGTCCAGGAGCTGGTGGAAGGGGACATCGTGTGCCGCGACTTCGACACCGACGACGAGGTCACCCGGTGCTACCTCACCGCGGAGCTTGACGAGGCGCGCTGGTTTCTCGAGGACCGGCTGCCCGCGCTGCGGGAGCACTTTCGCAAGGATCCGTGGCTGCGGAGCATCGACTACCGGAGATTGTTCGAAATCAGCGTGCGGGATGCCGGAAAGGAGATCGCGCAGCTGGTGGAGCTGGGCTTCCTGCGCCCCGAGGGACGCGGACGGAGCGCAAGGTACATGCCCACGGCCGCGCTGCGCGGGTAGCCGCGAGGCGCCTCGCCAGCTTCCTTCCGGCGTCGACTACGCCGCATCCCCGGCGGCCGCGCGCTATCCGGTCGGCGGAGGCTCGCTTCCCCGCACCACGCGCGCCTCCCCGGCCGGGTTCCTGTCCAGACAGAGCACGTGTTGCGGTTGGACCTGATCGATAAGGGCGCGCGAATGGGTCGATGCCAGCACCTGGGCGCCTGGAACCGCGGATAGCGCGCCCAGCACGGCGCCCAGAGCGGAGGGGTGCAGGCTCCGCTCGGGTTCGACGACCCAGTAGAGGCCCCCCAGCGGCGGCAACGCGGGGAGCAGAGTGAGAGCCAGGAGCTTGAGGGTTCCCTCGGACTCGAGCCAGGCGGGCGATTCGCGTCCGTCGTCGTAAACCAGGACGAGGTACTCCGCGCGATCGGGCTCCCGCTCGGACACGCGGATGTCCACCAGTCCGCCAACCGAGGTCCGGACCTCCTTCAGCCACTCCACGAAGCGCTCGCGGTGGTCGTGCCTCATCCGCCGCACCAGCGCGGGGAGATTCGAGCCGTCGGCAGCGGGCACGTCTGCGGGAGCATCGGCGGCACAGTGCCCGCCGAGCGCGTCCCCGTCCAGGTTCAGCCGCCGGACCCGGCGCTCGAGAAAGTTCTTGAACCCGGTCGTCACCGGCATCGTGTCGACGGACTCGGGCAGGCTGCCCAGGGTGGAACGGCGGGGGCCGAAGTTGATGCCGATCTTGGTCCAGCCCTTGCCGCCGGTGGTCTCGGCATAAAACCAGTCGTTGCCGCTGGCCTTGCTGAGCGTGGTGCTGGCCCCGGGGCGCGCGCTCGACAGGATGGTGGACGGCGGCTCCAGCGGATACGGGAAGAGCGTTTCCTGGGCGGGCGCCGGACCCGGGGCTGGCATGAGCAGACCCCGCTCCGCCTCGATGCGGACTTCGTCGCCGTCGCACCCGACCGCGACCTCGTATCGGTAGGTCCCGAAGTCCCTGGTCGCCGGCAGCAGAGGGATGCTGTGCCTCGGTATCTCGAACTCCACCGCGATTTCGAACCGCAGGCCGCGTTCGGGCCGACCCCAGACCAAATCACGAAAGTCCGCGGCGCGTGCTTCGACAGCCGCCTGGGGACCTTCGCGGACCAGGTCTCCCAGGAACTGCACGGTATCGATGAGCGTGCGCTTCCCGCCCCCGTTCGGGCCGATCAACAGGTGGAACCGGTCCAGGGCGATATCCAGATGTCGAAAGCAGCGGTAGTTGAGGGCCTGAATGCGCCGGATCATGCGAATGCGGACTCCCTTTCGACCTGGAACGGAGGGGGTGGGATTGGCCTCCGGATAGCTTCGCCGCTCCTCATAACGGAGGGGGTGGGATTCGAACCCACGTGTCCTTGCGGACGCCGGTTTTCAAGACCGGTGCATTGAACCGCTCTGCCACCCCTCCGGGCCCGCGAAAGATGGGTTCCGACCGTGCGGCATTCAAGCGCCGAGCCTGGTGACGCGCGCCCGTCCCGCTAGTGCCGGAACAGCCTCCGCCCGGTGAACACCATGGCGATGCCGTGCTCGTCCGCGGCGGCAACCACCTCGTCGTCGCGGATCGATCCGCCCGGCTGGACGATCGCCCTGGCGCCCGCGTCGGCCGCCGCATCGACGCCGTCGCGGAACGGGAAGAACGCGTCGGAGGCGAGGACGCAACCGTCGAGTTCCGCCTCGAGCCCCGCCTCGCGGGCCTTGCGCACGGCCAGTCTGGACGAATCGACGCGGCTGGTCTGTCCCGCGCCGATCCCGACCGTCGCGCCGTTCTTCGCCAGTAGGATCGCATTCGACTTCACGCCTGCCACCGCCGACCAGGCGAACGAGAGGTCCGCGCGCTCGACCGCCCTGGGACGGCGCGCCGTCACGACCTTCCAGCCCGGGTCGTCCCGGCCGTGGAACGGCGGATCGGGCAGCGACTGGAAGAGGACGCCGCCGTACACGGAGCGAAACGAGAGGGCGCCGTCGTGGCCCGCCGCCCGCGCCAGGAACCGTGATTTCGCGGTCTCCTGCGCTTCGGCACCGCCACCGCCCGCGTCGCTCCGCCCCTCCGATCGGGCCGCCAGCCCACCGGGCAAAGCCAGCAGGCGGATGTTCTTCCTGGCCGTAAGCACCTCGAGCGCGCCGGACGTGAACCCGGGCGCCACCACGCATTCCACGAACATGGAGCCGATTTCCGCGGCCGTGTCACGGTCGAGGTGCCGGTTGACCGCAATCACCGAGCCGAAGGCCGACACGGGATCCGTGCGCCGCGCCCGCGCAAACGCTTCGGCCAGCGTCGAGCTCACCGCCAGCCCGCACGGCGTCGTGTGCTTGACGATGCACACGGCGGGATCGGGTGAGAACGCGAAGGGGGCCAAGCTCAGTAGGGCGCCGTCCAGATCTAGTATATTGTTGTAGGACAGCGCCTTGCCGTGCATTTGTTCAAGTTTTGCGATACCGTAATCGCCAGTCGCCGCCGAATAGAAGGCGGCCCCCTGCCCCGGGTTCTCGCCGTAGCGGAGCACCTCCCGCCTCTCCAGTTCCAGCGTTACCCGCCCCGCCATCGGTTCGTCCGGTCCCGTGTCCGCACGGCCGCTCTCCAGTCCCTCCAGATACCCCGCGATCGCATCGTCGTAGGCCGAAATGTGCCGGAAGACCTTGGCCGCGAGCCTCCGACGCAGCGCGGAAGCCTGCGCGGACGGAGCCGGAGCCGACGCCGTGGAATCGCCGTGTTCCGCTGCAGCAATCGCTTCCAGCACGGCATCATAGTCGGCGGGATCCACCACGACCCAGACGTCGCCGTGGTTCTTTGCGGCGGCGCGGATCAGCGTGGGGCCACCGATATCGACGTTCTCCATCGCGTCCGCCAGGGTCACGCCGGCCGCCGCAATCGTCTCCCGGAACGGGTACAGGTTGACCGCGACCAGATCGATGGGGCGGTATCCCTGCTCTCCGAGCGCCGCCATGTCGCCGGCCTGCGACCGCCGCGCGAGCAGCCCCGCGTGGATCGCCGGATGCAGCGTCTTGACCCGCCCGTCCATCATTTCCGGGTGGCCCGTCACCGCCGAGACGTCGGTCACGTCCAGGCCCGCTTCGCGAAGCGACCGCGCGGTGCCCCCGGTGGAAAGCACCTCCCACCCCTGCTCCGCAAGCGCCTTCGCAAACGCAACGATCCCTGCCTTGTCCGACACGCTCAGCAACGCTCTACGCCTGGCCACCGGCACCTCCAAAGGCTTTCCCGATCGACTCTCTCAGCCCGGCTCCGGATGTCCCGAACCCATCGCCCGGCCAGGAGAAACGTGGAACCCGCCCGGCATCCAGCCCTTTCGCAAGCGCGTCGGCGGCCGCCGGATACAGGACGTGTTCGACCTCCAGAACCCGCGCCCCGAGACTCGCGGCCGTGTCCCCGGGTACCACGGGCACCGGCCACTGCGCGAGGATCCGGCCTTCGTCGTAGCGCTCGTTGACAAAGTGGATGGTGGGACCCGACAGACTCGCGCCCGACCGCAGGACCGCTTCGTGAACCCGCCCGCCGTACATCCCCTTGCCGCCGAATGACGGCAGCAGCGCGGGATGGATGTTCAGGATCCGCCCCTCGAAAGCGCGGCAGACGCTTGCCGGGAGAAGCTTCAGAAAGCCGGCGAGGAGAATCGCCCGGGCATGGTGTTTTTGGAGGAGGGCGAGGACTCTCGCTCCGGGCGAGTCAGCGGCACCCGCATCGCCGGTTTCGGTACCGTCCTGCCTGCGGGAACCGACCCGGTCGCCCTTCGGAGTCGGCGCACCGAAATCGACCCGGTACACCGCCCTGCCGCACTTCCGCGCCCGCTGCTCCGCCTCGCACGGGCGGTCCACGATGAGGAGTTCGATCCGGTAGGCCGCGCCCCACGCCTCGTGATCCAGCAGTGCCTGCATGTTGGTCCCGGACCCCGAGGCGAGAACCGCGAAGGGAACGCTCACGCGAACCTGGTGCAGCCGGTGCGCGTGCGGGTGCCGCTCATGCGAAATCGCCTCCGTAGACGGGAACGAGGAAGGGATTCGTCGCGCGCTCCCGGCCGACCGTGGTGTCGGGCCCGTGCCCCGTGTGCAGGCGCGTCTCGTCGGGCAGGGTCAGCACCCGCGTGTGTATCGAATTCATGAGCGTGTCGAAGTCGGCCAGCGGGAGGTCCGTGCGGCCGATCGACCCGGCGAAGATGACGTCGCCGGCGATCGCCACGGGCTCGGACGTCGATACGAACATCACGTGGCCGGGCGCGTGTCCCGGCGTGAAGACGACCTCGAACTCGGAGCCGCCAAACGTGAGGTTCGTGCCGGGCACGAGGTCGACATCGGGGGGCGGCTGCGGTTCGCACTCCACCCCGAAGAACGACCCGTACTGCGCGATGTTGTCGTAGATGATGCGGTCGAGGGGGTGGAGGTGAATGGGCGCGCCCGTCTCCTCTTTGGCCAGGCGGACGCCCTCGATGTGATCGAAGTGCGCGTGGGTCAGCAGGATGGCCGCGACCCGGAGGTCGCGGGCGCGCGCCTCGGTGAGCGCCTCGGCGGTCATCGCCCCCGGGTCGACCAGGAGGCCGGTGCGGCCGTCTTCGCAGACCACCAGCAGCGTGTTCTGCATGAAGGGCCCGCCGGCGAAGGTCAGGACTTCCACGGAATCGGGCCTGCGGACTACACCGTGAACGAACTGCCGCAGCCACACCCACCCGTGGCCTGCGGGTTCTTGAACGTGAATCCGGAACCCATCAACGACGTGATGTAGTCGATCTCGATCCCCTCCAGGTACTGGGCGCTGAATGGGTCCACAAAGACCCGGATGCCGTCGCGCATGAGGATCTCGTCATCTCCCTCGGGGGCGTCGTCGATGTCGACGCCGTACTGAAACCCCGAACAGCCACCAGGGAGAACCGCGACGCGGAGTCCGGCCTCGTCGGTTTCACCGTGCTCTTCCAGGAACCCCCGCACCATCTTGACCGCGTTGGGCGTAAGGGTAAGGTCCATCGCTATCTGATACTCCATCCTGTTCTTTGCGCCATAACCGGCTCGGGTCGCGCGCGAGCCACCGCGTGACGCCGGTCCCAAGAAGCTACCCAATGGTGCAAGAGGGGGTCAACGACCGCTGTGAAAACCCGTGTGCCCGCCGCCGGTTTCCACTTCCAGACGCTCCACGAGTCCGGCCGCCGACAGCAGGTCGTCGGCGACGCGGAACTCCGGGCCCAGCGATGCCTGCTCCACCGCCCCGTGCCCCGTGCGCACGAGAATCCCGGTGCCGCCCAGCGCCCTCGCGGGGAGCACGTCGCTTCGCTTGTCCCCCACGAAATAGGAGCCTGTCGTCTCAAGCCCGAGATCGGCGGCGGCGCGCTCGTGCATGATCGTGCTCGGCTTGCGGCACGTCGTTTTGGGATCCCCGCCGGGCGCGTCGGGACAGAAGTAGGTTCCGTCCATGACGATGCCTGCGGCGAGGAGCTGCCGGTCCACCTCGGCCGCCACGCGATGATAGTCGTCCAGGGTGTAGTAGCCGCGCCCGATTCCCGACTGGTTGGTGACCGTCACGAGGGCAAGCCCCAGGGCCCGCAGGCGGTGAAGCGCGTCGACCGCCCCCGGGAGGAGCGTCACGTCGCCGGGGTCGGCTACATACTGGTGGTCCTCGATGATGGTGCCGTCGCGGTCCGCGAACACGGCCCGCCGTCCGCCCCTGGGTCCGCCGCCTCCGGGATCGGGGGGCGTCATTCGTCGCCGTGGCCATCCGCGTCCAGCTCCGACAGCGCAGCCATCACAATGAAGTCGCCGCCGCCCCCGAGGGTGCGGAAGTCGATCAGGATCCGGCCGTGCCGGCTGCGCGCCACAATCGGGGGGGCGTGCGCGCGGAGCGCCGCCATCCACCGCTCGGCCGCGGCCCCGGCCTCGATGCGCAGGACCGCGGTCGGCAGACGCGCGTCCGGGAAGGTTCCCCCGCCCACCAGCGACTGTCCCCGCACGACCTCGAGGTGCAGGGGCGCGGCCCCCCGCTCCGCGCGCGAACCGGCGACCACGCCCACCACCTTGAGCGCGCGCCGCTCCAGGTCCTGCACGCGTGCGGTGATCATTCGCAGCACCGGCACCCGCTCGATCGCCCGATCCGGATCGCGGTACAGCGTGAGGGTGGCCTCCAGCCCGGCCAGCGTGACCTTGTCACAGCGAAGCGCGCGGCACAGCGGGTGCGCCCTGGCGCGGGCCACGCCCTCCGCCTTGCCCGCCAGGATCCCCGCCTGTGGCCCGCCCAGCAGCTTGTCTCCCGAGAAGGCGACCAGGTCCAGACCCGCCGCCACGCTCTCGGCCGGCGTGGGTTCGCGGGGCAGCCCCAGTCGCTCGCTATCGACCAGCAACCCGGACCCCAGGTCGTGAATCACGGGAATCCCGGCCTCGGTGCCCAGGCGAACCAACTCGGTGAGCGCAGCCTCCTCCGTGAAGCCCGACATGGAGAAGTTCGAGCGATGGACCTTGAGGATCGCGCCCACCCCACCGGCCGCCACCGCGCGGGCGTAGTCGTCGAGGCGTGTGCGGTTCGTGGTCCCCACGGTCACGAGGCGCGCTCCGGCCGCCTCCACCACCTCCGGGATGCGGAAACCGCCTCCGATCTCCACGAGTTCGCCGTGCGACACCGCGACGCCCTTGCCCGCCGCATAGGCCGTCAGTGCCACCGCGACCGCCCCGGCCCCGTTGTTGACGACCAGCGCGTCCTCGGCGCCCAGCAGCTCGGTCACGAGACCGGCGCAGTGGGTGTACCGCGATCCCCTCTCGCCGATCTCGAGGTCGAACTCGACGTTGCCGTACCCGACCGCCTTGCTCATCGCGTCGCGTGCCTCGAGGGCGAGGGGGGCGCGGCCCAGGTTGGTGTGCAGAATGACGCCGGTGCCGTTGATCACGCTGCGCAGCGACAACGTCTCGGCGCGTGCCACCTCCATCTGCACCAGCTCCTCGTAGTCGTCCACGGAGTCGGGCACGGGGAGCGTGCCGGAGCGCACTTCCTCCAGTACCGCGCGCACCCGGGCGGTGATCCACACACGGCCCCGGGACGCAATCAGGAGCTCGCACCACGGCTGCGCCAGGAGCCGGTCGACGCCCGGGATCGCGCGGCGGGGATCGCCCCCGGCGGTCACGGCCGCTCCGTACGCCGACGCCGACGAAGCATGGGACGCCGGCGCGGGCGGAGCGCCAGACGGCCGCGCGGGCGGAGCACCGGGTGGCGGGCGGGCAGGCCGGCACGATCGGCAGCACGGGTCCAGCCACGGACCGGCACGGTGTCGGGGACGGTCACTGTGTCGGGGACCGGCACGGTGTCAGGATCTGCCACGGTGTCGGGAACTACCACCGTGTCGGGAACAACCACCGTGTCGGGCAGCTGCAGGCTGTCCGCCGATGGGACGGTATCCGCTACCTGACCCGTGTCGGGCATCACGGCGCCCGTGTCGACGGCCGCAGCCGGATCCGCCATGTCCGTCGTGTCCACCTCCTCCTCCGGCTCCTCGGGAGGCAGTTCGAGAACAACTATGGTGGTCCCTTGCCCCCGTCCCGTCCCGGCGATGTTCATGACCCGCGATATCGACGCCTCGTATGGGATCCCGGCGCGGAGTGGCTCGAAGAGCACGCCCACCAGGGTCTGGTCCGGCAGCGGCAACCCGGAGAGCGTCACGCGCCCGGGCTCGGGTTCGGCGTCATCGGACGGTTCCGCCTCTGCCCCGGCATCCACATCGCCCACCGCGGCGTCCGCCGCTCCTGCCTCTGCCGCCGCAGCCGCAGCCGCCCGGGCCGCGGAGTCCGCCCGCTCGGCCAGCAACGCCTCGTATTCACGCTCCGTGAGGATCCGGACCCGCACCGTGTCGCCCGGCTCGGGCAGCGGCAGGGTGTCGACGACTTCGGCCATAGCCGCCGAGTCACCAGCCTCGACGTCCCCTGGCGGGTCACCCAGCGGAACCGTGTCGTCCGGTGGGACCGTGTCGCCCACCTGGACCGTGTCGCCTGTCGGGGCCGGATCGTCCGGCGGGATCGCCTCGGCCACGTGGACCGTGTCGGCCGCCTGGACCGGCGGGGTCGTGTCCGCCGGCTCGGTCGCGCCGAGCGAGTCCGCCGCGGCTTCCACGTCCGTGGTGTCGCTGATCTCTGCTACCACCAGACGCGCAGCGATCAGCGCTCCCGGAATCTCCGGATCCAGGTAGTCGTCGAACTCGAAACGAAGCGTCACCGAGTCCTCCACCGTTACGCTCGCAAGCCGTGCCGGGGTGGTGTCGGGCTCGATCAGAGACAGCACCGTGAAGCTCGTGTCCGGAGTCGGGTCCAGCTGCCCGGGCACAAACCGTGTCTGCGGCTCGGATTCGCCGACTTCGCGGTCGCGGTTGCGGTCGAGCCACGCCCGCACGGCGAATGCACCGTCCGGGACGTAGCGGAGCGAGAAGACCCCATCCTGATCGGTGAGGTTCCAGTGGGTGATCGTGTCGGCGTCGACCTGGAAGCGCGCCTCGACGCGCACGTCGGCAACCGCCTCGCCCGTCACGCGATCCTCCACCATGCCCGCCAGGACGTTGGGTACGAACTCGTCACCCGTCGAGACGACCAGGTCGAAGGGGTCGCGCAACCGATTCTGGAACATGTCGTTGATCACCGGGAGCACCGTCACCCGGTACAGCCTCCCGGCCTCGAACCCCTCCTGCATTTCGACGGTGATCCCGTCGCGGCGGTGGCGCACCCGCACCAGGCCCGTCGACGGGGACACGACCACGGCGTCGTTCAGGTTGCCAGTCGCGGGCCGTTCGCTGATGCGTTCGCTGAAACGGAAGTGGACCTCGTTGATGCCGGGTTCGACGACCGCAAAGGTATCCGGGGTCGTCTCGATCACATACGGCGGAAAGAGGTCCTCCGGACCCCCCGGCGGAGCCTCCGGCCGCGCGCAGGCAGTCGCGGCGAAGAGCACCAGCAGTCCCCCCCGATTCACGGCCGTTCGCCACCCAACGATGTAAACTTTGCTTTCCATTTGGTAAACTGCAGTTGACATGACTCCAGCTTCTGGCGCTCGCGCTCGACCACGGCTTCCGGTGCGCGCCCGACGAAATTCGGGTTGGCCAGCTTGCCCTCGATGCCCCTGAGCTGCCCCGCCAGGCGTTCCACTTCCCTCCGCGCGCGCGCTCTCTCGCGTTCGAGATCGATCACCCCGGCGAGAGGCAGAAACAGCTCGGTGCCGTCGCGCAGCACCGCGCCGGCGCACACCGTTCCCTCCGGCGGCACCGAACGCGCCACGCTTCCGATCCGGGCCAGCCGGCGAAGAAGCTCCGCGCGCCTCTCCAGCAGATGCGCGTGCTCTCCGCCCACCACGTGCACGGCAACTTCATGGCCCTCGCCGACTCGGTACTCCTTACGCATGGCGCGCACCCGAACGATGAACTCGCGCAGCCAGTCGAAGTCGCGTTCGGCCCGGTCGTCGACGTACTGCGGAGCGACGCGGGGCCAGCGTGCGACGATCAGCGCCCCCCCCGCCCCCCCGGATCCGGGAAGCAGGCCAAACAACTCCTCGGTAACGAACGGGACCAGGGGATGCAGCAGGCGGCAGATCCCGTCCAGGACATGGGCCAGCACCGCGCGCGCGGCATCGCGGCCCTCACCGCCAGCAGGCAGCCGATGCTTGACGGCCTCGAGATACCAGTCGGCGAACTCGCCGCGAAGGAAGTCGCGCATCGTCTCCGCGGCGCCCTGCATGCGGAACGCCTCCAGCTCCTCGTCCATGCGCCGCACGGCTTCCTGCCGCCGCGACAGGATCCAGCGGTCCTCCAGCGCCAGATCGTCGTGCACGTCGGCGAGGGACGGGATCGGGTCGTCGCCCAGGCTCATGAGGGCGAAACGGCCCACGTTCCACAGCTTGTTGACGAAGTTGCGCCCGGGTGCGAAGGCCGACTCGAGGTTCTCGTGGTCGAGGCGGATATCGGCTCCGACGCCCGCGCTCGCGAGCACCGTGAAACGCAACGCGTCGGCTCCGTACAGCTGCACGACCTCGAGCGGATCGACCCCGTTGCCGAGGGACTTCGACATCTTGCGGCCCTGAATGTCGCGCACCGTGCCGTGCAGGTAGACCCGCCGGAACGGGGCGTCCCCCATGGCGTGATATCCCGACATGATCATGCGCGCGACCCAGAAGAAGAGAATCTCGGGGGCGGTGGAGAGGGTGTGGCCGGGGTAGAACGCCCTCAGGTCGCGCGTGTCCTCGGGCCATCCGAAGACCGAGAACGGCCACAGCCAGGACGAAAACCAGGTGTCGAGCACGTCGGGGTCCTGCTCCAGCGAAGTGCCACCGCACTCTCCGCACGCGTCGAGATCCTCGCGCGCGCAGATCACCGCCCCGCAGTCGTCGCAGTACCAGACCGGAATTCGATGGCCCCACCACAGCTGCCGCGAGATGCACCAGTCGCGGATGTTCTCCATCCACTGCTCGTACACCCGCGTCCAGCGCCCCGGGGAGAAGGTGACGGTGCCGTTGCGGGACGCCTCCAGCGCGGGCTCGGCGAGCGGCTTCATCCGCACGAACCACTGCTCGCTGAGCCGGGGCTCGACCACGGTGTCACAGCGGTAGCAGCGGGGAACGGCGTGGTCGTGGCCGTCGCGTCCGGCCAGGAGCCCTTGTTCGTCCAGCGCCGTGACCACCGCCTTGCGCGCGTCGAAGCGGTCGAGGCCGTGGAAGGCCCGGGGCGCGTTCTCGTTCATGGCCGCACGCTCGGTCATGACGTTGAGCACGGCGAGGCCGGTCCGCTCGGCGACCAGGAAGTCGTTGGGATCGTGGGCGGGCGTGACCTTGACCATGCCCGTCCCGAAATCCGCGGCGACGTGCGCGTCGGCCACGATGGGGATGGTGCGGCCGGTCAGCGGGAGCTCTACGGCCGCGCCCACGAGCGAGCCGTAGCGAGGATCGCCGGGGCTGACGGCCACTCCGGTATCGCCGAGCATCGTTTCGGGCCGGGTGGTGGAGACGGTCAGGTACCACCGCCCGTCGGGCAGGCGCCCAATCGCGTCCGCACTCCGCGCCCGCGCCTCGGCGGCAGCATCCTCGTGTCCCGCGGCCAGCGGGTACCGCAGGTGCCAGAGCGATCCCCGCGCCTCCGAGCCCTCGGCCTCCTCGTTCGAAAGCGCCGTCAGGCACCGCGGGCACCAGTTGATGATGTACTCGCCGCGGTAGATGAGATCGTCCTCGTAGAGCTTTACGAAGATCTCCCTCACCGCGCGCGACAGGCCCTCGTCCAGCGTGAAGCGGGCCCGGGTCCAGTCACAGCTGCACCCGATCGCCTTCAGCTGACCGAGAATGCGGTCCCCGGTCAGGTCGACGTGCTCCCACACCTTTCGCACGAACGCTTCGCGGCCCAGGTCGTGCCGGGTCTTGCCCTCGGCGCCCAGGCGCCGTTCGACCACGTTCTGGGTCGCGATGCCGGCGTGGTCGGTGCCCGGAACCCACAGCGTTGCGCGACCCTGCATGCGGCGCCAGCGGATGAGCACGTCCTGGATCGTGTTGTTGAGCCCATGGCCCATGTGAAGAACCGCGGTGACGTTGGGCGGCGGGATCACGATCACGTAGGGATCGCCACCCTCTTCAACGGCGCTCGCGGACGCGCCGAAATAGCCGCCCTCCTCCCACATGCGCAGGATCCGGGCTTCGACCGCCCGGGGATCGAACGTCTTGGCAAGCACGGGGGGCTTCAACCTATCGGCGCCTCGTGCCACCGGACGTCGTGTCGGGTCTGGCTGCCGCCTTCGCCCTCTCCTCTTCCTGCCGGGCCCGCTGCTCCTCGCGCCGGCGCTGCATGCTCTCCAAACGCTCCCGCCAGCTCTGCCGCGCCGCGAGGCTGCCGAACGCCCGCTCGATGTCGGCCATGCGAAACGCCCACTCGGCCTGGTCGCCGTTGTAGTCCGGGGGCGGTCCAAAACCGAAGTTCCCCAGGGGTATCTCGACATCACCGAGGTGAACCCGGCCCGGGGAGACGCCCCACCGCTTTCCGTCGGCGTCGGTGTAGGTCCAGTCCATGGCCTCGGCCAGCCGTTGGGCTTCCGCGGCAGCCGAGTCGTTCGACGACTCGACCGCGGCGAGGATGCGAAGCGCGAGCAGCTGCTGCGGAGTCGGCTCCACGAGCGCAGGATCCAGCGGTGCCCACAGCCGTGGGTCCCCCCCGCCCCGACGCAGCCGCTCGGCCGCGCTGCGGTAGCGTTCGGGCATCTGGATGGTCTGGTCTTCGAAGCTCGGCGCTTCCGGCGTGATCTCCGGCTCGGAGGGATCCTCGATCTCGGTCGGGTCGAGCGGGTCTCCAACCTCCGGTCCGGTGAGTTCCACAATGTCCAGCACGCGCATTCCGGGTGCCTGCGGCGGGTCGGGAAGCAGCGGAAACACACCGAACTCGGGTTGGACGGCCGAAAAGAACGGATAGAGAACGATCACGACGACGTGGGCGAGGGCGGAGAGCAGCAGACCGGCCAGGAGCGGACGGCGTCCGGCCTGGCGTCGCACCGCGGCGCGCGACGGCAGGACACGCTGGTCTCCGGCCTTTCTGGTCATTTGCCTAGTCCGGTCCCTCGTGGACGGTTTCGGGCGCCAGCGATGCCCCCCCGACGACGGGATTGCGCACCGCGGTGCCGCACGACAGCGCGACCTCGACGACATCGCCCGGCGAGAGCGGTCCGACCCCTTCCGGCGTGCCGGTCGCGATCAGATCCCCGGCCTCCAAGGTCATGACGTGCGAGATGTAGCTCACCAATCGTGGGATGGAAAACACCATATCGGCGGTTGTCCCATGCTGGCGGACCTCTCCGTTTACCCGCGTGGTGACCGCAATGTTCTCGCGGTCGACGGATCCGGTCCCGACCACGTTGCCCAGCGGACAGAACGTGTCGAGCCCCTTGGCGCGGGTCCACTGGCTGTCACTCTTCTGCAGGGCTCTGGCGGTCACATCGTTCACCGCGACCACGCCGCTGACGCAGTCCCAGGCCGATGCCTCTGAAACCCGCCGGCATCGACGGCCCACAACCAGCCCGATCTCGCCCTCGTAGTCCACCCTGCCGACATCCGGCGGCACGTGGACCGGGTCACCGTCGGCGATCACGGCCGATGGCGGTTTGAGGAAGATGAGGGGTTCGGTCGGCACGGTGCTCCCCAGTTCGGCGGCGTGGTCCGCGTAGTTGCGCCCCACGCACACGATCTTGCCGGGCTTCACGGTCGACCTCACGGCCACGGGCCGCTAGTCGGCTCGGCGGGAGTGGATGGCCGTTCCCACGAGCGCGCCGAGTGCCGCGATCGTCAGGAAGCTGGCGATCACCGTCCACCAGAAACCGACATCGGAGTCACCGCCTCCCCACCCTATCGACGCGGTGCGGGCCGCACCGGCGGCGAGGGTCAGGAGGAACAGTCCGGCAAGGAATCCAAGAACCTTCTTCATTTGCAAATGCACCAGGGTTGGGGAATCCGGTCACTTCGGGGCGCGCGAACGCCGCGCGGCACCGCCCCGCCACACCTGAATCTACCGGGGAGCGTAGAAGTCCGCTACGCGCTGCTTCACTTCGTCCCAGGGCCCCTTGACGAGCGGCATCGGCGGAAGGGCTTCGAGCAGCAGCCGCCCATACCGCCTGGTGAGCAAGCGATCGTCGAGTATCAATGCGGCGCCGCGGTCGGTGCGCGTCCGAATCAGCCGCCCGACTCCCTGCTTCAACCGCATCGCCGCATCGGGGACCATGAGGTTCCAGAACGAGTTCTCGCCGCGCTCCTCCATGGCTTCGATCCGGGCCTCGGTCATGGGCTCGGTGGGGACGCGGAAGGGCAGCTTGTGAATCACCAGGGCCCTCAGCGGCCATCCTGGCACGTCCACGCCCTCCCAGAAGGACGCGGTGCCGAGAAGAATGGCCTCGCCCGACCGGGCGAACTTCCCGAGCATCGCGGTGCGGTCCCTCTCACCCTGCACCAGGAGCGGCCAGCGTCCCTCGGCGCCGCCTGCGCGCAGGTGTCCCGCCACCGCGTTCAAAGCGGCGTACGAAGTGAACAGCACGAAGAGCCCTCCGCCGGTGATCATCGCGACATCGCGCACGACGTGCGCCGTGGCCTCGTGATGGGCCGCCGCGCCATCCCGGCCCGTGCGTCCGGGGAGATCCGTGGGAATGGCGAGCAGGCTCTGTGCGGCATGGTCGAAGGGGGACGCAAGCACCTTCTCGGCCACCTCGGTATCCACGGGGTGGGCGTCCGAGAGGGCCTGCGTCGCGTGGCCGGCCAGGCCCAGGCGCTGCTTCAGGTAGCCGAAATCGCCGGCCGCCGCCATCGTCGCGGACGTGAGCACCGCGGTCTCGGCCCTGTCGAACACGTGCTCGGCAAGAACCGGCCCGAGTTCGACCGGTGCCGCCGCAAAGCAGATGTTGCGCACGTTCCGGATCCCGGAGCGCCGCACTTCGAGCCAGCGCACCATGTTGCCGCTGTCGGTGCCCGGCAGTAGGCACAGCCGCAGGGCGCGGTCGATTTTGCCAATGCGGGTCCGCGAGCCGCCCAGGTCGAGAACGCGCCCTTCCAGCGCGTCCCGGAGCTCCTCGTGTCCGCCGAGATGGCCGATCAGCGCATCGAGTTCGCGGTCGAGGTCGCCCAGTGCGATCAGGGTCCGGTCGAGCGCCTCGCCGATCTCGGGATCCGCCGCCGGCTCGGGTCCCGCGGCCTCGCCGGCCTCGCCGGGTCTCCCGAGGCGGAAGCTCGCCCTGTCGGCGCGCGCCTCGGCCCATGGCTCGATGACGCGGAAGAAGGCGTTGAAGGCGGAGCGCGCAGCGCGCACACGTGGACTCGTGCGCTCGCGGATGCGCGTGCCCAGGTGCCGCGCGGGAATCGAGGCGGGCGCCGCCGCCAGGGCCGCGAGGATCGAGGCGAGGACCCCCTTGCCCCGCCGCTCCAGGCGGGACAGGGCCCGGTACATGCCCGTCCGCGTGGCTTCGACGCCGAGACGCGCGGTCGCCGCATCCTCCAGGTGATGCGCCTCGTCGAAGATCACTCGCCGGTACGACGGGAGCACGGCCGCGTCGCGGAAGTTGTCGGTGGCGATGCGCACCGCCAGGTCCGAGAAGAAGAGCGCGTGGTTGACGACGACGAGGTCCGCGCTCGCTCCCGCCCGGCGGGCCCGCTGATAGTGGCACTGCTGGAAATGCGGGCACTTGGCGCGCAGGCAGGCGTCCGTTTCGCTCTTCACCTCGTCCCACAGGTCGGGGCTGGGAGAGAAGGGCAGGTCGCTGCGGGACCCGTCGCGCGTCTGGTCGACCCATTCCAGAAGCGCCTCAAGTTCGGCGGAGCGGTCGTCCGGAAAGAGGCTGGGCGCGGACTCGGCTGCGAGGTGGGCGCGCCGGATCGAGATGTAGTTGCCCCTGCCCTTCACCAGCGCCCACCTGACCTGCTCGCCCAGCACCCCGCCGACGATGTCGAGGTCCTTGCCGACCAACTGCTCCTGCAGGTTGATCGTGTTGGTGGACACGATCGTCCGCTCACCGTTGCGCGTCGCCCAGCGCACGGCCGGAACCAGGTACGCGAGCGACTTTCCCGTACCCGTTCCCGCTTCGACCAGTGCGGTTCCCCCCTCGTTGAAGCGCCTGGCCACGAAGCGCAGCATGTCGCGCTGGGCGCCCCGGTCCTCGTAGCCGGGAAGCGCCGACAGGGGACCCGCCGGAGCCAGCAGCTGCGCGAGTTCGTCCACCTCCAGAGGCACGATGCGCCTGGGCTCAGGCGGCTCCACGACCACGTAGATGCGGTCGGCATCGTTGGTGACGATCGCCGTGCCCAACCCGTCCTCATGGATCCGCGCGGCCACCGCGAGGTCGGCGTCGGACGGCTCCAGCACGCCGGACGGATGATTGTGGATCATCACACCGCCCTCCGGCGCATGGCGGGCGACCGCCAGCACCGCCGAACGATTGCCGCGGGCAACGCAACGGGGGTTGGCAACCACTCGCTCGCGCGTCACCTCGGCAAGGAAGGTCACCTCCCGCCCTCCGGCCCTGGCCACCTCGTCGCGGATCACCCGGGCGGCCTCCGGCGAAAGCCGAAGGGGGAGGGAGGTCACGTCTTGAGCTTCTTCTTCTTCGCGGCGGGAAACAGGACGTTGTTGAGGATCAGCCGGTATCCCGGCGAGTTCGGGTGGAGCGCGAGATCGGTGGGAGGATCGCCGATCTGGTGCTCCGGGTCTTCCGGATCGTGACCGCCGTAGTAGGTCCAGGTCCCCTCACCCAGATTGCCATGGATGTACTTGGCCCAGACCCCCTCGACGGCCAGCTGCACAACACCCGGCTTCAGGCGATCAATGGCAAACGATGTGGTCAGACCGTAGAAGTCGCGGAGCACCGACTCGTGACTCTGGGTCAGCATTGCCGGCACCGGGTCGAACTTGGCGGAGAAGTCGAACAGGGTGAAGGCGCCGAGTTCCTTCTTCCATGGGGTGTTGACCTGGTGTCCGTCGATGTCGGAGAAGGCATTGACCGACGGGGCCACCTGGATGAGGGCGTCGTGGAAGGCCATGGCCCGCCCCCAATCGACGTTCGCGCTGGCGTTGGGATCGGGCGGCGTCCCGTCCGAATAGGCCGCCGCGATGTCCACGGAAGTCGCGGCCAGGGCCAGCTCCAACGTCTCCGGGGCGGAGCACATGGCAAAGAGGAATCCGCCGCCGTCGACATAGTCGCGAATGGCGCGGCTGACGGCCTTCTTCAGCGCCGGGACGTTGGCGAAGCCGAGCGTGCTCGCGGCCTCCTCGTTGCGCATGACCTCGTCCTCGAGCCACGGAGCCCCCGCGTACGTGATATAGAACTTCGAGTACTGCCCCGTGAAGTCCTCGTGGTGGAGGTGAAGCCACTCATAGTCCTCCAGGCCATCCTGAATGACTTCGTAGTCCCAGACCTTGTCGTAGGGGATCTCGGCGTAGTCGAGGGCCATGGTCACCGCGTCGTCCCACGGGGCGCTGTTCGGCGGCGTGTAGATGGCGATGCTGGTCGCCTTCTCGAGGACGACCGACTCCATGTTCGAGTTGGCTACGATCCCGCGGATCCGCGCCTCCTCGGCGACGCCGACCGACTGGATGGTGACGCCCATGAGCGCGGCGCGGCGCCGGACCGCTTCGGTGTCGGGCAGCAGGAAGGAGCCGCCCTGGAAGTTGAGGAGCCACTCGGCCCGGCCGTCGCGCTCCAGCACCGAGTACGCGAGGCCGTAGGCCTTGAGATGGTCGGCCTGTCCCCGGTCCATGGGGACCAGAAGCATCTGGGCCGAGAGCGCGGCGGGCGCGACGGCGGCCATCGTCGCCATGACGGCGATGCACAGGGCAAGGCGCCGCGGGACGGGCACCCCGGGTTCCGTCCGGCGCACGGCGCGGGCAACCCCAACCAGCCAGGTTCGCACGATCATGGCGATCCTCCGTTCTGTATGCGGCGCAGTTCCCGACGTGCCCCGGGGACGACGGGGCTGTCCGGGCGGCTCACGATCAGGGCCTCCAGAATGCGTACCGCCTCGTCGCGGCCCCCGGGATCCTCGGCGATCGCGCGCGCCAGGCGCACGGCCGCGTCCGGAAACTCCCGGGCTTCGGAGTGCTCCGCCACGAGGCGGCGGCGGAAGCCCATGGCGAGGTCGCCCCTCGCGAACCGTTCGGCCGCGTGCGCCGCCATCGCGAGGATCGCGGGGCGGTCCGAGGGCGGCACCGCATCGATCCCCGCCGCGACGGCCTCCAGCCCTTCCGCGGGCCGTCCCCGATGACCCGAGATCGCCACCTGCGCGGCAAGCGCGGCTCCGACCGGCGTAAGTTCGCTCAGGGCGAGCGACAGCTCCAGTACCTCGGTCGCGCGGACCGGTTCCAGGTCGGGGATGGATGCCTGTAGCGCCACGATGCCCTCGGGCACCGCGCCGCCTTCCAGGAGCAGGAAGGCCCGCTCCAGGGATGCTCCAGGTCCGTCGATGCCCTCGAGGACCTCGAGCGCCTCGGCCCGCATTCCGCTGCCGAGCAGCCGTGAAGCGAGCGTCGCCGACAGCGCGTCCAACTCGGTCGCGTCGGGGAATTCCTTGCGGAAGGCGGCAAGGCCCTCCACGGCCGCCTCGGTCCTGTTCGCGGCGATCTCCATCCCCAGTTGCTCCGTCCAGGCGGTGCGCCGCGCGGAGGTCCCGGCCCCCAGTGACCGCGTGATCCTGCGCTGCGCCTCGATGGCAGCCGCGGTGTCCCCGGCGGCCAGAGCGGCCGTGGCCATGCGTTCGTCGGTCGCCCGGGCGTCCGCAGCGTCCTCGGCCATGGCGTGGAGCAGACGATAGGCCCAGAGCGCGCTGGCGGGCCGGTCGAGGTCCTCCGCCTTGCGTGCGAACCTGTTCAGGAAACCGCGCGCCTCGCGTCCATCGAGCCGCTCGCGCGCGGCGGCCGTGAATTCACGCGCTGCGTCCTCCCGACCCTCCCTCAGCGCCAGTTCGGCCCCGGCCTCGAGCCGCGCCACCGTGGCGGGCCCGGCTCTGACGGCCGCCACGATCACGGCGACCGCCTCGTCACGCCCCGCGTCCAGGTCGGCCACGCGCCGGAACACATCTCCGTTCCTTGCACGATCCCGGCCGAGCGCCCGCGCCCAGGCCCCGGCCGCATCGTCGACGCGGCCGGCGGCAACGTGCACGTCACCCAGTTCGAGGAGCAGGACCGGAAGGTCACCGAGCACGTCCAGTCCCTCCTCGATCAACGCTGCGGCCCTGCCGGCCCCATGCAGATCCAGGTACGCGAGCGCGCCCTCCTGGTACGGATCCGGTGATCCCGGAACGGCGCCGATCCACTTCCGCACGGTCTCGTCCAAGGCCCGCTCGGCCCTCGTCTCGGCGAGGATGCTCAACTTGAGTGCCCACACCGTGGCCGTACCGGGCTCGGCCATGAGGAAGTCGTCGACGACCGGCAGCACCTCTTCGAGCCGGTCTCCGTTTCGCAGGATCCGCTCCAGCGCGAACACTCCCGCCGACGACGCGGGGTGAAGGCGCAGCAGCTCTCGAAGCGTCGCCTCGGCCGCGGTCAGTTCTCCCCGCGCCTCTTGCGTGGTCGCGCGCCGCAGCATGCGGTTCTCGACACGCGGATCGTACCGCGCCTGAGCCGCCAGAACGTCCGCCGCGGCCGGCACCGATCCGGCGGCGAGGCACAGGATCACGGCCAGGCGCTTCATCGGCGGTTGATCCTCTCGAAGTAGCGGATCACCAGCGCACGCTGGGCGGGTGGAAGCGCCCGCAGCGCCGCCGCGCCGGGCAGTTCGAAGCGCAGGACATCCATGTCGTCCGCGCTCAGGGCGCTCACGCCCGCCCGTTCGAACGCCCCCGGCTCCTCGGACTCGCGCTCCTCCGACTCCTCGTCCCGCTCGAGCGTCCGGCCGGCGTCGAGCAGGCGGTGGAACAGGCGCTCCTGGCGGCGCAGCACTTCGGGGTCCAGGCGGCCCTGGGCCAGCGCCTCGGCAAGCCGTCTGGCCTCTTCGGCGAAGGCGGACAGATCACCGAGCGGGTCACCCTGATCGGCGCCCTCGTCGGACATCTCGTCGAGCTCTTCGGCAACTTCCTCCTGTCTGCCCGCCATCTCCTCCACCTGCTCGGCCATGGTTTCCTGGCCGAGGCGCATCGGCGTCAGCGCGGATGCGTCCTCGATGATCTCGCCCTGTTGCTGCGCGAGCTGCTGCATCTGCTGCATCATTTGCTCCGAGCCCGACGCCGAGGCCTGCGCCTGTCCCTGCTGCTGGCCCGATGTCATCGCAAGGCGGGCGACCTCGTTGAGGCTGCGCACGACGGACTCGGCCTCCACGGCCGGCGAAGGACCGCGGGCACGCGGGTTCTCCATGGCTCCGATGGTGCCGTCAAGGTGCTCCATCGCCTGACCCACCGCGGCCAGGAGATCGCGCGCGCCCGGGGCGGCCATCTCCGTCCCTTCGGCGTAGTTCTCCGCAAGGTTGCGGATCCCCTGGGCGATCGCCGCCTCATCGGCCCGAAGCGCGGCAAGCTCGGCGGTATTCGCGCCCTGCATCCGGCCACGCAGTTCGGACTGGGTCCGTGCCAGCGCCAGGGCGTCGGCAGCCGTCTGCCCCAGTGCCGCGCGGATGGCGTTCATCAGCTCCTGCTGCATCTGCATCTGCGCCTGATTCAACTGCTGGGAGACCTCGGACAGGTCACCCGCCGCCTGGCCGGCCTGCTGGCCGGCTTGCTGCTGCTGTCCCTGGCTTGCCATCTGCGCCGCCTGCCGCATCTGCTCCCTGGCCTGGCTCAACTGGTGCCGGGCCTCCTGCACGCCGGCACCCGCACCCTGTTCGCCCGCCTCCTGCAGACGCTGTTGCAGTTCCTCGAGCTGACGCTGAAGCTCCTCCGCCTCCGCTTCCAGCACCTCCTGCTGACCGGCCCGCAGCGCCTCATCGCCGCCCTCCATCATCGCGTCCGCCAGGATCTGCTGCTCCTCGGCCAGTTCCTGGGCCTCGCGCGTGGTGGCGCGGAAGTCCTGCTGGATGGCTTCCTCCCGGAACTGGCGCAACGACTCCTCGAGCCTCTCGCGCAACCGCTCCTGGTTGAGCGCCATCTCCTCCAGGGCCGCCTGCAATTCGTCCGGATCCATTTCGGCAAGCTGATCGCGCAGTTCGTCGAACTCCTCCCGATCGTCGGGCGTCACGCCCTCCAGCAGCTCCTCCAGGTCCTCGAGCCCCTCATCCAGTTCCGGGTCGGCCAGACCGGCATCCTTCAGGGCTTCGCGCAACTCCGCCAGCTCGCGCTGCAGCGAGTCGACCGCCTGCATCATTTCGTCCTGGCGTTCAAGCGCCTGGGCAATCTCTTCGCGCTCCGAGAAATCGGACTGGCCCTCCCTGCGGCTCCTGGACGCTTCGGATTCGCGCTCGTTTCGCTGCTGGAGTTCGCGGGCTTCCTCCTCGGCCAGCCGCGCCTCCTCGGCCAGCTCCTCCACGCCTTCGGCCGTCCTTTCCAGTTCCTCCTGCGCGGCGCGCTCCAACTCCGCAATACCCCCCATCCAGAGGCGGTATTCGGCGCTCTCGCCCGCCTGACGCGACGGATGATTGTCGATCACCCGCGCACGGTACCGGATCGTGTCGCCGGGCGACAGCGTCCAGCCCGAGACGTCCAGCACCGGACGCACGACGGCACCCGCCGAACCACCGAGCTCGACCGCGTGCACCACGGGCTGGTCCGCTTCGCCGAAGGAGCTGACTCGCTGCACAACGATCTCCAGCCGCTCGATGCCATGGTCGTCCCGGGTGTGCACGACGAGCGGCTGGCGCAGGTTCACCGGCATGATCGTGTCGTGTCCGGGGAAGACGATCGCGACCTCGGGGGGCCGGTCGGGGATCACCTCCAGCACCAGCGGCTCGGGAGCCGACGCCGCTTCCCCGCCCGCCGCATCCGTGAAGTGCCAGGCGTAGGTGCCCGAGCGTTGCGGGAACCAGCCGGCTTCGAAGCGGGTGCCACTGACGTCGAGCGTGACCACCGGGCGCTGCTGGTCGTCCATGAGCGTCCCCGAGCCGACGGGCCGGCTGCCTTCGCCGCGCATCCGCAGGTGCGTGCCCGCAGGCACGGAGAGCGGCGGCATTTCGTTTCGGTACTCGCCGGGCGGCAGGGCGGTGTGGGGCGGATAGGTGACTTCGAGCGAAAAGCTGCTCACGAAGAGGGGGTCGACGGGGGTGAGGACATGCACGGCGGTGCGCACGCCGTCCGGGGCTTCGATCCAGTAGCGGACCTCGGCGTTGACGGCAGGAAGGGAGGCGGTGCCGGTCCCCTCGGCGAGCCTGATCACGCGGGACCGCGTGACCTGCCCCGTCACGTCCCAGCGCAGGGTGACGCTGTCGCGCAGCGGCGCGTGTGCCGTGACCACGACGACCGCGCCACGGGCAACATCGACCGTGCCGGGTTCGAGGTCGACCGGTGGAAGCACCGGGGCCGCCAGCACCGCGAGGGGGTTCAGAAGACCGTCCCAGGCGCTGAAGGTGCGAGCCGGAGCCGCGCCCATGACGAGCAGCGCCGCCGGCAACGCGACCGCAAACGCGATCGTGCCCCGCCGCACGCGTGTCTTCACCTGCTCCCCGAGGCCGCCCGAGAGCGTCTCCGGGTCTCCGGAGAGCTTCCGGCCGACCCTTCGCAGGGCCAGTGCGCGCAGGCCGGGCGACGTGCCGGGCGGCGCCCTGCGGGACAGCTCCAGTCCACCCAGGACCGCGCCCTCCTCCAGCCCGGCGATCCGGTCCATCGAGCGCGTGATCCGGTGCTCGGCGCACCAGTGGCCACCGAGCCGGCGCCAGCGCCAGATGCCTGCCGGAATCACGGCCAAAACCAGCAGGGTGAGCACCAGCGGGACCGGGCTGCCGGCGCTCCAGCCTCCTTCCCCGGCCAGGGCCGACGCCAGGATCAGCACCGCCAGCGCCAGGGCGGCGCACCAACCCACCACCATGAGCCCCAGGGACCGGGACAGGTATGCGCGGACGCCTTCCACGGCCGTCCCGATCCTCATGCCCGCCGCGCGCATCGCGCTCCGTTCCCTGGCGGTCATGAAGTCCGGACCCCCTGGGCCATCGCGAAGACGAAGATGTTCACTCCCATGCGCAGGGCGTTCTCCCTGACCTCCGGCGGATCCTCATGAACGTCCGAGTCCTCCCAGCCGTCCCCCAGATCGGTCTCGTAGGTGTATATGACGATGAGTCTGCCCTGGTGAAAGATGCCGAAGGCCTGGGGTGGTGCGCCGTCGTGCTCATGAATCTTGGGCAATCCGTCGGGGAACTCGTAGAGGGAATGAAAGACCGGGTGCTCCGGGGGCAGTTCGATCAGCTCCTTCTCCGGGAAGATCCGCGCCATCTCGCGACGGAAGGATTCGTCCATGCCGTAGTTGTCGTCCGCATGGAGGAAGCCCCCGGCGAGGAGATACCGGCGCAGGGCGAGGCGCTCGTCGTCCGAAAAGCGGACGTTCCCGTGGCCGGTCATGTAGAGGAAGGGGAAGTCGCGCAGCGAAGGATCGGCCGGGCGAACGGCCACCTCACGCTGAGCCGTGGCGATCCCCGTCCGCTCACGCACCGCGGCCAGCAGATTGGGCAACGACGACGGATTCGCGTACCAGTCCCCCCCGCCGTCGTACTGAAGCCGCCCGATCGTGACGGGTCCCACGCCCTGCGCGAACGCGCTGCCCACCTGCACGGCCAGCGCCACCGCCACCGCGCTGGCCGCCTTTCTCGCACGCATCACGGCTTCGTAGGCCGCACCCCGCGGGATACGGCCACGCGCGGCGACTCTCCGCGCGGCGGCGCTCGGGGCCAGCCCGTCCGCCAGGGCGGCCACGGCCAGGGCATCGACCTCGGCCGGGTCCAGCGCATGGTCTGCAGGTCGTCCCTCGACCACGACGGTCACCTCTCCGCGCGGCGGGTGCTCGCGGTAGTGCCGGACGGCCTCGCCCGGGGTGCCCCGGAATACCTCCTCGTGCACCTTGGTCATCTCCCGGCACACGGCGATGCGGCGCCGGAGGCCGTCCCCAGGCCCGGCCAGGTCCTCGAGAAGCCGAACGAGTCGCGCGGGGGATTCGAACAGCACGGTCGTGTCTTCGGCGCCAATGATCCGCTCCAGGGCGCGAGCCCGCTTCCCCGCCTTGCGCGGCAGGAATCCCACGAATGTGAACGGGACACAAGGTAGTCCCGAAGCCACCAGTGCCGCGAGCACCGCCGAGGGCCCAGGCACGGGCACCACCGGGTGTCCGCCCTCGACGACGGCGCCGAGCAGCCGCTCCCCGGGGTCGGAGAGCAGCGGCGTTCCTGCATCCGAGATCAGCGCGACATCGTCGCCGCGCGCCAGCCAGCCCGCCACCCGCTTGATGCGCCTGGCCTCGTTGTAGGCATGGAGGGACACCGGATGCGTGGTTACCCCGATGTGGGCCAGCAGCGTCCGTGCCCGCCGCGTATCCTCGGCCAGAATGTGATCGGCCGCGGCCAGCGCCTCACGCGCCCGCCCCGTCAGGTCGGCGAGGTTGCCGATGGGGGTCGCCACGACGAAGAACCGTCCCGGCGCCGCGCCCGCACGGCCGCGCGGTTCGCGCCCCCCGGCGGCCTGCGCGCCGTCCGACACCCTCCGCGAACCCTGGCAGTCCGTGGGCTGCTACAGGTGCTCGGTGATCTTCTGCTCCAGCTGGGCCTTGGGCACGGCTCCGACGATGGTGTCGACGTGCTGGCCGTCGCGGAAGAAGAGGATGCTCGGTATCGATCGCACTCCGAAACGCATCGAGGTGGACATGTTCGTGTCTACGTCCAGCTTGCCGACGCGGACCCGGCCGGCGTACTCGTCGGCCAGTTCCCCGACGAACGGCGCGATAATCCTGCAGGGCCCGCACCATTCGGCCCAGAAGTCGACCATCGCGAGTCCTTCGTGCGCTTCGATCTCGTCCGCAAAGTTGTCGTCGGTGATGGTGACGAGGTTGGCGTTGTCTGCCACTGTCGGATCCCTCCGTGAGACGTTTTCCGTGGCCGCCGAACCCCGGGTGGCGATCATTGCCCCTTGGGGGACCGGCCGCACTGTTGTTTTCTCTGCCTTAACTCTAACCGTTTCAGTTCAGGGAGCGGGCGACCCGAAAGCCCACGATCAGGCTCCGGTCGAGGAACGGACTGCGCAGCCGGTAGGCCGCACGCAGATCCTTGACGCCATGGTACCAGGAACCCCCGCGCAGCACCCGGGCGGAGCAGTCGCCGGATTCCCACGCCCTGCCGTCCCCCGGCGCCCCCGCGTACCCCTCGTTCCAGCAGTCCTGGGTCCACTCCCAGACGTTGCCCAGCAGGTCGTACAGACCGAACGCGTTCGGCTTGAAGGATCCCGCCGGCGCCGTGTTCTCATGCCCGTCCCCGCACGGCAGCGCTGTGTAGTCACCGTTCGCGAACAGGCAGGCGTCCGTCACCGTTGCGCCCCAGGGGCGCGCCGTGGAGGCTCCCGCGCGCGCGGCGTACTCCCACTCCGCCTCGCTGAGCAGCCGGTACCGGTGGCCAGTCACCTCCGACAGCCACTGCACGTACGCCTGGGCGTCGGTCCAGTTCACGTTGATCACGGGACGGTCTGCGCGTCCCCAACCTTCGTCGCCGGGAAGGTGCTCCAGGCACCCACCGGCCTCCAGGCACGCCTCCCACTCGGTGAACGTGACCTCGTGGACCCCGGCCGCAAACCCCGCGACCAGCACGACCCTCTGGGGCCCTTCGTCCTGGTAGCGGCCGGGTTCCGACTCCGGAGACCCCATAAGGAAGGCCCCGGCCGGCACCCTCATCATCGCGGGGCACACGTCGCAGTCCCGGAAGACCGCGCCGTCGTCCGGCAACTCCGGGGGCGCGTCGGCCGCATCCTGTGCGAGCACGTGCCGGGGTGACGCCATGGCCAGCGCCGCCAGGCAGACAACACGAACGATCATACCGGAAATATGTCGAGACACGGCCGGGAAGCCCATGTGCCGCGGCCGCGCTTGCCCCGTCCGGCGGAGCGCAGGCATGATGTCCGCATGGCCAGCGCTGTCACCGACCTTCCGCTCGACCACGTCGCGGTCGCCGTCCGCTCGTTCGCGGATACCCTTCCCCTGCTGGAGCGACTGACGGGCGCGCGCGCCAGCGCGCCCGAGCGCGTGCCGGCGCAGGGAGTCGAGGTGTGTTTCGTGGGACGCGTGGAGCTGATTCGGCCGCTGGATGGGAACAACGGGGTCGCGCGCTTCATCGAACGGCGGGGCCCCGGTCTGCACCATGTCGCCTACCGGGTCGCGGACGTCGGCGCGGCCATGACCGCCCTGGCGAGCGAGGGGTACGAGTTCACCTCCGCACGGCCGATGACAGGTGCCGGAGGACATCGCATCGCGTTCCTGCATCCCAGGTCGACGGGCGGGCTGCTGGTGGAGCTCGTCGAGCGCGGTTAGGCGCCGAGCCACCCACGAGCCCCGGCCTCACCCCCGGCCTCACCCCACCACGCGGGCCAACTCCACCTCCTCGACCAGCCATCCCCCGTCCGTCGTCCGGATCACCACGAAGGGAACCTCGACCGGTCCCCGCCCTCCCCGCTCGAGATCCACGCCTACGCGAATCGCGGCCCGTCCCCGCCCGGCTACGGCCTCCTCGGACCGCACGCGGTAGGAATCGTGCCTCAGAATCGCGGCGATCACATCCATGCGCAGCTCGACCTCCCGCGCTTCGAGGCATCGCTCTCCCAGCCGGATCCAGGAGCCGGCCTTGCGGAAGGCGCAACCGAGGGTGCCGCCGCGATCGCCGATCGGCCCGTCCACGGTTCCGAAGAGGCCGGCCATCGCCGCGTGATCCCTGCGCCCGGCAGCCTCCAGGAACATCTCCACCGCCCGCGCCGGCTCCGCAGCGGGCGCCGGTCCGATCTGTCCCGCCGTGCCTCCGCACCCCGCCACCGCCGCCACCAGGAGCCGGGGAAGCAGCATGGCATGCACGACCGTCCCGCCCGGCGGCCGGCGTCCGCGGACCCACGCACTCATGCCGGCACCTCTTCCGCGGCAGCGAACAGGAGGCCGCCGTCCGCACCGCGCTCCAGCCGTACGGCACTGCCCGGCACCACCTCGCCCTCCAGAATCGCCATCGCCAGCGGATCCTGCACGAGCCGCTGAATGGCCCGCTTGAGTGGCCGCGCACCGAATGCGGGATCGTACCCTTCGCCGGCAATGACCTCCTTCGCCCCGTTTCCCATCGTCAGCGTCACGTCCTGCTCCGCGGCCAACGCGGCCACGCGGTCAAGCTGGATCTCGACGATATATGTCAAGTCACTTCTCGACAGTGGTTTGAATACAACAACATCATCTATTCGATTAAGAAATTCGGGACGGAAGTGCTCCCCGAGTCGCCCCCTCACCATTTCCTCCACCTCGCTCCATTCCCCGCGATCCGCACGCGCCAGGATCGAGGCGCCCGCGATGTTGGAGGTCATGATGATGACTGTGTTGCGGAAATCCACCGTGCGTCCCTGGCCGTCGGTGAGGCGGCCATCATCGAGAATCTGCAGGAAGGCGTTGAAGACCTTGGGATGCGCCTTCTCGACCTCGTCGAACAGCACCACCGCGTGCGGGCGGCGGCGCACGGCTTCGGTCAGCTGTCCTCCCTCGTCGTACCCGACATACCCCGGCGGCGCGCCCACCAGGCGCGACACCGAGTGTGACTCCATGTATTCCGACATGTCGAGCCGCACCATCGCGCGCTCGTCGTCGAAGAGGAACTCGGCAAGCGCGCGCGCGGTTTCGGTCTTGCCCACCCCGGTCGGCCCCAGGAAGAGGAACGATCCGATCGGCCGGTCGGGATCCTGGACGCCCGCCCGGGCCCGCCGAACGGCACGCGACACGGCCCCCAGCGCCCGGTCCTGGCCGACGACCCGCTTCGCCAGGAGCTCCTCCAGCCGGGCCAGCCTCCTGCGCTCGGAGGCCAGCAGCCGGGTCACGGGAATCCCCGTCCACTCGGCCACAACCTCGGCGATGTCGTCCGGAGTCACCTCCTCCTTGAGGAACTTGCCCTGTGCCTGGAGGCCGGCGAGCCGCTCCTCGGCCTTCCCGATGTCGTCCCGGGCCCGCGGAATCTCGGCGTACTGGATCTCGGCCGCCCGCTCCAGTTCGCCCCGGCGGGTCGCCTGCTCGGCCTCCGTGCGCAAACGGTCCACCCGCTCCTTGAGTTCCTGAATCCGCGCGATCTGGATCTTCTCGGCCTGCCACGCGGCCTTCATCGTCTGGCTGGATTCGCGGAGCTCGGACAGCTCGGCCTCGATGCCGCCCAGCCGCTCCCGCGCGCCCGCGTCGTCTTCCCTGTCCATCGCCTTCCGTTCAATTTCCAGCTGAATAATGCGCCGCTCCACTTCGTCGATCTCCTGAGGGAGGGAGTCGATCTCGATGCGCAGCCGGCTCCCCGCCTCGTCCATCAGGTCGATGGCCTTGTCGGGGAGAAAGCGCCCTCCCACGTACCGGTCAGACAATCTGGCGGCCGTGATCAGCGCATCGTCAGTGATGCGCACCCCGTGGTGCACCTCGTAGCGCTCCTTCAGGCCGCGGAGGATCGCGATCGTGTCCGCGACCGACGGCGGAGCCACGTGCACGGGCTGGAAGCGGCGCTCCAGCGCGGGGTCCTTCTCCACGTGCTTGCGGTACTCGCCGAGGGTCGTGGCGCCCACTACGCGCAGGTCTCCACGCGCGAGGGCAGGCTTGAGCATGTTCCCCGCGTCCACCGCACCCTCCGCGGCCCCCGCCCCGACGATCGTGTGAATCTCGTCGATGAACAGCACGTAGCGGCCGTCGGCCTCGGTCACCTCCTTGAGCACCGCCTTCATCCGCTCCTCGAAGTCGCCGCGGTACTTCGCCCCCGCGAGCATGGCGGAGATGTCCAGCGACACCAGCTTCTTGCCGTTCAGAGAGGCCGGCACATCCCCGGCCACGATCCGCTGTGCCAGGCCCTCCGCGATTGCGGTCTTCCCCACCCCGGGCTCGCCGATGAGCACAGGATTGTTCTTGGTGCGGCGGGCGAGCACCTTCATCACGCGGCGGATCTCGTCGTTGCGCCCGATCACGGGATCGAGCCTGCCCCTGCGGGCGCGTTCGGTGAGGTCGTGGGAGAAGCGCTTCAGCGCCTGGAACTTGTCTTCCGGGTTCTGATCGGTGACCCGGTGGGAGCCGCGGATCGCCGCCAGCGCGGCGTCGAGCCGCTTGTCCGTGACGCCGTTGTCCCTGAGGATCCTTCCCGCGTCGCTCTTCCGCCCTGCAAGGCCCACGAGCAGGTGCTCGGTGGAGACGTACGTATCGCCCAGCTTGCGGGCCGCCTCTTCCGCGGCGTCCAGTGCCCCGCGCAGGTAGCGGGACGGTCCCGGAGCCGACCCGCCGCTCACGCGGGCACGCCGCTCAAGCTCGGCTTCGACGTCCCCGGCAACTTTTTCGGGCGAGACCTCCATCTTACGCAGCACCGGCGCCACGATGCCGTCCTCCTGCTCGAGCAGCGACTTCAGCAGGTGGACGCCCTCGATCTGCGGATGCTCCCTGCGACGGGCCTCGCGGGCCGCGGAGGATATGGCTTCGGCGGCCTTCAGCGTCATGCGGTCCGCGTTCAGCATTGTAGCAAACTCCTGTTGCATATCGGTCGGCAACGTTGCCATTTTGGCAGCGTTCGGGCGGGCGGACCGGCCCAGGTCGGCCAAATTGGCAGACTGTCCTGCCAAAATGGCAGGGTCGCGGTGGCCTGAATCACGGCGGGAAGTCGTCTAAAGTCAAACGGGACTGCACGATCTGCGTTTCCTGCCGTTGTACTGGACCCTGCTGGACCGTGCCGCGAAAGCGGGAAATCCGTACTTGAATGGCGGGACTCCTACGCCTGTGGCCCGCCGCTTCGCCGACCACCGTTAGAGGCCCGGAGCCGAGGCGCCGCCGGATCGTCCTCTAAGGCAGACACTCCTTCGTGGGAATGGTCGCGGAGGCCCTAACTGAGTCTTCCCGAAGATCCGCCAACCTGTGTACACCCCTATCCGACGATCCCTCCCTGAGCCTCGTGTTCCATCACGACTTCTTGAACACGTTCCCCTCGAGCAGACTGCACAAACGCTGTACCCCAATCCGCTACCTTCTCCATTCGAACCGCGGCCACGGCTAGGTCAATACGAAACGCATGAGGGCAGGTGTTCCACAGGAGCAATAGAGTTTCCCTACCCAATTTCCCGATCGCGGCGAGACACTTTGCAGCTTCCACTGCGGCTAGCCAGCTATCTCCAGGGTTGCCCGCCACCCTTTCCAGGCGACTCTCGATACCACTCGTCACAAATCCCGGCCTCTTACTCAGCACCCTCATCATCCATGCGAACGCCCATTCCATAGTATCCTCGTCCAGCGCACCTTCGATCTGACTAACTATCGCTTCGTCCCTGTCCCTTAGCCGCATCATGTACTCGCAGAGTATCTCGGTCTTGTCTGGGTACCGTCGGATCAACTCTCCGACAGACGATAACGCCACATCCGATTCGGCCGCAGCCAGGGCGTACAGAACCTTCTTAAGCTGCCAATGGAACATCTCTCGCTCCAGTCGACTTACTTTTCCATTCCTCTCCGTGGGGCGCTTCTCCATGATACTGTTGAACAGCCTAGCCGCTATTGCTCCGTCTTCCAGAGTCATCTTGGCCTTCAACTTATCGATGACTTCCTCGACACTGATGATACCGTGGTAGAACAACGCCCACCCCAGTTCTTCCAGGTCGAATCGTGCCAATGCTTCCTCAAGCGCCTCGTCATCCTCTCGCAACTGCGCTGCGGCTTCCTCAACGAACGACTTCTTGGCCTTGGCCCACTCCTTCTCGTATACGACCAATGACTCCTCGTAAGTGCGCCGTTTGAAGACGCGAGTCTTGCTACCGTTTAGCAACAATCCGCATTTACGGAGTTCCGCTTCCATGACCCGAGCTGCCCTACACCCGTGACTATAGGAATCCACCGAGATCCGGGCGTCATCGCCATGGCGTATATACCTGAAGCCGTTGCGAATCATGGCCCTATCAACCTGAGCCAAGTATATGGTGGCCAAGGTGTCTGACGCCTCAAGGCCTTGTGGTAGACCACGATTCCCGTTCATGGTCCGGTCCAGAAAGTGTACCAATGCGTCGGCAATATCGCGATACCCTGTAGCCCCTACAACTGCACTGGCCAGCTGGCTGTGATCGATAGACTCATAGAATCCCGCGATGTCACAACTCACCACATACTGACCGTTCTGTTCGAGGATGGCACGCTCGAACGTCGACCAGTTCTTATCGCTAGCGCCGTTGGCGCGTGGCCAAAACACGATATCCTCCCCAAGGAGAGAGCGAGCAACCCGAAGTCTGAGAACATCGACGATGGCCTCATAGACGACGCGATCCTGAAAAGGCAGTAGAGCAGCCGGCCGGGTTCCGATCTGTGACTTCGGTACAGCGATGATATGGGCAGGAGTCGGATCATATCGACCGGTTTCCAACTCCCGGACCAGGTATTCCGAGAACCGCTTGCCGAGTTCACCCCCCGCCTTGTCTTCCCGTCTTGGGGGAAGAAGATCGTTCCGGGCCGAGGCAGCACGAATGGCAGCACGAATGTCGAGACGTTCGGCTATTCGTTGATACGGAGTGCGGAACGGAATCATCTCATTGTCTCGTTCTGATAGTTCTTCCCCATCTTTTCTTGGACAGCGAACAGATACGAATACGCTGTGACAGCGTCAGCGCCGCCGAACATCTTCGGTACGAGGCCAGCGGCGGACAGCGCCGCCCCAAGGGGGTCACCAGTGGTAACCGCCCAAGCAGCCCCGGCCAGGCCGAGAGACCACGAAGAAAGACTCTGCCCGAAAGCTCGCCCGGCCACACGACGGATGTCGTGAGCCGCATCAGCGATTTCCTCACGCCTTTCAAGCAACAGCGCCTTCCGCTGCTCCGGCTCGTTGATGGCGGCGAGCTCAGCCATGAAGCGTTGCAAATCACGCCGGTAAGCTCGGTGTGCGTCTCGGCGTTCCACTCGGAATTGGAGTACGTCATCAAGCGGAATCGACGATAGATTGAGGCCAACGGGTTCAAGATCCAGCGCAATCACATTGGCGCATGACGGCATCGCTTCTCGCGATAGGGTAGCAATTAGGTCCCCGACGGCGCCATGATCTTGCGTTGTTGGATGCACGACAAAGCCACGCTTGCTTCCTGCTGCCCGCGATAGTTGACCAAGAAGCGTGAGAATTGTGGTGCGAACCGTCGGGTGAAGGGGAACAGAAACACCGTCCTCACTCAGGCGTGCGAGATCTTTCGCTCGGAGTTCTTCGACAAGAAAGTCGGCAAGCTCAACGTCAGCGCCGTATCCTAATCGAGAGTAGGAAAGTTCATGAAAGTGGACTTCCCTCGACAAGTCGTCAAATGCCCCGGTTGTCAGTAGTTCAACAATGATCTCACCGAGTTGGTTGGCCATGTCCTCATCCACCCAATCATTGGGCTCCAGCACTTGCAACAGGCCGCGCTCCTCAAGAGGCCCCGCCAATGTCGGGTCTGCCATTACGTGTCGACCATACATGTAGCCGGGCAGAAGGATCGCGGCCCGGTCGAAGAATAGGAGTAGGGATTTTACCCAATCACTCTCTCTATCGAGCCAGTAAGGCGCGGGGTAATAGTATGCCACATCCGGTGGCGATGTATCTTGTCGATTCGTCATTCGGCGAAGACAACTCCTCTTCCTCGGTCGATACTCGTCGCGAAAGGACTTTCATGTGCGGGACGAGAACAAGGAAAACCCGTTGCGCATTCCGTCACGTCTTCCTTCGAGTACTCAGACAACCTGCGATGCTCCAACTTGTCCAATTCTAGTTGGATTCCGCCGAGCCGGTGTCGTGCTTCCGATGTTGCGACCATTCCATGGCAGCAGGCACAGAAGCCGGCGGTGGCCAGAGGTCTGATCGAAACGCACTCGCGGATTTGGACCGCGCTCAACGGACCCCTCAACTCCCGGAGCACGCGGCGAGTCACCTCAACGCCCTCCCACCCAAGCGAACTGAACGTCCAGCGACCGCAGCATGGCAAACGTAGTGTCGCGTGGAACTCCGAACTGATCGCAAAGATCGGGCAGCTTGACCTCCTTCTTGGACTGCGGCGCGCTCTGCTCGTTGGTCACGACGATCGCACCGTGGACCCGCGCGTAAGCCACCAGCCAGCCGTCCGCGCCCGTCGCGAACTTCGCCTTCGCGTGGTCGAAGTACCTCGCTTGGCGCTGGACCCACATCATGATGTCCGTGTAGGCGTCCGACACTTCGGCGGTGTCGACTGGGAGGAAGAAGCCACTCGGGACTTCGCTCTTCACCCACCGCACGAGATCTTCCGTCCTGCGACCTGCGAGGAGTTCGCTACGTACCCGGTCTATGCTGTAGACCCGGCCCGCCCGGTGGTGATGAAGCAGGCTCTTCCAGAAGCCGGGACAGATATCGAACGGATAGTACAGGTTCTTCGCCGTGATGAAGACGTCCGAATCCACGAGGTAGGGTCGGCGTGCGCTCATGGGAGGTCCATCCCAAGCCGTCTAGCGTACTTCTGGAAAGTTCCGCCGCGCAGCCCGGTCAGGTCGTAGGCCGCCTTGAAGCCGATTCGGCCCTCCATCGCCGCGTGTAAGACGTGGGTCGCGAACAGTTCGCCGACGCGTGTGTTCTGGTTGTTGAAGAAATCGCCTCCGGTCGCCCTGGTACCGCTCCTGCGTTCGCGCTTCACATAACCCTCGTAGAAGTCGAAGAAGGTGCTGCGTTCGATAAGCGTCAGGTCTAGAGCGCGGCGAGCGGCGACCACCGGACTCACCTTGAATGCGCGACCGAGCGAATCGAAGGGATCCGGCAGCCGTCTGACTGCCATCCAACGTGCTCTGACTTCCTGGGCGGGCACGAGCATTTCAGCCGCCGCCCGGTTGCACCAGTCCTCCACCTCGGTACCGCCGGGGAGCAGCGTATCGAAGCCGGAAACCCCCTCCGTTCCAAGCCAGACGTGTGCCAGTTCGTGGGCGAGGGTGAACATCTGTGCCGACTTGGCGTCGGCGCCGTTCACGAAGATCAGCGGCGCGTAGGGGTCAGTGAGCGCGAAGCCGCGGAACTCCTCCACCCTCAGTCGGCGATGGGTGTTGTTCCCCACCACGCCGTTTATCACGGCCATCACACCAAGATGCTCAATCTCACGGCGCAATTCCCCCACAGCGTCCTGCCAAGTTCGGGCTCTGGCCGCCCACCCTTCGTCCAAGTTGAGGGTGCGGCGCATCTCGCGACCCGCCGCGTCCGGCTCGTCGGCGAGCTGGGCGCTTCCGACGAAGGGCAGTGGCTCCGACTCGTGCTCGACCAAGGAATCCCGAAGCCATGCCTGGCGGCGCTGCATCGTGTACAGCGTGTCCAGCAGGTCGGGACTCGGCTTGGCTCCGGCGGTGCCCGAAACGGTGCGGTAGTCAGGCACAGGGAGGCGCTCGTCGGGCGGCTCCGGGAGGAACAGGTAGCCGAGCGGCGTATGAGTGACCTTGGCCAGCCTTTCCAATTGCTTCAGCGTCGGTTGCCGCTCGCGTCGGACCCAAGCCCACAACTGCGGGACGCGCTCCGCGACATCGGCCACGTCTTGGCCCGCACGGTCGCAGGCCCAGCGAAGCATCTCGGGCGGCACGGGGACGCGGATCATGCGCCGACCCTCGCAACCCCACCAACGCAGATACAGCATCGTCGGGCCGCGGCGACGAGTGCGTCTTCCTTGACAGCTTTGTCAAATGCCATTGGCCACACCTCTGTAGGAGGGACCATCGGGTAGTGCCCTCCGGGCATAGTCGAACAACTCGGTGTCCAGGACGAAGGTCTCCGTCATCCCGTCTTGCGTAATGCTCGGGTGAAGCATGCCCCTGTTGCTCAACGACTCGATACCGGCCGTCGAGAACTGCTCGGATCGGTTGCATTCTTGCCAAGTGATGGCGACACCGCCGTGCCGTACAAATGCCTGAACCACGATTCGTTCTTCCGACCCGAGGCTGTCGAAGAGTTCCTTCATTTCGTCCCGGGTGCGGCGGCGTTCCTGCGACCGATTCCACCGAGTCCGAATCGAACCGGAGACGATCTTGACGAGAGGAAAGGCGATGACGGCAGCGAAGACCGCCGTCACGCCGTCCTCCAATTGGAGATACGTCAGCAGGCCCACGAACCCGGCCACGCTCGTGGCGAGATTCCTCTCGAAATCATTCTCCGCGTAAACTCTATCGAGCCACCGGCCAATGCGTCCCGAGCGGACCTCAGTCATGACGCCCCCCCGGTAGCCAGTTGAACTGCGTTGGCCTCTCCGCCGTGGCGTCGTCGGCTAGGAGCGCTTCATCGAGAAGAGAATCCAGCAATCGGTCACGGGTACCCTCGCGCACGACGCGAGCTTCCTCCAGCCGGTCGCAGAGCGCCATGAGTTCATCGACCTTGCCGACGATGCGGTGCTGTTCGGGGAGGGGAGGAACAGCGACGGCTATCCGATCCATTTTGTTCTTCGGGAGGCCACCGCGGCCTGCGCCCGTCTGCTTGTGGAAGATGAACGCTTGGAAGTAAGGCGACAGCACTAGCTTATGAAGGTAGTCAGCCATTTCGGGCACCGCCGGTCGGATTATTGCCACGTGCTGGCTGACGTTGGCCTCGGCAAAACCGTCCGGCACGCGACAGCACCGACCCATCGAACCGCCTGTGATATTCAGAAGCAGATCTCTCGCTGCTACCGCAGTCCCAGCCATTCGAGCGTGAACGTCGGCTCCAACGAAGGCTACATCGGCGAGCCGGAGTCCATCGTCATAGACATTCTGCGAGCGAAGAAAGGGAATCCCGGCCTTCTTGTATACGCTCTTCCCACCTCGGGGAGTGCTTCCCGAGCCGGTCTTGGTGCAAAGCGCATCAAGCCTGCTCCAGTGCCAACCCGCGGGAAGGCGAAACGGGGTTTCGTTCGCACTAGGCGGCTTCCCGCCCCGCTTGACTCCTAGCTGTGCCCTGACCCCGGCAATCCGCTTCAGCAACTCCAACGCCGGTTCGTCCGCCGGATCCTGCTCGACCAGCTTACCCCGCACGGCGAGGCTGAGGATCGCCTGGCGCAGGTGCTTGACCTGATCGATACGGGCTGTCAGCGCGCGAAGGGCCTCGACGGCGAAGCGAGCCTGACCCCGAAACGTCGCTTCGTCCGCGTCAGGCGCCGACAGGCGGGACAGGCTGGCCTGAGTCAGCCGGTCGCGGGTATCCTCGCGCGCGACGCGCGCGTGCCCCAGCCGGTCGCAGAGCGCCATGAGTTCATCGACCTTGGCGACGATGCGGCGCTGCTCGGCGAGGGGTGGGAGTGGGAACGGGTGTCCGCGTATGGTTGAGAATGTGATATTGGCGATATTCGTGGTTTGCGACGAGCCGACTCGAAATGCTGACGATGAGAAACCCGATTTCAAGAATGACTTCGCGTATTCTGGCAACACAAAACGAAATCTGATTGCTGCGAGAAATGCGCCGAACGTGGCCCGGTACGGCACCACAGAGACAATAGAGCACTTTCCGACAAGGGCGTAGCTGTTGGCAATGGAGATCAGCACGTCACCCGACTTTACGAGCTTGTCCGCATTCTTGACCACCGACTCCGGCACATAAATCAGATCATCCCATTCAGTGCTACTTTGGATGTTGCCGGAGCGTAAGCAAGGGAGCAAGCCTTCGGCAGGCTCGCTAGATTTCGCCGACGCTGGAAATGAAACTCCCCGCACGAGCTCTGCCAGTTCCCCGAGCCTCGTCCACTTCCAGCTAGTCGGTATAGCGAATGGGGGTTCGTCCAGTACCTCGATAGGTTTCGGCCTTCTGATCACGCGCTCTTCTACCAGTCGTTCCCGCTCGGCCGCGATCCGATGCAGCAGTTCCGACGCCGGTTCATCCGCCGGATCCTGCTCCACCAGTTTCCCCCGCACGGCGAGGTCCAGCACGAACCGGCGTAGGCTGCCAACGGCATCCGGCGCGTCGGCCACGCGGTCATAGAGGGCGAGGAGGCGCTCGGCGTTCATCGCAATAGCGCCTCGGCAAGGATGCCCTTCAACTGGTCTCGAACCGCCACCACCTCGGCTTCGGCGCTGTTCAGTCTCTCCAGAAGCGCCTCGGGATCGCCGAGCTCTTCGTCCACGGTATTAGGATTCTTGATGTCGAGGTTGTAGCCACGCGCCTTGATCTCGTCGGCGCTAACCCTCCAGGCCCGGCCACCCTCCTCGCGACCCTCGCGCTCCACTCCGCCCCACCACTCGACGCAGTCGTCGAGATGCTCCACCCGTATCGGCCGGGTCATGGAATACGCCTTCTGGCCCTCCGGCACGAGGTGCTCCCAGAACCAGACTTCCCTTGTCGATTCCCCCTTCTCGAAGAACAGCAGGTTCGTCCCGATCGAGGCGTAGGGGCGAAACACGGAGTTCGGCAGGCGCACGATGGTGTGGAGGTTGCACTCCTCCATCAGGTGCTGCTTCAGCCGGGTCTTGACGCCCTCGCCGAACAAGGAGCCGTCGGGAAGGACGACGGCGGCCCGGCCTCCGGGCTTGAGCAGCCGGATGATGAGGGCCAGGAACAGGTCCGCCGTCTCGCGCGTCCGGAAGTGCGGCGGAAAGTTCGACTCGATCCCGTCCTCCTCCTTGCCGCCGAAGGGCGGATTGGTCAGCACGATGTCCACGCGCTCGTCGCGGCCCCACGAGATGTAGGGCCGTGCCAGCGTGTTGTCGTGCCTCAGGAACGACGGGTCCTCGATGCCGTGCAGCAGCATGTTGGTGACCGCGAGCATGTGGGGAAGCGGCTTCTTCTCGACCGCGCGCAGGGAGGCCTGCATCCGCGCCCGGTCCTCCGGGCGCTTCACATGATGGTCGAGCATGTGGCGGATGGCGCAGGTCAGGAACCCTCCGGTGCCGCACGCCGGATCGAGAAGGGTCTCGCCCGGCTTGGGGTCGATCATCCTGGCCATGAACGAGGTCACTGCGCGCGGCGTGTAGTACTCGCCCGCGTTGCCGGCCGATTGGAGGTCGTTGAGTATCTGCTCGTAGATGTCCCCGAAGTGCCGCCGGTCGGCCAGGTTGTTGAAGTCGATCCCGTTGATCTTGTTGACGACCTGCCGCAGCAGCTGGCCGGACTTCATGTAGTTGTAGGCGTCCTCGAACACGTCGCGCACGACACCGGCACGGGGAGCGGCCCGCACCGGGAGTGCCTTCAGCTGGGGGAATAGCTCGCCGTTGACGAAGTCGAGCAGATCATCGCCCGTGATGCCTTCCGGATCGGCGGCCCAGTTCCGCCAACGCAGAGCCGCGGGGACCGGCGAGCGGTAGCCGTCCCTGAAGGTTTCGAGTTCCTGGTCCTGATCGTCGATGATCTTGAGGAAGAACATCCAGCAGAGCTGACTGATGCGCTGGGCGTCGCCATCCACGCCCACGTCTTGGCGCATGATGTTCTGAATGGACTTGACGAGCGTGCCGACGGCCATTTCTCAGGCGCTCTCCCGGTAGAGTTCGGATTGAAGTTCGTGCACGGCGAGCTCGAAGCCGGGCTTCCCGCCGAAGGCGCGGACCAGTTCGAGCGGCGTCCCGAGGCTGTCGAGCGGCGGGATCGTGAGCACCTTGCCGTCGTCGAGGTCGAGGACGCCTTGATCAGCGTACTTGTCGAGGAGCGCGTCGAGCACGGCGCGTGCCTGACCCGCGTACTTGGTGAACACGTCCCGTTTCTTGACCCTCTCGGCCCGTTCGCGGCGGGTCAGCGGCTCGGCACCGAACGCGATGTGGCAGATGAGATCGAAAGGGTCGAGATCCTTGCCCAACTCCCGGAGGATCTGCGCCAACGGCAGTCCCTCGGACGCCATCTCGTCGAGAATCGCCTGCTTCCGCTCCTCCCCGTTCCAACGGTTCAGGAAGTCGTCGAGGCTGGTGAAGCGCTTGCGCAGTGCTCGCCGCGTGAAATCGCGGAGCGACTCCGTGATGAGCTTGCCGTTCCGGTCAAGGTACTGCACCCGCTCGGCGATGACGTTGGCCTCGATGCCATCGACATAGATCTTCTTCAGTGGCCCCGTCGGCGGGGGATCGGGCGGATCGTCCCAGTCGTCGACGATGACCTCGTCCTCCTCGGGTCCGTCCGGTCCGTTCGGAGGCGGATCTGGCGGGAGAATCGGGTCGTCTGGGCCGGGCTCATAGATCTGCTCCGGCTCGCCGTCGAACTCCGGGTCCGCGAAATGACCCGTGGCACCGCGGAAGTCGATGAGCGTGAAGTAGTACTTCTCCGTGTCCTCGTGGACGCGGGTGCCTCGACCGACGATTTGCTTGAACTCGGTCATCGACCCGACCTCGCGTTCGAGTACGATCAACCGGCAGGTCTGGACATCGACACCTGTCGACAGCAGGCGCGAGGTAGTGACGAGAACCGGGTATTTCGATTCAGGATCGATGAAGTTCCCGAGTTCGTTCTTTCCGGCCTCGTCCTCGCCTGTGATCCGCATGACGTACCGCGAGTTCCCCTGAACGAGATCGGCGTTTTCGTTGACCAGCGCTTGGCGCATCCGCGAGGCGTGCTCCTGATCGACGCAAAAGATGATCGCCTTCTGGAAGCGATCACCACTCTCCCGCAGGAACGCCGTGATCTTCTCTGCGGCGGCCTTCGTGCGTCCGTCGATGACCAACGTGCGGTCGAAGTCTCTGACCGTGTAGATGCGGTCGTCTACCGGCGCCCCGTCGCGGGCAAGCTGACCGCTTGTGGGACGCCAGCCTTCGATGTCTCGGTCGATGTGAACCTTGACCACCTTGTAGGGCGCGAGGAACCCGTCGCTGATGCCCTGTTTCAGGGAGTACGCGAACACGGGCTCGCCGAAATAGGCGATGTTCGAAACGTACTTGGTCTCCTTCGGCGTAGCGGTGAGGCCGATTTGGGTCGCAGAGGAGAAGTACTCCAGAATCTCCCGCCATGCCGAATCGTCGGCGGCACTGCCCCGGTGGCACTCGTCGATCACGATCAGGTCGAAGAAGCCGGGCGAGAGCTTCTTGTAGGCCTTTTGGTGCTCCTCCGGACCCGTGATCGCCTGGTATAGTCCGAGGAAGACCTCGTAGGACGGGTCGATTCTGCGCGACAGCTTGGTCATCGCGCCGCCGAACGGCCGGAAGTCGTTCGCTATCGTCTGGTCGACGAGCACGTTGCGATCGGCGAGGAACAGGATGCGCTTCTTCCGACCCGCCTTCCAAAGCCGCCAGATGATCTGGAACGCGGTGAACGTCTTGCCCGTGCCCGTCGCCATGACCAGCAGGATTCGGTCCTGCCCCTTCGCAATGGCCTCGATGGCTGCGTTGACGGCGTTGGCCTGATAGTAGCGCGGCGTCTTGCCTCCGCCGTCCTCGAAGTAGTCCTGGAGAACGACCTCCTCGGCCTCGGGCGTCAACCCCTTCCATGTCCGGTAGCGCCCCCACAGATCGTCCGGCGACGGGAAGGCGTCGAGGGGCAGGTTCACCTCGGGAGGCGTGCTTGCCCCCGTGCGGTCGTGGAACACGAACCCGTCACCGTTCGAGGAGAACGCGAACGGGATGCGGAGCGTCTCGGCGTAGTCCAGCGCCTGCTGCATGCCGCCACCGACGGAATGGGTGTTGTCCTTCGCCTCGATCACCGCAATCGGGATGTTCGGCTTCACGTACAGAACGTAGTCGGCGCGCTTGCGCTTGCGGCGCGCCACCAGCCTGCCGCGCACGACGATGCGGCCAGCGGTGAACGTCACTTCCTCGCGAAGCTGCGAGATCTCGTCCCAGCCTGCCGCGCGCAGGGCGGGCGTGATGAACTTCGTGCAGATGTCGCGCTCCGTAAGGCTCCGCTTGTCCATCCGGTTCAGCGGCCTCCCGCCCCGGTTCGCCTCCGCGCCGCCGAGCCGGGACGCTTGGTTCCCATGTCGAGCGCTTTCAGCCGCTCGTACTCCTCCACCGAAAGCACCACGACGACCGGCCGCCCGTACTTGGCGACCGTTACGGGGGCGGCACGGGCGAGGTCGATCAGTCTTCCGAAGCCGTACTTCGCGTCCTTGGCGCTCAGCGTTCGCATCTCGATTCCTCCGGCGGGTGGCGACCAGTAAGTCTTGGCCAGTTTGGCCGACCCGCGCAAGCCGGATGGCAACCCCAAACGCGGTGCGTGGAAGTCGCGGCGGGGGCGTTCGGACAAGCCGCTGGCGGCGGCGTCCGATGGCTCTTACACCTTCTGAAACGTCCTGAAACGTTCTGACACAATGGGACGTTTCCGACTGTTTGACTTCCCCGCGAGCGTTCCTTCAGCGTCCAAGCATGGAGACGCCGAAACACCCGTTCAACACGCGGGTCTGCACATCCCCGATGGACACCTCCGCACCGTCTTCCACGGCATTCGCGGTGAACCTCCCGATCCGAGCCGTGCGGACGGTTCGGCCCCCGGAAGCTCTCGACATGGGCCGGGATCGGCCTCCGCCGCCTTCGGCTCCGAGGCTGGATTGAAACCCATGACGGATAAGACTCGTAGGATGCCGCCCTTCGGGTCACCGGAGGGTGAGGGGCCGCACGACCAAGCATCGAGGCGAAGAAGGAGTCGCAAGTAGTCAGGTTGATCCACCCCAGGGCGGAACCGGTGCCCGTGCCCAGCGACATGGGCGCGGGCGAGATCGTTCGCCGCTCCGGCTTCCGGAGTGCATGGACGGCCCGGCACCGCTGGCCTTCGTCCGACCGCCAGCCGCGCCTCGCGAGGTGCGTCTGAACGGGTTCCCCGGAGCGCTCCTGGATGTGCCCCGCCACCGCTTCGGCGGCGGCGTGTGCCGGGTCCGGGGCACGGCACCCACGGGGGTGTTTGGCGCGTCTAAGGTCGGTCAGCCAGCTTACTCCTGTACCCTTCAGACAGACTTCTCGCTAGATCGAAAGATC
>JAPPNN010000074.1 GCA_028873815.1 Gemmatimonadota bacterium | reverse complement strand
TGGCACGCACGAAACGAAGTCGGCGCTCTTACGGCGCTGGCGAATGGGGCCGGAACCGGGTCAGGATCTTCCCGGACCCGAAGACCGGCAACTTCCAGATTGAGTGGCGCGAGAACGGGCGCAGGCGGTGTCGGTCGCTGAAGCACCGCGACTGGACCCGCGCAAAGCGGCAGGCGGACGAATTCGCCGCCGGTTTCGTCGGCCCGGACTTGAACGGCAAGGCGGAAGCCGAGCCCGAGCCGCTCACCCTGGAACGGCTTTTTGACATCTACGGCGAGGAGGTGACGCCCACCAAGGGCGTGCATTCGCAGCGGCATGACCGGGCGGCGATGAAGATGTTCCTCGGGCTCTACGGACCCGACCGCAACCCCGCGACCCTGTCGCAAAGGGACTGGGACCGCTTCATCCGGGAACGCAGGGCGGGCAGGATCGGCCCGAGCGGACGGCCCGTCTCGGATCGAACGATCCAGTACAACCTCAAGTTTCTCATCGCGGTCTTCAACTGGGCCGGGAAGTCGAGGGACGAGGAGGGCCGCCTGCTCCTCGAATCGAACCCGCTGAAGGGTTTGAGGACGCCCACGGAGAAGAACCCGAAGCGGGTGGTGCTCGCGCAAGAAGAGTACCGGGCGTTGCTAAGGGTGTCCCACAGGGTGGACTGGCGGTTTCATGTCGCGCTCGTGCTGGCTCACGAGACCGGCCATCGTATCGGGGCCATCCGCCAGCTTCGGTGGGCTGACATCGACTTCGAGGGAGAAACGGTCCGGTGGCGCGCCGAGCACGACAAGGCGGGCTACGAGCACCGGACGCCGCTGACCCCCGGGGCACTCACCGCTCTGGAAGAGGCGTGGAGGGCAAACCCCGGATCCGGGGACGAGCCGATTCTGCCCGCGCCGAAGAATCCCTCGGCTTGCATGGGTTCCGCGCTGGCGTATGGTTGGTGGAGCAGGGCCGACAGGCTCGCGGGACTGGAGCCGAAGCCGGGCAGGGGTTGGCACTCGCTCAGGCGGAAGTTCGCGAGCGATCTGATGGATCAGCCGCTGAAGGTGCTCTGCCAGCTTGGCGGCTGGAAGACGGCGAAGACGGTGCTGCGCTGCTATCAGAGGGCGGACGAGGATCAGTTGAGGCAGGCCCTCGCGAACCGCTCCGTTCACGCTTGAAACCAATCGGCGGGAGCCGATTGACGGGAATTCGGTCGATGGCCTCCGCAAATCCAATCCTCATAACAGGTTCGCCGCCCGGGGAGGAATGCCGGGCCGGCAAGGCGCGACATTCACGCGACGGTCGAATACAGGGTCGCGCCCGCCGCCACGTCCAGCAGTACCCCTTCCTTCACACCTACGCTCGGAACCACGATCTGGTCGGCTCGGGCGATGTCGGCGAAGTGCCGGTAGACCAGTGCCGCCGGCAGGATGACGTCGGCCCGGTCGGGGCGCAGCCGCAGCTCGTGGATCGTCTCGGGAACGCTCATTGCAGTCAGGAGATGGATCACGGCGTCGAGCCGGTTGATCGGCAGCAGCGCGAGGTTCAGCGGGTCGACGTAGCTGAGGGCGAGTTCGGCGATCGCCTCGATGTTGCCTCCGGTCGCCGCGAAGGCAGTAGGACCCGGGTAGCCCTCCGGGGGCGGAATCGTGAGGGCGCGGAGTTGGCGGCCGACCCACGCGCGCAGCGAGTCGTGGCAGCCCTCTGCCTCGGCGAGGGTCTCCAGGAGGCGCACCGTGCCGACGCGGTAGGACTCGCTCCACAGGATGCCCGTGTCGTCGACAAGCGAGACTTCGACGCTGCCGCCCCCCAGATCCACCAGGATCCAGCGGCCCCGGGACAGGTCGACGCGGTTGCGCACGGCCAGGTGGACGAGGCGTGCCTCCTCCGCTCCACTGATCGGCTCGAGCACAATGCCGGATTCCTCCCGGATTCTGTCAAGAAAGCTGCCGCGGTTGGCTGCCTCGCGGGTCGCGCTGGTCGCTACCGCGCGGTATCGGTCGACGCCCCGCGCGTCGATTTCGCGGCGGAAGAGACGGAAGGCGGCCACGGCCCATTCCATGGTCTCTTCGTCCAGTTCCGCGTGCGTGAAGACACGGTGCCCCAGGCGGATCGGCTGGCGAATCCTGTGGACGACGTTGTACCGGTCCGGACCGATGAAGTCGGCCACGACGAAGCGAATGGCGTTGGAGCCGGCGTCGATGGCGGCTACGCGCACGGGGAACGGTGCCGATTCGATCAACGGGATCCTTCCGCGTCCTGGTCGTCGTCCTCCGCGCCCTGGTCCTTGTCTTCCGCACCGCCGCCCATATAGGGGATCACCGCGTCACGTGCCGGCCAGTAGCGCCAGAGGTACCAGATCAACACCGGCAGCGTAACGAAGACGAGGAGGAATCCGAGCCAGCCATCACCATCCATGATCGCGGCGGCGTCCGAGCCGCCGGGCAGATACATGCCGATGGTCGCGATGGTGTTGTTCGCGGCGTGAAAGACGATCGGTACGATCAGCGTGCGGGTCTGGAAGTACAGCATGGCCGCAACCAGTCCCACGAAGCCGATTCCGATGACGTTCGCGTGCAGGATCCCGAACGCCACGGCCGAAATCACGATCCCGGCCCTCGACCCCCATTTGACGCCCCAGCGACTGATCAGGACGCCGCGGAAGAGGACCTCCTCGACGAGCGGCGCCGCGACAACAAGGACGAGGACCATGATGATGTGATGCCCCAGGTTCCCGGTTGGCCTTTCCGGCAGCATCTGCACCAGCCAGGTCAGAAGATCCGGGGCCACGCGGGTCAGTATCCAGGCGACGAGTTCCCACGACCCGTACGAAAACGCAATGGTGACGGCCAGCAACGCGCCCGTGATCGCCCAGTCGTGTCCTGCGGGCACCCGCCCGATCAGGCGTCCGAAGTCGACGCCCGCGCGGCGGCATGCCCAGACCAGCCACGCGACCATGCCCCCGTAGCCTGCAAGCATCGACAAGATCTGCCTGGTCGCGTCGTCGGCGGCGAACGCACCCCCCGTGGCGAATCCGACAATCTCCGTCAACAGGAGAAGCAGGATGAGGATGGCCGCGCCCGCTCCGAGCGTGCACGGGATCAGCCAGCGGCTCCGCAACCGCTCGAACGGGTTGTCGGGCGGGTCCTCGCGCGGTGGGTCGTTGCGTGGCGGGTCTTCGCGCGGTGAATCCGCGCCGGGAACCGACGGAGCCCCGGTCTCGTCCACCTCAGCTCACCGGTCGCCGCTTCGCCGCTCCATAGTGAATCCCGTTGAACAGAAGCGGGAAGGTCCCGTGCGGCTGCGACCGGAAGGTGATCTTGGGGCCGAAGAGGAAAAGCTTCCCGGCGCCGATGTCCGCCTCGATCATGCTCGTGCCGCCCTGGAGGTGCTCCTGCCCCCACGCCCAGCCGCTCACCAGCGGCTCGGCGGTGTCGTACCACGCCAGGCGCCGCACGTTCGCCGCACCATCGCCGATCTGGAAGACCGGGCTGTGGCTGTGCAGCACGTGCACGCGCTCCCCCAGACCGTGCGTGATCGGACTGCCGTGCTCCACCCGGATGTCGTGGATCGATCCCGGCGTGAAGTAGTCGTCGCGGCCCAGCGGGCTGCCGTCGTCGTCGACCAGGAAATTGGCGAGCGGAAGGCCGAGCTGGCTTCCCACAGCCGTGGAGGACCCGATCGCAACCACCGCGCCACCGTTCTCCACGAACTCGCGGAGCTCAGGAACGCTGGTGTCGTCGCTGAGGGACCCGACGCGCGTGCGCAACGAGTCCGGCAGGGTGGCCAGGAATTCGTCGCTGGGCCCGCCGCCGAAGCGGAAGCCGCGCCCGCCGCCCATGGCGCCGTCGGGCAGGACGATCACGTCGAAGCGATCGTTCAGGTCGCCCGCGTCGATGTCGGGCGGGTAGACGACCTCGAAGTTGAATTCGAAATCCTCCAGCACGTAGCGGGTCCACCCCGACGGCATCGAGCCGCCGTAGCGGTCCCAGAGGCCGACCCGCGCATGCGTCAACTCGAACGCGGCCTCGGGAGCCGCGGTGACCCCGTGGAACGAGATTCCCAGTTGCGCGGCCCACTCTTCCAGCTGGGACCGGGTGGTGGCCCCAGCCGGTATGTAGAAGGCACCGGGCGCAAGCGAGATGCCCGCCGCGTCGAACGTCCCTTCGATCCAATGCACCTCGCCTCCCGCGGCGAGCACGCGGTTGACGGCCGTAAAGGCCTCGTTGACGTGATCGACCACGTAGCCGGCGGGGGAATCGGGGCCCGACACCGTACCGGGAGGCGCGTCGGCGAGCCACGCGATCGGCTCGAAGGGCCCGCTGAAGCCATCGAGGATGCGGTCGAACTCGACCCCCATCTGCAGCGCAAGGGTCCACCCGGCGTTGTCGTACGGCGCGATCGGCGGACCGCCCGGGTACTGGAAGTCGTTCGGGTGGTTCTGCGGCTCGAACATGTCGATCACGTGCGGCCGGAAGGCCTGGGCCGTGACCACGACGTAGGATCCCGCGGGGTAGTCCCTGCCCGCGACGGTGAAGTCGGCGGTCGCCTGGTGCACCTTGACGCCGCCCTTGAGCAGCGCGTTGACAAAGCGTGTGGCGGTGGGGAAGTCGCGCTGGTCCGCGGGCAGAATGTACCCCCGGGCGTCGCGCTTCGCGGGATCGCGCAGGTGGGCCTCAAAGTCCTCCACGGATCCGCGCGGGCCGACATCCTCGGCGACCTGGTCGATCCATTTCGGGAGCACGGTCCACGAATCGCGGCCGCCCCGCTCGATGGAGTTCATCCCCATGCGCCAGATGTTGAACAGGAGGTGTTCGCTGTTGCGTGAGGCGTAGTCGAGCACGGCGCGGTTGGCCGTCTGCGAGTAGTCGACCGACTGGCGGAAATGCCAGCGCCCCGGAGTGACGGGGAGCGGCAGGTCGCCGTGGGCGATCTGGCGATTCGGGAGGAAGGGGATCTCGATCGGTGTGGGGTGGCCGATGGTCTCGGTGAGCAGGCCGATCATGTTCTTGAAGTAGGGCGTCGTGCGCAGGCCGCCGTTCCACCAGGTGGAGTAGCTGGCGCCGCTCCGCATCGTGGTGCCGCCCTTGCCCTCGACGACGAAGCGGTGGTGCATGGCCGACCCAACCTGGTCGAGGCTGGTGATGATGAGCGGATCGAGGTTGTGGTTCGGCGGATCTCGGAAGGGGGGGGCGAACATGACCGTGCCCTGCGGCCCCGTCTGGTGATGGTTGTAGACGATCTGGGGGAACCACTCGCGGTAGACCACGCGGTTCATGTTCTCGGATTCGGCCAGCGAGGCCATGTAGAAATCTCGGTTGTTGTCGTGACCGGCGTACTTGTTGTAGAGGACCGGCACGCCCTGCGAGGAGCGCTCGAGCGGATCGTCGTGGCGCATGTACCAGTTGGCGACCAGGGCGTGGCCGTCGGGGTTGGCGTGGGTGGCCAGAAGGATGACGTCGTCGAGGAAGCGCATGGTTTCGGCGTCGTCGCGGCTGACCATCTGCCACACGAGCTCCATGAGCTGCTGGATGCCCAACACCTCGGTGGCGTGCAGGCCCCCGTCGATCCAGACGACGGCCTTGCCCTCGGCGGCCAGCGCGCGGGCTTCCTCCTCGGTGACGCCCTCGGCTTGAGCCAGACGGCGCGCGATTTCCTTGTAGCGTTCGAGATTGGGCCGGTTTGCGGGAGACGTGATCGTGGCCATCCACTGTTCGCGGCCCTCGGACGTCTTGCCGATCGACTCCAGCGTCATGCGGTCGGACTGCTCCGCGAGGAGGTGCCAGTAGTCGGTCAGACCCTGGTAATTGACGAGTTGGTAGTCGGTGCCTATGCGGTAGCCGAACTGCTCCTCGGGCGTGGTGAGCTGGGCGGCGGCTGGTGTGTGGGGCACGGCCAGCGTTGCCAGAGCAAGCAGCGCGGCGCAGGCCGCGGTGGATCCGAATGCAGATGAGTTCTTGGGGCCCGCGATCATGGGGTTCCTCGGTTCTCTGGGCGGCGCAGGGGGTTGTTTTCGCGCCTACATTAGCGCCGGAAGGCGGGACCGGGAAAGGGTGCGTGGGTTGCGCGCATCTCTCGTTGCCGGCGATGCGGGGCCGGACACCCGGTCCCGAAGTGGTTCATTCCTGCCGGAGCGCGTCCTCCAGTGCGTCGAAAGGCAGGACGGCGCACCGTATCCGACTTGGAAACCGGCGCACGCCCGCCATCGCACGCAGGTCGCCCAGTTCCCTGGGGAGCGGAGGGGCATCGGGTGCCAGCCCGTCGACAAAGGTCCGGCGCAGGTCTGCGATCTCTGCGGCGCTCTTCCCCCTTGCCACCCTGGTCAGCATGGAGGCCGCAGCCAGTGAGATGGTGCAGCCGCGGCCGTCGAAGGTGACTTCGGCGAGCCGGCCGTCCTCGAGCCTCGCCCACATGAGCACCGTGTCGCCACAGAATCGATTGTGCGCGCGGCCCGAACTCGCCGGTGCTTCCAGTACGCCGCGACTGCGGGGCCGCCGGAAGTGGTCCCTGATGAGGGCCTGATGGAGTTCGTCGGTGCCGCTCGCCGCCAATGTTGCGTCCCTTGCGTGGAGAAGTAGACTTCTGGGGCCATGGATACGAACAGCACGAACACGAACGCAGATCCTGTCCTCGCGCAAGCGCTCGAGTGGCTGGGCGAAGGGCGGCGCGTCGCTCTGGCGACGGTGACGCGCACGTGGGGATCGGCGCCGAGGCGGGCCGGCAGCCACATGGCGATCGCCGACACCGGCGATTTCTCCGGATCGGTGTCGGGCGGGTGCATCGAAGGAGCGGTGATCCAGACGGCACTCGAGGTGATCGATTCGGGCGTTCCCCGCACCCTCGAATTCGGCGTCACCAATGAAATGGCCTGGGAGGTCGGGCTGGCTTGCGGGGGCAGGGTGCACCTGTTCGTGGAGCCGATTACCCCTGGACCACTCGCGAACCCGTCGTGAACGCGTTCATGACGAGAAGGTCCTGGGCGGCGATACCGGATGAACGCTGATGTGCTGCGGGGGGTCGTGGCCGCGCAGGTGGCGGGCCGCGATGTGGTGCTCGCGACGCGCCTGTCGGACGGGGCGCAGGAGTTGATCGCTGCCGGAGCGCCGGCCAGCGAGCTGGGGCTTGATGGCGACGCCGTCGCCACCGCGCTGAGAACCGGAGATCCTCGTACCGTGGACACCCGCGACGGGGCCGTCTTCCTGCGTCCCTACATCCGGCCACCGCGTCTAATCGTCGTCGGCGCGGTCCACATCGCGCAGGCTCTCGTGCCGATCGCGCAGATCGCGGGCTTTGAAGTCACCGTACTGGACCCGAGGGAGGGATTCGCGACCGCCGACCGCTTCCCGGGCGCGGCGCTCGTCAGGGAGTGGCCCGACCGCGTCATGGACACGCTGCGGCCCGACGACCGCACCGGGTTCGTCGCCCTGACCCACGATCCGAAGATCGACGATCCCGCGCTGGTCGCCGCCCTACGGAGCGGCGCCTTCTACATCGGCGCGCTGGGGAGCCGCAAGACGCAGGGCGCGAGGCGGGAGCGCCTTGGAGCGCTGGGCTTCACGGCTTCCGATCTGGACCGGATTCACGGGCCTGTGGGCCTGCCGATCGGCGCACGCACGCCCGAGGAGATCGCCGTTGCGGTCCTGGCGCAGGTGATCGGGGCCTTGCGGCTGTAGACCCGGGCTGGCGCCCGGCAGCTCTCGGTGCGCGGGCGGCTCTATCCCCTGACTGCTAGCCCGCCACCCTGGGCGCCACGCCGATCCGCTGCACATTCGTCCCCAGCACCGATTCGGCCGCCGCGGCCCGTGCCAGGAGGGCGTGATCGGTTCCGGTACGGCCGATGAGCTGCAGGCCCGTGGGCATGGCATGCGCGTCCAGCCCAACGGGAAGGCTGACTGCGCACATGTCCAGCATGCTGACCGGTCCGGTCCCGGACAGAATGGCGCGGTTGACGGCGCGATAGACGTCCAGATCGTCCAGAGAGGCGAGAGTCGGCGGGGTGATGGGTAGGGTGGGGGTCGCGAGGAGGTCGATGCGTTGCGCGTCGAGGCGGGCGTGCAGGCTCGCCGAAAGGCGGCGGCGGATGCGCAGGAGACCGATGTACTCCACCGCGCTCACCTGGTGGGCCCGCTCCAGCCGCTTACCCACGGTAGGGTCCAGGATGGCGGTCCAGCCGGGCAGGTGCCGTTCCAGCGATTCGGTGCGCTCCGGTGGGATCAGCAGGCCGCCCGCCATGTAGCGCTCGCCGGCCTCTTGCAGTTCAGGGGCGTCGACTTCGGCGACGTGGACGCCTGCGGCCTCCAGTTCGGCGAGGGCACGCCGCAGGACGGCGGCGATGTCGGACTGCGTTTCCTGCCAGAGCCCGCGCCTCGGGATTCCGATGCGGAGGCCGGCCAGCGGGTCGCTGTCGGAGTCGGCCGCGGTGTCGGGTGGATCGCCTCCCGGCGCGAGGGGGTCGATGGCCTGGAAGACGTAACGCGTGTCCGCCACGGTGCGGGTCAGGAAACCCACCGTGTCGAGCGTCGTCGAGAGGGGGACGACGCCGTCGGTCGGCCACCTTCCCGTGGTGTGGCGCATGCCCACTACTCCGGTGGCCGAAGCGGGGATCCTCACCGATCCTCCAGTATCGCTTCCCAGCGCGAGGACGGCCGACCCTTCCCACAGACTCACACCGGCACCGGACGAGGAGCCTCCCGGCGCGCGGTGTTCCGACGGGTCCCAGGGGTTGATCGGCGTGCCCGTGTTCGGGTTCAGGCCGACGCCTCCGAAGGCCAGCTCGACCGTGTGCGTCTTGCCCACGACGACCGCGCCGAGGCGGCGAAGCGAGCGCACCAGGAATCCCTCGCGCTGCCAGCGTTGCGGCAGCTCGCGCCTGGTGCCGGCGCGGATCGGGAGGCCCTCCACCCCGTACAGGTCCTTGACCGACACCGTGAAGCCGGCCAGCGGGCCCGGATCCTGGCCGCGCGCCACGGCGGCGTCCACCGCGTCGGCCTGGCGGCGCGCTCCCTCGGCGTCGAAGACGATATAGGCACCCAGGTCGGAAGCTTCGTAGCTGCGAATCGCGTCTTCGGCCAGTGATCGGGCGGTTGTGGCGCCGCTTCGCACGTCGGCGGCGATTCGGGCGATGGAAGGGCGCGTCATGTGAGTGTCAGGGATCCGGTAGCAGTTCCATCGTGGTTGTGTGTGACCAGGTTCAGCGTCCCCGGGTCCAGGTCTCGAAGAACCCGTCCCCCCTCTCCTGAACTTCGGTACCGAAGAGGCGGCCGGACAACTCCAGCGTCCCGCGCATCTGGTAGAAGAGGGCGGGTGGTCCGTCCTGCGCCACGGGTCCGGTTGTCACCTGGGTGTGGCCAACCGTCACACTCAGGGCCAGGGAGTCCGGCCCGTTGATCGCGTGAATCGCGATGGCGCCCGGTGTGCCCTGGCCCTCCTGGCCCCGCCACCGCGTGCTGAGCTCGCGAATCGTGAAGACACCCGCGAAACCGTGCTCGTCGGCCAGGTACAGGAATCGGCCGCCCTGAGTCGCGTTTGCGTCAGCGTCGGTCTCCCGCGCGACTCCCCCATACAGCACCGAGTAGCGGCCCGCCCTCGCCTGCCCCCAATCCCACGTCACCCCGGACCAGGTGCCCCAGTTGTGATCGTGGTAGGTGCGTGCGCCCTCTAGTCGGTGGCAGCGCGCGCCTTCGCACACCTGCCCGGTGGCCAGTCCATCGAGCAGGGGGACGGTGTAGCCGGAGACGAAGTCGCTGCTGCCGATGTCGACCGGCGGCAGATAGCGGCGCGTGCGCTCCGAGACGGTGAGGTCGACGGTAAGAGGGGCGCGTGCTTGCGAACCCGCCGCGGCAGGCTCCGGGGGCACCCGGGCCCGCAGCCGGTAGGAGCCATCCGCTTCGATCGTCACGCTGGACTGCCCGATCGCCAGATTGGGGTGACCCTCCGCGAAGGCGACGGTCTCCGAGCCGACCTCCACCGAATACACCGTCGCCCTACCCGTTTCCGGAACGACCCGTGTGGCGAGGATACGGCCGCCCCAGCGTCCGTCGGGAACGTCGCCTCCGACCATGTAGGTGAGGTAGAGCCAACCCGAGTCGGGGAGCATGACGTTGAAGTAGTGCCACTCGGCCCAGGTCGTGTCGCGTGCCGCCGCTCCGCGGGGAAGGTGCAAGGCGTCGATGGAACGGTAGAAGTCGGCCGCCGAGGGAGTGCGCCAGGCGTGGTCCGCGTCCAGGTCGGCCCAGGTGCCCGCCAGGAGATCGGGCCCTGCGCCAAGATCCATCGCCGCACCGGGAAGCGTGCCGCCGGCCGAGATCGGAACCAGCCCGCTATCGGCTTCCAGGTAGAGCAGTTCGTCGTCGATCCATGGGGCCGCCGCCGCGATCCGGTCGTCGAAGCGACTGCCCGCGAGCACATCACGGTAGAGGAGCGTGGCCTGCTCGACGGAGAAGTACATCGAGCTCGCGCCGCCGGTCCGGAGCGTCTCCAGATCGATACCCTCGGGCAGTACGATCAGGTCGCCGCCGCCCAGCAGCTCCCGGTCACGCGCCTGATCGACCATGGCCCGTCCCACCGACAGCAGCACGATCGTAACCCCGACGCCGAGCGCGTAGCCGCCGAGGAGGAGCGCGCTGCGCCCGGATCGCTGCCGTACCGAGGCCCAGACGAGGCGCAGGATCACGGGATCGTCCTCCCGTCGACGACCTCGATCATGCGCTTTGCCCCGGCCGCTAGTTCAAGGTCGTGGGTCGCGACCACGAGCGTGGTCCCGTCGGCATTCAGCGACTGGAAGAGCGCGAGCACCTGCCGCGAAGTGGCGCGGTCCAGTTCGCCGGTAGGTTCGTCGGCCAGCACGAGCGCGGGTTCGTTGGCGAGGGCGCGGGCGATCGCGACGCGCTGGCACTGGCCGCCGGAGAGTTCCCCGGGCCTGTGATGGAGCCTGTCGGCAAGAGCGACCCGCTCCAGCACGGCGGCGGCCCTGGCGCGCCGGAGCTTGCGGGGGACGCGCGCTGCGGCGAGGGGAAGCTCCACGTTCTCGAGCGCGGTGAGCATCGGGAGCAGGTGGAACCTCTGGAACACGAGGCCGACCTGCTCGAGGCGGAGAGCCGCCCGCTCTTCCACCGACATCCCGGCGAGGTCGCGGCCCAGAAACACCACCTCGCCCGATGTCGGAGTGTCGACCCCGCCGAGCAGGTGCAGCAGCGTGGACTTGCCGGAGCCGCTGGGCCCCGTGACCGCGAGAAAGTCCCCGTCCGGTACCGCTATGGAAACGCCGCGCAGGGCCCGCACACGGGACCGCCCCGTGCGGTAGTCGCGCGTCAGGTCGCGGGCTGCAACCACGATCTCGCTCACGGTGCCTCCTTGTGCAGCATGGAGGCCACCTCGAGCCGGGTCGCATTGAGCGCCGGGATCAGTCCGGCGACCGTGCCGGACACCAGCAGCAGCGCGAAAGCGGTCACCAGGCTGTCGGCGCTGACCACGAAGAACCGCACCGCTACCGGAAGCCCGGGGAAATCCGAGAGGATGGACTCGAGATACCCCGCCACCACCACCGAGAGCGCGACGCCGATGGCACCGCCGATGGAGCAGAGCACCACGCTCTCGGCGGCGAGTCCTCCCACGATCCGGCGCCGCGAGAGGCCGACCGCCCGCAGCGCCGCGATCAACCCCAGCCGCTCACTCACCGACACGGCGGTAAGGGTGCCGACGAGAAGCGTGGCGACGACGAGGCTGACGGTCGCCAGGATCAGCGCTGTCTGCCTGAAATAGGAGAGGCGCGCGTCGAGGCGTTCCGAGATCCCCGCCAGCGTCACGATCTCCACGCGGTCGTTCCGGGCCAGGATCGCGGCGCGAACCGAATCGGGTTCGAACCCCTCGCCGATCCGGATCATCGCAAACGACACCCGATCTTCCTGCGACGAGAGCGCCTGCAGGTCGTCGAGGCGCATGACGACCTGCAGGTCGCCGCGGGATGCGAAGACGAACTCGCCGGTTCCGGAGACCCGGGCCGTGGTGCGGCGTCCCCACGCCCCTGTTGCGCCGGCGGGGCGCAGTCGCACCGCGCTCCCGGGCTCCACGCCGAGAGAGCCCCGGACGTCCGCGTCGGTAAGCACCTCGCCGGGCCGTGGCGTCTCTCCCTCCGTGAGCCGATACAGGCCCTGGTCTCCCGAATCCATGCCGAGCGCCAGGGCCTCGACGGAGCGTCCCGAATCGTCCGAGGTCTCCACTGTGACGGAGGCCGCAAGGACGGGTGCGACGCGCTCGACTCCGGCCACGCTCTCCACGCTGTCCCGCAGGGTCGCAAACCCGGGGACCGTAGCTTCGGTGTCGAAGGGAAGGGTACCCTTCGGGGTGAGCCGCAGCTCATAGCCGCGCGATTCGAGCAGTTCGCCGAAGCTCCGCGTAATCCCGCGGCCCAGCATGAGCATGTCGGCGAGCATGGCGGTCGTGACCGCGACACCAGCCAGCGTCAGCAGGGTGCGGAGCGGGCGCGTACGGAACTCGCGGATGGAATTGAGTGCGAGCATGACCGTGGCCGCTAACGCCCCATTTCGTCGAGCGGATCCGACGTCAGCAGCCGGGTGGCCGCGAACACCCCGGCCGCCATGCCCAGCAGTACCGCCAGGGCGAGCGCTTCCGTCACGACAGCCCCGGTCACCTGGGAGAACACCAGCGTGGTGTCGTAGTAGCGCTGGTAGTAGGCGTTGACTACCGCGGAACTCGCGACCCCGACCCCGAAACCGGCGGCTCCGCCGAGTGTGGACAGCATTGCGGCCTCGGCCACCGTCCACCAGAACAACAGGCGCCGCGGGATCCCGGTGAGCCGCGCGGCAGCGATCGGCAGACGCCGCTCCTGAACCTTCAGGATCATGATGCAGCCGAGGAACACGCCGCCGGCGATCAGTGTGATCACCGCGATCGCCGTGTGGAAGCGGCTGACGACGCGGAACGTCGTGGATGAACGTTCGGCCACCTCGCTGACGGGCAGGACCTGGGCGCCGGGCAGCAGCGGCTCGAGATCGGCCGCCAGCGCGGCGAGGTCGGTGCCGGGCCGCATCCTCACCGTGAAGTAGTCGACCTCGTTCCCGCGGCCGGTCATCGCCTGCAGATGCGGCAGGTGAAACAGTACGCGCGGCCGCGTGGTGTTGAGTGAGGCGGGGTCGGGCGGCGGCTCGAAGATGCCTGCGACCACAGCGTTGCAGGGCTCGCCCTCGATCGTGGAGCGCATCACAACGGTGGAGCCGGCGGTCAGGCCAGCGGCATCAGCGAAGGGGCGCTCCACCAGCACCTCGAGCCCGGTCGGGCATTCCTGGGCGTGCGCTTCCAGAGGCACCCAGGTCGAGAGCGCGATCGAGGCTGCAGACACGACCAACGCGCAACGACGCGGCAAAATCCGTTTCAGCACCCGTTTCCCCACGCGCTTGGCGACGCGGGGCCTCAGCACGGGTGCGGTCGCACCGGTGGGCGGCAGGACTCGCTGTTGTGATGCGTTGCGGCTACCTCGCTCCCGTAGTCGTCATGCCGTCCGGGAAGATCTGGTTCCATGCCGTCAGGAAGCGCTTCATCTCCTCTTCCGTACCGATCGAGACACGCAGGTAGTCCAGCATCGGCGGGAAGTCGCGTCCGACCGCCACGTCATGCTTGCGGAACTCCGCACGGACCTCCGAAGCGGGCCGGCCGGTGTGCACCATGAAGAAGTTGGTCTCCGACGGGATCACCTCGAAGCCCTGGTTGCGGAGCTCGTTCGCCGTAGCGTCGCGGAGCGCGATCGTCGTGTCCCTGACCCAGGCTTCGGACTCGTTGTCCTCGAGCGCAGCCACGCCGCCCCATTTGACGAGCGCGTTGATCGTGCCGGTGGTGTAGGTCCGCATCTCGTCGATCATCTCGGGCGGGGCGATCCCGTAGCCGAGCCGCAGGCCCGCCATGCCGTAGATCTTGGAGAAGGTGCGGGTCACGAGGACCTTGCGGCCTTCCTTGATGTAGGGGACCGCGGTCGCGTAGCGCGGATCCTTCACGAAGTGGTGGTAGGCCTCGTCGATCAGCACCGGGATGTCCTCGGGGATGTTGTCGAGGAGGCGCCGGATGTCCGCATCGGGGACGACCACGCCGGTCGGGTTGTTGGGGTTGCAGACGTAGACCATGCCGACATCGCGGTAGTTGCGCTTCGTGACCTGGATCAGGTCGTCGATGTCCTGGGTGTGGTCGGAAAGGAGCGGACGGGTGATCGCATCGGCGTCGACCCCCGAGGCGGCCCGGTACACGGTCAGGAAGGTAGGCTCGACGCCGACCACCTTTTCTTCGTGCCGCAGAAAGGCGAGCGCGGCCACCTTCAGCGTCTCTCCCGACCCGGCATGCATGATGATGTTGCGGGTGTCGACACCGTGGTGCTCCGCGATCTTCTCGAGAACGTCACCGTCGGGGTACCCGTAGCGGTTCGAGTACTTCCAGGCGGCGTTCATCGACGCCATCATCTTGTCGGACGGACCGTACGGATTCTCGTTCGAAGAGAGCTTCGCGAGGTCGTCGTAGGGATCGCGCGGCGCAATCCCGGGAGGCGGGGGCCGGATTCCGGCGCCGAGCGCGGTGGCGGGCCGCAGGCCGAGGGCGCCCAGGGCTGCTGCGGCGCTGCCCATGAAATGCCGGCGAGAAAACCTGGTGTTCATTTCTGCTCTCCTCATCAAACCGGTAACCGGCCCCGTCGGCCGGCGACTGTGAAACTGCGACGATCCAAGCGCCTGCAGGTGCATGTTAGGGGGGGACGGTTCACCGCGCCAGTAATGAGACCCGGAAACACTTGGCGTCAGCGTCGTTGCCATGTTTGCGATCTGTACCTATCTTACCGCGATGGTAGGCCTATACTGCAACAAGCCGGAGACGAGGCGGCGGCTTGGCGAAGCGCTGGCAAGCGTCGATTGCAGGACTACGGACTGTCGGAAGACGTTTCAGGAGTCCCTGCTCGGCGGGGCGAGCGTCGCCGTCGTGGCCTTGGAGCAGTATTCCCGCGAGGATATCCGGTGGCTTCGGACCATGTCCGCGCAGGGCGGACCCGCGGGCCCTTCGTTCGTGCTGATCGTACCGGTGTCGCTGGCCTGGGTGCAGTGGGTGCGCTCGTCCGGCGACAACGGTTTTCAGGTCATCTGGGCTGAGGAAGCGCATGAGCGCTTGATGGGCGTGATCGCCCGGATCGACCCCCTGCACCAGGATCCGGTTTGTGTCCTGGGCCAACGATTGCTCGCAGGCGGCGCGCTTCACTGGTCGCTGGCAAAGGTGATTCGACGGGTTTGCAGGACCGAGGGCGATGACGGGTCGCTGCTGCCGGTCACAAGCGTGACCGCATTGGCCGAGGACACGAAGCTGAACCCGAGAGCACTGCGTCGCTATTGGAACGTGGAATCGCCGGTGCACTGCACGCTGAAGGAGTTCATCAGCCGGGCGATGCTCATGTGGGCACTGCGCGAACGGCGATCGGTCAACTGGGGCTCCGTGGCCGGAAGGTTGGGTGTGCGCAGACGGACGCTGGAGCGATACAGCGCCCGCTTCCTGGACTGTACCCTGGCCGTGGCTGGACGGGATCCGCAACGCGTCATCCGACGCTTCGGGAAATGGGCGGCCGAGGTCGTTGAGCTGCCGAGCACGGAGAGTGTCGAGTTCCCGGAGCCGGCCAAACCGGTGTTCGTCCCCGCGAGCGCCACCGGGCAGGGCATCGGCCAAACCGGACCGGCGGTTCCGATGGTGTCGTGGCCCGCGCCTCCGGGCTACCGGCTCCCGCAGGGCGAGAAGCAGGAATTGGTTGTCTTCACTCAGCAGCGTCCTCGACGACTCCATCCCTGGCGTTCGCTCCCGGTAGCCTGACCGCGGTCGGGCGCGGCGAGTCGCGGCCGCTCAATGCATCGGCCAGGCGCTCCAGGCTGTCGAGGTTGTGCACGGGTCGATGTTCATCCACCTCCGGCAGAAGCGCGCGGATGCCCGCCGCTCTGGGGGCGAACTCCCGGTAGCGCAACAGGGGGTTGAGCCAGACCAGCCTCCGGCAGGACTTGCGCAGGCGTCGTGCCTGCAGGCGGATTCCCGCCCCTCCCTCCCGATCCAGTCCGTCGGTCACCAGCAGCACCACCGCCCCCTGCGCCAGGAGCCGACGGGACCAATGCAGGTTGAACGCGCCCAGCGCGGCTCCGATCCGCGTGCCCCCGTACCAGTCGGTGACAATGCCCCCGACACGGTCGAGCGCGCGGTCCACGTCGCGGTCTTTCAGGAGTCGCGTGATGTTGGTCAGGCGCGTTCCGAACACGAAGGTATGGACGCGGTCGGCGGCATTCGTCAGCGCGTGAAAGAAGTGCAGCAGAATCCGCGAATAGGCCTCCATCGATCCCGAGATGTCGCACAGCGTCACCAGGACCGGACGCCGTGTCGCCATCGACCGGTGCTGGAGCGGCAACGGAATGCCACCGGTGCGCACCGTCGTCCGGAGAGTGCGGCGCAGGTCGATCAGACGGCCCCGCGGATCAGGAAGGTGCCGCCGCGTAAGCACGGGCCGCAGGTCGAGGTCGAGCCTGCGCAACGCGTCCCTGGCTTGCCGCAACTCGGCGGTGGTCATCTCCTCGAAGTCCTTTGTGCGGGAGACTTCGGCGGGCGAGAACGCCATCCGCATCACGATCTGTTCACCCGAGTCTCGCGCGAACTCGCCGGAGGACCGGTTCGTGGCCTCGTGCTCGGGTGACAGCCGGGCCGGCGCCTTGCTGGTCGGCTCCTCGACCGGGATCTGCGAGCGCGACAACAGCGTGGCCAGGGCTTCGTCCACCCCGAACGGGTCGCGCCAGAAGAGCCGGAATGCGCTCTCGAAGATGTGGCGGTGCTCGTGACGTGAGACGAGGGTGCCGTGGAGCGCCCAGAAGAACTGTCGCTTGCTGGTGATGTCCACGGCGCCGAGCGCACGCGCCGCATTGATCGTGTGGCCGGGGCCCACCGGCAGCCCGGCGGCGCGCAGGAGCCGGACGAAATGCGCGACATTCTCGGGTAGGCGGCCGGGGTGGGTGGAGGCGCTCGTCATGCTCAATCAATACGTCGCAACCTCGCCGAAGTCGACCGTGTCTTCTTCGACCTCGAGGAGGCCGCCGTTTGCTCACTCGTACGCTTCCGTCCTAACGTGGCCGACACTCCGCCTCGTCCCTTCCCGCGATTGGAGTTCCGCGATGAAGCCGCTTGCCCGCTACCGCCCTGGCCGCTACGTGCCGCTAACCCTCTGCGCCCTGATTCCGATCCTCATCGCAGGCTGTCAGGCGTGGGGACAGACCACGGAACTGCAACAGGGCAGCATGGCCACGGGCGCTCTCTCCCACGGAGAAACGGTCCGCTACACGATCGACGCCGACGAGAACGAGTTCTTCCTGGGCGAAGTGGACCAGCTGTCGGTTGACGTGGACATTCGCATTCTCGACCCGGCCGGGGAGCCGATCGCGCAGTTCAGCGGGCTCGGTCGCGGCCCCGAACGCTTCAGCGGCCGCACCGAGAGCGCGGGCACACACACGGTCGAGTTGTTGGTCGCGGGGGACAACGAGGATGCCGCCGGCAGCTACGAGATCACCCTGCTGCGCCACGAACCCGTCGCCACCGACCCGAAGGAGCTCGCCGACCAGATGATGGCGCGCTTCGACGGCCCGGAGTCGCCGGGCGCCGCCGTCCGCGTGTGGCGGGACGGTGAGACGATCTACTCGCAGACCTACGGCACGGCCAACCTCACCTACGGGATCCCCTTCGAGCCTGACACGCGCACCAACATCGGCTCGACATCGAAGCAGTTCACCGCCTTCGCCATCATGCTCCAGGCGGAACGCGGGCTCCTGTCCCTCGATGACGACATCCGCGCGCACATCCCCGAGCTGCCCGAGTTCGACGGGACGATCCAGGTGCGGCACCTCGTCACCCACACCTCCGGCCTGCGCGAGTTCCTCAACCTGCTGCGCATGACCGGCCGCCGGCTCGACCGCGGCGACTGGATCGACCGTTCGGAGCTCATCGACATCGTGCAGCGGCAGCCGGCGCTGCAGAACGCCCCCGGCGCCGAGTGGAACTACAACAACACGGCCTTCGGGCTCGCCGCCACCATCGTCGAGCGCACCTCGGGCCAGGACTTCCACGCCTTCATGGAAGACAACGTGTTCGGGCCGCTGGACATGACGGGCTCGATGGTGCGTCCGTCGCCGCGCCACATGGTCCCCAACATGTCCGAGGGCTACACGCCCACCGGGGACGGCTACCGCCACATCGGCGACCTGGGCGGTGCGGTCGGGGCCGGATCGGTCTACAGCACGATCGGGGACCTGCAGACCTGGATCGAGAACTATGCCAACCCCCGCGTCGGCACCCGCGCGAGCATCGACGAGATGATGACTTCGTTCGTGCTCACCGACGGCGAGGAAACCGGTTACGGCTACGGTCTGTTCATCGACGAGCAGGCCGGCCTGAAGCGTGTCCACCACGGCGGCGCGGATGTCGCGCATCGCTCGATGCTCGTCTACTACCCCGAGATCAACGCGGGCATCACCACCCAGAGCAACCACGCGCAGTTCGACAGCGACACGGCCTTCGAGCTGGCCGAGGCGTTTTTCGCGGATGCGATGGAGCTGGAGGAGGAGGGCGACGAGGCGGGAGCCGGCGACGATTTCGACGCGGAAGACTACGACCCCGAGGACTTCGACGAATTCGCCGGCCGCTACGCGCTGGACTCATCGCCCGCGATCATCTTCACCTTCACGCGGGACGGCAGCACCATCTACGGACAGCCGCCAGGACAGGAACGACTCGAAATGGTCCCCGTATCCGACTCGACGTTCCGTCTGCCCGGGACCGCGGCCTCGGTCACGTTCGTGCGCGGAGAGGACGGGGCAGTCGCAGCCGCGTTGCTGCACGGGGGCGGTGGCGATCAGCGCGCAACCCGTCTGGCTGACGACACCGAGGCGTGGGAGCCGGGGGCTGAGGATCTGGCCGACTTCGTGGGCCGGTTCTTCAGCGAGGAGATCGAGACCTTCTACACGTTCACGGTGGAAGAGGGCGAGCTGGTCATGCATCAGCACCGGCTGGACAGCGCCACGCTCACACCCGGCGAGAAGGATAACTTCGCCGGCGGCGGCCTGTCGTTCGCCTTCGAGCGCGACCGCAACGGGCAGGTGATCGGCTTCTACGTGTCGAATGGACGGACGCGGGATGTGAGGTTCGGGCGGGTGCGCTAGCCCCCCGCCCCCATCACCTCGTCCACCCCGCCGTCCGCCATCCGCTCCAGGTCGTCCTGGTACTTGAGCAGCACGCCAAGGGTCCGGTGGGCCGTTTCCCGGTCGAGGGTGTGGCGGTCAAGCGCCATCAGCGCCCGCGTCCAGTCCAGCGTCTCGGCCACCCCGGGCCGCTTGAACAGCTCGAACTCGCGAACCTTCTGCACGAACGTCACCACCTGGACGCTGAGCTGCTCGGGCGCATCGGGTACCCGTGACGCAAGGATCTCGAGCTCACGGGCCGCTGTCGGGTAGTCGATCCAGTGGTAGATGCAGCGGCGCTTCAGGGCGTCGTGGATCTCGCGGGTCCGGTTCGACGTGATGACGACGTGGGGCGGCTCGGCAGCGGTCACCGTGCCCAGTTCCGGAATCGTGATCTGGAAGTCGGAGAGGACCTCCAGCAGGTAGGCCTCGAAGGGCTCGTCGGTGCGGTCGAGTTCGTCGATCAGGAGGACGGGGGCGACGCCGTCGGCGAGGTCGAGGGCGGAGAGCAGGGGGCGGCGGATGAGGAAGTCGTCGGAGAAGACGTCTCGAGCGCGATCGGTGGGCGTGGCGCCGGTGTCGGCGGGCGGTCCAGCGGCTGCACCGGATCCGCTCGCCCCCGAGGCCGGATTGCTGCCCCCACCCTCCGCCGCCCGGATATGGATCATCTGTTTCGCGTAGTTCCACTCGTACGCGGCGGACGCCAGGTCCAGCCCCTCGTAGCACTGCAACCGGATGAGCGGACGGCCCAGACCCGCCGCCAGCGTTTTGGCGACCTCGGTCTTGCCGACGCCGGCCTCGCCCTCCAGCAGCAGCGGCCGCCCCAGCTCCAGCGACAGGAACAGCGCCGTGCCGAGGCCCACGTCGGCCACGTAGCCCTGGCCGCGCAACAGCGCGACCGCGTCCTCGACCGACGCCGGGCGTGGCCCCGCTATCCGCAGGCCTCCACGGCGCGCTGCGCCATCACCGTCACCAGGTGCGCCCGGTAGTCGGCGCCGGCCGCCGTATCCGACAGCATCCCGTCGGACGACACCGCGATCCCGGCCACCGCATCACCACTGAACGACGCCCCCAGCGCGGCTTCCATCTCGGCTACCCTGAATACGCCGTCACCCGAGGCGCCCGTCACGGCCACACGCACCCCGGCGGGCCCGTCGGCGACCATCACGCCCGCAACCGCGTACTTGGACGCGGGGTTGGCGAACTTCGCGTAGGCCGCGCGCGCCGGCACCGGGAACCGCACCGCCGTGACCACCTCGTCGTCGGCCAGCGCGGTCGCGAACATGCCCTGGAAGAAGTCGTCGGCGTGGACCTCGCGGCGGTCGGTCACGATCGTCGCGCCCAGCGCCACGCAGGCCGCCGGGTAGTCCGCGGCGGGGTCGTTGTGCGCCACCGACCCCCCGATCGTCCCCGCGTTCCTCACCTGCGCGTCGCCGATCCCGTCGGCCATCGCCGCCAGCGCGGGAATCCTCGCCTGCACGACCGCCGACCCGGCCACCTGCGCGTGGGAGCACATCGCGCCCACCGTCACCGAGTCGCCGCCGTCGGCGATGTCCCCCAGTCCCGGCACGCCCGCCAGCGAGACCAGCGCACTCGGCGCGGCAAGGTTCAGCTTCATGACCGGCAGCAGGCTGTGCCCGCCCGCGATCAGCTTCGCGCCGCCATCGCCCCGCAAAGCCGCGACGGCCTCATCCAACGATGTCGGTGCCTGGTATGTGAAATCGTTCACAGGTCTCGTCTCCCGTTCGTTTCGGCAGTCCGTGGACTGCTAGCCCTGGGCCTGCTGAATCGCCTGCCAAACCCTCTGCGAGGTGGCGGGCATCGCCATGTCGTTCACGCCGAGCGGGCGCAACGCGTCGATCACCGCGTTGATCACCGCCGGGGGCACTCCGATCGAGCCGACCTCGCCGACCCCCTTCACGCCGAGCGGATTGTGGGTGCACAGCGTCGTGTTGTGGTTGATGCTGAAGGACGGCAGGTCCGCCGCGCGGGGCATCGTGTAGTCCAGGTACGATCCCGTCTGCAGCTGCCCGTCCTCCTGGTAGAGGCACTCCTCCAGCAGCGCCTGGCCGATCCCGTGCGCGAGTCCGCCGTGCAGCTGGCCGTCCACGATCATCGGGTTGATGATCCGTCCGACGTCGTCCGCGCCGGTCACCGCGACCACTTCCACCTCGCCCGTCTCCGGATCCACCTCGACCTCGGCAACGTGCGTTCCCGCCGGGAAGGTGAAGTTGAGCGGATCGTAGAATGCCGTCTCCTCCAGCCCCGGCTCCAGCCCCTCGGGGTAGTTGTGCGGCACGTACGCGGTCAGCGCCACCTCGCCGAGCGACTTCGACCGGTCCGTCCCGGCCACCGTGAAGGAGCCGTTCTCGAACTCGATGTCCTCTGCGGACGCCTCCAGCAGGTGCGCGGCGATCTTCTTGCCCTTCTCGATGACCTTCTCAACGGCCAGGTAGATCGCGGTCCCGCCTACCGCCAGCGAGCGCGAGCCGTAGGTCCCCATCCCGAACGGGATCTTGGCCGAGTCGCCGTGCACCACGTCGACCGCCTCGAAGTCGACCCCGAGCATGTCGGAGACGATCTGCGCGAACGTGGTCTCGTGCCCCTGCCCGTGGCTGTGCGTCCCGGTGAACACCGAGACCGAGCCCGTCGGATGCACCCGCACGCTGCCCGACTCGTACAGCCCGGCCCGCGCGCCCAGCGACCCCACCACCGCCGACGGCGCGATCCCGCACGCCTCGATGAAGGTCGAAATCCCGATCCCGCGGCACTTCCCGCGCGCCGCCGATTCCGCCCGCCGCGCCTCGAAGCCCGCCCAGTCGGACGCCTTAAGCGCCAGATCCAGCGTGGCGTCGTAGTCGCCCTGGTCATACTGCAGCGCGACCGGCGTCTGGTAGGGGAACTCGCGGATGAAGTTCTTGCGCCGGATCTCCACCCGGTCCATCCCGAGCTCCACGGCCGCCTTGTCGACCAGCCGCTCGAGCAGGTAGGTGGCCTCGGGCCGCCCCGCACCGCGCAGCGCGTCGACCGGCACCGTGTTGGTGAAGAACGACTTGACCTCGCAGT
>JAPPNN010000041.1 GCA_028873815.1 Gemmatimonadota bacterium | reverse complement strand
GCTATGGCAATAACTCCATGTATCAAAACGATATACAAGACAACACTGAACGTTGTTGGACGGTATGGCATCGAACTGAATGTAGCCGCCGGAGCTACGGCGTCGACGAGTGGGGCCGGAACCGGGTGAGGGTGTTCCCGGATCCCCGACCTCAAGAGCCCTCTCTGTATTCAGGCCTGGCCCGGCGAGGAGGCTGCGCAAAGGTGGCTGGGCCTAATTCACGCCCGGAATTGTCCACTCACCGATGAGGGGCGGGATGCGCTCGAACATGAAGCCCCACATGCGCTCGTCGTCGGAGGAGACGGCGAAGGAGAGCACACCGGGGATGCCGAACTCCTGGATGAAGTTTCCTTCCCAATCGAACTGATGGACCGCCATCGTCGGGCACTCGCTCCCGCCACACCACAGCAGGTAGAACGCGCCGTCAGTGCCGTGGGCGGAAACGTACCCGTTCTCGTCGTCTTCGCCCCAATGGAAGGCGTTATCCTCGGCGATTCCATAATCGGGTGTCACTTCACGGGGGCCTGTCACCTGATGGACGAGCTGGCCGGCCTCGTTCCACACTTCAATCTGGTTGTCGAACTGGTAGGCAAGGGCGAACCCTCCACTTGGTCGAACCGCCACGTAGCTCCGATTCAGCAGACGTAGACCAGGTTCGGGAATGTCCTCGAATGGTTGGGGTGCCTCGACCGGGATCCAGCTTGCCACACGACGATTGCGATCGAATGAGACCCGGACAATCGCGAATCCGGAGAACATCCCGTGGATCAGTGCCTCGTCTTCCCCTGTCCACATCGGAGTCTCGGGTGACGGAGGGATACCCTCCATCGAGTACCGTTCGCCAATACGCCAAGCACCGGCGTCCTGACCCATCGTCACCGGAGTCCACGTCCAGGAAGGGAAGTCGTAGACCCACCACGTATCGTCACGGTTTAGGTCACGAACGATGCGGTGGGGACCTTGGAACTCCCTCGGACCCTCCCCATGGGAGCCGAATTGGGCCACCACCCTTCCACGGCCGATGTCGACGACAGCGAGGTGGAGGTTTCCGGATACGTCCCCGACGAGCAGGTATTCGTCGTCGAGCACTCCCATCATGCCAAGAAGGCCGAAGTCGTCAGGCCCACCTAACGTCCGGCGTGGCTCCAGAATCTCTTCGATTGGACTCGTCAGGAGCTGCGACGAACTGTAGGTTACGCTTTCTTCCGGGGATGAGTCCGCTGAGGTGCAAGCTGCTGCGAGTAACGCGAGGCCCCAACTCACAGTCTTGGTAACTCGTGATCGCATCTTTTTTCCTTTGATTGTCCCAGCGACCCCGACCGAAGCCCGAACGCTCCGGCCGGGGTGGAGGGGAGAGGACGGGAGGTCGCTACGGCCCGACGTACCGATAGTACATGACGTCTCTTATGGGAGTGCCACAGACCTTGAAGGGCTCGTACTCGCACACGGCTATTTGACCGCAGGCCACTGCCGGACGGATGGACAGTCGATGAGGCCCTTCCGCAGGCCCGGTGTCCACCGTAAGGGGGATGGCGAGCAGAACGGCTGCGAGGGCGAGGGTGCGGATGGTGTTGAGGAAGTTCATTGTAGAAAGTCTCCTGTGGTTGACTCCCTTTTGAAGGGAAGTGAACGGCGGCGACCCACCGGCTCCTGCTTTCGGAGCCGATGACGTGTTGGAGTATCGCCACCGCGGTTCCGGCCAGCTACGGGGAAAACCCTTAAAATCCCGAGGGAAATCCCTCATAAAGCGTGAGAGGAAAACCCCCTCACACGGCCATGTCATCGAACAGTTCGAGAAGTTTGCGGGGTGGTTGCCACGGGAGCAGATGTGTCCAAGCCGATGGCTTCGTAGGTGTCCGGGAACGCTACGCTTGACTAGCTGATGGAAACTCCGACGGGGGCGCCCGTTGAACGGGTTAGCCGACTGCTCCCCGGGGTGCGCCGCCAGCCCGTCGGCGACGGACTTGTCGGCCACCGCTAAAGCCGGGGAGCCAGCTTGCTCCTGTACCCTTCAGACAGACTTCTCGCTAGATCGAAAGATCCTAACAGCAGCG
>JAPPNN010000076.1 GCA_028873815.1 Gemmatimonadota bacterium | reverse complement strand
CGCAGCCCCCCGCCAGCCTCCGCAGGGGACTCACGGAGTGTGGCCCCAAGGAGTACGCTGGCTGAACTACGAAACGGGCGTACAGCGCGCCCGTGGGGGCCGCGGCCGGAACCCGGCGATCGCCGCCGCCGACGCGGTGGCGATGCACCTCCGCGAGCGCCCCGGGGAACCCGTTCAGCCGGATCTCGCGAAGCGCGGCTGGCGGTGGGACACGAGCTGGAGATGCCGGGCCGCCCATGCACTCCGGAAGCCGGAGCGGCCAACGATTCCGCCAGCGCCGATGCCGATGGACACCGGCACCGGCTCCGCCTTGTGGTGGATCAATCTGGCTACGCTTCTCCTCCGTCGCGTCGCCTCGTTCGGTTCGTGCTGCCCTTCACGCCTCGGTGACCCGAGGGAGGCGCATTACGGATTCTGCCCGCAGTTGGTTTCAATCCGGCCTAGGGAACGAGGGCCGCCGCAGCCGACCCATGCCCATTTCAGGGCTCATGGAAGGTCCCCACCAAGGCAACGCCGAGGGAGGTGTCCATCGCCAACGGGGCGGTCTCGCTCTCTGAGCGCCTCCCGCTGCCATCGGTGGAAGGGATGGTTATCTTGAGTGCCATGACCATCCGAGCGAACGATTGGGGCGTAGCGACCTGTTTGGCCAGCGGTGCCCAGAAGGAGCGCGTGCATTCGACCACTGCCGCGACGACCCAGGCGGCCTACCTCGATTACAACGCCTCCACACCCCTTGATCCCCGCGTCGCCGAGGTGATGGTGTCCGCGCTGATGAATGTTGGCAACGCAACGTCGGCCCACGGCTTCGGTCGCCAACAGGCAGCCTTGGTCGATTGCTCCCGCGAGCAGGTCGCGGCGTTGGTCGGAAGTCGCCCATCCAACGTCGTGTTCACGGCGAGCGCGACGGAGGCCAACAACTTGGCGATCTGCGGAGCAGTGCAGGCGGCAAGCCAGGACCAATTCAGGATTCTCGTCTCCGCCGTAGAGCACGCGTCGGTTTTCCGGACAGCCGACTGGCTCCGCGCTCGGGGAGCCGTACGAGTGGATGTCATCCCGGTGACAAGCGGCGGGTTCGTTGACCTAGGTGCGGTCGAGCGACTCCTCGGCCCCGATGTCCTCCTAGTGTCCGTTATGGCTGCCAACGGTGAGACAGGCGTGGTCAACCCGATCATGGAAGTCGCGGAACTCGCTCACGCCTCCGGTTCGCTCTTCCACTGTGACGCAACGCAGTTCGTAGGCCGGATACCGCTGAGCATGGACGATGTCGGCATCGACCTAGTGTCGGTCAGCGGACACAAGCTAGGTGGACCAATGGGCGTCGGCGCGCTGATTGGCACCCGACAAGCTCTGGGTCAACTCACACCAGTGATCCACGGAGGCGGGCACGAGCGCGGCCTCCGATCGGGTTCGCTAAATGTGCCTGGTATCATCGGCTTTGGAGAAGCTGCCACCCTTGCGGTCGAGGCGCGAGCGGAGGAGTCGATCCGCCTAGCAAAGCTCCGTGACCTTCTGACCGCCCGTCTGATAGCTGCGGTGCCCGGTGTAGTCCAAATCGGAGATGTCGAGCGACGGCTCCCGAATACTGCCTGCCTGCGCTTTAGGGGCGCGGATGCCGAAGCCGTTACCGTCAATCTGGAACCCGTTGCGGTCTCCGCCGGAAGTGCGTGCAGCGTCGGCTCGATCGAACCGTCCCATGTACTGCTTGCGATGGGTTTGTCTCGGTCAGCCGCTTTCGAGTGCGTTCGCTTTAGTCTCGGACGCTCCAACGTGGACACGGACATTGAGTTCGCGGTGTCTCGTGCCGTTCAGGCCGTTGGCTACGTCCGCACAATGACCGCCGAGGCCGTCTGATGCGCTTGGTCGACGCGGCCGAACCGATCTTTGCCCGGCATGAGACGTTCCATCCGCGCTACGGATGGTTCCGTAAGGCATACTCGGCGGTCGGGCGCGACCCAAGGATGTTCGCGCTTGAGGACGCGCCGATCCAATTGGGGGTCGGCAAGAACATGGTGCGGGCGATCCGGTTCTGGGGGAAGGCGGCGAAACTCATTACGGAGGATCCCGACTCGCGGCCACGCCGTTCGGCCAGCATGATTCGGACGGACATGGGTAACAGACTGTTCGGCGAACACGGCTGGGACCCCTACATGGAGGAACCGGCAACCCTATGGTTGCTTCACTGGTTGCTTCTGGCCTCACCGTGCCACCTGCCCGCTTGGTGGCTGGCCTTCAACGAGTTTCATGCCGTCGAATTCGACGACGATGAACTGGAACAGGTCATCTGCACGCAGCTTCAAGTGACCGAGTGGAGAACGCCGCACAGATCGTCGATTCGAAAGGACGTCCGGGCTCTTCTGCGCACCTACACGCCAGCCGACCGCTCCGCTCGCACGGGCATCGACGACATCCTCGACTGCCCTCTTCGCGAACTTCGCCTGCTGGGACATTCGGAGGCCACGGAGCGGTACCGGTTCGCCACGGGCGCTAAGCCCTCGCTCCCCGCAGCCGTGGTCGCGTTCGCAGCGATGGACTATGTCGATCGCACAGCGCCAGAAACCCGCACGGTCACGCTCAGCCACCTCGCGCAGGAATCGGGTGGACCCGGAAAGGCGTTCAGGCTCACGGAAGGCGACCTCCGTGAGGCGATGGGTGCGGTTGCGGCAGAATCGGCTAGAATCGACCTAGCGAACGTAGCAGGGGTATCACAACTAACTTGGTGTGGCAGCCCGAGAAGCACGGCGTTCGAGGTACTGGACGACTACTATGGTCGATCCAACGACAGGTCGCGCGCGGCCGGAGAGATGCCAGCATGAGCGCTGTTCTGGCGGACCGGATCTCTGTTCAGAGCCGCTTTTCCCGATCAGCCAACGTCGAGCGGGACCTGGCGCGCCCCGAGCCGCTTGACGGCTACGTGGTTACGGCGCGTGTCCTCGACATTTTGGCACGCGTCGCCACGACAGCAGTAAAGGGTCAAGCTGGCGGTGCATGGTCGTTGACCGGTCCGTACGGCACCGGAAAGTCTTCGCTCGCATTGCTGATCAATGCGGCGTTCGGTCCTCCGACGCCGATGCGGGAAAAAGCATTCCGGTTGATCGGGGAAGCTTCTCCCGAAACAGAAGGTGCGCTGCGGGCGGCCCACGAGCGTCACGGGACCTGGAACACAGGCTTCTATCGCGGTCTGGTGACCGCGACCCGCGAACCGCTCAGCCTCACGGTCCTACGTGCCCTGCGTGCCGCCTACGAAGGTGCTTCCAAGGACACCGAGTCCTCTGCGGCTCGTGTACTCCGTGCCGCATTGCGGGATGCGGAAGGCGACGATAGGCCGCAAACCGGTCCGACTCCGGCCTCGATCATTCGAATTGCGCGGGCATTGGCGGAAGAGGCCCCTCTCCTGCTCATCATCGACGAGTTCGGGAAGAACCTCGAAGCTGCAAGTGACGGCTACGAGGATCCTTACTTTTTGCAGCAGTTGGCCGAGGCAGGTCAAGGGTCGGGGCTACCGATTTTCCTGCTCACACTGCAGCACCTGTCGTTCGAGGAGTACTTTGCGGCGAGCGCCGGGCCGGCGAGACGAGAGTGGGCCAAGATACAAGGCCGCTTCGGCGACATGTCGTTCGTTGAGTCCGCCGAGCAGCTTCGCGCTCTGATCGGCAGCGTATTCGGTGGGAGAGACGTTGCGATCAAACGGCGCATCGCTCGCTGGGCTGTCTCTCACGCGGATGAGATGCGTGCTGTAGGCATCAGTGAGGTCGCAGACCCAGATATCGTGGGATCTTGCTATCCGCTGCACCCGTTGACTGCAATGGTGTTGCCCGAAATGTGCATCCGGTACGGGCAGAACGAGCGGACCCTGTTTTCGTTCCTCACGAGTCAGGACCCGGCGAGTGCTAAGGGCTTCTTGGCTGCGACCTGTGTTCCTCAACGTGGGTTACTGCCATCGCTCGGTCTGGAGCACATCTACGACTACTTCGTCGCGAGCAGCGTACTCGGAGGTTTGTCTGGCCCCCAATCTAGCCGGTGGTCTGAGATCGCCATCCGGCTGCGTGACGTTACTGGCCTGTCAGACCCCCAGATTCGCATGGCAAAGCGGATTGCCGTCCTGAACCTTATTGCCACCACGGGCGCCGTTCGTGCCTCCCGCGCCGTACTTGCGCTAACCGAACCCCATGCTGATGCGCTGTTGGCGGACCTAGAGGCTGCGGGGATCGTCACGTACCGGGATTTCGCAGACGAGTACCGAATCTGGCAGGGTTCCGATGTCGATATCGGTCTCCTGCTGGAACGTGATCGTACCCGAATTCGGCTGCGGCCCCTTGTCGAAGTGTTGTCGGCGATGGAGTCGTTGGATCCGGTAGTTGCGGCGCGACACAGTGCCGAGCATGACGTGCTCCGAATCTTCAAGCGACGGTATGCCGACGCAGCGCAACCTATCGAACCCGTGGACCCGTTCGCCGGCTACGACGGCGAGGCTCTGCTGATCGTCGATTCGATTGATGTGATTCCCAGCCTGGCCAAGGGATCGACCACGGGCAAGCCGATTGTCGCCGCTATCCCGCAGGACGTGACGAGGCTCGACGAGGCCGCGCGCGAAGCCTTGGCCGTGCGTATGAGCCTCAAGGAGCCTCGGGTGGAAGAAGACTGGGTGGTTCGACGTGAATTGGCGGAAAGGATGGCTCAGGCTAGGGCCAACCTCGATGAAGCCGTACACGACACGTTCTCGGCGGACGCTTGCCGTTGGATCCTCTTGGAGCCTTCGGGCGGAAGGGAGCTTCCATCCGGTCCGGGGAGTCATGCGCTTTCCAATGCGGCCGACATCGCTTACGAGCGCACGCCTCTAATCGGCAATGAAGTGTTGAACCGCACGCGACTCACTTCGCAGGGTGCTAAGGCGCGACGCCTCCTCATCGGGGCGATGATCGACCGCGAGCGTGACCCGGATTTGGGCCTTGAAGGGTATGGTCCCGAAGTGGCGATGTACCGCGCTTTCCTACAGCGAACGGGAATTCACCGGCCAGCGACCAGCGGAGGCGGTTTCCGGCTTGGTGAACCGATCGCGACGGATTCTCTCGCGCCCGCTTGGGAGGTGCTTGAAGACCAGTTCGCACGGGCGAAGGCATGCCGGGTGAACCTGAGGGACCTATACGGCGCACTCTTGTCGAGTCCCATCGGCATGAAGGAAGGGGTGATTCCGGTCTTCGTGACCGCCGCGCTGCTTGCCGCCCGCGACGAGATCGCGATTTACGAGCATGGGACCTTCCGGCCACTGCTGGCCATCGAGGTGTCTGAGCGGATGGTGCGAAACCCCCACCATTTCGACATCAAGCACTTCGCGAACACCACGGGGGCTAGGAGGAGCGTAATCAACGCGCTCGCACGACAATTAGGTGTCCGGCCGGCCTTCCGGCAGTACCGAGTTGCGAATGTCCTAGAGATCGCGGGGCACCTCGTCCTGCAATTCCGCCGCCTTGATAACTTCACCCTCCGAACGCGTTCCATGAGTCCCGATGCTCTCGCCGTAAGGGCAGCTATCCGCGACGCTGTGGAGCCGGACGAACTTCTGTTTGATCGTCTTCCTGAGTGCTTTGCACTCCCTGCGGTATCCGCAGACGCACACCGCTACTTGCAGGAAGCATCGTACACCCAGCATCTAGGCTCCGCGATGGAGGAGTTGCAGGGCCGGTATGCCAAGCTCGAAGAAGAGCTTATGGCGCTCCTGCTTGGCATCGCGGCAGAAAAGACTCGACTCGCGGTCAGTGGGCAGGCGGCTGCGTTGGATGGCGAAGTTCTCGACCGAACCGTACGCACCTTCGTGCAGGCCCTCAAGGGCGATTCCGCCAAGAACGACGGCGAGTGGATCAGCGCCATCGCAGCTATTCTGTCCAAGAAGGCCCCAAAAGAGTGGACGGACCACGACCTAGTCAGATTCGAGCACGAGCTACGGGTGCGGGTTGCCGCGTTCCAACGCCTCTTGGCTTTGCATGTTGAAGGGCGTGCCGGGGGCGCTGGGCCGTTCCAGGCCTTTCGGGTTACGGTCACTAGACCGGACGGTCGGGAACACGACCGCCTCGTAGCCCTCGACGAGATCGACCGACCTCTTGCGGAGAGGATTCTTGAAGATGCCCTCGCGAAGCTCGAAGGTGATCTTGGCTCGAAGGAGCAGGCAGAAAAGGTATTGCTCGCATGCCTCGGAGAGCGGCTTCTCCCTCATGCGGATCAGGGGAACCCGAAGCCAATGAACCACAAGGTGAGGAGGACACGGCATGCCTGACTCCATCCGCCACATCTGTGGTATCTCCGGGGGTAAGGATTCGAGTGCACTGGCCGTCTACATGCGCCCAAGGGTACCCGAGATGGAGTACTTCTTCTGTGACACGGGCGCGGAACTGCCGGAAACGTACGAGTATCTGACGAGGCTTGAGGTGATCCTCGGCCAGCCTATCGCCCGCCTGAACGCCAGCCGAGGGTTTGAGCATTGGTTCGAGGTATTTCGCGGAACCCTGCCATCGCCACAAATGCGATGGTGCACTAAGAACATGAAGATCAAGCCGATTGAGGAATGGATCGGCGATGCGCCAGCGCGGTCGTATGTGGCAATCCGCGCCGATGAACGCAATCGAAAGGGTTACGTCTCGACAAAGCGGAACATCGAAACGTGCTTTCCCTTCATTGAGGATGAGATCGACCGCAAGGGCGTGCTGCGGATCCTTGAGGACGCAGGGATCGGCCTTCCCGAATACTACGAATGGCGCACTCGCTCTGGCTGCTACTTCTGCTTCTATCAGCGGAAGGCGGAATGGATCGGCCTTGCCGATCGTCATCCAGAGCTATTCGACCGGGCTGTCGCGATCGAACAGAAGGTCCTGCTCGAAGCCGGTGCCGATGGCGAAGCCGACTTCACCGACCGAGCAATGCGAGGGAGACAGTACACCTGGTCGGGTGGCGAGACGCTGGTGCAACTCCGCTCACGCCGCGACGAGATCTTGGCCCGCCACGACGCCGCCTTGTCACGCGCGGCCACTCGTCAAGCCAACCTCCCACTAGTCGAATCTCTCGCCGACGCCCTTGATGAGGACGACGATACCGCCCCCTGCACCGTGTGCGCGCTCTAACCGCCGTGACCGTAGCACCGCCATTCGGACCGGGCCTAACGGTTTCTTGGCTCCTTGATTCACTCCCGGATCAAGAACTCAGGCGGTTCCTAGACCCCGGTGTCCTTTCGATGCTTGACGCGATCTTCGGTGGGCGGATCGGCGGTTCGGATCTCCGGCGAGTCGTTCAGAATCTCGTTGACTTCGATGTCCTGCTCGGAGAGCGCGAGGGTCGGCGGCTTGTCCTCCGCCTCATCCCTGGGCAGAAGCGTGCCGAACTTGAGGCCCGCGTCGGGCGATCCGTTGCTGCCGCTGGCGCAAGCGAGTGGAGCGAACCGGAGGTACGTCGGCTGCGCGACTTCTTCGGTCTAGTCGAAGAACGGATCGAACCCCCGGCGATGCCGCCAACAAGCACCATCACCCCAGTCTACGGTCTATTCGATCACCAAAGGATTGCTGTTCAAGAACTGATCCCGCTGCTGGCGCAAGATGACCGACGTGCGGTTCTTCATCTGCCTACCGGGGTCGGCAAGACCCGCACGGCCATGCATGTCGTGGCCGACTCTCTGCGCGTGCATGAGCCCTCGGTCGTGGTATGGCTGGCCTCCGGCAGGGAGTTGCTGGAGCAAGCGGTGGTCGCATTCGCGGAAGCTTGGACGCGCCTAGGCACAAGGCCACTCGATATTGGAGCCATGTGGGGCGACCGGATGCCGGATCTCGAAACGTTCTCCGACGGGTTTCTCGCCGTTGGGCTCGCGAAGGGCTGGGCCACGATCTCTGGCACCGACCCGGATTGGGCCGCTCGGATGTCCAAGCGCACCCGGCTGGTCGTATTCGATGAGGCACACCAGAGCATTGCTAGGACGTATCGCAGGATCACGGAGGACCTCACGCTGGACTACCGGTGCGCATTGCTGGGACTCACTGCCACGCCCGGACGGACATGGGCCGACATCGATAAGGACGGTGAGCTCGCCGGCTTTTTTTCCGGGAACAAGGTGACATTGGAAGTGCCGGGCGAGAATCCCATCGAGTACCTCATCGAACACGGCTATCTGGCGCGACCACACTTCCGAACACTCCTGTCCCGGCCAGGCCTCGAGATCACAGCGAAGGAGCGTGCGCGCATTACCCGAGCGCTGGATATCCCACGTGAGATCGTGACCGCCCTGTCGATGAGCGAGCAGTACGTAAGCGCCGTACTCGGTGCCATTGAAGAGTTGCTCCAAGCTGACCACAGACGCGTGCTTGTCTTCGCGGCGAGCGTTCAACATGCACGGATGCTGAGCGCAATCCTCATCGCACGTGATGTCCGCAGCCAGGTCGTGACAGGTCAGACGCCGCCGCGTGTGAGAGAACACGCTATCAGAACGTTCAAGTCGGACGACGAGACGCCAATGGCGCTCGTCAACTTCGGTGTCCTAACGACCGGGTTCGACGCGCCGAAGGCGAGTGCAGTGGTCATTGCTCGTCCGACGCAGTCTTTGGTGTTGTTCAGTCAGATGGTTGGCCGCGCGATCCGCGGCCCCAAGGCCGGCGGAACCGAAACTTGTGAAGTCGTCACCGTGGTCGATCCGAGTCTGCCAGGCTTCGGCGATGTGGCGGCGGCGTTCTTAAACTGGGAGGACGTATGGCAGTGAGCAGATCCGAAGCTCAACTGAACTTCTCCATCATCGATCCCAAGATGACGGTCAGGGCGATGCGTGACAGCGGCTACAAGTCCACCACCCACGCGCTAGCCGAACTCATCGACAACTCGATCGAGAGTCATGCGACGGCAATCGAGGTGTTCGGGGTGAGTCGTCGGAATGACCGTACCGGAAGATACACACTTAAGGAGTTGGCAGTCCTCGACAACGGCGAAGGCATGGATCGCGACACTCTGCGAGGAAGCCTCCGTTACGGCCACGGCACTCGCCGGGAGCGGCGGGGGATCGGCCGCTTCGGCCTTGGGCTCCCCAACTCCTCCATGTCGCAAGCACGACGAGTAGATGTCTGGTCGTGGCAATCAGGCGCTACCAACGCTCTCCACACCCACCTTTCCCTCGACGAAGTAGAGGACGGCAGGAGAGAGATTCCAGAGCCGGAACAGCAGGCGATCCCGAGAACTTATCGAGAAGCGAGCCGGAATGTGTTCCGCGACTCCGGTACTTTGGTCGTGTGGAGCAATCTCGATCGTGTTGAATGGAAGCAGGCATCCACGACCTTCAAGCACACGGAGGTACTGATTGGACGAATATATCGACGCTTCCTAGCGAGACAATCAGAGCGCCTGCCTGCCGACGATCCGAGGGACTCTGAGATCGGGTCACCACGCACCATCACCCTGATTCCACTTCGGGAAACTGCGGAAGGGACAGAAGTTCAGGGAGATGACATCGTCAGGGTGAGGCCAAACGACCCCTTGTATCTCATGACCGGCACTTCATGCCCCGAGAGCTTCGGCCCTGGCCCCATGTTCACGGAACTGGAGGGGAGTCCGTTCCTCGTACCCGTACGATACCAAGGACAGGATTATCAGGTTCATGTTCGGGCCAGCTACGCACGCCCGCACGTCCGAGATTCTTCTGCGCCCGAGGCTGACTGGCCCGAACAGTGGGTCGGAAAGGATGCGGGGCGCGCTCCGTGGGGGAAGCATGCAGATCAGAACATGGGCGTCTCGCTAGTCCGGGCGCACCGAGAGATTCAGCTCGACGATTCTTGGGTTAGCGGCGACGACCCGAGAGAGCGCTGGTGGACAGTGGAAGTCGATTTTCCGACTCAACTCGATGAGGTGTTGGGAGTCACCAACAACAAGCAGGGCACGATGACCTTCCAGCGTCTTGCTCGATATGACTGGAGAAGAGAATCTCTTCCCGGTGAAGAATCGAGCGGTGATGTGCGCCGCCGGATGGAAGAGGATGGAGATCCCAGGTGCTACCTATTGGATCTCCGGAAACAGATCACGAACGCGATCAAGTTGCTGCGCCACCGATCCCGCCAAGCTAAGCAGCCCCGCAGCCAAAGACACGTTCTCGACGAAGATCAGAAGGCCGATGCCAAGGCAACAGCCGCGATAAAGCGCCGGATGCAAAGAGGGCCACAAAGGCGAATCGGACAAGGCTGGTGAATCGAGCTCAGAGCAGGAGCGCAGGGAATCGCAAGTCGAATCCCTCACCCAGAAACATCACCTAGACCGGACGGACGCGCTACAACGAATCGACGAAACGATCCGAGCGGGTAGCCGCGTTCGTTGGATCCAGTCGGCCCAATCCAGTCCGGCTTTCTTCGATGTCGAGTCGCTGCCCAATGTGGTTCAGGTTGCACTCAACACGGACCATCCCGTCCACTCTGACCTCTACGACATCATGCATCCGGATGTCGAGGATATGACCGAGGACGAGGTTCGCGAACGGCTGGCGCGAGCTGCCGCTGCCTTTCGCATCCTGATTTACTCGTGGGCTCGGTACGAGGACGAGCAGACCGAAAAGCTCCGCCGCCAAGTGCGAAACGCACGCATTGAGTGGGGGAAATACGCGGAAGAGTTCTTCGACGAGGATGACGATTCGGTTCCCCCGACGGATCTCGTGTAGGAGATCCAGCGATGGAACGCGCGACTCAAGGTGCTCGGATCCGTGCCCTCTTCGAGAACGCAGATGACGAGGTCACTGTGATTGCGCCATTCATCAAGGTCGACGCGCTACGATCTTTGATGGAGGTTATCCCGGCCGAAGCGCATCTGCGTTGCGTTTCACGGTGGCTCCCGAGAGAGATTGCAGCAGGGGTATCCGATCCTGAAATCCTAGACCTGCTCAAGACGCGCGGCAACTTCAGTCTCTCGCTTGTGGACCGCCTGCACGCCAAACTCTACATCGCCGGTGACCGGTGTCTCGCCGGGTCGGCCAACGTCACCCTGGCCGGGCTGGGGGAGAGTGGCGAGGGCAGCAATATTGAGGTCCTCGTGGAGACGACCATCGACGAGCCTGGAATCGCGGCAACGCTTGAGGCCATCGCTCAAGATGAGCGTGCGGCAACCAGCAGCATGGCACGGGCGGCTCGGCGTCTTGCTGAAAGCCTGAGCGCCTCAAAGACCTTGCCCGGTGCGCTGACTGCTCATTGGTTTCCCGGAAGTCGCCGTCCCGAGCAGGCGTACGGATTCTACACGCAACCACCGAGTGGTTACCTCGGCGTTGCCGATCAAATCCTTCTTGACGACTTGGCGCGTTCCAACCTTCCACCTGGCCTGAACGAGGGAGAGTTTCGGGATGCGATTCGGTCCTTACTTATGGCCATACCGCTCGCCGAGGATCTTCTCACAGCGTCCGAAGACACCACGCTGACTCGATCCGACGCAACTTCTTGGCTTGAAGCGATATCCGGGGACGATTTTTCTCCAAACGACTTGTGGATCGCATTCGTAAACTGGATGGCGCATTTTTTCTCTGATCTCGTCATGAAGCAGGAGATTGCCGAGATCGCGCTTCGGCGCGCCCGATTGTTAGGATAGAAGCCCGGTGAACCTCTCGTCGTAAGCGCTGTCTCGCTGAACTGGAAATTGGCCTGCCGGCGTGGAAACTTCAAGGAAGAACCCGCTTTCCAAGACGAAGAGGTCGGTCAAGTGATAGCGTCCTGTGACTCCCGCGAATTGACTCTGATTTTCCCGCTTGCGTGACCCGATGGGACCAAGGGTGGTCCAAGAGGCAAGAGTGGCAGATCGTGCAGCCCAGTTTGACTGGCCCAGGCGAGCTCGGTGGCCCCATGCCACTCGTGGTGGTCGTCAGCACGGTTCGCCTTGCGGCTCAGTTCCTGCGCGATGACGTGCGACTGGCGAACTGAATCACCCCGTCGGGGGGTTGCCTCAGGCCATCATTTCGTTCAAGTTTATCTCATGGCTACCCCCTCGAATCCGGAGCGCCTCGGTGCCGAAAGGGCACCGGGGACGTGCTCGTCAACGGTCGACGCGCTGACCCAGGCCGCCTTCACTTCGTGAATCGAGTTGGACGGTGGGCGGTGAGCCGCCTTCTTCTTGGTCGGATTGCCTTGGCGAGGCACCCGCACTGGACGCGATCCAAGTGCTCGCCGACAGCGGCGGGCGTCCGCTTCGCCGCAGCCGTAGCGCCGCCCGACATCGTCCGACCATCGGCGAGAAGCCGACACCGAGATGATATGATGTCCGCCAATCAGACGGAAGAGATGGCGCGGTGAGCACCACTGATTTTACGATCGAAGCGGACGAGCTGAGAAAATACAAGTACTCGTTCCACCTGTCGCCGACGTTGTGGGATCAGTATGAGGGTCCAAACGACCTTGAGTGGAAGTGCGTCCCCTTTCGTCGGAAATACTTAGAGGACATCCCCACGGCCCCCGGCGTATACTCATTTTGCGTTCGTCCATCGATAGGAGGAAACCTGTGCGGGTCTTATTTGCTCTACGTTGGAAAGACCATTCGCTCACTACGCACGCGCTGCCGCGAGTATCTGGTCAAAGCCGAGGCCGACAGAGAACGTCCCAAGGTACTGAGGATGATGCGTCTATTCTATGGTACCGACTATCTCCGCTTCTGTTTCGCGGTCCTTCCCGAGAACAACGATCCTGCTTCAATTGAGCACTTGTTGTTAGGGGCTACTGTTCCACCTGCCTGCACGGACCTACCAGCCTCCGTCCGCGCTGCGGTGGATGCCTTCTAGGAGACGCGAATGATCCATGACAGACTGCTCCTGCCCGCCCTCCGCGCGACGATGGGTGATTGGACCTACTACGTTGCATCCATGACCTTGGAGGAACTTGCTCACAGGGTGACGACCGCCACCACCCTACATCAGCCTGAAAGTCTGGATGAAGAGATTCAGCGGTCGCTCAGTCCTCGGGCAGGGGATATTGCTGAGTACCTGCTTTCTCAACCGCAACGCCTGTTTGGGACGCTAGTGGTTGGGGTCTACGGAGGCGAGCCAGAATGGCTGGAGGTCGAGATCAGCGAAGGCGCTCGACCGTGGGACGACAACGACGAGCGCCTGGAAGGCAGCATTGGCCTTTTGCGTCTATCCGGCTCGGAGCAGTTGTTCGCCCTTGATGGCCAGCACCGGCTGCTTGGAACGATGCAGGCGCTCAAGGACGACTCATCCCTCGGCGGCGAAGAGGTGGCTGTCATTTTCGTAGGACATTCTAACGACCGGGCCGGACTCCAGAGAACGCGTCGCCTATTCAGCACGCTCAATAGGTATGCGAAACCCGTGTCAAGGCGGGAGATCATCGCACTCGATGAAGACGATGCCGTTGCTATTGTCACCAGACGATTGGTCAAGAGCCATCCGCTCTTCTTGGACCGAGTATCCCTCGGGGGAACCAAAGCGGTGCCTGTCGGCGATCTAACCAGCCTCACGTCGATCGTGGCCCTGAATGATTGTGTTGAGATGATCCTCAAAAACCACTCGACGTGGAAGAAGAGACACAAGAAGATCCGCCCCCCCGACAATATTCTGGACCAACTTGCACAACATTGCGTGGATTATTGGAATACGGTTATGGGTGAGCATGAGGTTCTCCGAGAATATGTTGGAATGCCCAAGGACGGGAGGCCAGCTGAACCCTTCCGCGGACGGCACGGTGGGCACCTGTTCTTTAGGCCGATCGGAATACTGGCCCACACTTGGGCCGCGACCACGCTCTTCTCAGAGGAGGCAGTGGATACACAAACATCAATCCAGCGTCTAGCGGAAGTCCCCTGGCAACTGGCCGAGGCCCCATGGGTGGGGCTGCTCTGGGACGCTGAGAATCAACGGATGATTACTTCGCCAGAGGCGCAACGCGTGGCCAAACGCCTCATCTATCACTCTGTTGGTGGAGCCCTGAGTGACCTACGGACTGATGAGGCTGAGCTACGCAAGGAGTTGGCCGGGATGCTAAACAGAGCACCGGAGGATGTCACGCTTCCTCGTTACAGTGCTTAGCACGCTCCACCTGCAATCTGGTCGTTGATGTCGAAAACCGGGTCTTGTTGGCTCAGGTCGGCTGCGGTGCGGGACGGTACGGCATGTAACCCGACGTTCTTGGACGAGATGCTCGGCGGGCTTCCAGTGGCTTCCAATCGATTCGTCCGCATTTTCGCCAGAAGGCTCGGCAATGGCCGTTGAGCCCGGCTTCGGGGTCAGATCGGGTTCTCGGTGCATGCGCTTCTACCCGACGAACCGGGTGCCGTGCGATAGCCGAAGCCGGGCCGTCGGCGCCGCGATCCGGGTGTGGTCAGGAACCTCCACGAGGCGAGAAGCCTCCGCGCGGACGGATGCACTCCGCGCTCGGCTGTCCGCAGTCGAGACCGACCGGATCGTTCGTCGGGTACAGGAGGAGCGGGAGCGTCGGCCCGTGACGAGGCGGCGGCGGGGATCCTTGATCTGGTTGTTGCCCAGCTTTGGATCTACAAGATGGGCAACACGCTGGCGAGGCGGTTTCTTGAGGAAGCCGGGGAATTGCTCGCATCGATAGTGGACTTTGGCCTGACCGAAGCGAAGTTGGACGCAAGGTGGAGAGCCCGCGCCCAGTCCCTATCGGTGAGGTGCGGTGTCGCGTTCTACGACGCGGCCTACCATGCCGTGGACGCCCGGGCTCCGGGGTGTGTTCGTCGCGGACGGACGAGCGGTATGTGCGCCGCGCCTCTGGGGGCCGGGGGCATTTCGTCCCTCTGGCTCTGGCAGACACCCTGAACACGGGTCCGAAACAGGAGTGTGAATTTCCCGCGGTTTGAGGCTATTCCCCGCCGTTTCAGGACGGCGGGAGCCAACGCTCTCGAAGGGTAGGGAGCGCAGATCGTGCGGCCCTGTATGACTTTAGACGATCCCCTACCCTGATGCTGGCTCCCTTCAGTCCGCTGGACCGACGCCGCCCACACCGGCACCGCCCTGACCGCCACGATCACCGGCCTCGTGCAGGGCGCCAGCTACGAGGCCCGCGTCCGCGCCACGAACAGCGAAGGCGCCAGCGACTGGTCCGCCGCCACGAGCGGCCACACCGGCCCCGCCCGGGTGGTGAGCGCGGAAACGAACGAGGCCGGCACCTTGGTCTTCGCCACCTTCACCAAGAACATCGGAGCCTTTGGCTTGCCCGACCAGTATGGGGTCAGGGTGAACGTCGGCCGCGTACACGTTCCGCAGCAGACGTCTAGTGATGACGCCGGCCGACTGGTCATCCGGCTTTTCGACTCCCAAACGGCACAGCACGGCGACACCCGCACGTTGGAGTACACTGCCCCCGCGGCCGGCGCCGCGCTCGCCGACGCCGACGGGTTGGGTATCGCGAGCTTCAGCGGCCAGTCGATCACCAACAACGTGCCGCCGCCGGCGCCCACGGTCACCAAGGCGACGCTCCAGGGGACCGTCCTGGAAATCACGTTCAGCCAGACGCTCGGGGCCCTGCCGACGCAGCTGCAAGACGCGTTCACGGTCAAGCTGGGCACGACCACGCAGACGCTGCGAACCAACTCGCCGGTGTCGATCAGCGGCAGCGTGCTGAGTCTCGTTCTGGCCGCGGCGCCCGGCGCGGGCGCGGTCACGGTGAGCTACGCGAAGCCGGCGACGGCGGGCGGTCGGCTCACAGGCGCGGACGGCTCCGAGGTGGAGAGCTTCACGGACCAGGCCGTGATCCGCCCGGCCACCGTCCAGAGCGCCACCACGTCGGAGAACGGCGGCGAAGTGCAGATCACCTTCACCAAGAACATCTCCGGGGCGGGCGTGTCGCAGAGCCAGTTCACGGTCACGATCCAGGGCAACACCGTCCCCAACCGGAGCCCCAGCGCCATCAGCATTTCCGGCGCGGTCCTGACCCTTACGCTTCGAGACACGGTGACCGTCGGAGAGACGGTCCTCGTACGGTACCACAAGCCCACGACCGGAACGAAGCTCACCGACTCCGACGACCTGGAGATCGAAACCTTCCTCAACCAGTCGGTGACCAACGCCGTGCCGACCGTGTTCCAGAGCGCGACGACGCACGCGACCGGCCGAGAGGTGACCGTCACCTTCACCGCGCCCCTCAAGAGTGCCCCGCTTAACTATGGAAGAATCACTGTCACCGCGGACGGCACGGATCAGGCCATCAACACTGCCGGTATTCTTGCGGGGAAGCTGATCATCACTCTCGGCACGGCGATCACCGCCGGCCAGACCGTCACGGTGAGCTACCGGAAGCCCGCCACCGGCAAGCTCATCGACAACAACGACCGGGAGGTGCCGGAGTTCACCAACGAGCCGGTGACGAACACGGTGCCGGTGACCATAACGGGGATCGCGATCACCTCCGACCCGGGGCCGGACCGGATCTACCAGCGGGACGACGTGATCAGCGTGACGGTGACCTTCAACGCGCCGGTGACGGTGGCGGGCGCGCCGTACCTGGTCATGCACTTCAGGAGGGGCGGGTTCCCCCAGCAGCGCGACAAGCAGGCGTCCTACGACAGCGGCAGCGAGTCGAACATGCTGGTGTTCACCTACACGGTGACGAGTGCCGACAACTCGGCCCACGAGGGCATCGGCCTGCCGGCGAACATGCTGGAACTCAACAACGGCACGATCAGGGCGGGGAGCACGGACGCGACCCTGACGTACGCCGACGTGCACCACGACGACGCCAACCACCGGGTGCACGGCCCGACGGCGCAGGACGTGACGGGCCCGGCGGTGTCGACGGCGACGGTGAACGGCGCGAGCCTCGTCATCACCTTCAACGAGGCGCTGGATGCGACGGGCTCGGCGCCCGCCGCGAGCGCCTTCACCGTGAAGGTGGGCGGCACGGCGGTGGACCTGGCGGACACGAACCCGGTGGCGATCAGCGGCTCGGCGGTGACGCTGACGCTGGCCGCGGCCGTGATCGACGCGGACGTGGTGACGGTGGCCTACGCCAAGCCGTCGGCGAACCCGATCCAGGACTTCACCGCCGGCAACGACGCGCCGAGCTTCGGCGACACGGACGTGACGAACAACACGCCGGGCGTGGCGCCCACGGTCCTGACCGATCCGGCGCCGGCCGTGGGCGGCACCCGGCTCGTCATCACCTTCAGCGAGCCGCTGCACGAGGCCGGGACGTTGACCCCGGCGACGAGCGCCTTCACGGTGATGGTGGCGGGCAACAACCGGGGCGTCTCGAACGTGGCCGTCTCCGGCGCGACGGTGATCCTGACGCTGCAGTCGGCGGCGGTGTTCGGCGAGGCCGTGACGGTGAGCTACACGCAGCCGTCGAACGTCCGGAGGCTCCAGGATCGCGCCCTGACCCCCAACCCCGTGGCATCCTTCGGCCCGCTGACCGTGACGAACAACGACAACACGGCGCCGACGTTCTCCACCGCCGCCGTCGACGGCGCGGCGCTCACCATCACCTTCGACGAAAACCTCGACGGCACGTCGGAGCCGGCGGCGTCCGCGTTCACGGTGCGGGTGGCGGGCGCGGGCCGGACCGTCTCCGGCGTGAGCCTCTCGGCCGCCACGGTGACGCTGACGCTCGCCTCCGCCGTGACCCCGGGCCAGACGGTGACGGTGAGCTACGCGCAACCGACCGCCAACCCGCTGCAGGACGGGGCCACCAACAAGGTGGCGAACTTCGGCCCGGAGACGGCGACCAACAACACGCGGGCCGCGGTGACGGGGGCGCCCGCGGTGACGTCGTCGCCAGCGTCGGGCGACACCTACGGCCTCGGCGAACACATCGAAGTCACCGTGACGTTCAGCCACCCGGTGACGGTGACCGGCACGCCGCAACTCGAGCTGACGGTGGGGACCAACAACCGCCAGGCGGCGTTCCTCCGGGGCGGCGGCACGACGGCCCTCGTGTTCCGCTACACGGTGGTGGCGGCGGACGCGGACGCCGACGGGATCTCCGTCGGCGCGAACAAGCTCACGCTGCCCGCCGGCGCCGCCATCCAGGACGCGGGGAACGGCGCGGCGACGCTGACCCACACGGCGCTCGGCGCCCAGACCGGCCACAAGGTGGACGGCACCCTGGTGCGCACCGCCGTGACCATCGCGGGCGGCGGGCCCGTGGCCGAGGGCGGCAACGCGACCTTCACCCTCACCGCGTCGCCGGCGCCGTCGGCGGACATCACCGTGAACCTGGGGGTCTCGCAGAGCGGCAACTACGTCGCGGACGCCGACCTCGGCTCGAAGACCGTGACCGTCCCGACGACGGGCACGGCGACCTACACCGTCCCCACCGTGAACGACGCCACCGACGAGCCCAACGGCTCCGTGACCGTGACCGTGCAGGCCGGCGCCGGCTACAACGTCGGCGCCCCCGACGCCGCCAGCGTCACCGTCAACGACAACGACGCGGCGCCCCCGCCCCCGCCGCCGACACCCACGCGGCCGGCGTTCTCGAGGGCGGCGGTGAGCGGGACGGCGCTGACGATCACCTTCAACCGGAACCTCGACACGGGGTCGGCTCCGGCGGGGAGCGCGTTCACGGTGACGGCGACGCCGGCGGGCGGATCGGCGCGCTCGATCCCGGGCACGGGGACGGCGTCGATCGCGGGCGCGACGGTGACGGTGACGCTGGCCTCGGCGGTCGCGCCCGGCGAGACGGTGCGGGTGGGCTACACCAGGCCGTCGGCGAACCCGCTCCGTGGCGCCGGCTCGAGCGGCCAGGAGGTGACGAACTTCACGGGCCGGAGCGTGGCCAACAACACGCCGACCGGGCCGTCGGCGCCTCCGCCGCAGGGCGGCAGGGTGTCGGGCGGCGGCGCCACGGTGACGCTGAACTTCGCCGACGAACTGGACGCTTCGTCGACCCCGGACCCCGGCGACTTCACCGTCACCTCAATGTCGAAAAAGAACATAAGTCATTTTACAACAAGGTTTTACAAAATCTACGATGCGGGCATCCCCTCATCCCATCCCTCTTCCCGAACGGGAATGCAATGGGCTTCTCAGGACTGCCGTGGATCGCGGTCAGCGGTACTCATCGGCATTTGGGCAGCGTCGCCGTCGGCGAGAGACAACATCGTCAGCGCATGTCTGGTGCGCCAATTCGAGCCTCTCGGCCTCTCCTTCGCGGTCGAATCCAATTCTGTCGCCGAGGTTCCCCCCTCACTCAGGCCGCTCAAGCACGGGGTGAACAACTACCGCCCTCGTATCGCCCTCCGGCGTTTCACGGACGACCGACATCAGGTGCTCGCCACATACCGGCATTGGTCGCTCGTCAATCGTCGTCCGCGCGACCACCGTCCCACCGTTTGTGATGTCGAGCACCTCGATCACTGTGTCCGTGGTCCGGTTAGCCCAAGCGACGTCCCATGCGTCGGGCACTTGGCGCGGCCGCCAGCGGGGATCAGGGACGACCGAGAACGTCCAGACCAGTCCATCCGCAGCCTCCGATACATGCAGCACCCGTCGTGGAGGAGGCGCATCCACATGCCAAGCCTCAACCTCGTCAGCGGATGTCGGCGGGTTGGGTGGGAACCAGTCGGCATTCCGGACCACCACGAGGTCTCGAACTCCCGGCGAGGACCAACGATGTAACTCATAGGACCAGATTGCGGTCGTCCAATAGCCGCCAGAGACCGACGGTGAGACATTCCTGCCATCAAGATCGGGCAGCCCCAACTCGAACAGCCGATCCGATGGAGGATCGTGAGCGGCGATCTCATTCCCCATCGCATCCAGCACCCTGACCATGCCGGTCTGGCTACCGTCCTGCCGAGCGCTTACCCGCCGCTGAAACACGAAGTTTCCATTGGTCAGACGGGTAAACGCGTCGAACCGCCAAGGAATGTCGAATGACCGCTGATGAACGCCGAGGGGATCGAAGATCAGGATGCGGTGGCGGCGCCGATCAACGACGAACAGGGAGTCGCGAGCGCCGACTATGACCGCGAGGTCCGCACTCAGTTCACCCGGCCCCTCCCCGCCCCGACCAATGGCTTGGACCGCGCGGCCCGAGCCATCGTAACGGAAGAGTGTCTGACCGCCCACGAGCCCGCTGGATACGAAACTCCCATCGGACAGGCGTCCCACCACGCAGGCCAGATTCGGGGCGTCGTACCTGAACGAAGCCGAATCGGCGGGATGCCCAAGGACGGCCACTTCTTCCAAGGCGATGGTGCATCCCTCGCATGAGGGCTCGCCTGTGATGGACAGCGTGTCAGGATCGGTCGGTGGGGCTGGCTCAGCGCAACTCGCGACAGCCAATACGACGACGGCGCAAGAGAATGTCCAGCACGAAAACCGAGGAGGCTTCTCCAAGGGAGGAACGGGCGTCACGGAGGCGACGAGGCCGTTATCTTCGACTTGGACAGCAGCCATCGCCCTACGGGTGCGCGATCACGCGTAGTCGGACGACATACTGGACGCCGAAAGCGTCTTCAGTGACGGCGGTCACAGTCCCGTGCCCGAAGATGGGAAACGGCTCGGCCGAGATGGGCACAGGAGGTCGAACCACCCCCACGTAGAAGCCCTGTTCGTCGAAGACATCCCATGCCGTGATCGATTGGCCCGCTCGCTCAGCCCATATCCACCCGTTCGGCGCTACCGAGAAAGCCCCGAGTACGGTCTTCACCTCAGGCAGCCTTTGGGCGGAAAGCCCAGTCGCCTCAAGGAGGCTGTCCCGCTCCATCCCCGTCAACTGTGGTGCCGGACGGCGTAGCCGCACCGACCGCAGAGTGTCGCCACTGAACGTCGTTTCGTGCAGATCGAACACCGAAGTCTTGGCTAGCCACACATGCCCGTCCCAATCCACCGTGTGAACAATCCTCGGGGAGTGAGGGACGGGAGTTCTCGCCCGGATGTTCCCGAAGCTCTCGAAGGTCTGCTCGTACATCTCTCTTTCGAGCCGTGGTACGCGAAACGTGTCCTCTGGGCTCAGGTCCAAGCCGGGACCGTACCTGATGATGTTCCCGGGGCCTGGATCCCAATAGTGCAGATTCCCCCCAGAATCGCCCCACAGACGCCAAGGCAGGCTGGCTGATCGTGCCGAAACTATCCGATGGGTGGCCACCACGGTTCCCAAGGAGTCGAACACGGTGAAGCGACCCTGGATCGCGTCGATGGCCCACAGAAGCCCCGGCGGGCGCCAAAGGATGCCGGCGAGCATGGTGAACTCGCCGGGTCCCTCCCCCGATCGCCCGAAGGTGTGCAAACACTCACCTTCCGCAGAGAAGACGCGGATCTCGTTGGCCCGGAAGTCTGCTACATAGATCTGGCCATCGTCGTCCGCTGCCAGCGAGAAGACCTGTCCGAATGCGTCGCAGGTGCCGTTGAGGGAGCCAATGCGGAGTTCCTCAACAAGGGTCGGGAGAGGCTGGCCGGGAAGCCTCGGAACATCAGGGCTGGAAACTACCACTCGCCCGCCAGCGAGCGTGTCCACCCTCACGTCTACTGCCCCGGCGTGCTGGCCGCCGCAACTCAGGAACGAACCAACGCCGACGAGCACCAAGCCTACAGTCGCCACGGTGGCGGCAGCTGGTGTCCATCTGCGAGGCTGTCGCGAACTCACCCGACCCGTAGGGGGCAGTCCCACTCGGAGGCGTCTCCGATGGGAGCTTGACTCACGGGCTCCAGCGTCTGCTCAGGACGCCGCTCGCGCCGCAACAAGAATGTGAGCCGCTTCCCGTCACGTTCGGCCACTACGTCGTATTCGCTTCCCTCGCCACCCCTAAACGGATTGGGCATACGGGCATCCTGACCGTTCACGAGAACCAGCAGGTCACCGGGCTCCAGTCCCGCGTAATGGGCGGGAGAGCACGGGATGACGGAGCGGACCACCGGAAGCCGCCGCTTCGTCCGGTCCGGCTCCATCACATCCCGGACGCCTCTGGCGAACCCGATCCAGAGGCCCGCCATGGTGGAATCGGGAGGCACCGTTAGAGGTCTCTGTGCTTGGGCTGTGCTGGCCACCGCCATCAGCGCGGTGGCCAGCACAGCGGCGCGAGCCGACACCCCTATTCGTAGCATTTGGGGCCGTCGCTGAGCACCTCGGTGATGGTTGCCGAAGCAATCGGCAGACCTCGCGGATCGCTTCATCCTTGCGACTCCAACGCTATCAGCCTGACCACGCGAACGGTCGGAACGTCCATCTCGTCGCGTTCGATGTAGGCCATGAGCCCGCCGGGACCGAAGGCGTCCGGCGTCCGCAGCCCCTCGGGCGGCAGGGTGCCGATGTAGTTCCCGTCGGGAGTCACGATGTCGGTCGGGCCGTCTTCTTGGCCCGTCGGACCCCGGCGAGCGACCCAGATTCGGTCTTCCCAGTCCACCTTCATGCCCCAAAGCACCGGAACCTCGTCTGCAAAGGTGCGCTCGTCCGCATCCGCTGTTTCGATCTGGATGGGTAGGTTTGTGGTGCGTGCGCTCTGGCGCGACATGGCCTCGCGGAAGCGCTCGCGCTCGGCCTCCCTGATCGCATCGTCGACCGGCAGCGGCGCAATCGGTCGCTCGATGGTTCCGACGACACCTCCGTCGAGGCCTATGAGCTTGACGCGGTATCCGATGGAGTCGATCAAGGCGAGGCGGCCATCGGTCAGCAGGTCGATATCGAGCCGAGGCTCGAAGGCGCGGCCCGCGGCAACGCGCATGCGCATGCCTGACTCAAAGTCGCCGCTCAACTCGGACTCGTCTTCGTTCTCTTCCGGCAGTTCCCAAGCAGTGTAGAGGAGTTCCGGCTCGGTGCCGTCCAAGGGGAAGAGGTGTACGGGTCGGCCCCGCTCCTCGTAGTGCCTATCGTCAGTATCCGCAAGCTGCAAGATATCAAGAGCGACCAAGCGTCCGTCGGGAAGTGCCATGTCGGCCCGAGCTATTCCCGTCGTCGCCATGTCCATGGTGACGCGCCGCACGAACTCGCCGCCGGGGTCGAGAAGGTCGATCTGCGTGAACCCCATCACCGTGTAGGAGCCATCCCGCGCGACGATGGCCGTCGTGACGTTGCCAAACTCGCCGGGTCCCTCCCCCCTGCCACCGACGGTACGGACCAGCGAACCGTCCGGCCCGACCACGAGGATGTGATCGAGTTGGCTATCGAAGATGTGAAGGTTGGACTGTGCATCGAAGTGCACCGAGCGCACGCTGCCGAAGGTGTCCCAAGTATCGCCGACGACGGACCCCACGGTGAAGACCTCCTCGGTCACGGCGCTCACGATCACGTCCGGGCCGTCCAAGGTTCCGGTGGCGCCGGTGGCCGAGTCGTCCCCGGCATCTCCGCAGGCCACCAAGAGCGCGAGAGGGAGGAGCACCGCGCGGTGTCGCGCTCGCGCCGTGGTCGTGTTCTCCAGATTCCTCATTTCGGTTCGCCCTTCATGCCAAGGCAGATGCAGAGGCAGCCGAACGCATCGCAGCGAGCGCTCGGCATCTTCAGATTCATGCCATTCAATGTACGCGAGAAATCCCTCGCGGACGACGGCTCTGGAGGAAAACGATACCGGGCTGCCTCACGACCTTAAGGTCCGTCAGCCAGCCGACGCCGCAAGAATAGTGAGATTTGCAACGGCTTGCAGCCGATGACTTTAGC
>JAPPNN010000027.1 GCA_028873815.1 Gemmatimonadota bacterium | reverse complement strand
TTCCCGCTGGAAACCGGCCCCGCGTTCAGGCTCATTTGCCGTTGGACAAGACTAGGACTCCCCTTGAGTGCCGGATTGCATTATCCTTCAAGACTGTACTCTGCACTGGGAACGACCGTGGGCCCGACTTTGCGGCCCTTGTCATCCCGTGAAACAGCACATCGGTTGCGCGCTACCGCGGGCAGGTCTGCGCGGCCTTCATCTTCACTCAATCCGGTCTCCCGCACGTTCCACGGGCCGGCAAATCGTACCGGAGCGCCGGGCTCGCAAGCCGGCGATGCATGCCATGAACGAACCCCAGGATTCTCAAACGGCCCCCGACGGCCACGGTCCCACTCCCGACACCGCTGCTGACGGCTCCGGGCTTCCAGGCGGAATCTCACCGGAGCTGTTCAACGATCCATATGGCGAAGAGGTCCTCGACGTCTCTCGCGACGACTTCGAGGCGATGCTCTCCGAGCACCAGACCGCCCGCGGCGATATCCGTGAGGGTCAGGTCGTGCAGGCCAGGGTCCTTCGCACGACCGAGTCCACCGTCATCCTCGAATTCGGCTTCAAGAGCGAAGGGGCCGTACCGCTCGAAGAGTTCAAGGACCCCGACGCGATCGAGCCTGGACAGGATGTCGAGGTGCTTCTCGAGAGCCTCGAGGACGAAGACGGCGTCGTCGTCCTGTCCAAGAAGAAGGCGGACTTCCTCCGGGTCTGGGAGCTGATCAAGGACGCGTTCGAGAACGACCAGCCGGTGAAGGGACTCCTGACGCGCAAGATCAAGGGCGGTGTGACGGTCGACATCATGGGCGTCGACGCCTTCCTGCCCGGTTCCCAGATCGCGCTTCGCCGGGTCCCGAACATCGAGGACCTGATTGGCGATATCTACGATTTCAAGATCATCAAGCTGAACAAGCGCCGGCGGAACATCGTCGTGTCGCGGCGTGTCATTCTCGAACGCGAGCGCAAGAAGAAGCGTTCCACGCTGGTCAAGGAGCTTCTCACCGGCCAGGTGCGCGAGGGCGTCGTCAAGAACATCACGGACTTCGGGGCGTTCATCGATCTCGGCGGTCTCGACGGCCTGCTCCACATCACCGACATGTCGTGGGGCCGGGTCGGCCACCCCTCGGAGGTGGTGGATATCGGCGCGCGCCTCGACATCAAGGTGCTGGACATCGACTGGGACCGCGAGCGCATCTCGCTGGGACTGAAACAGCTGCTTCCGTATCCGTGGACGGATATCGAGGAGCGCTATCCCGTGGGCGCCCGCGTCCGGGGCAAGGTCGTATCGATCACGAACTACGGGGCGTTCGTGGAGCTTCAGAAGGGCGTCGAGGGCCTGGTTCACATCTCCGAGATGTCCTGGACCCGCAATGTGCGGCACCCGTCCAAGCTCGTGTCTATTGGCGACGAGATCGAGGCGGTGGTGCTGAAGGTGGACCCGAAGGACCAGAAGATCTCCCTCGGCATGAAGCAGATTGAGGAGGATCCATGGCTGGCCCTGCCGCTCAAGTATCCGACCGGGACCAGGTTGACCGGCACCGTACGCAATCTGACTTCCTTCGGCGCGTTCGTTGAAATCGAGCCGGGGATCGATGGGTTGGTGCACGTTTCCGACATGAGCTGGACGCGGCGGGTCGAGCACCCGTCGGAGGTGGTGCAAAAGGGCGAGACCGTGGATGTCATGGTGCTCGACGTGGATTCGGACAACAAGCGGATCTCCTTGGGGATCAAGCAGTTGTACGATGATCCGTGGCCGCAGCTGGTCTCGCGTTTCCACAAGGACTACGAGCAGGATGGCCGCGTCGTGCGCATCCAGGACAGAGGCCTGATTGTGGACCTGGGCGACGGTGTCGAGGGGTTCGTGCCGGGCTCTCATTCCGCGGTTGCGGCGGACGAGATCGAAGATCGCTATTCCGCTGGCGATGTCGTTCCCATCCGGGTGATCGCCTCGGACGCGGGGGAGCGCCGTATCGTGCTCGAAGTGCTCGAGGCACCCGAAAGAAGGCGCGAGTCCGACGCGGCCGAGGAGGCAGCGGACGCCAACAGCGAGGAGGCAGCGGCAGATGTTGCCCAGGAGGCCGCAGCGGATGTTGCCCCGGAGGCCGCGGCGGATGCTGCCGAGGAGGCCGAAGTAGACGCTGCCCAGCAAGCCGCGGTAGCCGTAGCCGACGAGGTAGCGGGTGGCGCCACCGAAGGGGAAACGGCGGACGCTAACGGCGACGAAGCGGCAGATGGCACCGGGGAGCAGCCCGCAACGTCTGTTTGATCAGGAGGCCGGAACGGCGGGTTTTCGTGAAGACGATGGACACGAGATCGCCACAGCCCGTGGCCAATGCCACAGTGCTCGCCGGCTTCGCGCTGGCCTGCGTCGCCTCGGTGGCCGGTCCCACACCAGGGGCGATGGCCGAACCACCTCAGGAAGCCCCCGTCATTGGTGCGCTGCTGCCCATGTCGGGATCGCCATCCAGCCAGGAATACGCACGGATGTTCCTGGACGGCGTCGAGGTCGCGGTCGATCTGGCCCGTCGGGCGGGTGTCGATGTGCAGTTCGTCCTGGAGGACAACGGCGGTACGGCGTCGGGCAGCGTGCGCGGGGTTTCGGCCCTCGTGGATCGAGGGGCCGTCGCCATCCTCGGCCCGCTGGCTGCCGGCAATGTACGCGCGGCGTCGGAAGCCGCGCCGAGACGCCTGGCGTTTTTCTCGCCGACCGCACGGGATCTTCCCGACGGACACAGGGGTGTCTACAGCATGGGCGCCGGGGATCCGGCGGCGGGACTGGTTCTCGCCGACGCGGCGACTGGTCTCGGCTACTACGATGCGGTCGTCATCCACCCGCGCAGTCCTGGCGAGACACTGGAAGCGACGGCTTTCGCGGACGCGTACAGGGCAGTGGGCGGCACGGTGCGGCGGCGCATCGAGTACCTGCCCGGCACCACGACCTTCGAGGAGCCGCTCCTCGAGGCGAAGTCGCTCGCTCCCAGGCTGCTGGTGGTCGCAGCGCCGCCGGCCGACATCGAGTTGCTCGCGCCCCAGATCGCGTTTTTCGGTCTCGACACCATCGGCGTCCAGGTGGCCGGCACCGCGGGATGGACGAGACGCGCCGTCATGGAGGGTGTCGCCCGCCGTCATACCGACAGGGTGATCTCCGTGAACTCGCTGGCACCCGATGCGGTCGAGGACCTGCCCGCGGATTTTGTCGCGGCCTATGAACGCCGCTTTCGGCGCTCGCTGCACAGCATGGTGCCGGCGACGGGTTTCGACCTGTTCCGCATGGCCCTTGCGGCCTATGGCGCGGGTCGGCGCACGTCCGGAGATCTTGTCGCGGCCCTGGAGCGGCTCCACCGCTTCGCCGGCGTGACCGGAAGCTATTCCTTTGCCGACGGCCGACTGACCCGGGAGTATTTTCCGGTCCGAATCTATGGCGGTTCGCTACACCCGGTCGACACGGAATTCCCTGACGCGGGGGGGGCGGATCCGGTCGGTCCGCGCCCACGCTCCGGCACCCGCTAGCAGAAGTCGCTGCCGTCGCCCATGACGATGCGCGAATCTCTCGAGCGCCTGGAGGCTCTCAAGCGGGAAGCGGAGTTGGGCGGGGGAGAGGCGCGCATTCGCGCCCAGCACGAGCGCGGCAAGCTGTCGGCCAGAGAACGGCTGGAACTCCTCCTGGACGAGGACTCCTTTGTCGAACTCGACCGGTTCGTCACGCACCGCTCAACCGAGTTCGGGCTTGATTCTCGAAAATACCTCGGTGATGGAGTCGTCACGGGCTATGGGATGATTCACGGCCGGCTCGTCTACGTGTTCTCGCAGGACTTCACGGTCTTCGGCGGGTCGCTCAGCGAGGCCCATGCGGAGAAGATCGTCAAAATTCAGGATATGGCGCTGCGCAACGGGGCGCCGGTGATCGGCCTCAACGACTCCGGGGGGGCCCGGATCCAGGAGGGCGTCGTCTCGCTGGGGGGCTATGCCGACATCTTCCTTCGCAATACCCTTGCATCGGGCGTGATCCCGCAGATCAGCGTGGTCCTGGGTCCATGCGCCGGCGGGGCCGTCTACTCGCCGGCGATCACGGACTTCGTGTACATGGTACGGGGAACGAGCTTCATGTTCGTGACGGGACCGGGAGTGGTGAAGACGGTGACTCACGAGGAAATCGACATGGAGGGGCTGGGAGGCGCGGATATTCACGCCGAGACGTCCGGCGTGGCGCACTTCGCCCACGACAGCGAGGCGGAATCGCTGACGGCCGTGCGGGAGTTGTTCCGGTACGTTCCGAGCAACAACGCCGAGCCCCCACCGGTCGGGGAAGATCGGGATTCCCATGCTCGCCGAAGCGAGAAAATACTGGAGATCATACCGGATAACCCGAATCGTCCCTATGACATAACCGAGATTATCCATGAAATAGCCGATGGGCGTGGATTCTACGAGGTCCATGCCGGGTTCGCGCGCAACCTGGTCACTGGGTTCGCGCATCTCGGGGGTCACTCGGTCGGGATCGTGGCCAACCAGCCCGCCGTCCTGGCCGGCGTTCTCGACATCGACGCTTCCGACAAGGGTGCCCGCTTCGTGCGCTTCTGCGACGCCTTCAACATCCCCCTGGTCGTGCTTGAAGACGTCCCCGGCTTCCTGCCCGGGGTCGCGCAGGAGCACGGCGGCATCATCCGGCACGGAGCCAAGCTGCTGTACGCGTTCTGCGAGGCGACCGTGCCCAAGGTCACCGTCATCACTCGCAAAGCCTACGGCGGCGCGTACGACGTGATGAACTCGAAGCACGTCCGGGGCGACATCAACCTGGCCTGGCCGTCCGCCGAAATCGCGGTGATGGGCCCGAAGGGCGCGGTGGAGATCCTGTTCCGCAAGGAGATTGCCGCGGCCGAAGACCCGGAGGTTGCGACAGAGGCGAGGATGGCCGAATACCGGGAGAAGTTCGCGAATCCGTACGTCGCGGCGGCACGAGGTTTCGTCGACGATGTGATCGATCCCCGCGACACTCGCGCCAGGCTGATCAACGCCCTCGACATGCTGCGTGACAAGCGGGACTCGAATCCACCGAAGAAGCACGGCAACATCCCGTTGTAGAGCCATGTGAGCCATGTCGCCGCCGGGCAACCCGGCCGGCCCGTACGTGCGTCTGAGTGTCTGTACAGCCTGACGGGCACGCCGGGGGGCTGGAGACAGACAACGGGGGGAGACACGATGCGCAAGGCAAGATTCTTCAGGGACTTCTGGATGTCGGCGGGGTTGGCCGCCGTGGCAGCATTCGGGTTGTCGGGTTTGACGGGTCCGGTCACGGCACAGGAGAAGGAGGACTGTGACTGCAGGCCGGGTGTGAGGACGTTCATCTGGGATGGAGATACCGGGCAGGGTCCCTTCCTGGGTCTGGAGGGACGGCCCATGCTCGGCGTTTCGCTGGACATGGATTCCGACCTCGACGATGTCGGAGTTCGTGTGACCGGACTGAGGGAAGACGGCCCGGCCGACCGGGCCGGTGTTCGCGAGGGCGACATCATCGTGGCGGCGGGGGGTCGGGACCTTACCCGGCCCCTGGACGGCGAAGATGAGATGGACATGAATCGGGACACCTCGCTTCCCGGTCAGCGCCTGATCGCCCTGATCAGGGAACTCGAAGAGGGGGAAGAGATCGAGATCGAGGTGGATCGGGACGGTGAGTTGCTCGCTTTCGCCGTGGTCCCCGAGGAACTCGACGGGTGGGGCTGGCCATCGAGGCTCAGCGTCCGCATGCGCGACATGGCCGACCGCGTGCGTGACCAATACCGCGATATCGACTGGAATGTCCAATGGGACGCTCCAACCGTCGATGTTCCGGACGCGCCCGACCTCTTCCGTGGCGACGGCGGGGACTTGATGCGGGTGTGGCTGCAGGACCGCTCCCACGGCCTCGAGCTGGTCGAACTCAACCCCGGTCTCGGTGCCTACTTCGGCACGGAGGAGGGAGTCCTCGTCGCGGATGCCGACGACGGTTCCGCGCTTGGGCTCCGCCCCGGCGATGTCGTGGTCGATGTGGATGGCCGGAGGGTCCGGAGCGCCCAGCAGTTCAGACGGATTCTGCGCTCGTACGAGGAGGACGAGGAGATCGCGCTGCGAATCTGGCGGGATGGCGCGGAGACCGTGATCCAGGGTACCATCGGGTAGCTTCCGGCCCCAAACCCCCCGTTCCGGCCCCGGAGAGGCCAGACAATGATCGAATCGGTACTTGTCGCCAACCGGGGTGAAATCGCGCTGCGCGTGATCCGGGGGGCGCGAGAGCTGGGCATCCGCACCGTCGCCGTCTTTTCGGAGGCGGACCGGGACTCGCCGCATGTGGTTCACGCCGACGAGGCGGTGCTCATCGGTCCGGCGACCGCGTCCCGGAGCTACCTCGACATCGGCAAGGTCCTCCGCGCCGCGCACACCACGGGGGCGGTCGCGGTTCATCCGGGGTATGGCTTCCTTGCAGAGCGCGCCGACTTCGCCGGGGCGGTTGTGGACGCCGGACTGGTCTTTGTGGGGCCCGCAGCCGAGACGATCCGGGCGATGGGGGACAAGACCGAGGCGCGCCGCCGCATGGCCGACGCCGGGGTGCCGGTGGTTCCGGGTACGACGACTCCGCTGGGCTCCGGGTCGGAGGCGCGTGAGGTGGCCAGTGAGGTGGGGCTCCCGGTCGTGCTCAAGGCTGCGGCGGGTGGTGGCGGCAAGGGGATGCGGGTCGTCCGCCGACTCGATGAGGTGGCGGCCGCGTTCGACGCTGCTGCGCGCGAGGCGCGGGCGGCTTTCGGCGACGGCAGCGTCTACGTGGAGCGGTTTCTGGAATGCCCCCGGCACATCGAGGTGCAGCTCTTCGGCGACGGTTTCGGCAACGTGGTGCATCTCCATGAACGGGAGTGCTCGATCCAGCGACGTCATCAGAAGCTGATCGAAGAGGCGCCGTCCTCGCTTCTAGGTCCCGAGGAGCGCCGGGAAGTGGGCGAGGCGGCGGTTCGTGCGGCGCGCGCGGTGAACTATGTTGGGGCCGGAACGGTCGAGTTCCTCTACCAGGACGGGGAGTTCTTTTTCCTGGAGATGAACACGCGGCTGCAGGTCGAGCACCCGGTCACGGAGTTTGTCACGGGTGTCGACCTGGTCGAATGGCAGTTCCGCGTGGCGTCCGGCGAAGCCATCCCGATGCGGCAATCGGAAATCCCCCTGAGTGGCCACGCGATCGAGTGCCGCGTTACCAGCGAGTCGCCCTTTGACGGGTTTCTCCCCGCAACGGGGACGGTGCGTCACCTGGCGATTCCGGGAGGTCCCGGCGTTCGTTGGGACGGCGGCATCGGCGTGGGCAGCGAAATCGGCCTTCACTACGATCCGTTGCTCGGCAAGCTGATCACGTGGGCCTCCGACCGCGAGTTGGCGATCATGCGCATGAAACGCGCGCTGGCAGAATTGACGATCGCCGGCGTCTCGACCTGCGCTCCGCTCCTTCGTCGGATCCTGGATGAATCCGACTTTCTCGCCGGTCGGATCTCGACCGCGTACCTGACCGAACACCCGGAACTGTTCGACGCCGGACTCGACGACGCCTCGCACACGGCCGCGGTGGCGGCGGCGGCACTGTTGGAGCACGAGCGCCGGGCCGCCGTGCCGGCGCCACGGATTCGGCGCCGCGGTGTCCGGTTTTCCGAGTGGCGCGCCGGGACCGCTCCGTGGGTCGCTCCGGTTGCCGACGGGAACGGATGAGGGCGCCACAGGCCATGGATCGAACCGGGTCGCGCTACGTGGTATCCGTGGCGGGCGAGACGCACGATGTGGTCGTCGGCGTGGACGGAAAGGTCGTGATCGACGGCGACGCGCACGAGGCCTCGCTTTCCGGGTCCGGCCTGGCCCGTTTGAGAACCCTGCTCCTGGACGGGAAGCCCTGGGCGGTGTGCGCGGAAATACGCAGCAGGGGATTCTGGGAGTTCGAACTCGATGGCGACCGCGTGAGCGCGGAGGTCCTTGACGCCAGGGCCGCACGCGTGAGGTCACTGTCGGCGGGCGCCGGAAGCGAACGCGGAGTGGCCGCCCTCAAGGCGCCCATGCCGGGTCTGGTTGTCCAGGTCGCCGTGGAGACGGGCGAGATCGTGGAACCGGGCGCAGCCGTTGTGATCGTCGAGGCGATGAAGATGGAGAACGAATTGCGGGCGACGGCGGCCGGGAGAGTGGGGCGGATCCTTGTCGCTCCCGGCGAGGCCGTGGAAAAGGGGCAGACTCTGGTGGAGTTCGGCGAGGTGGAACGCAAGTGAGCGCGCAGGACGACTCCGCCGTCTACGACCGCTTGCCCACGGGTTTTGAGACGGGCAAGGACCTCGGCGAGCCGGGCGTTTTCCCCTACACGCGCGGTATCCACCGCACAATGTACCTGGGGCGGCGCTGGACAATGCGGCAGTACGCCGGCTTCGGCACCGCCGAGGAAACCAACGCGCGCTACCACTTTCTGCTTGGCCAGGGGACGACGGGGCTTTCGGTAGCCTTCGACCTCCCCACCCAGATGGGCTACGATTCGGATGCCCCCGTGGCAGCGGGCGAGGTGGGGCGCGTCGGGGTCGCGATCGATTCCCTGGCCGACATGCGCACACTTTTTCACGGCATCGACGTGGGCGCCGTCTCGTGCTCGATGACCATCAACGCCACGGCTCCCATCCTGCTCGCGCTGTACACGGCCGTGGCGGACCAGGCCGGCGTGCCGCGCGGGCAGCTGCGCGGGACCGTCCAGAACGACGTGCTCAAGGAGTACATCGCGCGGGGCACGTACATCTATCCGGTGGAGCCCTCGCTGCGGCTGGTCGGCGATCTGATGTCCTTCTGCGCGCGCGAACTGCCTCGCTGGAATGCGATCTCGGTTTCGGGCTACCACATACGCGAGGCCGGTTCGACCGCAGCCCAGGAGGTCGCATTCACGCTCGCGAACGGCGTGGAGTACGTGCGGCGGGCGCGGGTCCGGGGCATTGCGCTGGAGGATTTCGCGCCCCGCATGTCCTTCTTCTTTGCCGCGCACAACGACCTGTTCGAGGAAGTGGCCAAGTTTCGCGCGGCGCGCCGGATCTGGGCCCGCACCATGAGGGAGCGCTTCGGCGCTTCCGACCGCTCGTGCAGGCTGCGCTTCCACACCCAGACCGGGGGATCGACCCTGACGGCCCAGCAGCCGATGAACAATGTGATCCGCGTAGCCGTCCAGGCCCTGGCCGCCGTGCTCGGCGGCACCCAATCGCTGCACACCAACGGGTACGACGAAGCGCTCGCGCTGCCCACCGCCAAGGCTGCCGCCCTGGCCCTGCGGACCCAGCAGATCCTGGCCGAGGAATCGGGCGTGGCGGATCGGATCGATCCTCTGGGCGGCAGCTTTCTTGTCGAGCACCTGACGGACCGCATCGAGACGGAGGCGCTCGGCCACATGCGGCGGATCGACGAACTCGGCGGCGCCTCGCAGGCCATCGAGTTCATGCAGGATGAGATCCACCGCGCTGCGTACAAGCACCAGCTCGATGTCGAATCGGGAACGAGGGTGGTCGTCGGCGTAAACCGATACGAGACCGAGGATCTGGCCGAACCTCCACCCGGTCCCGGCTTTCGGCAGCTCGAATCGCGTCAGATCGAGGCGCTGGGCAGACTCAGGGCGAACCGGGCCGCCGGCCCGGTGGAACGCCAGCTGGCCCATCTGCGGGAGGTCGCCCGCGGTGACGGCAACCTGCTGCCGGTGATGGTCGACGCCGTGAAGGCCGAGGCCACGCTCGGCGAGATCAGTGACGCGCTCAGGAGTGTGTGGGGGACCTACGGCACGGGCGCGTGACCGGAAACCGCCGCATCGGGGTCGGCGGTCGCGTTGGGGCTGACGGTCGCGTCGGGGCCGGAGGCCGCGTCGCGGTCGGCGAGCGGCCGGCAGTGATCGACGCGGGTCGTGTTATCATTGAAGCCGCAAGGATGGTTTCTCGCAAGGCTCCCCAGGCAGACGCAACGATGCCCACCTACGAATACCGCTGCGGCGATTGCGGCCGCGATTTCGAGCTCTTCCAGCGGATGAGCGATGAACCCCGCGCCCCGTGCCCCGAGTGCGGCCGCCGGGCCGAGCGCCTCATTTCGGGGGGCGCCGGACTGCTGTTCAAGGGCGAGGGGTTCTACATCACCGACTACCGCTCGGACGCGTACAGGGAGCGAGCCCGGGAGGAGTCCGGGAATGGCGCGGGCGCGGACGGCGGGAAGGTGAAGCCGAAGGCTGGCGAAGCGACTACGGGAGGTGGCGAGAAGAAGGGCGCTGAGCGCGACGGCTCTGAGCCGGCGGGCAAGGCCGATAAGGCGGCCGGTTCGACGGACCGCTAGGTCGATGCCCGCCGAGAGGATCTCGGACGCGCTGCGCCAGGTGGCCGGCGAGTTCGGCGCCGCGGACGTGCGCTTCCGGCTGGACCGGCCGAAGGACGCGGACCACGGTGATTTGGCCTCGAACGTGGCCCTGGCGCTTTCGTCGCGGCTTCGCCGGGCGCCCCGCGAGATCGCGCTGGAGTTGAGGGCGCGGCTGGAGGGGATCAGGGGCGTGGACCGCATCGAGGTCGCCGGCCCGGGATTCCTCAATTTCTTCCTCGAAGAGTCGGCGGTGGGGCGGGTTCTTCACGAGATACAGCAGGCGGACAATGCGTACGGCCGCAATGCCAGCGGGCGCGGACGCGAGATCATGGTGGAGTTCGTGTCGGCCAATCCCACCGGTCCGCTCCATCTGGGACATGGTCGTCAGGCCGCATTGGGAGATGCGATCGCAAGCCTCCTCGAATGGTCCGCGTGGCGCGTGCACCGGGAGTTCTATTTCAACGACGCTGGCGCACAGATCGAAAGGCTGGCGGCAAGCGTGCGCGCCCGGTACCAGCAGCTGCTCGGCCACGAGGCGGCAGTGCCGGAGGGCGGGTATCACGGCGCGTATGTTGTGGACATTGCGCGCTCATTCCGCGATGAGGTGGGCGACCGCTACGAGAATGACGACAGCGACGCGGCTCTGGAGGCAATGCGCCGGCACGCGGTTCGTGCATTGCGCGCGGAACAGGAACGGGATCTGGCCGAGTTCGGCGTCCGCTTCGACGAGTACTATCCGGAAACACGCCTCTACGCCGACGGCCGGGTAGCCGCCACCATCCACGATCTCGACAACACCGGGCTTACCTACGTGAAGGACGGTGCAGCCTGGCTTCGCACCACCGCGTTCGGTGACCAGAAGGACCGGGTCATGGTCAAGAGCGACGGGTCACCGACCTATTTCCTCCCGGATGTCGCGTACCACATGTCCAAGTGGGACAGGGGCTTCCGCGAGGTGGTCAACGTGCAGGGGTCCGACCACCACAGCACAGTGGACCGCGTGCGCGCCGGGCTCCAGGCCCTGGGCCGGCCGGCCGGCTACCCCGAATACGTCCTGCATCAGATGGTGACCGTGGAACGGGGTGGGGAAGAGGTCCGGTTTTCAAAGCGGGCCGGTTCATATACGACGCTCGCGGAGTTGGTGGCGGAGGTGGGAGCGGACGTGGCCCGCTATTTTTTCCTCATGCGGCGTCCCGAAGCCCACCTGACCTTCGATCTGGACTTGGCGCTGGACGAATCCGACACGAATCCGGTGTACAAGGTCAAGTATGCCCATGCACGCGTTTGCCGGCTCTTCGAACTCGCACGTGAGAGAGGGTGGGCGTGCCCCCGGGACGCCGACACACGGCCGCTCGATTCCCGCATGGAACGGGAGTTGATCAACCGGTTGCGCGAATTCCCGGACTTCCTGCGCAGGGCCGCCGAAGCCCGCGCCCCGCATGTCGTCTGCGACTATCTCGAAAGGACGGCCGGCCTGGTCAATTCCTGGTACCAGACGGGTCACCCCACCCGGAGCCCCGAACGGGCCGTTCTGGTCGAGGACCAGCGACTGCGCAACGCCCGCTTGACCCTGGCTGACGCCGCGCGGATTGTCCTGCGCAACGGGCTTGCCGTCCTGGGGCTCGAGGCGCCGGAGCGAATGGTGAGGCTGTGATCCGACACGATCGCACCTTGGCCCGCGGGTCTGCGGGATCCGGGCCGCGACTTCCCAGCGCCTCTATCCGGATCCTGTGACCCCGGTGGCCATCCTGGCAGTGGGCTCGGTCGCCCTCGATGCGGTGGAAACTCGAGCGGCCAGGGTCGATGGCGTGGTCGGTGGCTCGGCGGTCTTCTTCGCGGCGGCGGCCTCGCTGCTGACCGAGGTGCGCGTCGTGGGCGTCGTGGGGGACGACTACCCCCTGGCACTGCTCGGCTTTCTGCGCGAGCGGGGAGTGGATTTCGAGGGCCTCCTGCAGATGCCCGGCGAGAGCTTCTTCTGGGGTGGACGTTACAGCGACGACTTCCGCGCTCGGGTAACCACCGAAACGCGGCTCGGGGTCTTCGCCGATTTCAATCCGGCGGTCCCTCCCGCATACGGCGATTCGCGCGTGGTGTTCCTCGGCAACATCGATCCGGACTTGCAGATGAAGGTGCTGGACCAGGTGCGGGCGCCCCGTTTGGTGGCGGCCGACACCATGAATTTCTGGATCGAGCGAACCCCCGGCCCGCTCGAGCGCGTGCTTGCGCGGCTGGACGTGCTTCTCGTCAACGACGAGGAAGCGGTGCAACTGGCCGGCGACGACGACCTGGCCGGTGCGGTCGGGCGGATACAGGACCTGGGTCCCGCGGTCGTCGTGGTCAAGAGGGGCGAGGACGGGTCCGTCGTTTTCGGTCGGGACTGGGTCTTCGAGTGCCCCGCGTGGCCGGTCGCCGACGTGATCGACCCGACCGGCGCGGGCGACGCCTTTGCCGGAGGGTTCCTGGGGTATCTGGACCACACGGGCACTTTCGACCGCGAAGCGTTGTGCCGGGCGGCCGCCTACGGGTCCGCGACGGGTTCCTACGCGGTCGAGGCCTTTTCGGTGGATCGCTTCAGGGCCCTCGAAGCCGGCGCTGTTGCGCGCCGTGTCCACAGTCTCCAGGAGCTTGGCGGATCGTCATGGACGAATCACTGACCTACAAGGATACCGGTGTCGACCTGGAAGCGGCCGATCGCGCAAAGCGCTCTCTGGGCCCGCTGATCGACGCGTCCGGCGACGAGAACACCCTGTCCGGACTGGGCGCGTTCGGGGGACTGTACGCCGTGCCGAGCGGCCTTTCGCGCCCCGTTCTCGTCTCCAGCGCGGATGGCGTCGGCACCAAGCTGAAAGTGGCCTTCGCCACGGGGCGGCATCACACCGTGGGGCAGGACCTGGTCAACCATTGCGTGAACGACATTCTGGTGCAGGGCGCCCGGCCCCTCTTCTTCCTCGACTATCTGGCAACGGGAGACCTCGACGGGGACGTGGTTCCGGCGGTCGTCGGGGGAGCCGCGCGTGCGTGCGAAGAGAACTCCTGCGCGCTGCTCGGCGGCGAGACGGCCCAGATGCCCGACTTCTACGCGCCCGGCGAATACGACCTTGCCGGATTCATCGTGGGCGTGGTGGAACGCGACAGGATCCTCGACGGCTCCGCCGTGCGTGCCGGTGACAGAATCATCGGGGTGGCCTCCTCCGGGCTGCACACGAACGGCTACACGCTGGCGCGCACGATCGTCTTCGATCGCATGGGACTCGGCGTCGACGACGACTTTCCGGGTGAGGAACGTTCGGTTGCAGACGTGCTTCTGACCGTGCACCGGTCGTACCTGGGCACGATGTGGCCATTGCTGGAAGCGGGCGCGATACGTGCATTGGCCCACGTGACCGGCGGAGGGATCGAAGGCAACCTCCCGCGGGTATTGCCGGAGGGACTGGGTGCCCGGATCGACTGCGGTTCGTGGGACGTTCCCAACGTATTCCTGCAGTTGGAACAGGGGGGCGGAGTGTCCCGGACCGAGATGTACCGCGTTTTCAACATGGGTGTCGGCATGCTCGTCGTTGTAGCGCGCGAGCAGGAGGCTCAGGTGCTGCAGATGCTTGGACAGGGCTCGTGGAGCGCAGGGGAAGTCGTTGTGGGCGACGGGGTCGAGCTTGGGGGTGTGTAGTGAGAAGCCGACCGGCTGACGTTGCCCGTCCGACGAGTCCCTTGTTGCGGTCCGTATGCGGTGGCTCCCTGTGCCTCGCGGTTCTAGCCGTGTCGGGGGTTCGGACGCCCGGCGCCCTCGCCCAGGACTTGCCGGGCGTTGGAGCGTCGGTCGACGGGATCGTGGATCTGGCGGATCGTTGCGCGGGGAATATGCCGGGCCTCGCGTCCCGGTGCCGTGAACTCGCGCTGACCACCCTGGCGATACAGCAAGGAGTCGGTCTGGCCACGGCTCTGGGCAGCGACAACCCCGGGACTGCCAGCACCCTGGGAAAGCGCCTGGGCGCCGCCCCCCGGATCAGTGTGGCATTCTCGGCGATCGGCCTCCCCATGCAAATGCCGCGGGTTGCCGCGCAGTCGGTCCGGGAACTGACCGAGGAGGAGAGCTTCGCGGTCGTGGGCCTGCGGGGCACGGTGGTTGCAGGCGTGGTCGACGGGTTTCAGCCTGCGCCTGCGCTGGGAGGAGTCCTGTCGGCGGACCTGATCGCGTCCTATTCGGTATTGAGGCTCCCCGGGGGTTCCGGGTTCTCCGGGGCGTCCTCGGGTCCAGGCCTCGGTACCCGGGTCGGACTGTTGCGCGAGTCGTTCACGCTGCCCGGCATCTCGGTCTCCGCCGTCCGTCGCTGGCACAACGATGTTCAGGCGGGTGACGTTGCCGGGGGGAATCCCGGCGAGGTGCGCATGGACCTCACGGTGTCGTCCCTGCGGGCGACCCTGGGCAAGAACTGGTTCGTCCTGGGATTGATGGCCGGCGTGGGGTGGGATCGCTACGATGCCGATGCAGACGTCACGGTGCCGCTAACGGGAGAAAACACCTCGCCCGTGACGGGCCAGGTCAGGAGCGAGCGTTCGCTCTATTTCGCGGGCGGATGGTTCAACTTTCTCATTTCCCAGATTTCGCTGGAGGTCGGCGTTGCGGAGGGCGTGACCGATCCCTTCACCGGTCGGGGCGGGGGGTACGATCCCGCCGCACGGGACTGGTTCGCGTCGGGCGCCGTGCGGATCACACTTTGATCGCGCTGCCGCGCGTGGGACCTGGAAACGGAAGTCTGAGTGGGGCGGACCGCCGCCTCCTGGCACGCGCGATCGAGTGCGGCCGGGGTGGCTGGGGCCGCGTGCACCCCAACCCGATGGTGGGAGCGCTGGTGGTGCGCGGAGACGAAGTCCTCGGCGAGGCGTTCCATGCCGGCTACGGCGGGCCTCACGCCGAGGTCTCAGCTCTTGCGGCTGTGAATGACGCGCGCGGTGCGACGCTGTACTGCAGCCTCGAGCCATGCAATCACCATGGGAAGACGCCGCCGTGTACCGAGGCCATCCTCGCGGCAGGAATCGCACGGGTCGTGTTCTGGGCCGCCGAACCCGGAGCGCAACAGAAAGGGGGTGCGGAGTGGCTGCGCAGCCGGGGCGTGGTTGTGGATGGACCGTTCGGCAATCCGTCCGAGTGGGCCGCGGAGAATCCGGTCTTCTTCCACAACCCATCGGCCAGGGTTCCGTACGTGGCACTGAAGCTTGCCGTCAGCGTGGACGGATGCATTGCCCCCGCTGCAGGAAGGCGCGTCTGGCTGACGGGCGAAGCGTCCCGGCGTGAAGTGCACCGGCTGCGCGCCGGGTTCGACGCCATACTGGTGGGTACGCGCACATGGGAAGCGGACAACCCGATGCTCACTGCCCGGGGGGCCGTGGTGCCGCGGGTGCCCCCGGTCGCCGTGCTCCTGGATCGTCGCGGGCGCGCGTCGATCGGGCTGCGAGCGTTGCGGGGCCGCCCGGGCCCGCGTTCCATTGTGGCCACCGCGCCGCACAGGGCAAGGGATCTGGCCGGCCGCCTTTCCGGGTGCGCGGATGTCGTTGCCGTGCCGGTGAAGGGCAAGAGACTCGATCTCGCGGCCCTTATGGAGGCGCTGGCGGCACGCGGGATAGGCAGCGTGCTGTGCGAGGGTGGAGGAGTGCTCGCGGCTTCACTGCTCCGTGAAGAGCTGGTGGACAGGCTGTATCTTTTTATCGCGCCGGTAATCATCGGGGAGGGCGGCGTGCCCGCATTTCCCGTGGGAGAATCGGGCGAGCCCGCTCTGGAGACGTTGAGATTCAGGGGATGGAAGTCGGTGATCGACCCTTCGAGATTCGGAAACGACACACTCATCGTTCTCGACCGGGGAGACTGACCCGTGTTCACCGGAATCATCGAAGCGGTCGGCGAGGTCATGAAGACAGGCCGGCGACCGAACGGCCGCGCCCTCGAGATTGCCGCCCCTTTCGCCGACCGGCTGACCGTAGGGCAATCCGTGGCGGTCGACGGCGCCTGTCTGACGGTGTGCGCGCGCCAGGACGGCACCTTCGAGGTGGATGTCGGCGCTTCGACCCTGGAGCGAACCGTTGCCGGCCACTACGAGACCGGATCACCCGTGAACCTGGAGCGCGCGGTGAAGGCCGGCGACCGCCTCGATGGACATCTGGTCCAGGGCCATGTCGACGGCCGCGCGGTTCTGCTCGACCACCTGCGTGTGGGCGATACACGGCTTCTGGCTTTCTCCCTCCCCGAAGACGTGTTCGCCACGACCATCCCGCACGGCTCGATCGCGCTGAACGGGGTCAGCCTCACGGTCAACGGCCTCAGGGAGGGGTCCGTTTGCGAAGTCGCCATCATCCCTCATTCGTGGAGTCACACCAATTTCTCGTCCCTGCGACCGGGAGATGCGGTCAACGTGGAGGCGGACCTTGTCGGCCGATACGTCCGGCGGATTCTGGAGTCCAGGTCCGGTGAGCCTCGAAGGAGCCCCGATATCCATGCCGTTTGACACCGTTTCCGACGCGCTGGACCGGATTGCCGCGGGCGGACTGGTGATCGTCGCCGACGACGAGGACCGGGAGAACGAGGGCGACCTGGTGTGCGCCGCGGAGAAGATCACACCGGGGCTGATCAATTTCATGACCAAGTTCGGACGAGGGCTGATCTGCGTATCGATGACCGCCGAGCGTGCGGACGCGCTGGAACTGCCGCTCATGACCGATCGCAACACCGACCCGCAGGGGACCGCGTTCACGGTTTCGGTGGATGCCCACCGACGTTTTGGGGTGACCACGGGAATCTCGGCGCACGACCGGGCCAGGACCGTGGAGGTGCTGGTGGATCCGAAGTCGACTCCAGCGGACCTCCGGCGACCCGGGCACATCTTTCCGCTGCGGGCGCGCCGGGGCGGCGTGTTGCGACGCGTCGGCCAGACGGAGGCGGCCGTCGACCTCGCACGGATGGCCGGCCTCTCTCCGGCGGGCGTGATCTGCGAAATCCTGAACGAGGACGGCACCATGGCGCGCCGGGATCAACTCGAGGTCATGGCCCGCGAACACGACCTGAAGCTCATTACCGTCGAGCATGTGGTCGCGTACCGGCTTGCCCGCGAACGCCTGGTGAGGCGCGTCGTGGAGGCGCCGCTTCGGACCCCGTGGGGTGAATTCCTGTGCATCGGCTACCGTAGTGACGTCGACGATCGGGTGCATCTCGCCCTCGTTCGCGGAGACGTGGGCGGCAGCAAGGACGTACTGGTCCGGATGCACGCCGAGAATCCGCTGGCGGATACCTTCGTGTCGGTTGACGAGCCCGAAGGGAATCTCCTCGCAGGCGCCATGCGGCGAATCCAGAATGAAGGGGAGGGGGTCGTTGTGTATCTCCACCGCGACCGTGCCGGCGACCGCCTCATCGACCGGCTCCTGCGCACGTCCGACCAGCCGCCGATTCCCGATTCATCCCCGGGTCCGGGACAGGTGCTCAGGGACTATGGCATCGGGGCCCAGATCCTTCTGGACCTGGGACTGACGACGATTCGGTTGCTCACCAACAGCCGAAAGCACATCGTGGGCCTGGACGGATACGCCCTTCAGGTGACAGGCCGGGAGAGTTTTTCGGGAGTGACCATCGACGCTGGAGCGGGGAGTGTCCCGGTTGCCGCCGGTCCGGGGATGGACTCGCTCGGATGAAGCGGGCGCGGAGTGCCAGGATCGGCCTGCTCGTGGCCCGATTCAACAGCCTGGTCACCGAGCAGCTGCTGGACGGGGCCAGAGCTCGCCTGCTCGCCGAGGGGATTCCCGCGAACCGGATCCTCGTGGAATACGTGCCGGGGGCGTGGGACCTGCCCCAGGCCGCGCGGCGGATGGCCGGCTCCGGCCGGTACGATGCGATTGTCGCGATCGGATGCGTGATCCGTGGTGAGACTGCCCACTTCGACTACGTGGCCGGGCACGCGAGCGACGGATTGGGGCAGGTGGCCCTGTCGGCCGGCATACCCGTCGTGTTCGGAGTGCTGACAACCGACAACGGGCAACAGGCGATGGCCCGGGCGGATACCGGCGGCGCCGACAAGGGGGGCGAATTCGCCGAGGCCGCGCTCATGCTGCTCGATCTGTTCGACACCCATCCGGTGAACGGCTAGCAGTCCGTGGACACAATCCCCCCGGGATTCGAGCGGCGATGCCAGGCTTGAACCGTATCCTCGACTCCCGCGCGCGACGCGACCGCACGCGTTCGCGGGCGTGGTTCCTCCAGGTACACTATCGCTGGGAGTCCGAGGGCGGCGGGTTCACGCCGGGTGAGGCACTCGCCGCGACCGTGCGGGACCGGCGCATCGCGCCGTCGCGACTCGGGTACCTGGAGCGCCTGGTGCGCGCGTTCGAGCACAACCAGGAGGTCATCGAGTCGACGATATCGGCGTGTCTGGACAATTGGCGCCTGGAGCGCCTGTCGGTCATGGACAGGGGAATCCTGCGGCTGGGCGCCACCGAGATCCTGTGTCTGCCGGATCTGCCGGGCAAGGTGGCGATACAGGAATCCGTCAGGCTGGCAGAGCGGTACGGCGGATCGGAGTCCCCGCGTTTCGTGAACGGGGTCCTGGATGCCCTGTTTCGGGCGGCGGGACCCGATGATTCCCCCCGGCGCGGTTGATCGTGAGTTCCCTCGCGATACTCGTGGTCAACTGGCAGGACCGTCGCAACCCGAACGCCGGGGGCGCGGAGGAACACCTCCACCAGGTGTTCGGCCGGCTGGCCGCGCGAGGCCATCGGGTCACCCTGCTTTGTTCCGGCTGGCGAGGAGCCCGGCCCGAGGTCGAGATCGACGGGATCCGGGTGCTCAGAACGGGCGGCCGCTACACCTTCAATATCGCCGCGCCCCTCTGCCATGCGCGCCACCTGGCCGACGAGCGCTTCGATGTTGTCGTCGACGACCTCAACAAGGTTCCGATGCTGGCCACGCGCTGGGTGGACGCACGGGCACGGCTGCTGCTGGTTCATCACCTCTTCGGCGCCACGGCCTTCCACGAGGCGAATCCCGTGCTTGCGAGCGCCACCTGGTTGTTCGAGCGCATCATACCCGCGGTCTATCGCGGCATCGACTGCGTCGCCGTCTCGGAAAGCACGCGAGATGATCTAGTTCATCGCGGGATTGACGCGGACAGCATCGCCGTAATCCGCAATGGAGTGGATCTCGACGGGCTGGGGCCCGCCCGGGAGCGCTTTCCGGACCCCACGGTGGTGTTCCTGGGCAGGTTGAAGCGATACAAGCGGGTCGATCTGGTGTTGCAGGCTGTCGCACGGCTACGTGACCGGGGCATGAACGTCAGAATGGTCGTTGCCGGGAAGGGCGACGCACGCTACGCGCTCGAACGCACGGCCGGTGGCCTCGGCATCCAGGATCGCGTGCGCTTCGCAGGCTTCGTGCCCGATGACGAAAAGCGCGAACTGCTGTCCAGATCATGGGTGCATGCGCTGACGTCCCCCAAGGAAGGGTGGGGAATCGCGAGCATCGAGGCCTCTGCGTGCGGGACCGCCACCGTCGCCTCCAATTCACCGGGGTTGCGCGAAACCGTACGCGACGGCGAAACCGGTGTCCTCGTGCCCCATGGCGATGTGGACGCGTTGGCGGCGGCGTTGGCCCGGGTCCTGGAGCCGTCGACGCGCGAGCGCATGGGTATCGCGGCACGGGAGATGGCCCGACAATACACCTGGGAAGGGGTCGCCACCGCCTTCGAGGACCTCCTGGGCCGTCTGGCCGCCAAAGCGCGGACGCGCCGCTGAGCGTGCGGATTCCCACGCCGCTTTTTGCTAACTTGGACCTTGTCGTAGTGCCGCCGCCGGGCTCGGCGGGATGCCCCGGCGGCTCAACCGTTCCCTCAACCTCTGGAGATCACTCTCATGGCGACACGGATCACTGCACACCAATGCGAGGTCAGTCCACCTTTGCGGGACCGCGCCGAGATGCTCGCGACTCGTTGGCCCCGCTTTGACCCCGCCGTGATGGATGTCAGTTTCGTTTTTCGGAGTCAGGGCCGTTCACACGCGGTCGAAGCCATCGTCTCCAGGCGGCGCCGGCAGGCGGTCGTGGCCCGCGGCGAGGGGTCGGACTTTCGTGTGGCTCTTGATCAGCTGGATGAGCATGTGAAGCGGATTCTCAAGCGTGACCGGTCGAGACGAAAGGACTATCGTCATATGCCGTCGAGCGTGCAGAGCTGAGACCGCGCGGTGAAGCCGGGCGCATGCCCCACCGGCCCGACGCGGGTGGCCCGCCCGTGAGTTCGTCGATTACGGTGCGCGACCTCCTGACGGCGAGGGAGGTGGCGCTTGAGCTTGAGCTGCTCACCGCCGGTGTGCCACTCGACGTTCACATCGGCACCCCCGACGTCTCAAGTCCGGGCCTCGCCCTGGCGGGATACACGGAGCGCTTTCCCGACGGCCGCGCGCTGGTCTTCGGCGAGACCGAGATGAGTTATCTGGGCACGCTGGACCCGCAAGAGGCGCAAGCGCGTCTCGCGGGCGTGTTTGCGCGGGACGTGCCCGCAGTTTTCGTCACCCGTGGTCTGGACGTTCCTGGGCACTTCCTGTCCGCCGCAGCCCGCGCCTCGATACCGGTTTTTCGCACTGGGCTGGACACCGGGGACTTCTACAGGGTACTGAAGCCGTATCTCGAAGATGCGCTGGCGCCCACAACGACCGTGCACGGCTCGCTGGCGGACGTGTACGGGATCGGTCTGCTTTTCACCGGCCCCAGCGGTATCGGCAAATCGGAATGTGTGCTCGGTCTGGTGGCGCGCGGCCATCGCCTGGTCGCCGACGATGTCGTACTCGTCTCCCGGCGCGGAAACGACGTCCTGATGGGCAAGGGGCATGAGCTCCAGGGCTTCCACATGGAGATCCGCGGCGTCGGCATCATCGATGTCGCTTCGATGTTCGGTACACGGGCCACCCGCCAGCGTAAGCGCGTCGAGATCATCGTCGATCTGGAGACGTGGGACGATTCACGGGAGTACGAGCGGACGGGGCTCGAGCGCGAGGTGACGGAAATCCTCGGAGTCGAGATCCCGAGGGTGACCATCCCGCTCAACCCGGGCAAGAACCTGGCCGCCATCAGTGAGGTGATCGCGATGAACCAGCTCCTTGCCTACTCGGGCGTCGACGTACCGACGCGGTTCGACGACGGACTGCGGAAAGCGCTGAACCCCCGTGATTCGCTGATCGAAGACTATGAGTGACCGGGGAAGCGCCGCGCCCCCGATGGCCGGAGACCGGGTGGCGTCAACCGTTGCCGCTGCCGATCAGGGACAGGAGTTGGCCGCGCCGGCGCGGGGCGTGGTGCTGGCCCACGGAGGACTGGCGGACGGCCTCGTCGCCGCGGTGCGCCAGATTGCCGGGGTTACCGACGACGCGCTGGTCGGCGTGTCGCATGCCGGGGAGGGCAGGGAGGAGTTGTGGGCGCGCGCCATGAGCGAACTGAGGGGTCCTCGCAACCTGTTGTTCACCGATCTGCCGAGCGGCGGGTGCCATCTGGCGGCACTCATCGTGACCCGGGAGCGGCCGGAGGTGCCCGTCATCACGGGGGTCAATCTTCCAATGCTCCTTGATTTCGTGTTCAATCGCAGGCTCGAGTTCGACGAGCTGGTCCCGCGCCTCGCCGTGAAGGGGCAGGTCGCGATCGCGGGCAACCGTCCGCGTCCGCAACTGCGCTGACCGGTGACCTGCTCCGTCGAGGTCGAAGTGCCGAACCGGCTCGGCATGCACGCGAGACCGTGTGCCGAGTTCGTCAAGCTCGCCGGTGGCTTTTCCTCGTCGATTCTCGTAGTCAGGAACGAAATGCGCGTCAATGGCAAGAGCATCATGGGTGTCCTGATGCTCGCCGCCGAGAAGGGCAGTTCCCTGACCATCACGGCGGACGGGAGCGACGCCGAGGAGGCGGTGGCGGCGTTGGCGAATCTGGTGCGCGCCGGGTTCGATGAGTGACGTTGCGCCACCCACCGTCTTCGAGGGCTTTCCCGTCGCCGAGGGGATCGCCAGGGGGACGGTGCGTCGGATCGAGTGGTGTATCCCCGAAGTCGCTCACACCGTGGTACAGGCGGCCTCGGTGGACCGCGAACTCGGGCTCTTTCGCGCCGCGCTCACCGATGCACGCCGTCAGCTGGAGGTGCTCAAAAGGGAGACCGAGGTCCGGCTCGGACCCGTCGAGGCAAGGATATTCGATCCGCAGATCCTGATGCTCGATGATCCCGACGTCGTCGAGGGAACGGAACGCTACGTCGCCGAGAATCGCCTCGCGGCGGCACGTGCCTTCCACTGGAGGATGCTGGAACTCAAGGAGCGTTGGTCGCAAACCGACCATCCCATGGTCCTGGACAGGCTGAACGACCTTGCCGATCTCAAGCTGCGGGTTCTGAACCGCCTGCTTGCGCTGCCCGAGCCGTGGGACCTGGGCGGCGCGACCGGCGTTGTGGTCGTGGCGAGAGACCTTACTCCCAGCTTCGTCGCGACACTGGACACCGATCGGGTGGTGGCGCTGGCGACCGACGAAGGCACGCGCACCTCCCACTGGGCGATCCTGGCGCGGTCGCTGCAGATCCCGGCCGTCGCGGGATTGAATCGGGTTTCCTCGAAGGCGCGCGACGGGCAGGTGATGGTCGTGGACGGCCGGTCCGGCAGGGTCGTGATCGATCCTGACGAAAGGGAAGCGGAGCGTTTCGAGTCGCGGCGCTCGGCGATCCTGGGATGGCGGCGCGAGATTGCGGCGATTGCCCGCGAGGATGCGGTTACGCTCGACCGCACCAGGGTGGTGCTCCGGGCAAACCTCGACCTTCCCGGCGAGGCGCGACAGGCCCGCGAACACGGCGCCGACGGGATCGGGCTGTTCCGCACCGAGTTCCTCGTCGTGGGACGCAACACGGCCCCGGGAGAGGAGGAGCAGTACCGCGCGTATCGCCATGTGGCGGAGACGTTCGCCGGCCGCCCCATGCTGATTCGCACCTTTGATCTGGGCGGCGACAAGTTTCCGGTCTTCCTGCGTGCTCCGGCCGAGGAGAATCCGCTTCTGGGGAGGCGGGGCGTCCGTGTCCTGCCGGACGAAACCACGCTGTTTCTCACGCAGTTGCGCGCGATGTTGCGGGCCACGGCGCATGGGGACGTGCGCATCATGGTACCGCTCGTGAACACGCCGGAAGAGATTACGTCCGTGCGCAGCCTCCTTCGCACGGCCGCCGACCAACTGCGCCGCGAGGGGCTTCCGTTCTCGGAGCAGGTCAAGCTGGGCGCAATGATCGAAACGCCGGCGGCGGCCCTGCAGGCGCGGCAACTGGCTGCGCACGTCGACTTCCTTTCGATTGGCACCAACGACCTGGTCCAGTACACTCTGGCGGTCGACCGGACCAGTACCCGTTTGGCCCATCTCTTCGACGAACTGCACCCGGCCGTGTTGCGGCAGATTTCGATGGTGGCGGACGCCGGCCGACAGGCGGGCGTGGAGGTGAACGCCTGCGGGGAGATGGCCGCCCGGCCACTCGGGGCCCTGTTACTGCTGGGCCTGGGCGTGGAAGCCCTTTCGGTGGCCTGGCCCTCGCTGCTCGAGATCAAGAGGCTGGTCCGCCGATGTCGAATGAGCGCGGTGCGCGCCGCGGCCTCGGCAGCGCTGCATGCGTCGGCGAGCTGCGACGTGAGGCGCCGGCTCGACGAGTCGCTGGGCGACGTGCTCGGGAGCAGTTTCCGTTCGGGGACTTGACGAGTCCCCCATAATCTTCTTCCGTCACAGTTCCGGCGGCGCTGTGCCGGCGCCGTGTCTCCGATGGTCGTGTGCGATGGCGCCACCGCTGCCACGGCCCTGACCGACGCTCACCACTCCTGCCAGAAGAAGCCGACACCTTGAGTCCGAGCCTTTTTACATCCGAATCCGTGACGGAGGGACACCCCGACAAGATCGCCGACCAGGTATCGGACGCCGTCGTCGACGCAATCCTGGCCACGGACCCCGGGGGCCGCGTCGCGTGCGAAACGCTGGTCGCGGCAGACCGGATACTGGTGGCGGGAGAGATTGCGCTGGACGGTGAACGCCCCGACATCCCGAGTCTCGTCAGGCGCGTAATGCGCGAAGCGGGCTACAGTCGGCCCATGTACGGTCTGGACGGCACTCGCTGCGACCTGGCCCTTTCCAGACAGTCGGCCGAGATCGCGGCGGGTGTAGACCTTGGCGGGGCGGGCGATCAGGGCATGATGTTCGGGTTCGCGTGCGCCGACACTCCAGAGCTGATGCCGGCTCCCATTGCGGCGGCCCATGCCCTGGTCCAGCGGCTCGCCCAGGCCCGCAAGTCAGGGGAAATCCCCTGGCTGGGGCCCGACGGCAAGTCGCAGGTCACCTACGAGTACGACGGCATCGAGCCCGTCCGCATCGATACCGTCGTCGTCAGCACGCAGCACGCGGCCGAACACCGTGGGGGGGAGCTGTCCCAGGAGGAGATCCGCTCCGAGGTCATTCGCAGGATCATCGTGCCAGTGCTTCCGGAGCGCCATTTTTCGGTCGAGAGCGCGAAGATCCACGTCAATCCGAGCGGCAGCTTCATTTTGGGAGGACCCGAAGCGGATGCCGGGCTGACCGGTCGCAAGATCATCGTCGATACCTACGGAGGCATGGGCCGGCACGGCGGGGGCTCGTTCTCCGGCAAGGACCCGACCAAGGTTGACCGCTCGGGCGCCTATGCGGCCAGGTGGGCAGCCAAGAACCTGGTTGCTGCCGGTGCCGCCTCGAGGTGCGAGGTGCGCCTGGCCTATGCGATAGGCAAGCCGGAGCCTGTGCAGGTATGGGTGGAAACGTTCGGGACCGGATGCGTGCCGGATCGGGTTCTGTCCGCCGCCGTTCAGGACGTATTCGACTTCCGGCCCAGACGGATCATCCGTGATCTCGGCCTGAGAGGACCGGTCTTCGGTCCTACCGCGGCGTACGGGCACTTCGGCCGCACTCCGGCCGTCGCGAAGGCGGGTGGACGCGAGGTCAGCCTGTTCAGCTGGGAGCGCACCGACCGCGTCGGCGAGCTGCGGACGGCGCTGGCCTTGTAGTTTCGTACGCCGGTTCGGCGTGTCTGGCGGACACCGGGGCGCGGGTCGTTCGCGACGGGTGGCGCGGGACGGGCGCGGGGCACAACTTGTTACCCCCCCCCGGTTATATCCGGCTGCCGGAAAACCGCCAGGCGAGGAGGTCATGTGATCGAGGTCAGTGTGCAGAGCCTCGCGTTTGATCGCGCTTCGAATACGCCGGTTGTCATTCTGCGGGAAGTCGGGACGGATCGCGTGCTGCCGATCTGGATCGGGCCCGGGGAAGCGAGTGCGATCGCCATGCAACTGGGGGGCGTGTCCTTTCAGCGGCCCCTGACCCACGATCTTCTCGTCTCGGTTCTGGGGGGACTCGGAGGCACGCTGCAGCGGGTCCTGATCACGCGGGTCGAGGACAGCACCTATTTCGCCGAGCTGATTATCGACCGGGATGGAGACCTGATATCCGTGGACGCGCGGCCCTCGGATTCGATCGCCATCGCCCTGCGCGCGGAGGCGCGCATATTCGCGGACGACGCCCTGCTCGCGGCCGTGTCCGAAGCCATGCCCGCCGAGGACGGCGAAGAAGGTGAGGAGGACGGGGAATCGTGCATGAGCGGCGAAGCCCTCGAGGAGCACCTGCGCAGGTTGCGCCCGGAAGATTTCGGACGGTTCGACCACTGATCTCCAGCCGCTTCACGGACCCGGCTCCGACCCCACGCAGGCTTTCGGCCGCACCCTTCGGCCCAACGGCGTGCGCCCTTGCAGCGCTTGCCATCGCGGGGACGGCTCCAGCGGCGGCTCCCGCGTTGGCGGCGGTTGACCCGTCATGCACCGAAACGCTGCCATGCGCTGCTTCCGGGCCTCCACCATTCCGGACTACGCAACAGCCCCCGAATCGCTTCGTTCTCTCGGGACGGGTGCTCATCGGGGACGCTCCGGCGGATACCGGCACCGTCGTGCTGCACCGGGTCTCACCCACGTTCACAGGCGCGGTCGACAGCGTGCGGGTGGAGCGAGGCGGTGCCTTCACAATGCCCCTCGCGGGCCTGCCCGACGAGGCGACCGACGATGTCTTCTTTGCGTCGGTCCGATACCGTAACGTGCTGTACGTCGGGGGCGCGGTCACCACCGCGGACGATCTCGTCGACCCCTATGTCATTCTGGCGCACCCTACCATCGCAGCCGGACCCGGTGTCTCGCTGCCGATCCGTGTGCGCAACTTCTTCGCCGTACGGGAGGGCGGCGGGTCCGGATGGTCCGTGAGCGACCTCTTCGAACTGCGCAACGACTTCCAGGCGACGGTGGTCGCGAGCGAAGCCGGCGCCGCCTGGTCGTATGCCCTGCCCCCGGGGGCGCTCGACGTCGAGGTCGGGCAGAGCGACCTTCCACCCGGGGCGGCCAGCTTCAGCGGTGGACGACTTCACTCCTCGGCCCCGATTCCGCCTGGAGAGAGCGTCTATCTGGTGCGCTACACGATCCCCACCGACGAATTCACCATTCCGCTCGAGGGTGTGACGGAGTCCATGGAGCTGCTGATTCGCGAGCCGGCGGGCGACCTTTCGGTTGCGGGGCTCATGTCCACGGACCCGGTCACGCTGGAAGACGTGACCTACCGGCGCTTTGCGGGACGAGAGGTGGCACCTTCGGTCGTCACCGTCGGGTCCGGCTCACGGGCGCTGCCGGGAAGCCGGCTCCCTCTCGTCGCAGTGATGCTCGCGCTGGCGCTGGCGCTGGTGGGCGCGGCTCTTGCATTCCGCTCCCGTGTCCAGGCTGCGGCCACCACCGGCGGGGGACGCCGACGCGCGCTCGTCGAGGTGGCCCGGCTCGATGAACGGTGGAACGCCGGAACCATCGAAGCGGAGGAGTACGACCGCCGCCGCCGCGAGCTTCTCAGGGAGCTGGGAGGATGAGCGCCTTCCGTATCGGGTGCCGGCGCTCCCGGCCGACAAGAGCTGCGGGATGGCCATCGTAACGACCGACGCGATCCTGCTGCGCGCCCACCCGTTCTCCGAAAGCAGCCGGGTCCTCAGGTTCTACACGCGCGATCTGGGACTGGTCGGGGTAATGGCTCGCGGTATCCGCCGCGGTGCGTCCCGGGGTCACGGCGGCGTCGATACGTTCGGCGAGGGCACCGCGGTGATCTTTATGCGCGACGGCCGCGAGTTGCAGTCGTTGCGGGAATTCAGCCTTGCCAGGGCGCGCTTCGCGCTCGCCGCGGACTTCCGGCGGCTCGCCGGGGCCTCGATCGCCGCCGAGATCGTACTGCGGCACGCGGCCGAGGAACCCAATGCCGAACTCTACCGCGCGCTTTCCGGCGGCCTGGACCGGCTCGGCAGCGCCGGGCCCGAGAACATCATCGGAGAGGTGCTCGCGCTCGGTTGGCGCATCATTCATGCCCTCGGCTTCGCCCCGGAGCTCACCGTGTGCACCGGGTGCGGGCGGCTTCTCGAACCGGATGAAATGGCGCGCTTCGACCTCTCGGCCGGTGGGGTGCGGGCACGGGAATGCCCCGCGGCCGACGGATCGCGGCGCATTGGGCCGGTCGCCCGGGCGCAGCTGCTCACCCTGCTCGCAGGGGACGTCCCCGAGGAACTGCGTGGACAGGGGGCCCACCTGGCGCTGCTCGACGACTTCGTCACCTTTCACATGCTGGGCGGCCGCCGCATCGGGTCGTTCGGCTTTCTCGACACCTCTCGACCAGACCCAGATCGATGACTCCGGCAGCGGATGGCGACAATCCCGGCGCCCATCGCGATGAGCGGCCCGGCGAAGCGGGACTGATCCTCGGCACCGCGGGCCACATCGATCACGGCAAGACGGCGCTGGTGCAGGCGCTCACCGGCGTCGACACGGATCGCCTGGCCGAGGAGAAGAGACGCGGAATCACCATCGAACTGGGATTCGCGCGCTACGCGTCGGAGAAGGGTCCGAGCTTCGGCATCGTCGATGTGCCCGGGCACGAAGGATTCGTACGCACGATGGTTGCGGGCGCGTCGGGGATGGATCTCGTCCTCATGGTGATTGCGGCCGACGAGGGCGTGATGCCCCAGACGCGCGAACACCTGGCCATCGTACGGATGCTCGGCGTCGGGGGAATGGTCGTTGCGATCACGAAGACGGACCTTGTGGACGAGGAGTGGCTCGAACTTGTTGTCGACGAGGTGCGGGAGCTTCTCGCCGAGACACCCTACGAGGCCGCGGACATCGTTCCCACGTCGGTGCGGACCGGGACGGGGCTGCCGGATCTGGCCCGCGCCATCGCTCGTTGTGCCGCGCGGGCTCGGACCAGGACGACCGACGACCTGGCGCGCCTTCCGGTCGACCGCGTCTTTGCCATGGAGGGTGCCGGCACCGTCGTGACCGGCACGCTGTGGTCGGGAGGGCTGGCGCGCGGATCGGTGGTGCGGATACTCCCCCGGGGCGACGAAGCCAGGATCCGCGCGCTCCAGGTGCACGGCGCGCAGGTCGACGAAGCCGTGGCGGGACAGCGCACGGCCGCGGCGCTGACTGGAGCGGTGGTGCGGCGCGGGCACGTTGCGCGCGGCGACGTGATCGTGTCGAGCCGGAGCTGGGCGCCTTCCCACATGCTCACCGTGGCGCTCACCGCGCTGGCGGGCAGTGGATGGCGGATCGAGACCGGGCAGCGCGTGCGGGTGCACCTCGGCACCGTCGAAGTGATGGGCAGGGTGGTCCTGTTCGGCGTCGACGAGGCCGTTCCCGGCGAACCGATTCCCGCGCAGTTGCGACTCGAGTCGCCGGTCGTCGCGCGTTGCGGTGACCGGCTGGTCCTGCGCTCCTATTCGCCCGTCACCACCATCGCCGGGGGCACCGTTCTGGAGCCGCTCCCTCCGAAGCGCAAGCGCATTGCCCCATCCGACCGGGACGCGCTGGAGGCACTGTCGAGGGGTGGCCGGCCGGCGGTGCTGGGGGCTGCCGGACTGGCCGGCTGGGCGGGAGTGGAAGTCGGTGCCCTGGGTGTGGTGGCCGGATGGCGCGGGGACCCGAGCGATGACCTGACCGATGTCGTCTGGCGTCTCGACGGGGTGCTCTTCGACCGCGGCATCGTCGCGGCGGGCGAGGAGAAGCTGCTGCGGCTCGTCCGCCGGCATCACCGGGAACACCCGCTCGAGCCCGGGGTTCCTCTGAGCGCGCTCCGAACCGCCCTGCCCGGGAGAGCACACCCCAGGCTGGCCGATGGCCTTGCTTCACGCCTGGCCGCGCGGAGCCGTCTGGTCGTCGAAAGGAAGATCGCGCGGTTGCCGGGTTTCGAGCCGACTCTGTCGCCCGCCGAGGAGCGGCTCGCCGAACGTATTCTCGAGGTCCTCGAAAATGCGGGTCTCAAGGGCCCGGACACGACCGAACTCCAGAAGGCTGTGGACGATCCCGGGACCAGCGCGGTCCTCCGGTATCTGGCGACGCAGGGCCGCGTGCGCCTGTTGGGGGACCTCTACTGGGTCAGCACCGTGGCCCTGGAGCGCGCGGCAACCCGGGTGTTGGAGGCGTTGGGGGGGCGCGAGGGACTCGGGCCGGCCGACTTCCGCGAAGTGCTGCCGGTGACGCGCAAGCACCTGATACCAATCCTAGCCTACCTGGACGCCCGGGGCGTCACGCAGCGGCTGGACGACGGAAGACGGGTCTCGAGCGGGGTGCCGGGCGAAACTGCTTGACTTCGGGCGGCCCGGCCGGGTACTATTGGCACACGAGTTGCCAATCCACGGGGCCGCGCAGGCTCCATGCCCTGGGGGGCGATCGCACGAACGCTACTGAACGAAGGCAGGACAAGTTTTGAGACGCATCATTTGCGTCGGGGTGTTTTTCTGTTTCGGTGTAGTTGGCCGCGTTGCGGGACAGGAGCGTCCTGCGCCTCTCGGTGACCAGGACCCGGGATTCACGCTGGAGCAGAACTACCCGAACCCCTTCAACCCCGATACGCGGATACCGTTTGAGCTGTACGAGTCCCTCTTCGCGGAGGAAGGCTCGGCTACGGTGTCGATCCGCATCTACAACATCCTGCAACAATTCGTTGCGGCGCCCGTCGCCCTGGGGTTCCCCGGCGGAGAGGGACTGCCGATGCTTCAACTCGAATACACGTCCGCCGGAGAGTACGAAGCCCACTGGGACGGGCGCGACCGGTCCGGCAATCAGGTCGCGCCGGGCGTCTACTTTGTCCAGATGGTGGTGAACGGCCGCGAGCCCGTGATCCGAAGGATGTTCGTCACCAGGTAACGGCGCTTGCGGAGCGGCGGCGGGCGTTAGCCGGGGCGTCGGTCAGACCCCCTTCGATTCGAGCAGCCGGAAGAACTCGTCCGCGGAGCGCAATCCCGTCAGCTTCGCCGGCACGTCCCGGTGTTTCGCGAACTGCGCCAGCCTGCCCAGGACCGGAAGGTACTGCACGGACACTTCCACCGGTGGCGCGACGATCAAAAAGAAGTGGTGTACGGGCCGGTTGTCGATGGCGTGGAAGTCGATGCCGTCGCGGTGCCGTCCGTAGGCGAGGCACAGCCGGCGCACCATCAGCGAGCGGCAGTGTGGAACGGCGATTCCCCGGCCGATCCCCGTCGAACCAAGGCTTTCACGCCGGCGCAGCGTTCGCGAAAGCGTCGCCTCCGCGCGTTCATCGAGTGCCAGGAGCGAGACGAGCGCGCCCAGCACATCGTCCCGCGTGTCTCCGGTCAGGTCGAGGCTGACCCGTTCACTGGTGAAGAAATCGCTCAGAGTCATGTGCGGCAGGGCAGAAAGGGCTCCCGGGAACGTGCGCTTGATGCGGCGGGGAAGTTATTCGCCCTGGCAGGGGAAGACCAGCGGATTAGCTTTGGACAATGAACAGACTGCCATTCGAGGTCCCCGGGGATCCGGCGACCCCGCTCTTCCTTGCCCCGCAGGCCGGCGTTTCGGAAGCGCCGTTCCGGCGTCTTTGCCGCGGCTTCGGGGCCGACGTCGTGCTGACGGAGTTCGTCAGCGCCGAAGGGATCGTGCGCAACAACGAGCGGACCGCCGCGTACCTGCGTTTCGATGACGAGGAGCGGCCGATCGGCATCCAGATCTTCGGTGCCGAACCCGTCACGATGGGAGATGCCGCGGCGCTCGTGACGGAGGTGTACGCGCCGGACTTTGTCGATATCAACTTCGGGTGTCCGGTGAAGAAGGTGGTGAAGCGCAACGGCGGTTCGGGATGCCTGCGCGATCCGGAGCTGGTGCACAGGATCGTCCGTGCCGTCGAAGCGGCAACGCCGCTCCCGGTGACGGCGAAGATCCGTTCGGGCTTCGACGAGAGCACCCGGGACCCCGTGCGCTTCGGGCTGATCTGTCAGGACGCTGGGGCACGAATGGTGACACTGCACCCGCGTACCCGCGCCGACATGTACTCCGGCCGGGCCCGGTGGGACGAGATCGCGGCCCTGGCGCGGGCGCTCGAGGTGCCCGTGATCGGCAACGGCGACGTCCGTTCGGGCGAGGACGCGCTGCGAATGAAGGAGCAGACCGGGTGCCGGGGGATCATGATCGCCCGTGGGTCGCACGGTGCGCCGTGGCTGTTCCGACAGTCCCGGGCCGCGCTCGATGGGCGGAGGGTCCCGGGGCAGCCGGGCGTGCAGGCACGCTTCGACATCTGCGTCGAGCATGCCCGCAACGCGGTCGCGTTCGAGGACGATCCCGACAAGGCGGTGCGTGAGTTCCGCAAGCACCTCGGGTGGTACACGAAGGGTCTGCCGGGCGGCCGGGCCCTGCGCCAACGGCTGTTTCAGGTGCACGATCTGGACGAGGTGCGGTCCGTCCTCGATGACTATCTGGCGCGCCCGGGGTTCTCGTCCGACCGCGGCGGGCTTATCGTTACCGGACAGGAGGTGGCCGCGGGGCCGGTGATGACCGGTACTGCCACCGGTTGATTGAAAGCTTTGGGGGCGACACGGCTTCGACGGGTTTGGAGAATTCGGAGTTGCGTGCCGAGGTCCGGGGATTCCTCGCAAAACACCCTGGAAAACCAAACAAATGCCAACAACGATCTGGCACTGGCCGCTTAACCAATAGCGGCCCGTTCCCCGATCTGCCCGCCCGAGGCGGGTCGCGGGAGCGTCGACGAGTCGGGCTGGTCTTCGGTCCACGCCACGGGACCCGGGGACGAGAAACGATGTGGCTAGCTCCGGTCAGGGTTGTTCGCCGACCCGTCCGGACGTGAACCGAACGGCGAGCTACGCACGTAGAAGCTTGGAAGGACCCATTCGCGGACGCGGGTTCGACTCCCGCCGCCTCCATTTGCCCCGCGGCACCACGACCGTTCTCCCCGGAGACCGAACAAGCCTTGAAGCGCAAACTGACCATACTGGGCGTCAGCCTGCCGATCATCCTCGCTGCCGACATCCTGACCAAGCGGTGGGCCGTGGCGGCGCTGACGAACGCCGGTCGCCCGGATTTCCTGGGGGGCTACGTGCCGCTGAACCTGCACTACAACCGGGGAGCCGCATTCGGGATCTCCATCGGGGACGACCCGCGCTGGTTCTTCATCCCGGTTGCGCTCATCGCGCTTACCCTGATGGTTGCGCTGATCGTTCAGGCCAGGCGGGATGACTACCTGCGCATCGTCGCCCTGACGCTCGTGATCTGCGGCGCACTCGGCAACCTGTACGACCGCGTCCGCTGGGATCAGGGCGTGGTGGACTTCATCGGTCCGATCTCGCTCGGGTTCATGGACTGGTGGATCTTCAACGTCGCCGACATGGCCATCAGCTGCGGAGTCGTGTTCCTCGTGATTTCCTTCTGGGCCGAGGAGCGAAGGCTCAAGCGAGAGGGAGCCGAAACCGACGAGGGGCCCGCGGAGGTCGTGCGGCCCGGCCCGGAGCCCACTCAGGGGTGACTACTCCGGATCGAAAACGATGTACTCGATCCGGCGCCTCCGTACCTTGGCGACCCTGAGCCGGCCGCCCTCGACGGGAACGGTATCGCTGGCCTTCGCGATCCCCTCGAGCGTGCCGAAGACGTAGCCGCCGACCGTGTCGTAGTCCTCGCCGAGGTCGATTCCCAGGCGCTCTTCCACGTCCTTTGCGGGCGTGCCTCCGCGAATGACGGTCCGGCCGTCGGCCAGCTCCTGGAAGTCGATCGGTTCGTTGGTCTCGTGTTCGTCCTGAATCTCGCCCACGATCTCCTCGATCAGGTCCTCCAGGGTGACCAGGCCGGCCGTGCCTCCGAATTCGTCCAGGACAATGATCATGTTGGTCCGCCTGGCCCGCATTTCGTGGATCAGCTCCTCGACCGGCTTGGACGCGGGCGCGAACTGCGCGGGACGTGCAACGCCACGGATCTCTTCGCCCCCATCGCGGGCGGCGCGCCACAGGTCCCGCGCGAGGAGGATCCCCACGATCTGGTCGAGGCTCTCCTCATAGACCGGCAGGCGGAGCTTGCCGTGGTCCAGCATCACGTCCATCGCCTCGCTCACCGACGCCCCGACCGGCACGGCCACGATGTCGATCCGCGGCGTCATGACCTCGCTCACCGCGATCTCGTCGAGCTGCATCACGTTCGACATGACCTGGAACTCGTCCTTGTCGAGTGCGCCCTCGCGGTGTCCGAGTTCCGCGAGGACCTCGATTTCGGCCCGGCTGATCGTGCCTCCGCGATGCCCCTTCGGCGTGATCCAGCGGCTCAGGAAGCCGAGCGGCCCAAGGACCGGCTTCATCACGAACACCATGGCCCGCAGCGTGTGCGCGGTGGGCCGGGCCAGCTGGTTGCAGAAGGTGGCGCCAAGCGTCTTGGGGATGATCTCCGAGAAGACCAGCACCGCGAAGGTCAGGACTCCCGCGAACGCCCCGATCCAGACCTCGCCGAAGGTCTGGGCGGCGATGGCGCCCGCCCAGGCCGCTCCGACCGTGTGGGCAATGGTGTTGAGCGTGAGGATCGCCGCGATGGGCTCGTCGATCCTCTCCTTCATCCCGCCGAGGATGCTGCCGGCGACCTCGCCGCGCCGCTGCAGGAGCGCGACGTAGGAGCGGTTGACCGACAGGAGCACGGCTTCGAGCACGGAACAGAGGAAGGAGATCGACAGCGAAACGCCCACCACCGCGAGCAACTTGATCATGACACCCCCCCGCGGGGTCGCCGCTTTCCGCACCGCGCCGCCAAGGTATGCGCCAAACCGATTGGTCTTGCCCTCATCCGCTGCTCGTCTCTACCGTTCGGCATCGATGCCTGCCCCTGCCTGTCCACTTCGATGGAGGAGCGCGTTGGTTCGTGGGCCGCACGCCTCATTCGCTCTGGTGATCTCCTTCCTGCTTGTGCCGCATGCCGGCGGTGCCCAGGAACCTCCGACCGCCGACTACTATGTCTACGTGGGCGCCGAGTCTGCCGATCTCCTTCACAGGATACGCTTCGGACCGGACGGCGCATCACTGGAACGCACCATCGCCGTGGGCGAGATGGCCACCGAAACCGAGGGCCCGCATGGCCTCAATCTCTCTCCCGACGGGCGCTTCCTCTACATGACCACCGGGCACGGGGTTCCCGACGGCAAGCTGTGGAAATTCCACGCGGGCCCCGACACGCTGGTCGGCGATCCCATCCTGCTCGGCTATTTCCCCGCGACACTCGACCTTACGCCCGACGGCCTCTACGCCTTCGTTGCCAACTTCAACCTGCACGGTGAGCCAGTGCCCTCGACGATCTCGGTCGTGTACGCTCCCGAGATGATGGAAGTGGAGCAGATCGAGACCTGCACCATGCCCCACGGTGCGCGCCTGGACGTGACCGGGGAGTTTCTGTATTCGGCGTGCATGATGGACAACCAGATCGTCGAGGTCGATACGCGCACCTTCACGGTCACCCGGCGCTTTCACGCGGAGGCGCCGTGCTCTCCAACCTGGGTCGTCCCCACGCGGAACAGGCAGTCGCTGCTTGCCGCCTGCAACCGGGGAGACCGCATCCTCGAGATCGACCGCGAATCGTGGTCTCTCAAGCGCACCTTCGCGACCGGCGCCGGACCCTACAACCTGGCGCTCACTCCGGACGACCGGATCCTCGTGGCCACGCTGAAGCAGGCGGCGGCCGTCCAGTTCTTCGATCTCGCGGACGGGCGGGAGCTGGGCACCGCGCCTTCTTCCACGACCGTGACGCATGGCGTAACCGTCAGCCCCGACGGGCGCTATGCCTTCGTTTCGGTCGAGGGCGTGGGAGCCGAGCCGGGGAAGGTCGACGTCTTCGACCTCAACCGTTTCGTGCGCGTGGCCGATCTGGAGGTAGGGCAGCAAGCTGGGGGGATCGTTTTCTGGAAGATGGAAGAGGCGCGGCGGCCACCGTCCTTCAGGTGACCGGGACCGAGAGGTTGTCCTCGTCCCACGTGAAGTAGTAGGTCCGCTCGGCGCCGCTTCGGGTCTTGAGGTTCACCAGGTTGCGCTGATCCTCGAACATGTTGAACAGCAGCCGGTTCCGAATATGCACGCGCTCCACCGACGCCGGAAGCGGATACCGGAGCCGGTACCACCACATGACTTCGTCGAGCCTGGCCGCCTCCTCCACACCACGCTCGATCACCGTGCCCGCCAGCGGCGTGCCGTCCGTCCGGAACACCAGCATCTCATTGATGTACTGCTGTATCGTGGTGTCGACTTCGGACGTCTCGGACAGTTCGAAGTCCATATCCGAGGTGTTTTCCATTACGGCGAACTGCAAATCGTCCCAGAAAAAGCGGATCCGGGCTTCGAGGACCGCGTCGGTGACACGCACGTCCGCGACCGAAAGCCGGAAGGGATGGGACGCTTCACGGGGTGCTTGGGGAATCGTCCAGGCGGCTGCGGCCAGCACCGGCAGGCCGGCCAGACACGTCCGGAGACCGGTTGACAAGACGGATGCTGGGCGATTGCGGTACATTCCTAGAAGTCCGTGGTGAATCCCGGCGCAAGACACCAGGAGCCGAGAAAGCAACCAGGGGGATCGTCTGACAAATCTACGAAAAATGGTTCCGCCCGTGGAGTTGTGGGCTACACCTGGGGAGCCGCACGCGAAGGCCCGTTTGCGTGTGAGTCGAGTGCTGGCGGTCCTGGTGTTGATCGCTGCCCTCGCGGCCGCCGCCGCCCCCGCAGCCGCGCAGCTGAGGGTAAGGGCCGGCGGCCACGCTTTGTACCAGTCGCAGATCCTGGACGGCACGTTCGGCTTCGGTGGCAGAGCCGAATTCGAACTGGGGTTCATTCGCAGCGGGCTGACGGTCGTCGGAATCTACGACCACCTGCTTCCGGACTGCGACGGGTGCTCCTACCGGGCAATCGGCGGGCAGGTCCTTCTGGCGTCGCAAGGCGCCATCTACGTCGGCGCGGGGGCCTCGCGCCAACAGTTCAGCCGTCCAGCTGGAGGTCCCGCCCCCGAATCCGGAGCGACGGAGCCGCTCGAGGACGATTGGCTGTTTAGCCTGGTGGCCGGCGTCCGCCTTCCGGTGCTGCCGGTGATCGTTCCCTATGTCGAGTTCCGGCAGGAGGTTGGGTCGGACGTGAATAAGCAGATCCTCGCGGTGGGCCTGATGTTCAGCCCGACGCGCGCCCGCGCGGTGCCTCGGGGTCCGGGTCGCGGATGAGACAGGCCGCTTTCTACGAGCGGCCCGTCAGAGCGGTGGGGCGGTTGTGGGAGGACTGGGCGGAACACGGCGGACAGCTCGGCCTCCTGGTCTGGTCCACGGCGGTGGCCGCGGTCCGCCTGCGGATCTCGTCCCGGGAATTCGTGCGGCAACTCTACGTGATGGGCGTCCAGAGCATCCCCATCGTCGCGGTGACCTCGATCCTCACGGGAATCGTGACTTCGCAGCAGGGGGGGTACCAGTTCACCGCAACGATCCCCCTGTATGTGCTCGGCAGCGTGACCGTGACCAGCGTGGTGCTCGAACTTGCCCCGGTCCTTACGGCCGTGGTCCTGGTGGGGCGGGTCGGGGCCCGGATCACCGCCGAGTTGGGCACGATGGTGGTGTCGGAACAGATCGACGCGTACCGCTCGCTGGGCCGCGATCCGGTGATCATGCTCGCGGCTCCCCGCATCCTGGCGGGACTTGTTGTGATGCCGCTCCTGGTGGGGCTGTCGAACATCATCGGCATCTTCTCGGGGATGGTGGCGGCGCAGCTGTCCCTCGGGCTCAGCTTCGAGACCTTCCTGTACGGTGCCCGCCTGTTCTGGCACTCCTGGGATCTTTTCTACTCGTTCATGAAGGCGGTCGCCTTCGGCTTCGCGATTCCCGTGATTGCGATCCACATGGGCTTCCGCACCACCGGTGGGGCCGAGGGGGTGGGCCGCACCACCACCGCGTCCGTGATGTTCCAGACGCTGACCGTGCTGATCCTGGACGCGCTCTTCCCACCCCTCTTCCTGCAGTGATGCGGTGCCCCTGCCGATGACCCCTACCCCTGTCATTCGCTACCGCAACACGCACAAGGCCTTCAACCACCCCGTGCTGTCGGGGGTCGACCTCGACATCCACGAGGGCGAGATGTTCGCCCTGTTCGGCCCTTCCGGCACCGGAAAGAGCGTGCTGCTCAAGACCACGATCGGCCTCGTCGTGCCCGACCGGGGCGACGTGGAGGTGGGTGGCCGCTCGGTCTACTTCGGAGCGGCCGGCGCCATGGAAGCCGTGCGCCAGCAGGTCGGATACGTGTTCCAGCACGCCGCGCTTTTCGACTCCCTGAACGTGTACGGCAACGTCGAGATGGGATTGCCCATGGACCGGATTCGGCGGATGAGCCGCGCCGATGTCGCGCGGGCGATCCGGAGGGCGCTGGAACTGGTGAATCTCGATCCGGATGCGGTTCTGTCCATCCTGCCGGCCGAGCTGTCGGGCGGGATGAAGAAACGTGTGGGCATTGCGCGCGCCATCGTGGGACGCCCGGCGATCCTGCTGTGGGACGAACCCACCACGGGCCTCGATCCCGTGAACACGGCTGCGGTGGAAAGGCTGATCAAGCGGCTGTCGGATGAGCTGAGGGTGACTTCGGTGCTGGTCACCCACGACGTGGAAGGCGCGCTGTGGATGTGTGACCGCGTCGCGATGCTGGAGGGAGGAAGAATCCGGTTTTGCGGGACGCCGGACGAATTCCGGATCAGTTCCGATCCCGTAGTCAGGGCTTTCGTTGACCGGGCGGCTGCGGAGGCCGCCCTCGATGTCGTGGAGATGTCATGAGCAACACGGAATCCAACCGCAACCAGCGTCTCTCGGACGCCGAGGTGCTGAGGGCCGTTCCTCCCACGCCGGGCGCGCGCCAGTTCCGCGTGGGAGTCTTCGTCATACTGGGGATCGCCGCGTTTTTCACGGTGCTCTTTCTGATGACCAGTCCCGGGACGTTCAGGGGACGGTACATGGTCACCACGCATGTGGAAGACGCGCAGGGCATCCGCAGGGGGGACCCGGTCAGGATGCGCGGGATCAATATCGGACGAGTGCACGCGTTCGAGTTGGCGCCCGCGGGCGGGGTGGTTATCACGCTCGAGGTGGAAGGCGAATGGCCAATCCCCGCCGGATCGCGCACCGAACTGCTTTCGCTTGGCTTTCTCGGCGGCATGGTCGTTTCGGTCATCCCCGGCGACGGAGACGGTTTCATCGAACCCTGGACGCTGATCCCCGGCTCAGGTGGGGCCGGTGTCCTCGAGACCGTGGGGGACCTGGCGGGTGAAGCGGAGGACGTGCTGACCAGGATCCAGGACGTGCTGTCGGATTCGACGATTGCGGGCACCGGCGAGGTGGTCGTACAGCTGCGTGACCTGCTGGGCGAGTTCGGTGAAATCATCGACGGCCAGGCCACCGAAGTCCGCTCGCTCACGGCGAGCCTGAGGCGGGCCGCGGAGAACATGGAGGAGATATCGGGGGCCGACGATTGGAGGCGCGCGCTGGCATCCGCCGAGGCCACGCTCGCAACCGTCGAGCGCACCTCCGGCTCGATCGACGCAGGCGTGGCCTCGCTGAGCGTCATCCTCGGGCGCATCGAGCGCGGCGAGGGTACGCTGGGCAGGCTCTCGGTCGACGACTCGCTCTACGACTCGCTCGACGAGGCGGCAACGAGCCTCCAGGCGCTGCTGGCGGACATCAAGGAAAACCCCGACCGCTACGTCAGGATCGAGATCTTCTGACGCGCTGCTGCCGGCCTCCCCCTGCCAGGCCGCTACCAGCCCGGAGCGACCACGAACCCCGTGTGCCAGCCCTTCTCGGGCCGCTGCCACGGATACGCGTAGTACGCTTCCAGGATCAGGAACCCGAGCAGGTTCATACGGGCCGACACGCCGCTGGAGACCAGCGGGATCCGGTCCGCCGAGTGCCGCGACCACGTCAACGTCCCCGGCCGCTCTGAATCCCACGCGAACCCGACATCGGTGAATAGCGTGAATTCGAGCGGGATGTAGGGGAAGTTGATAAGGCCGAACTCCTCGATTCCCGTGAATGGGAGTCGAAGCTCCATGTTGAATACGCCCAGCCGGTGTCCGAACAGGCGGTCGAGTTCGGGGCAGCTCGAGCCGCTGAGGCTGATCGTACATTCCTGGTTCTGGTCGAAAGACTCCCACGAGTACCCGCGGATCATGTGCTCGTAGCCCAGGAAATACGTGCCCAGCTGCTGTTCATCGAGCGCGCGCAGGTCGCCGTAGCGACCCAGATGCATTCCCCGCACCGCCAGTGTGACCGGACCGCCGTTGTTGAAGTAGCGGCGGTAGTCCAGGGTGAGGTTCTGGAAATCGACGGTACCGTACAGCGCCTGCACACCGACCCGGAAGCGCCCACCTCGAACCGGGCTCGTGAAGCCCGAATAGTGGTTGTCTCCCACGAATGCAAACGACACGGAGGCGAGATTGAGCGCATCGCGCGACGGGAGGCCCTCGCGCTCGTAGCCGATGACCCGCTGAAACAGGTCGGTGTGGAACGTCTCCCTCTCCAAATCAAAACCGTACCGCGTGAACCCGAGTCCCCCCTCCAGCCGGCGCGTGGCCGACAGGGGATACTGCAGCAGCCCCTCCGCCGAGTCGATGAATATGCGCTCGCGGATGACCTGGAAGTTGTTTCGTCCGAACGAGAAGTACTGGCGCATGTACGGCTGGTGCTGGATCCCGCCGCCCCAGTTCCAGCGCCGCTTTTCGTTCAGGTAGAAGACGTTTGCGCCGATGTCCTTGATGGTGCCGTTGGCGAGCAGGCTCGTGAACACCCTCTGGTCGCCCAGCATGTCGCTGAAGTAGGCCGATGTCGCGCCGCCGATGTACGAGCCGTACGTGTCGGCCCCGACCCCGACACTCGGCTGGCCGATGTAGTCGAGCTGCAGGGAGGGCCGGTAGGGCTCGGATTGGTCGGAGGTGTAGACCTCGTCCGAAACGAGTCCGGTGTAGGGGTCGTCCAGGTACCTTGCGATCCGGCTGCCGACGGCGGGGAGACCGGGCGGGAGCATGCGTCCGGGGTGGGGAGCGGCGTCCGCGACGACGTCCACGTAGGTCGACATCTCGTCGGGCCGTCCCGTGTTGACGATGTAGCCGCGCTCATGGAACACCGAGAAGGCGAGCAGGTCGGCGTCGGGAGAATAGGTGAACGCCGGCGACTGCATCGTGATGCCGCTCACGCCGGTGACGGCGCGCGTGATCCGGCGCATTTCGCCGTCGGCGAGGTTCATGTGATAGATGTCGGGAAAACCGTCCGGGTCCGACACGAAGAACAGGCCGTCGCCGGTCCGGTCATAGATTGGGTTGATGTGCTTGGACCCGGGGAAGGGGATGCGCGTGCCCACCGCCAGCGATTCCACGTCCAGAAAGGACAGGACATAGTTGCCGAACGTCAGCGCGTCGAAGTCGGTTTCCGGACCGCGGTCGGAGGTGAAGGCGAGGGTGCGACCGTCGGGCGACCAGGCCGCGTGCAGGTCGGCGTGCTTGTCGTTGGTCAGCTGTTGCACGCTGCCGGTCTCGAGGTCGTAGAGATAGAGGTCGGTGATCCCGCCCTTCAGACCCGAGAAGGCGATTCTGCGGCCGTCCGGGGACCACGCCGGATTCTGTATCGCCCCGAGCCCCTCGATCTCGATCCGCTCTTCGATGTCGCCGCTTCGCACATCGAGGATCGCCAGCTGGTTGTTGCCGTTGGCGAGGATCACGAAAGCCAGGTTGCGCCCGTCGGGCGACCATGATCCGCTCGTGTCGATGTAGCGGATCCCGTCGATGTACGGCGCCTCGTTGCGCTGCAGCGGGCGGAGGATCTCCCCCGTATAGACGTCCGCCAGGAAAAGGTCCATCGAAAAGAGATCCCGCTCCGACTGGAACACGATGTATCGCCCGTCGGGACTCAGGGACGGGGCGACATTGGTCCGCCCCGCGCCGCATTCGACGCACAGAAGAACGTCTCCGGTCTCGTACGGGTCGGTCTTGCCCGCCATCAGCGGCCTGTACTCGGCCTCGATCGCGTCCCACCACTGCATCGCCAGCGTGTCGCTGGACATCGCGAAGACCTGCTCGATCGCCGGCTCCCATCCGGCGCGGAGCGCGGTGCGGAAGAGGTCCTGGACGGCATCATCGCCGTAGGTCCCCCCCAGGTAGGAGATCAGGCCCTGGCCGAACCGGTACGCGAAGTACTTCGGATTGCGCGTGATCTCCCTGAGGGTCGGCTTGTCGTCCCGCAGAATGTGGTCGCGCAGCCACATGGCGGTGTGCGGATGCTCGCGGCCCATCGAGAGGTATTCGGCCATTCCCTCCACGACCCACAGCGGCATCTGCGCCAGCCGCATGATGCCACCGCCGGTGCGGCTCTGGGCGATGTTGTACTGGAAGGCGTGTACCAGCTCATGGCCCAGGATGCGGTCGGTGTCGCGGTAGGACGCCGTCAGCGGCATGATCACGCGGTTCTTGAGCGATTCGGTGACCCCGCCTGTTCCCTGGCCGATCGCGCCGCCCAGCGTGTTGGTCTGCTGGAAGTCCGGATGGTCGGCGTAGATGATCAGCGGCTTGCGGGTGTCGAATTCATGCTGGAAGACGCGGGAGAAGCGCTCGTACCAACGTTCGGCCATCCGGGCGATGTCCTCGATCGGATCCGACGCCTCGGCGTAGTAGTAGATGTCCCAGTTCTCGGTAGTCAGCTTGCGGAAGTCGCGTTGTTCGTACTGCACCTTGTTGCGCCCGAAGTACTGGGCCGACGCCGGCACGGGAGCCACCAGGAGGGCGAGCGCCACCGTCCACAGGTAGCGAGGCCCCCGCTTCCGAACGGCCTCCATGCCCGTCGCGATGCCGCGACGTCCGGTCGGAGAACGGGTCGCTGAGTGCCGTGGGAGCGGTGCTTGTCGAAGTGGGGGTCTCGTCGGTGTCATGCCCGGCCTCTTCCCTGTTGACGCTTGCGAGCAAGCGAGTGTCTATACGGTTCAAGGACCGGCGGGGGAGGCGGAGTGTTGCCGGCAGCCTCCCACCGGCCCATCACACCTACTACCCTACGTGTGCGCTGGAGGTCCTTTACAGAACCGACAACCTCACAATACGTCGACGGCAGCACGATGACCACAACCAATATACAAGAGGCGCCGCTCATGACCGATGCATCTACGTCGCGCACGCCGCGCGTGCGTACGCGAGCACACGCTCTCAGTGCGTCCGCCGGGCTCCTCGCGTTGTCCGTGCTCCTGTCGTGCTCGGACGACGCACGCGCGCCCGCCGGCAACCTGGAGAACCCCGCGGCTGCGGGCAGCGGACAGCCCTTCCTGACCACCGACGAGGAAGGCGTATGGATGAGCTGGACGGAGCCGGCCGAGGAGGGCCACCGGGTGGCGGTCTCGCATTACGACAACCTCGCCAACCGGTGGAGTGCTCCGCAGACCGTGGCCGCAGGCGACGGCTTCTTCGTCAACTGGGCCGACTTTCCCTCGGTGCAAGCCGTTGGAGACCGCCTGGTGGCGCATTGGCTCTGGCGCGGCGGACAGGGCACCTACGATTACGGGGTCCGGCTCTCGTGGTCCGAGGACCGGGGGACGACCTGGTCCGAACCGTGGACGCCGCACGAGGACGGCACACCGACCGAACACGGCTTCGTGTCGATCCTGGAAACGGGGGAAGGCGTGTGGGCGGCCTGGCTCGACGGACGCGCGATGATCGAGCCCGGTGGTCCGATGGCGGTGAGGGCGCGGCTGCTGCCGCTTCCCGGGTCGGAGGCCGAAGGTGTGGCTGGAGCAGAGACGGTCGTCGATGCGCGCAGCTGCGAGTGTTGCCAGACGGACGCCGTGGTGGCCGGCGGAGTGCCGGTGCTGGCGTTTCGGGACCGGGCCGAGGGCGAGGTGCGGGATATCCATGTCAGCCGCTGGATGGCCTCTGCGGACGGCGGCGAACCCGCCTGGACACCGAGCGTCCCGGTGCACGACGACGGCTGGGTGATCGGTGGGTGTCCCGTGAACGGGCCAGCGATGGCCGCGCGGGATGACCGGGTTGCCGTCGCATGGTTCACGGCCCCGGAGGGTAACGCCAGGGTGAACGTCGCATTCTCGGACGACGCGGCGGTGTCCTTCGGGCTCCCGGTGCGGGTCGACATGGGACAGCCCATCGGCCGCACGGACGTGCTCATGCTCGACGACGGCTCGGCCATCGTGACCTGGCTCGAACGGACCGCGGAGGGGACGGTGATCCTCAGTCGGTGGGTGAGCGCGAACGGCGTGGCCGGCGACCCCCGCACCCTGGCCGACTCCGATGCCGCGCGGGCCTCCGGTTTTCCGCGTATCGCCCGTCTCGGGCCGGAACGGCTCATGCTCGCTTGGACGGATCCGGCCGGTGGGGGTCAGGTGCGCGCCGCCGTGTTCAACCTGGACGGCTGGGAGATGCCGTAGAATGGAGCTGGCAGGCGTGGAGACACCCGTCGGCGTCGTGGATCTGGGCCGGGCCAGGGAGAACGTCGAGCGGGCGGTCGCCTACTGCCGGTCGCACGGCATCGCGTGGCGCCCGCACGTCAAGACGCACAAGTCGCTGGAGATGGCCCGGCTCCAGCTCGAACTCGGCGCTGCGGGCTTGACGGTGGCGACCGCGCACGAGGCAGAGGTCATGTCCACGGTGACCGGCGACCTCCTGCTCGCCCATCCGCCGGCGTCGGCGGCCAAGGTGGATCGGTTGTGCGCGCTGCCGCCAAGCGTCGATCTCAAGGTGGGCCTCGACTCGATCGAGGTCCTGCGGCCCCTGGCGCACGCCGCCGCCTCCACGGGGCGCACCTTCGGCATCCTGGTGGAGTTCGATGCCGGACTCGGCCGGACCGGGGTCGTCGACCCTGGCGAGGCCGTGCGGGTGGCCGAGGAGGCCGCGTCGCTGCCCGGCGTGCGCTTCGACGGCCTCATGTTCTACCCGGGACACATTCGCATCCCGCGCAGCCGGCAGGCCGGACGGCTCGCCCGGCTTTCGGAGCGAATCGCGGCGTTTGCTGCTGAACTGCGCCAGGCTGGACTTCCGCCGCGGGTGATTTCCGGCGGATCGACACCCACGATGTGGGATTCGCACCTCCTGGATGGCGTGACCGAGGTCCGTGCCGGCACCTGCATATACAACGACCGCGACATCGTCGGTATGGGTGCCGCCGCCCCCGAGCAACTGGCCTACACCGTCCTTGCCACCGTCATCAGTGTTGCGGTGCCTGACGCCGCGGTAGTGGATGCGGGGTCCAAGGCGCTCTCCAAGGAGACGCTGGGGTCGGGGGCTCCCGGATACGGTGTTCTTTTCGATCGGCCGGAAGTGACCGTCAAGGCGATCAACGAGGAACACGGCATCCTGGACCTCGGTGGTACGGATTGGCGGCCATCGGTTGGCGAGCAGCTGCGACTCGTGCCCAATCATGTGTGCGTGTCGGTCAACCTTCACGACCACCTGTGGGGCATCGAGGGCGCGGATTCGGCTGCCAGACCGATCTGGCTCGAGGGCCGCGGGCGATTGCGCGTCCCCCCTTGCGCCGCAACGCGATCCGCCTCCTAAATGGTGACGACTTTGGCGACCGCGTTCCCCATCCACCCACAAGGACTCCACAAACATGTCCCTGCTCACCACGATTCACACTGATGACGCCCCCGGCGCACTTGGGCCCTACTCCCAGGCCATCGTGACCGACGGCTGGATCTTCGCCTCCGGTCAGATCGCGATGGACCCGGAGACCGGCGAACTCGTCGAAGGCGGGGTAGAGGTGCAGGCGGACAGAGTGCTCAGAAACCTTGCTGCCGTGCTCGCGGCCGCGGGAGGCAGCCTGCAGACGGTCGTCAAGACCACTGTATTCCTCTCCGACATGGCGCTGTTCGCCGACATGAACGCCGTCTACGCACGCCACTTCGGCGACCACCGCCCCGCCCGCGCCACGGTCGCCGCCGGGGGGTTGCCCGCGGGCGTGGACGTCGAGATCGAGGTCGTTGCGAGGGTCGCCTGATTGCCCGTTCCGCGCAGGGCGGCGCCACCGCGAAACCCTTGCCCGTACTAGCGTGCTTGACACGCGACGCCGCAGGGGCAACCTTGGTGATTGTTCGCGTGGCGACGCGGTTTTGCCGGGGGCCTGGGCGTTCTCGGGGGGATCGTCCGTCCAGGGCGGGGGGTTGCGGGACGAGTTGGAGGACCCGAACATTGGGCCACGGCCCTGACCGGGAGATACCCGGTGAAGAAATAGATAGGGTGTGTCAAATGTCCAGGACTCGAAAAGGGAGGACAACTCATGACACGTAATTCGTTCGCAAGCCTCAGGAATGGGGCAGGAGGGCTTTGCCTGGCCTTGCTGGCCAGCCTTGCCTTCGCATCCGCGGCGGCCGCCCAGACCGGCACCGTCACGGGACAGGTCACCGACGCCGCGTCGGGCCGGCCTCTGGAATCGGCCCAGGTCTACATCGAGGGCACGGCCCTCGGCACACTGACCAACAGCACCGGCCGGTACCTGTTCGTGAACGCGCCCCCTGGGACGCACACGGTCATCGCCGAGCTGGTCGGTTACCGGTCGGGCTCGGAGACCGTGACGGTCACCGCGGGTGGGACCTCGACGGTGGACTTCGGTCTCTCCGTCACCGCGATCCAGCTCGACCAGATCGTGGTCACCGGAACCGGGGTCGCGACCGAGAAGAAGAAGCTCGGCAACTCGATTGCCACGGTGGACGTGTCCGCGCTGGAGAACGCGCCGATCACCAGCTTCAGCGACGTTCTCCAGGGCCGCGAGGCCGGGGTCGTAGGTCTTCCCGGCGGCGGTGACACCGGCTCCAGTGGGCGCATTCGCATCCGCGGTTCCGCGTCGCTTTCGCAGTCGAACGAGCCCATCATCTACCTCGATGGCGTCCGTATCGACCGTGGCAGCGGAGGCGGCTGGGGTGCGGGGCAGGCGGCCACGCGACGGATCGACGACATCGACCCCAACTCGATCGAGCGGATCGAGATCCTCAAGGGGGCCGCGGCCGCGACGCTGTACGGCACCGAGGCGTCGAACGGCGTGATCCAGATCTTCACCAAGCGTGGCCAGCAGGGTGCGCCGCGGTGGACGATCCAGACCGACCAGACCGCGGTCAGGGCGCCCTTCAATCGCTTCATCAACCACGCCGACTTCCCGCGCAACGCGGAAGAAGTCGCGCGCATGCAGCACCGCTGGGGCGTGAGCCTCCAGCCGTACGAGGTGTACGAAGTCGACTACATGAGCGAGCTGTACAACACCGGGTACGGGCAGACCTATTCGGGTTCCGTCTCGGGCGGCAGCGACCTCATTCAGTACTTTGCCTCGGGGCGCTACCACAACGAGAACGGCCCGTTCAGCAAGCTTGAGGGCGTCTTCGCCGACGGCGGCAGCCTCAAGAACGAGGACACGATCGTGCGCCGCCAGGGGACGCTGAACCTCAGCATCTTCCCCTTCGACAACGTGCGCATCCGCGTAAGCGGCCTCTATTCGGAGCTCAACAAGAGCAGTCTCGCCGGGGGCAACAACATCTTCGGCGTCTTCTCACTCGGTCTCATGGGCCAGCTCCGTCTCGCCGACGACAACAACCGCTACGGCAGTCTGGCTTTCGCGACGCTCCGTGAAACGGCCGAGCGCGACATCTTCGAGGATGTCGAGCACTTCGCCGGAAGCCTCAACGCCAACTGGACGATCATGGAAGGTATGGTCTTCGACGGCACCTTCGGCGTGGACGTTACCAACGGCACGAACGTCTCCTTCTTCCCCTTCGGCTGGAACGTCGACAGTTTCACCACCTACAACACCGAAGGCACGCGCTCGTTCGGCGACCGCAACCATCGTGAGGTCACGGGCGACTTCAAGCTGTCCTACGACAACAACTTCACCGACGACATAAGCAGCACGCTGCTCGTCGGCACCCAGGGCTTCCTGAGCCAGAACGTCTATCACGGCGGCGGCGGCCAGAGCTTCCCGGGTCCCGGTCTGGAGGTCGCAAGCGCCGGAGCCAACCAGTGGACGTCCGAGGGGTGGACGCGTGTGGTCAACGCCGGTGTGTACTTCCAGGAGCAGGTCGGCTGGCAGGACTGGGCGTTCGTGACGCTCGGGGCGCGCTTCGACGCCAACAGCGCGTTCGGTTCGGACTTCGAGACGGCCACCTATCCCAAGCTGGCGGCCTCCGTCATCCCGACCGACCTCTTCGACTGGAACAACGAGACGCTGTCGACCTTCCGCGTCCGCGCCGCGTGGGGACGCTCGGGACTGCAGCCGGGCGCCTTCGACAAGTTCACCACCTTCGTGCCGCGCCCGGCCGAGGTGGGGCCCGGGCTCTCCCCCGGCAACCTGGGGAACCAGGCGCTGAGGCCCGAAATCTCCGACGAATACGAATTCGGTATGGAGTTCGGGCTGCTGAACGACCGGATCGCCGTTGACGTCACGTATTGGGATCGCGTCACCAGCGACGCACTGGTCAACCGCCAGTTCCCGGTGACAGGGGGCTTCACCGCGACGCAGCTCGACAATATCGGGCAGATTGATGCGACGGGAATCGAGGCGACCGTCAACGGTTCGGTCTACAACAGCGAAAACCTCTCCATCAACGTTTTCGCCAATACGGCGTACATTGATGAGATCGTGACGGACCTGGGAGGTGCTCCTCCGCTCAAGACAGGCGGGTCATATCCCAGATACCGGAACTTCCTGAAGGAAGGCTATGCACCCGGCTCGTTCTTCGGTGCGGTCCTGGATCCGAACATGGCCATTCCGCTGGATCTCAACCGGAACTGCTCGGAGCCGTCGCGGGCCGAGGCGCTCGAGTTCTTCAGCGAGGCGCGCAATCCGTCGTCGTTCGAGGTCATTCCGGTCGGCTGCGCGGGTGGCGCGGCGGAATACCTGGACAGCTACATCGGCAAGCCGACTCCGGACTTTGCCGGCTCAACAGGGTTCAACATGAACTTCCTCGGCAGCTTCGACCTGTCGACCAACTTCGAGTACCGGGCGGGCAACTACCATACGCAGGATCTGACCGGTGCCTTCCGGCAGGCCAACGCCGTCATCGGCCGCAACGTGCCGGGCACGGCGCGCGTGGCGTCGATCATGCAGAATCCGGCCTCCACCGCCGAGCAGCGGCTCGAAGCCGCGCTCGAGTGGGCCAGAGAGTACCGGGCGCTGGCGCCCATGTCGGGGATGAATCAGATCTGGACCTCCGACTTCATTCGGCTGCGCGAGATCTCGCTGTCGTACCGGCTCCCCACCGACATGATCGAAGGGTTCGGGCTCGACAACGCCGCGATTACGCTTGGCGGCCGCAACGTGCATCTCTGGATGTTCGGCGACTACCGCGGAATCGACCCGGAGATCAACCCGCAGTCCAACTGCACGGGCGGTGGCGTCAACTGCAACTTCCTCACCGGAACGGAAGCCTTCGGCGTGCCGATTCCGCGGCGGTTCACCTTCTCGCTGCGTGCGGGCTTCTAGGAGGGAGATGAGATGATGATCAACAGGAAACCAGGATCAATCCTGACCGCGTTGGGGGCGGTCGCCTTCCTCGGCGCTTGCGACCTCCTCGAGGTCGACAACCCCAATGCTCTGGTCCAGGCGGACATCGAGAAGGTCGAGGCCGCCGCCGCGGCCGTGAACGGCTCGCAGGCGCTGGTCGCCAGAGGCATCGCCGGGATCTACGCGGCATTCTCCACCGTCGGGGACGAGATCACCTGGATCGGGTCCCGCGATGCGTGGAACGAGCTCGACCAGGGGACACCGAACAACCCCGGCAACGAATTCGCCGACGGCTCGTTCCCCGGCATTGCCCAGGCACGCTGGATGTCCCAGTTCGCCGTCGGCCTGCTGGAGGGGCACGTTTCCGAGGGCGCCGATGTGCAGGCGGATCTGGCGCGGGCAAATCTGTACGCCGGCGTCGCCTACTCGTCCATCGCGCAGATGTTCGACGACTTCGCGTTCAGCGACCGCACCGAGCCCGGGCCCCTCATCGGCGAAGCCAACATGCACACGGTCTTCGATCAGGCCATCGCCTACTTCAGCGCGGCGATGGCGGGGGGTGGAGAGACTGCCATGCGGGCGCAGGCCGCCCGGGCGCAGGCCTACCATCAGAAGGCTATCTGGGGCCTGCTTAACCCGCCGGGTTCGACACCGGGCAATCCGCTCGTCAACGATTCGAACGCGAACAGCGACGCGATGGCGGTGCTCGGCTCGGTTGCGGGCACGGACTGGGCCTACCGGTTCTTGTACAGCGGCGCTACTGTGAATAACAACCTCTCGTGGCAGGTCAACGAGCGGGGCGAGTTGCAAATCGGGCCGGAGTACGCTACGAAGGACCCGGCCGACCCGCCGACCCTGACGTCGCACAACCTCATGGACCCGATCGAGGGTGCTCTCGACACGCGCTACAAGACACGGGTGGACGAGTTCCTCGATGGGGGCGGATATGCGCCGCTGACCGTCGTGGGTGAGCGGGGCCTGCGTCTGATTGTGGCTGAGGCCGCGCTGGCGAACGGTGACATGGACGGGTTCACGAACCACATCAACATGATCCGCGAAGGGCTCGACGGCTTGACGGCCTACTCGGGGCAGATTCCTGCACGCGACATGCTTGAGCACGAGCGGCGGGTGAATCTGTTCATGCAGTACAAGAGGCTGCAGGACCACTACCGCTTCGGCGTGAAGAGCATGAACTGGCTGCCGGGCTCGCCGGCGGCCTCTACGCCGGGCCTCATGCTGCCGATCACCCGCATCGAGATCCTCGCGAACTGTCACCACCCGGACAACGCGAATCATCCGTGTGACGGGTAGGCAGGACGCAAACGCCGAGTGAGGTTGGCTCGGCGGTCGGTCCGCCGACGCGTGACCGGGCGGGGTCCAGGAGTTGCCTCCTGGGCCCCGCCGTGCGATGCTCGTTATTCAAACCTGGTGGCCGGCGAAGCGTAGCTGCGGCGGGTCGCAGACCAAAGTTCTTTCCAGCAGCGATCGGGAGTCCCGTTGAAGAGCAGAGTTCGCAAGGCGCTTGGCGCATCTTTCCTGGTGGTACTCGCATTCGGGGCCTGTGACTGGTTCGAAGACCCGGCCCCGGACGTGATTCGAATCACCCTGGAAGGGGATACCCGGCAGTTCCTTGTCATCACGTCCACCGAGTTCTTTGCGACCAGCGACGAGCAGGGCGATTTGACGGCAGAAGTCTTCGCTTCGGATACCATCAGGGGCCCTCTGCCGTTCGACCGGAACTGGAACATCAAGGAAGAGCAGCGGTTCTACATGTTTGCGGTACCGGCCGACTCGACGACGGTTACCGTGCGGGTCCAGGTCTTCCTCGACGACGATCAGGCGGTCGACAACACGGTGCAGGCCGGACCGGGAAACCCGATTCTCTACATGTATCTGTTCAATCAGCATGTCCTTCAGGATTTCGAACTTCTGTGACCCATGGAACGACCTGATCGACCGGGAAGAGCGGGCTGTCAGCGGCTTGCGGGTGCCGCTGTGGTGCTGGCTGCGCTGTTCTCCACCGCCTGTTACACGTTCCAGCCAATGGCGTCCACGCCTCCGGTTGGCAGCGATGTGCGCGTCACGGTCTCCGACGCGCAGGCCCTTGAACTGACCCAGCAGACCGGGCAGCTCTCGCGCACCGTGGACGGTCGCCTGGTCGGCGCCAGCGACGACTCCGTCTTCGTGTCGGTCGTGACCCTGCGGCTGCCTTCCGAAATCTCGGGGAGCCGGCAGTTGCGGCAGTCCGTGGGCATCCCGCGAACCGGGGTGGAAGCGCTGGCCACGCGGGAGCTGTCCGTTCTTCGCAGCGGCGTCATCGCCGCCCTCGGCAGTGGCCTGGTTGCGGTGGTTGTCCGGCAGGTGGTGGTCGGAGGGTCCAACGAAGAAGAAGCCGACGACGGCCAGACCATAGGCACCCTGATCCCGATCATCCGAATCCCCGTGGGGCGGTAGGAACGGTCGCGCCGGCTACGTGCCCACCGGCGCCGGTGCGCTGCCGGGTGCCGGCGTCCCCGCCCACGCCGGGACCGTGCACTACGGCGGTCCTTGATCGGCAACCTGTGTCATTCTATCCTGCCCCGTACCGGATCGACCGTAGTCAGTCTTCATAAGGAGCTTTCTTCCTCATGCCCAACCAGCGTCGCTTCCCATTCCTCACCGCTGCCGTCGCCGGCCTGGCCGTTGCCGCCGCCTGGCCCCAGACCCCCGCCCACGCCCAGCAGAGCTACGACGAGGCCCTGTGGGGTTCGCTCGAATGGCGCAACGTCGGCCCGCCCCGTGGCGGCCGCTCGATTGCCGCCGCGGGCTCGGACGCCCGCCCCTTCGAGTACTACATGGGCACCACCGGGGGCGGTCTGTGGAAAACCACCGACGGTGGCCAGAACTGGGAACCGATCACCGACGGGCAAATGAACAGCGCGTCGATCGGCGCGGTGCAGGTCTGCGAGAGCAACCCCGACATCGTCTACATGGGGACGGGCGAGACCCAGATCCGGGGGAACATCCAGCAGGGCGACGGGGCCTACAAGTCCACGGACGCCGGCGAGACCTGGGAGCACATCGGGCTGACCGAGACCCAGAACATCGCGCGCATCCGCATCCACCCGGACAACTGCGACGTGGCCTGGGCCGCGGCCTTCGGGAAGCACTCCGCCAACAACCCGGAGCGGGGCGTGTTCAAGACGACGGACGGGGGCGAGACCTGGCGGCGGGTCCTCTACAAAAGCGACAGGGCCGGCGCTGTGGACATCAGTGTGGACGTAACGAATCCGGACATCATCTATGCCGCGATCTGGGAGGCATGGCGCCGTTCCTGGGGGATGTCGTCGGGGGGTGAGGACAGCGGCCTCTACAAGTCCACCGACGGAGGGGAGAGCTGGACCGAGATCACCGCCAATGTCGGCCTCGCGGAGGGACCGGTCGGAAAGATCGGGGTCGCCGTGTCGCCCGCGAACCCGGATCGCGTGTGGGCGCTGATCGAACACGAGCCCGACGGCGGCGTGTGGCGCTCGGACGACGCCGGGGCCACCTGGGACCGCGTGAACGAGGAGCGCAAGCTGAGGCAGCGCGCCTTCTACTACACGCGCGTGTACGCCGACCCCAACGACGAGGACGTCATGTACGCCCTGAACACGGGGCTGTACCGGTCGCGTGACGGCGGCGAGACGTTCCCCCGCGGGATACCGGTGCCCCACGGGGACAACCATGACCTGTGGATCGCCCCCGGCGACTCGGACCGCATGATCAACGCGAACGACGGCGGGGCCAACGTGACGTTCAACGGCGGCCGGAGCTGGACGGATCAGGACTATTCGACGGCGCAGTTCTATCGCGTGATCACGACCGAGCACACGCCGTACCACATCTGCGGCGGCCAGCAGGACAACTCGACGGCGTGCATCCCGGTGCGCGGCTGGAACCAGATGGCGGCGCGGGGGCCTGGCAACCGCGCGTGGTACTACGCGGTGGGCGGGTGCGAGAGCGGGTACGTGGCGCCCAATCCGATCAACCTCGATGTGTTCTACGCGGGCTGCTACGGGGGCGCGCTGTCCCGCTTCGACATGGCCACGGGCCAGACGCGGGCGGTCAACGTGTGGCCGGAAAACCCCATGGGGCAATCGTCGGAGGATCTGATCGAAAGGGTGCAGTGGACCTTCCCCATCGTCTTCTCCCACCATGACCCCGATGTACTCTACACGGGTACGCAGAAGGTCTGGAAGACCACGACCGAGGGTCAGAGCTGGGAACAGATCAGCCCGGACCTGACCCGTGCCGACGCCATGACGATGGGTCCCTCGGGCGGCCCCATCACGAGGGACCAGACGGGTGTGGAGACGTACGCCACGGTCTTCGCCATCGCCCCGTCCTACCACGACGCCGAGGTGATCTGGGCGGGCTCGGACGACGGGCTCATCCACGTCACCCGCGACGGCGGCCTGAACTGGTCGAACGTGACCCCGCCGGACGCACCCGACTTCGTGCGCATCAACACGATCGACGCGTCGCCGAACACGCCGGGCAAGGCCTACGTCTCGGGGATCCGCTACCTCGTGGACGACGACCGCGCCCCCTACATCTGGAAGACGGACGACTACGGACAGACGTGGACGAAGATCGTCGACGGGCTGCCCGGGGACGACTTCATCCGGGCCACGCGGGAGGATCCCCAGCGTGCGGGGCTGCTTTTCGCTGCGTCCGAGCGGACCGTGTACGTCTCGTTCGACGACGGGGGAATGTGGCAGCCGCTATCCCTGAATCTGCCGGTCGTGCAGGTGTCGGACCTCGTCGTCGAAGAGAACGACGTGGTGATCGGCACCCACGGCCGTTCCTTCTGGGTGCTCGAGAACATAGGGCCGCTGCGCCAGCTGACCGACGAGATCGCGGGCGCGGACGCGTGGCTCTTCGATCCGGTCGACCCCATCCGCGGGCTCGATTTCGGAGCCGAGTTCCAGTACTACCTGGCCGAGGACGCGGAGAAGGTGACGTTCGAGGTGCTCGACGCCGCGGGTGAGGTCATCCGCACCTACGAGGCGGTCGCGGGTGACGAGGAAGAGGAGGAGGAAGTGAGTCCCTTCGCGGCCTTCTTCGGGGGTGGGGGCGGTGGACAGCCGGCGGTGGAGCAGGGGTCCCACTCGTTCCGCTGGGACATGCGCTATCCCGCGTGGACGGACTTCGAGGGAAGGATCATGTGGGCGGCGCGACCGATGGGGCCGACCGCCGTGCCCGGGACCTACACGGTGCGGATGACGGTGAACGACGGAGCCCCGCTGACGCGCGACTTCGATATCCGGATCAACCCGAACCTGGAGGGCGTCACCGTGGCGGATCTGCGGGAACGCTTCGAACTGGCGATCGAGATCCGGGACCGGGTGTCGGAGGCCAACGAAGCCGTGATCAAGGTGCGCGACATCAAGGGCCAGATCGACGAGCGGCTCGAGGAGACCGACGACGACGAGGTGGAAGCCCAGGCGGTCGTCGTGGACGAGAACCTGAGCGTGGTCGAGGCCGAGATCTACCAGGTCCGGAATCAGAGCAACCAGGATCCGCTCAACTTCCCGATCAAGCTGAACAACAAGCTGGCCGCGCTGCTGGGGGTGGTCGAAAGTGCGGAAGACCGGCCGACCGACCAGTCGCACGAGGTGTTCCAGCACCTTTCGGCGTTGCTGGACGAACAGATGTCGCAGATGGAAATCGTGATTCGGCGGGATCTGGGCCGCCTGAACGAACTATTGATCCGCGAGGGACTGGAACCGATCGAGGACAGGCGGCTCGTGAGCTAGCGAGGGTGGGGCGCGTCCCGGGGACGGCTCCCCGGCGGGCGGCCCGGAGATACCGGGGTCCGCGGGATTCCGACGAAAGGCAAGGAGGCTCGAATGACTCGGCGATTGAGGTTTCTGGCGATGGCGTTGACCGCCATGGCCCTGGCGGGATGCGCCGGTGCGGCCGAGGCGCCGAATCCCTTCGACGGTGGCAGCGCGGCGGCCCGCAGCATCCGGATCAACGTCGTGAACAACAACTTCAACGAAGCGACGTTGCGTGCCGTGGCGCGGACGGAGCGGCGTCTTGGGATTGTGCCGGGCAACGGCAGGGAGACCTTCACGCTTGCCTGGCCGACCGTCGACGACCTCCGGATCCGGATCGACGTGTTGGCGGGAGACGATATTCTCACCAATCGGATTTCGGTCGGGCCGGGCGACACGGTGTACCTGACGATCGCGAACCCGCTGTACCGGTCGCTGCTGCGGCGCTAACGCGCCATGCACGCGGCCTGACGGCACTCACGGAAGGCCGGTCGCGATGATCTAGCCAGATTTTCTGGCCAGATCAGACGCCGTACGGTACCCAGATGTTCTTGACCCGCGTGCCCTTGCGCAGGAGCATCTCCGTGTCGCGCCTGGTCATCTCCAGCCAGTTGACCACGCCTTCGCGGTCCACCCAGACCCTCTTGAGGTTGCCGGCGGACAGGCGCTCGGAATCGCCGGACAGGTCGTCGGCCACGAAGTCCCACAGCTGATCGACGTCGTCGTGCGCGGCCAGGGTCGGGACGACCTCGCCGTGGATCCCCGACAACATGTTCACTGTGCCGGGCGGCACGTCCGAGGTCTCCATGACCTGCACCAGGTCGAGTGCGGGGATGGGGCAGCGCTCCGAGACCACCACCACCGCGACATTGCCTTGGGACAGCGCGGCCGCCACGGGTCCGATCACCCCGGCGAGCGGCGCGTGGTCGGCGCACCGGATGCCGATCGTGCCGACCGGCTCGTTCATCGCGAAGGTTACGTTGCGAAACGGGGTCGAGTGCACGCTGCCGTCGTACTTGTCGGCCCACGCCGCGAACGTGAAGAGCGACTGCACGGCGGCGTCGACATCGGCTCGTGCGGCTCCCGCGTCGGCGCCGGTGGCACGACCGAGTGTATGCGCGAGTTCCTCCCGCCGCACCGCGAGGTTCTCCGCCACGTAATACAGGATCTGGGCGCGCAGATGGCCGCTCTGCTGTGCCCATTTCGCCCGCGCCTGCGCCGCCGCCTCGACCGCGTTGCGCACGTCCTTGCGGTTCCCGCGCGGCGCCTCGGCGTAGACGGCGCCCGTGGCGTCGGCGACCGGGAGCGAGTAGCCTCCGTCCGGACGCGCCTGCTTCCCCGCGATCCACAGCTTGCGGGTCCGGTCGATGCGGTCGCGGGAGGGTGCGGGGCTTGCTGACATGGGCCCGAGCACCGACGGAGGCACCGCGACCGGGGGCGCCTCGACCGCCGCCGGGGATTCCGACGCGGCCGGCTCGGTGGCCACTCGCCCGCCGGGCTTCTCCGCCACCGGCTTCAGATACTCCCACATCCCCTCGCGTCCGCCCTCGCGCCCAAACCCCGATTCCCGGTAGCCCCCGAACCCGGAGGCGGCGTCGAACATGTTCGTGCAGTTCACCCAAACCGTACCGGCCTTGATCCCCGGGGCCACGTCGAGCGCCAGGCTCATGTCCTCCGTCCAGATGCTGGCCGCCAGGCCGTAGCGGGTGTCGTTCGCCAGCGCGACGGCCTCGGCCGGGGTCCGAAAGGTCAGGCTCACCAGCACGGGTCCGAAGATCTCCTCGGTGACGATGGTGCTCGAGGGAGGCGCCCCGGTGCACAGGGTCGGCGGAAGAAACAGCCCGTCCTGCGGCAGGGGCCGGTCGGGCTGCCAGATCTCCGCGCCGTCCGCTCTGCCGGCCTCCAGGTAGCCCTGCACCCGGTCCATCTGTACGCGGTCCACGATCGCGCCCATGTCGATCGCCTTGTCCAGCGGGTGCCCGACCCGGATGGTCTCCATGCGCGCCCGGAGACGGTCCAGCATCTCAGCTTCGACGCTCTCCTGCACCAGCAGGCGCGACCCGGCACAGCACACCTGACCCTGGTTGAACCAGACCCCGTCCACCACGCCCTCGACGGCTGCGTCCAGATCGGCGCTGTCGAACACGACGAAGGGGGACTTGCCGCCCAATTCGAGCGACAGGTGCTTGCCGGTGCCGGCGGTCACGCGCCTGATCTCGCGCCCCACCTCGGTGGATCCCGTGAAAGCGATCTTGGCCGTCCCCGGATGACGCACCACGGCGACGCCCGTCGCGCCATCCCCGGTCACAACGTTGAGCACACCCGGTGGCAAACCGGCCTCGTGCGCGACCTCGGCGAAAAGCAGCGCCGAGAGCGGCGTGTATTCGGCGGGCTTGAGGACGACCGTGCAGCCCGCGGCCAGTGCCGGCGCGACCTTCCAGGCCAGCATGAGCAGCGGGAAGTTCCAGGGGATGATCTGTCCCACGACGCCCACGGGCTCGTATCCGGGAAACTCCGAAGGGGCGAGCTCGGCCCAGCCTGCGTGGTGGTAGAAGTGCCGGATCGCGAGGGGGATGTCCAGGTCGCGCGATTCCCGCACGGGCTTGCCGTTGTCCAGGGACTCGACCACGGCGAAAAGGCGGGACCGCTTCTGCAGCCGCCGGGCCAGCCGGTACAGGTGCCGCGCGCGGGCGTGGCCGCCGATCTCCTGCCAGGGCCCGAGCGCTTCCTCGGCTGCCGACACCGCCCGGTCAACGTCGTCGGTCGTGCCATCGTTGAAGCTGGCGAGAAGCCGTCCGTCCGCCGGGCAGCGTGTCTGTCGGATCGAGCCGGCGCCGTCGATCCAGCTTCCGCCGATGTAGTGTCCAAAGACCCGCTCGCCACCTTCCAGCCACTCCGTGGCCGCCTGGTCGCCCTCGGGCGCCGGTCCGTAGCGCAGGTCATGAAACGCCTTGTGGACGCGGGACGCGGAGGCGTTGCCGGCCGGCGGCTCGTCGTTCGCGCGGCCGCGAGTCGTGGCGCGTTGGCGGGTCATGCCGAATGTGCTCCTCTACCCCAGGGGATGCCGGTGAAACGCCGAGTAGCGGCCGGTGACGTGGTGCTCCAGTTGCCGCTCGATGTCCGCGAGGAGCGAACTGGCGCCGATCCGGAACAGGCGCGGGTCCATCCAGGCGTCCCCCAGCTCCTCCTTCACCAGTATCAGCCACGCCAGCGCATCCCTGGCGGTCTTGAGCCCGCCGGCCGCCTTCAGCCCTACCCGGACGCCGGTTGCTCGGTGGTAGTCCCGGATCGCGCGCGCCAGCACGATGCCCACCGGCAGCGTCGCGTTCACGGACTCCTTGCCGGTGGATGTCTTCACGAAGTCCGCACCGGCCATCATGGCGACGGTCGCGGCCCGCTTCACGTTGGCCAGGGTTCCGAGTTCCCCGGTCGCCAGAATCACCTTGATGTGCGCGTCGCCGCAGGCTTCGCGGAAGCCCGCGACCTCGTCGTAGAGCCGCTCCCAGCCTCCGCCGAGCACCGACCCGCGCGTGATCACCACGTCGACCTCCTCGGCCCCCGCGGCGACGGACTCGCGGATTTCGGCGATTCGGGTCGCAAAGGGTGACAGGCCGGCGGGGAAGCCGGTCGAGACCGCGGCAACGGGGACGCCGCTCCCGCCGAGCGCTTCACAGGCGGTGGGTACCAGCGCGTGATAGACGCACACGGCCGCGGCCCTGATTTCGGCGGGAGGGACGCCCAGGACGGCCAGGATGTCGGTGCGTACCGGGCGTCGGGCCTTGCCGCAGAGGCGCCGCACGCGTCCGGCCGTGTCGTCCCCGGCCAGCGTCGTCAGGTCGATCATCGTTACCGCGCGCAGCAGCCATCCGGCCTGCGAGTCGCGCTTGACGGAGCGCCGCGTGGTTAGTGTGCGGGCCCGGTGGTCGGCGGCGAAGCGATTGACCCGCACATCGCGCACCGCCTTGAGGTCGAGGGGCGCGCCCGGGTTGCGGGGATGAGCGGTGGCCGTGGCTTCGTGACGCCCCGGGCCGTATCCGACCGATGTCGCTGATTCGCGCACGACCATCCGTTCCGTCAAGGTGGCGAGCAGTTGCGGTGTCAGCCAAGATAACCTGTTCGCGTTACAGATTCGAAGGCTTCAGGAGTGGAGCGTTGGAGGGATCGCCAAGCCGGATCGCCACCGTGATCACCCGGTTGGTGGGGACTGCGGCCGGGCTCTTCTACCGCGTCGACACACACGGGCCGCCGCTTCCGGCGGGACCGGTGCTGGTTGCCGCGAACCATCCGAACAGCCTGCTCGACCCCGTGCTGATCATGCGCTGCAGCGAACGATACGTCCGGGCTCTCGGGCGGGCGCCGCTCTTCGACCAGCCACTGCTGGGTTCGGTGCTTCGGGCCCTCGGGGCCATTCCGGTCTACCGGCGACAGGACGATCCCGAGGCGATGCACCTCAACGAACACATGTTTCGCGCGGCGGTCGAGGCGCTCCACGAGGGCGGCGCGATTCAGATCTTCCCGGAGGGCAAGAGCCACTCCGGCGCGCAGATCGCCGAGCTCCGCACGGGGGCCGCGCGCATCGCCCTGCAGGCGGAAGCCGCCGCCGACTGGGGACTGGGGCTCTCGATCGTCCCGGTCGGCATCACCTATTCGCGCAAGGAACGGGCGCGGACCCCGGTGACCGTTCGCTACGGGCGGGCCGTGGGGTGTGCGGACCTGGAGGAAGCATACCGCCGCGACCCGTTGGAGGCCGCGCGAATCCTCACCGCGCGGATCGAGGCGGGCATTCGCAGGCAGACGCTGAACTTCGTGCATCACGGGGACCGCGAGCTCGTGGAGGTGGCGGAGCAGCTGTATGTGCGGGAATTCCGGTGGGTGCCATGGCGCGCCAGGGAGCAGCTGGGCGTCCGCTTCCCGCGCTTGCAGCGTTTTGCAGCGGGCCTGGAGTGGATTCGCCGGGAGGCCCCGGAGGAGCACCGCGCACTGCGCCGCAAGGTGGAGCGCTACGCCGCGCTCAATGAGCGGGTCGGGGCGGGGGAGGGGGACGTGCCGCCCCGCTTCGGGCTCGTTCCGGTGGCTCGCTACATCGCCGTTCGCGGTACGCTCCTGCTGGTGGGGCTCCCGGTGGCCGTCGCGGGAGCGGTGATGTGGGCCCCCGTGACCTGGCTCCCCGCGCTCGTGCTGAAGCGGACCCGCCCCGACTACGAGGTCACCGCCACGCACAAGATCCTCGCGCTCCTCGGCGGTGTCGTCGTGGCCTGGGCTCTGTGGGTGACGCTGGCTTTCTCTATGGGAGGCATCGTGCTGGCCGCCGTCGTCCTGGCCGCGGCGCCCTTTTGCGGCTACCTGGCCCTTCAATGGGTGGAACTGGCGCGGGAAGTGCGGGAGGATGCCGCGCTGTTCCTGCGGCTGCAGGGGCGGCCCGACGTACGCGAGCGCTTCGCCCGGATGCGCGCCGAACTGGCCGCGGCGTTCCGGCGGCTGGAGGAGCGGTGGGTGAGCGAGGAGTTGCCCTTGCCGCCGGATGCTGACAACGTGTCGGCCCGGGGCTCAGTGGACACGACAAGTGTTCGCCCCGAGGACTAACGCTGGCTGGGGGGGCGGATCGGGACTGGTGTTCCGTCTGGTCTTCAAAACCAGTGCGCCCGGCTAAGACCCGGGTGGGTGGGTTCGATTCCCACACGCCCCCGCCACTGTTGCCATACGCAACGGGGATGCCCCCGTCTCCGGCAGCCGGACGGCCCGCCCAGGGACGCCCCCGCCCCCGCCACCGTTGCCTTATCTTCCACCATGTCCACCGCACCGCTCCGCGTCATCGTCAACCCGGCCGCCTCGAACGGCCGCGGAATAAAGGCCGCGGAAGCGCTGCTCCGGGAGTTGGACGGCCAGGGTTTGCAGTGCGACGCCCGATACACCGAGGCGCCCGGACACGCCTCGCGCCTCGCGGCTCGGGCAGCGCTGGAAGGGGTGGACCAGGTGGTGGTGGTCGGAGGCGATGGTACGATCCACGAGGTTGCGTGCGGGTTGCTGGACAGCGGTGCCGACCGCGTGCCGACGGTTGCAATCAGCCCCGTGGGCACCGGAAACGACTTCTATCGGATGGTCTCGCCGCGGCGGGGGGTGGAGGAACTCCCCAGGCTCCTGCGGGGGGGCACGGTCAAGCGCTTCGATGTCGGCCGGGTGCACTGGGAAGGCGGAGAGCGCGTCTTCGTCAACCTTCTCGGCGTAGGCGTGGACGTGGAGGTGCTGCGGTGCCGGGCGCTTTACTCGCGCCTGCCCGGGCTTCTGCAATACCTGGCCTCCTTCCTGCACGCGCTGGCGCGGTTCCGGCCGCAGGACGTTCATATCGAGGTGGCGGGACCCCGGAAGCAACACATTCGCGGCAGAACGACTCTATCGGTTATTACGGTCGGACCTTCAATCGGGGGCGGCTTTATGATCAACCCGGACGCGCAGGCGTCGGATGGGCAACTTGACCTCTGTCACGTCGGCGCCGGCGGGCTGGTGCCGATTCTGCGGCTTGTGCCGAAGGTGATGCGGGGCAAGCACGCAGGGGCTCCTCTGGTGACGATGCGGAGGCTGGAGCGCGCCGTCATTCGCGATCCCGGCGGGGAGCCGATGTGGTTCGAACTCGATGGCGAGCTGGCTCCGGAGCCCGCGCCGGAGCTCCGGGTGGAGGTGATTCCGGGAGCCTTCCCCGTACTGGTGTCCGATGATGGATAGAAGGAGACGCGGGAGCCCGTGGCGGATGCCGAGTTTGCTTGTGCAAACATGTTATGCATGTGCAATGTTATTGTGCATATCGGCAATCGGGCCCGGCCGCCTCGTGGGCCAGGAGGCGGGGGCTGCGGCGGCGGACATAACACAGGTGGCCGACTCTTTGGCCGTGCCGGATGCTGCGGCCGGCGGCGTCAGTCCGTCAGGCGCGTTCCTGCGCGGCTCGCTCGTTCCGGGGTGGGGACACGCCGCCTCGGGATCGCTGACGCGCGGGGCCTTCTACTTCGGGGCCGAGTCTCTCGCGGGCTGGATGCTCTACAAGACCGCGCGCCGACTGGGAGTCGCGCGCGAACAGGCCCGTATCTGGGAGGAGCGGGTCACGGCCCAGCTGATGATGGACGGCGTGACCGATCCCATGGAAATAGAAACCCTGCTGGGCGAAAACGAGCAGGTGTCCCGCTTTCGGGGACTGGTTGACGCCCGCGAAGAGCAGCGTGAGGACTGGTTTGCCGTGGCGATCTTCACGCTCCTGCTTTCCGGAGTCGATGCCTTCGTGTCCGCCCACCTCCAGGACTTCCCGGAGCCGCTGACGATCGAGGGCGACCCCGTCGGAGGGGGCGTCGAGGTCGCGGTTCGGATCCCCGTCGGATGAGCGGGCTCCCGGGAAACCCCGCGCCGTCCCCTGTCTCGTGACATTGTCCCGCCGCTGCGGGGGCCCGCGGCGATGTCCGCCTAGCGCTCCCATTCGTGCAGTTCGGGCGTCCCGGAGGGTCCGATCGTCACGTATGAGCGATGCACGACCCAGTCTCCCGTGTTCACATAGAAGCGCCCCGGTGCGAATTCGCGGATCACGGGCTGGTGGGCATGGCCAAGGGCGACGATGTCGATCGAGGCATCGCCCTCGAGTTGGTCCGCGGCCCAGTTCGCCAGGAACCTCGCCCTTCCGTCGTCAGGCGGCGTATCCGGGGACCCAAGCTGGTGCCGCGTCCCCGAGAACCGGTCCGCGATGGGGATGCCCAAGTCCGGGTGCAACCAGCGGAAGAGCCAGCGCGTCAGGCGGCTGCGAAGCACCAGGCGGAGGATCCGGTAGCCCAGATCGCCCGACCCCAGGCCGTCCCCGTGGGCCACGAACAGCGACACCTTCCCGATCTCGAGCCGAACCGGCTCCTGTCGGAACTCGATGCCGATGCGGTCCCGCAGGAAGTCGCCACCCCACCAGTCGTGGTTGCCGCCCATCGCCAACACGCGCACGCCGGAATCGACGAGGTCCGCCAGAAGCGCCAGTACCCGCACGTGCTCGGCCAGGATCACCCTGCGATATTCGAACCAGAAATCGAAGAGGTCCCCGTTGATGATCAGGAAGCTGCCGGCTTCCTTTACATGCAGCAGCCAGCGCCGAAAGGCTTCCTCGGTTTCCTGCGGAACGGCGCCGAAGTGGATGTCGGATACCAGGAAGACGGGCTTGGAGGGCATGACCGCCGAAGGTACGAAGAGACGGAATGGAGCGGTAGTGAGCCGGACCCGGGATGCCCGGGCCGGCGGCCTCCGGGCGTGTCCACACCGGTGCCTGCGGCGAGTCCCCCGCCGGTCGCTGGCGACTCGGCGAACCGCAGCCGCGCTGGGCGTCGTCCTGGCGTCCGCCTGTGCCTCGTCGGGAAGCGTGGACCAGACCGTGCAGCTCCCGGAGCCGCCAGCGGCCATCACAGCCGAGGCGGTCAGGGCCGAGCAGGCGACGCGGCTCACGGAAGCGGCTCGCCTGGTCTTCGCCTGGCGGGCACAGGAGCCCGACTTCCGGGGCGAGGGCACGGGCGTGGCCCGTATCGAACCACCCGCCAAGGCTCGGCTGGACCTCTTTCTCGACAACGGGGAAGTCGCCGCCATCGCGGCGCTTGTGGGCGACGAGCTGCGGATCCCGGCCGAACTCCCCAGCGAGCTCGTGCCGCCTCCGGCCCTGTTCTGGGCCGCGCTGGGGGTGTTCCGCCCCGGCGATGACGCGACGCTGGTCGCCGGCCGCGAAGACAACGGTACGATGGAGTTGGAGTATCGACTTCCCACGGCGGGTGGCGTCCGCTTTCGCCTGCGGGGCCACGCGGTGGCCGATGCGATGGTCCTGGACGGCGGCGCGGTCGTGCAGCGCGTGCTCGCCACCGAGCCCGGACCCGGATCCGACTACCCCGCGGAAGCGACCTACCGTAACCTTCGGGACTACCGTGAACTCAGGCTGCGACTGGAGACCTTCGAACATGTGGATTCGTTTCCGTCCAACATCTGGAATCCGGGCCTCCGCGGCAGCCGCCGCGATCCTGCTTCTCGCGGGGGCCGGCTGTAACTACTCGTTCATCGCGGGCGCCGGTTTCCCTGAGCACATTCGCACCATCGCCATCCTGCCGTTCGAGAACGAAACCGCCCGCTTCGAGCTCGCGCAGGAGATCCACGAAGCGCTTCTGCGCCAGCTGCCACGCGCCTTGGGCCTCAATCCCGCGGGAGAGGGTGCGGCGGACGCGGTCGTGAGCGGGAGCATCCTCAGCTACGAGCTTACCGCTCCGCTCTATCGCCGGGGCCAGGAGACCGAGAGCGTCCAGGTGCTGCAGCGCGAGGTCGTGCTGACGGTGCGGGTCGAGGTGCTCGATCGCGAGGCCTACACGATCCTGTGGGACAACACCCGGCTCAGGGTGGTGGGACAGTACCTGGATGCCAGCGAGACGGAAGAGAATGGCAGGACGGAAGCGATCGAACTGCTAGTGCAGGAAATAGTGGACGGAGCGCAGTCCAACTGGTAGATTCGCCCGCGGTGTTTGCGACCACGCAGCCGACAGCCGGGAGATCGATGACTTGAACCGCGCGCCGTGGCTCTGGGCGATCCTGTTCGCCCTCTGGCTCGTTCTGTCGTGGCACTTCACCCCGCTCTTCCTGTTTTTCGGAGTGGTGACCTGCTCCATTGCGGTGCTCGTAGTGACGCGCATGGGTATCCTGGACCGCGAGTCCCTGCCGCTGCACCTGGCCTGGCGTGCCGCCACCTACGTGCCCTGGCTGGTGTGGGAGATCTTCAAGTCCAACGTGCGAGTGGCAAGGATCATCCTGTCCCCCAGGATCCGCGTCGATCCGTCGATCGTTCACTTCCGGGCATCCCAGCGCACCGATCTGGGGCGCTTCATCTACGCCAATTCGATCACCCTGACCCCCGGCACCGTCACCACTGGAATCGTGGGAGACGACTTCGAGGTGCACGCCATCGTGCAGGAGGAGATCGACGGGTCGGAGGAAAACATCATGAACCGGCGCGTGGCGCAGCTCGAGGGAGAGGCAGAGTAGGGTGTTCGCCGTGTCCGCCGCCGCGGTGCTCGTATGCATGGTGCTCGCGATGCTGCGCGCCGTGCTGGGGCCGACGGCCTACGACCGGGTTCTCGCGCTCAACAACATCGGCACGAAGACGGTGGTGCTCATCGCGGTGCTCGGATTCGTGAACGGGCGCCCGGATTTTCTCGACCTCGCGCTGGCGTACGCGCTGATCAACTTCATCGGGACCATCGCCGTGCTCAAGTACATCGAGTACGGTGATCTCGGCGTGAGCGCGCCGAGGGAGACGGGCACCGAATGATGGGTGACATCGTCAACGCGGTCGTCTGGGTGCTGCTTATCGCCGGTGGCTTCTTCATGGTGACCGGGTCGGTGGGCATGGTGCGGCTGCCGGACGTCTTCACCCGCATGCACGCGGCGGGAATGGTGGACACGATGGGTGCGGGACTGACCCTTGCCGGCCTGTGCGTCTACAGCCTCCACGACGGCACGGGTCTCGTTGCCGTGCGCCTGGTGCTGGTGCTGGCGTTCCTGTGGTTCACCAGCCCGATCGCGACCCACGCCGTGGCCAAGGCTGCGCTGTCGGGAGGCACGACGCCCTACACCGTGCGGGGCGCGCAGGCGGGGGCCGGAAAGGATGCCCGCGGCGGCGGCGCGCCGGATGCCGCACGGCAGGCGCCCGCTGACGGCGAGCGCGGGGTAGGGGACCCATCATGAGCATCGTCGTCGACATCGTGCTCCTCACGCTGCTGGCGGTGGCGGGAATCGCGCTCCTGAGGATCCGCAATCTGTTCGCGGTGGTCATGCTGGCCGGGATCTACTCGCTGCTGTCGGCGGGGCTGTTCACGGTGATGGACGCGGTGGACGTGGCCTTCACCGAGGCGGCGGTGGGGGCCGGGATCTCGACCGTCCTCTTCCTGGGGGCGCTGGCCCTGGCCGGACACCACGAAAACAGGCCCGGCCACACCCCTCTGCTGCCGCTGATCGTCGTCAGCGTGACGGGACTGGCCCTGGTCTACGGCACGATCGACATGCCGGGGTTCGGCGGCGCGGACAACCCCGTGCACCACCATGTGGCCGATCACTACCTGGAGGAGAGTCCGAACGAGATCGACATTCCCAACGTCGTGACGGCAGTGCTCGCCTCGTACCGGGGGTACGACACCTGGGGCGAAGTAACTGTGGTCTTCGCGGCGGCCGTCGGCGTGATGCTGCTGCTCATGGGGGGAAGGCGTTCACGCGCCGCGGCGGGTGACCATGGCCAGGCAGGCGCTGACGGCCAGGCGGACGGGGCGGGGCACCGATGAGGGAAGAGATCATCGTCCGGGTGGGAGCCAAGATACTCACTCCCTTCATCATCATGTTCGCACTCTATGTGCATTTCCACGGCGACTACAGCCCCGGGGGCGGGTTCCAGGCGGGCGTGATCCTGACGGCCGCGTTTGCACTGCTGGCACTGGTGTACGGCCTCGCGGCGGTGCAACGCGTGCTGCCGCCGTGGTTCACGCGCCTGTGTGCCGCGCTCGGCGTCGTGATCTACGGAGGCGTCGGGGTGGTGACGATGTTGCTGGGCCATAACTACCTGGGCTACGACGCCCTCGCGCAGGATCCCAAATACGGCCAGCACTACGGTATCCTCCTGGTCGAGCTCGGTGTGCTCGTCACCGTTTTCGGGGTCATGGCATCGGTGTTCTACCTCTTCGCGGGTCGGGGAAGGAGTGAGTCGTGAGCCTCGATTTCTTCGTCTCGCACTACAACTACTGGGTCGTGATTTTCCTGATGATGGTGGGCTTCTACATCCTCATCTCACGCGGGAATCTGATCAAGAAAATCGTTGGTCTCAATGTATTTCAGACATCTGTATTCATGTTGTACATTAGCATGGGCAAGATCACCGGCGGCACGCCGCCGATCCTGGTGGGCGACGGGCACGGCGGCGAAGCGATGGAACACGTCGTCTACTCGAACCCGCTGCCGCATGTGCTGATTCTCACCGCCATCGTCGTGGGCATCGCGACCACTTCCGTGGGGCTTGCCCTGGCCGTGCGCATCAAGGAGGCCTACGGGACGCTGGAAGAGGACGAGATCAACCGCATCGAGGCGCTGGTGGAGGCGTCGGAATGAGACGCGGGTCCACGACCGGCCGGGACGCCTGCAGGTGGCCGGCGCGGGTGAAGGGACGGGCCGCGTGACTGCCCAGCTTCCCATCCTCCAGGTCGTCGTGCCGCTGTTGGCCGCGCCGATCTGCGCCGTCCTGCGTCACGGCAGGGCAGCGGCCTGGCTGGCCGTGCTGGCGAGCTGGTCGGTGCTCGCCATCGCGCTGGCCCTGCTGGGTCAGGTCATGGCGGGCGGCGTTGTCTCCTACCATATCGGCGACTGGGTTCCCCCCATCGGCATCGAGTACCGGGTCGACATCGTCAATGCGTGGGTGCTGGTGATCGTCGCGTCGATCGGCGCCGTCGTGACCCCCTACTCGGTCGCCAGCGTTGAACACGAGATCGCCTCCAGACGGATTCCGCTCTTCTACGCGGCCTATCTTCTCTGTCTCTCGGGACTCCTGGGCATCACGATCACCGGTGACATGTTCAACGTGTTCGTCTTCCTCGAGATCTCGTCGCTCTCCGCCTACGCCCTGATCTCGCTCGGCAGACCGCGCCGCGCACTGACCGCAGCCTACCGCTACCTGATCATGGGGTCTGTCGGGGCCACCTTCATCGTCATCGGTATCGGGCTGCTGTACGTCATGACCGGGTCCCTGAACATGGCGGACCTGGCGGGACTGCTGCCCGGCGTGTGGGACTCGCGAACCGTCAAGGTGGCGTACGGTTTTCTGGGTGTGGGGATCTGTCTCAAGCTGGCGCTCTTCCCCCTTCACCTCTGGCTGCCCAACGCCTACGCCTTCGCACCGTCGCCCGTCACCGCCTTCATGGCGTCGACCGCCACCAAGGTCGCCGTCTACATGCTGCTCAGGTTCTTCCTCTCCATCTTCGGCGCAGCCTTCTCATTCGACGTCATGGCGCTCGACCGAGTGCTGCTGCCGCTGGCGCTGGTCGCGGTCGTGAGCATGTCGCTCGTGGCGATCTTCCAGGTCGATGTCAAGCGATTGCTCGCGTATTCCTCGGTCGCGCAGATCGGGTACATGATCCTCGGCCTCTCCTTTGCCTCGATCACGGGACTCACGGCGACGCTGCTGCACCTCTTCAACCACGCGCTTATGAAGGGCGCCCTCTTCATGGCGCTCGGATGCGTGGTCTACCGGATCGGATCGGTGCATATCGACGCCATGGCCGGGCTGGGCAAGCGCATGCCGTGGACCATGGCGGCCTTCGTGGTCGGAGGGCTCAGCCTGGTGGGCGTGCCGCTCACGGTCGGCTTCATCAGCAAGTGGTACCTGATCCTGGGGGCTCTCGAGAAGGGTGGGCCGTGGATCGCGGTGGCCGTGCTCGTGCTGGTGACTTCGGTGATGGCGCTGGTGTACGTGTGGCGCGTCGTCGAGGCCGCCTACCTGCGGGAGTTCTCGGGTGACGAGCCAACCGGCGAGGCGCCCTTGAGCCTTCTGGCGCCCACCTGGGTGCTGGTGGCCGCCAACCTGTATTTCGGAATCGACGCGGTCAGGACCGCCGGAGTGGCGAGACAGGCGGCCGAAGTGCTGATGGCGGGAATCGGATCATGAACAGGGGCCCCGGATGAGCATCGAGTTGCTGTTGGCCCTGTCTCTGGCCGTCCCAGCGGCGGGCACTCTGCTGATCCTGCTCCTGCGCAAGAGCCCCAACGCCCGCGAGGCGGCAAGCCTGGTCACGGCGGGCGCGCTGTTCGCGATCGTGCTGCGCATCTACGGCGTCGTGAGCACGGGCGAGCGTCCCGAGCTGGTGCTGGCGGAACCGATCCGGGGCATCCCGATCGCGCTCGAGGCCGAGCCGCTCGGCGTACTCTTCGCGCTGATCGCCTCGTTCCTGTGGATCGTGACCACGATGTACTCGATCGGGTACATGCGGGGGCACCACGAGAAGAACCAGACCCGCTTCTACGTGTTCTTCGCCTTCGCGATCGCGTCGGTGATGGGCGTGGCCTTCGCTGGCAACGTGTTCACCCTCTTCGTCTTCTATGAGATCCTGTCACTCACGACCTTCCCCCTGGTCACGCACGCGGGCACCGACGCCGCCAGGCGCGCCGGACGCGTCTACCTGGGGATCCTCTTCGGCACGTCCATCGCCTTCCAGCTTCTCGCCATCGTGTGGACCTATGCGGTTGCGGGCACGCTGGACTTCCAGGCCGGGGGCATCCTGGACGGACGGCTGGCCGGGATCGCGGTTCCCGTGCTTCTGGGCCTTTTCGTTTTCGGGATCGGGAAAGCCGCGGTCATGCCGTTCCACCGCTGGCTGCCGGCCGCCATGGTGGCGCCAACCCCCGTGAGCGCCCTGCTGCACGCGGTCGCGGTGGTCAAGGCGGGGGTCTTCTCGGTGCTCAAGATCTCGGTCTACGTCTTCGGCATCGACTTCCTGGCGGGCGCCGGGGCGTCGGTCTGGCTGATGTGGGCGGCCGCGGCGACGATCATCCTCGGATCCCTGGTCGCGTTTACGAAGGACAATCTGAAGGCGCGCCTCGCCTACTCGACCGTGAGCCAGCTGTCGTACGTCGTGCTGGGCGCCATGCTGGCCAACAGCTGGGGCGTCATCGGCAGCGGCCTGCACATCCTCATGCACGCCTTCGGCAAGATCACGCTGTTCTTCTGTGCGGGGGCGATCATGGTGGCCGCGCACAAGTCCGAAGTCAGCCAGCTGAAGGGCCTGGGGCGAACGATGCCGGTGACCTTCGGCGCCTTCTTCATCGGAACGCTTTCGATTGTGGGACTCCCACCCACAGGAGGATCGTGGAGCAAGTGGTTCCTGGGCGTGGGATCGCTGGAGGCGGGTCAGGTCGGCCTGATGGCGGTGCTCATGGTCAGTTCGCTGCTCTCGCTCGCCTACCTGATGGAGATCCCGCTCAAGGGCTTCTTCCAAAAGCCGGATGAGCCGCCTCACCACGAAGGCATCCACGAGGGGCCCAAATGGTCGCTGGTCGCGATTGTGACGACGGCGGTGGCCTGTCTGGCCCTCTTCCTGTACCCGGAACCCTTCTACCGGCTCATGACGATGGTGGCTGGATCATGAGCGACCACAAGCCGAACAGCGTGCCGTCGCCGTGGGCGGGGATCATCCTCATCGTCTTCGCCGTCATGTGCGCGATCCTCGTCGTGCTCGACTTCGTCATCGATCGATACGTGGAGCACCCGCTGGAGGCCTGGTCGGTCTTCTATCCCCTGTTCGGGTTCGTAGGGATTTCCTGCCTGATCCTGCTGTCGAAGGTGCTGCGCCGGCTGGTGATGAGGAGGGAGGACTACTACGATGCCGAGTAGCCTCCCTCCGTTCCTGATCTTCTTCATCGGGGCGCTGGTGGTCCCGCTGCTGAGTCGTGTGCCCCGCGTGCGCATGCTCTGGCTCGTGCTGATCCCCATCGTTGGCGCGCTCAACGCGATGGGGATCCAGGAGGGGTACGAGCTGCAATACGAGCTGCTTGGCTACACGCTCACGCTGGTGCGGGCCGACAGGCTCGCGATCATGTTCGGCCACCTGTTCCACCTGGGTGCGTTCATCGCGATCGTCTACTCGCTGCACCTGAAGAAGGGCGATCACGCGACCGTGCAGCACACCTCGGCGGTGGTATACGCGGGGAGCGCGCTCGGCGCGGTGTTTGCGGGCGATTTCATCACGCTGTTCGTCTCCTGGGAGCTGCTCGCCGTCAGCTCCGTGTTCCTGATCTGGACCCGGAGGTCGCCGCGGGCGGTGTCGGCCGGCATGCGCTACCTGCTGGTCCACATCGTGTCGGGGGTCACGCTGCTGGCGGGGGCGATGGTGCACGCCCACAACACGGGAAGCCTCGATTTCGGACCCATGGGACTGGAGGGTCTCGCCGGCTGGCTGGTGCTGCTCGGCTTCGGCGTCAAGGCGGCGTTCCCGCTGCTGCACAGCTGGCTGATCGACGCGTATCCCGAAGGGACCCCCACGGGCACCGTCTTCCTCAGCGCCTTCACCACCAAGGTGGCCGTGTACGCGCTGGCACGCGGCTACGCGGGGACGGACGCCCTCATCTATGTCGGCGCCGTCATGGCGTGCTTCCCCATCTTCTACGCGGTCATCGAGAACGACCTCAGGCGCACGCTCGGCTACTCGATGATCAACCAGATCGGGTTCATGGTATGCGGGATCGGCGTCGGGTCGCACCTCGCGATCAACGGCGCCGTGTCGCACGCGTTCAACGACGTGCTCTTCAAGGGGCTCCTGTTCATGTCGATGGGGGCGGTCATGCACATGACCGGCAAGACGAAGGCGTCCGATCTCGGCGGGCTCTACAAGACGATGCCGCTGACCGCCACGCTCTGCATCATCGGCGCGCTGTCGATCTCGGCCGTGCCGCTGTTCAATGCCTTCGTGTCCAAGAGCATGATCATGTCGGCGCTGCTGGAGGAGCACTTCAACTGGATCTGGCCGGTGATGCTCTTCGCGTCCGCGGGCGTGGTGGAGCACGCGGGAATCAAGATCCCCTTCTTCGCCTTCTTCGCCCACGACTCCGGAATTCGCACCCGTGAGCCGCCCTGGAACATGTTGGCCGCGATGGGGGTTGGGGCGGTCGCGTGCGTGGCGATCGGGGTTTGGCCCGAGCTGCTGTACGGCATCCTGCCGCACGCGGTGGACTACGAACCGTACACGGCGACGCACATCCTGACCCAGTTGCAGTTGCTCGCCTTCGCGATAGGTGCGGTCGCGGCCTTCCACCACTGGAAGATCTACCCCGCGGAGATCCCGTCGGTGAATCTCGACGCGGACTGGGTGTATCGCCGTGCCGCGGCGCGCGTCGTGCGGCTCACGGGCGGCGCGGTGGGCGCGGCGGACGCGGCGTTTCGGAGTACGGTGATCGGCACGGTGCGCGGTGTGCTGCGCGGCGCGTTCAGGGCGCACGGCCCGCGCGGCATCCTCGCCCGAACCTGGCCCGCCGGAAGCATGGTGCTGTGGGTTTCGATCATCCTGGCCGCGTTCCTGCTCCTGGAGTTCCTCTGACCGGCGCGGGGCCGGCGGCGAAGATACTCCCTCGCGCCGAGGCGGTTCGGCGGGCGGGTCCGGGGCGATCGTTCCGGCTGGTGTTCACCAACGGCTGCTTCGACCTCCTGCACCGTGGCCACGTAGAGTGTCTGGTTCAGGCGCGGGCCCTGGGTGACGCGCTGTTGGTGGCTATCAACACGGACGACTCGGTCCGGAGGCTGGGGAAGGGTCCCGACCGGCCGCTTGTGACCGAGGGCGACCGCGCGATGGTGCTGGCGGCGCTGGAGTGCGTGGACTGGGTCACCTCGTTTCATGAGGACACGCCGGAAGCCTTGGTCGCCGAACTCGAGCCGGACGTGCTCGTGAAGGGCGGCGACTACGCTGAGGACGAGGTGGCCGGAGCGGCGGCCGTGAGGAGTCGCGGGGGACGGTTGGTGATCCTGCCGCGTGTGGCGGGGTACTCGACCAGCGGCCTCGTGCGGCGCCTCAAGAAGCAGTTGTGAAGCTCCTGCTCGCCACGCGGAGCGTCCACAAGGCCGCGGAGGTGGTTCGGATCCTCGAGACGGCACCCGCCAGTGGGCATCGCATTGTGACGCTGGAGGACGAGTCCGTTCCGTGGTCGGCGGCGGAAGAGTCCCTGGAACCCTTCGAGACGTTCGAAGAGAACGCGGCCTCCAAGGCGCGCTACTTTGCCGATCTGACGGGACTTCCGACGGTGGCGGACGACTCGGGCCTGGAAGTCGCGGCGCTGGATGGTCGGCCCGGCGTCAGGACCAAGCGCTTCGCCCCGCGCGAACGCTACCCTGGTCTTGAACGCGACGACGCCAACAACAGCCACTTGCTGGAGAGCCTTCGCGGGCTGCCCCCGGCAGAGCGGGGGGCACGGTACGTTTGCGTGGCCTGCCACGTCGATCCGCGGTCCGGAGACACGGTCCACTTCCGGGGCGAGGCCCCGGGACGCATCGTCACCAGACCGCGGGGCAGGGGCGGGTTCGGCTACGATCCCCTCTTCCTGGACGTGGACACGGGCAGGACCTATGCCCAACTCACGTCGGACGAAAAGCACGAGCGCAGCCATCGGGGGCGGGCGTTCCGGGCGCTGGCGGCCTATCTGCTGTCCTGAAAGCGTTTCCTCCGGGGACGGCCGGAGCCTACACCCCGTACCTGGTCGTTCCCGGGCCCCCGCCGTGACCGTACAGCAGTGCGCGGTCCATCGGGTAGACGCGCAGCATGATCCAGCACACGGCCAGGTGGATCGGCACGGTCAGCACGACCAGCTCACGGTTCCCCGACGCCAGGGCTGGAATCAGGTTGAGCAGCAGTGCAATGCCAGCCAGTCCGAGCGCCCCAATCGCGACTCGGCGTCCCCATCGGCTCGTGCGTCCTTGCATGGATACGCGGATGAGGGCGAAGGCGACGCCAGCTCCCAGCGGACTGAAGAGCAGGACGTTCTGGTTCCAGTACATGAACTCGTGATCGGTCCAGTGGACGGCGATCAGGACTGCTCCCGCGACGAAACAGAAGATCCCCCACAGTCCGCCGAAAAAGCCGAGTCCCACCCGGGCGAGAAAAGCGCCGTGGTGAGCCCCGCGCGCGACGAGCAGCAGGAGCAGTCCCGCCAGCATGCCGCACAACAGGAACAACAGGACGAATGAGCGTGCCGCGGCGCCTTCATGAGTCCTGTCCGAAGTCACCAACAGCTGCTCGGAGCTGACCAGTCTGACCCGGCTCCCGTCGCTCCGGTTCACCCATAGCGCTCCGACCGTATCCCGGAGCTTCATGGGAATCCACATCTCCTGCCAGCGGTTTGTCGGCTCGTCGCCCATGGGGCCGAGCAGGAGGTCGATGCCGACGTATCCCGGCAGGTCGGCCGCAGTCAGCCGTCGTGTCTGCTCTCGCCAGGTCGTGCCCGTGGGCGACCCGTCCGTCGCCTGTTGCAACTGTCCTTTCAGCACGGTGTCGATGACATCCCGGAGCTTCGTCGAGCAGTTGTTGAGGTAGTACTCATATCGATACCGCATGTTCTGCGGGAGCACTACGGTCTCCAGCAGCCGTAGCATCTCGGCCTTCTGGCGGGGCTCCAGGTCGAGCTCCTGGGCCCACACCCGGCGATTCTGCGCCCGGTAGCCCGCGATCAGCCGGTCCGGTTGCACTGCCCCGGCGCGGTAGATCATTCGACCCTTCAGGAATTCGAAATAGAAGCCCTCCGAGTACAGGTCGAAGAGCCCGTAGTGGAACGCCTGCGCGTACCCCGTGGCGCTGTCGCTGATCACCAGGGCATTGTGCCCGAACAGTTCCCAGATGGCGTCTCCGGGCTCCATGGTGAGCAGATGCACCGACAGCGAAGATCCCGGCACGGTGTCGGTCGCAGCTGCGTCGGCCTCCGCCGGATTCTGCAGGCCTGCCGCCCGGGCGGTGGGGGCGAGGAGTGCGGTGGATGCGAGGAAGACGGGGATGACGGCTGCGGTGAGACGAACGGACCCCTTCCGGCTTGCTGCCGCCTTCTGCTTCACCTGACCCGGTGTCCTCCACTCGCCGTACAAGGATGCCCACGTTCCCCGAAGAAAATCGTTCAGACGCTGCAAAGGGGTCAAGCGGCGGCTACGACGGGCCTCCAGCGCGTTCCAGCGGAGACCTGGCCTTCATCTACCCCGGACGCGCCCATTGGGCCATCTTCCTGAAGCGACTGCCGGATACGGGGCGTGGCGCAGCTCGGTAGCGCGCCTGCTTTGGGAGCAGGAGGTCGCCGGTTCGAATCCGGCCGCCCCGATTGGAGTTTGCGCGATTTGGGGGGTTCCATGTCGCTAATTATGTCCGCTAATTGGACGCGGAGCCAACCCCCCGGTACTCCTCGATGGCCTTTCTGAGCCGGTCCTCGTCGGGGCGCTGATAGCACTGGAGGACCGTCTCGGCGGTCTTCCAGCCGCCGAGGTCGCAGAGCACCTTCAGCGGCAGGTCCATCAGATCGGAGGCGAATTTCCGCCTCAGCGAGTGCCAGCCGCGGCCGCGCTTGGGTTCCAGTGCCGCAAGCGTCTCGGCCTTCTTCCACCAATCCCGAGCTAGCGACCGGCTCATGCACGCGAAGGGATCCTTCGGCGCGGTCAGCAGCGGCGCGTCCCCGATCCCGGGGTTGTGCCTCCTCGCTTCCTCCAAGGCGACGACCGCTTTTTCGGTGACCGGCGTCCGGTGCTCGTAACCGGTCTTCTCGTGCTCTCCCCGCCACCTGATGGTCCGGCCATCGAGGTCGATGTCGGCCCAACGTAGCTGCCGGATGGCACCGATTCGGTGCCCGGTCTCGTGGGCGAGCACCAAGGCCACTCGGAACCGCCAGTTCACCTGTGCGGACACCCCGAGCAACGCTTCGTACTCTGCCTGGGTGAGAACCACCCGCCTCGGATTCTTCTCCTTGGGCAGCTTCAGGCCCCGGAGCGGGTTGGATTCGAGGAGGAGTCGTCCTTCCTCGTCCCTCGACTTCGCAGCCCAGTTGAGAACCGCGAGCAGCAACCTCAGATCGTATTCGATCGTCCGTTCGGACACGGGCCTGCGGCTACCGCCGGCCTTTCCCGCGCGTCGCGCCCGGATGAAGCGGTCCCAGTCGCGTTGCGAAAGCGTCTCGGCCTTCCGGTGCCTCCCGAAAAACCGAAGGAACCTCCGCATCATCGCCCGGTCGTGGTTCCGCGACCGCTTGCTCTTGGTGGGGGTAACCTCTCCACCGTAGATGTCAAACAGCTTCTCCAGGGTGAGCGACTCGGACTTGGCTTCCGCCGTGTCCTTGGTCGTGGGCTCGGCGAGTCCGGCGGCGATCTTGTCCGCCTGCCTCTTGGCCCGGTTCCAGTCACGGTGCTTCAGCGACCGGGTGAGCCTGCGCCCGTTCTCGCGCCACTCGACCTGGATGATGCCGGTTCTGGGATCGGTAAAGACTCGGACCCGATTCCGGCCCCATTCGCCGGCGCTGTACGAGCGCCGACTTCGTTTCGTGCGTGCCATCGTTCGATTCCTCTCGATTCGATGGACTGCACGATCTGCGCGGTTGAAACTTCGCGCCGGGAGGGATTCTCCGCCAGACGGGCGGTTGACGGCTCGCCGGGCGCTGCGGCGTTCGGGTGGCAAGCGACTGGACGCCATCGTCAACGGCTCGGACCCTGATCGCGGTCCGGCCCGCGTGTCGGCGGCCTTATCACCAGCCGCGGCCGCTCGGTCTCGCGGCGGTGGATGTCCCATAATAGTCGGCCAAGCGTGTCACTTGCCCGTCGAGCCGCTCGATTCGCCGCTGCAAGACTTCGTTCTCCCCGCTCTGCCGCTCGGCGTGCTGCCTCAAGGCTTCGACGTATTCTCGCAAGACTTCGGCGTACTCGTGCAAGGCTTCGATCTGCCCGGAGTGCCGCCGCTGTTCCCGCTCGTACTGCTCGGACAACCTCCGCAAGGCCCTCGTCAACTGCTCCTCTAATGCGGTCATAGACCTCCTTCACCTGTTCGATAGCTTCACGGCAGGCTGATCGCGCCACGTCCAGCCCGTGTTGTCCAGCGTCCCCGCCGGCAGTACCACGACCCGCTCTCCCTCGATCTCCAGCAGCGCGACCCCCCAGGTGTCCACCTCCAGTTGCGCGAGCGTCTGCCGCGCGTCTTGGATGTCGTAGTCCAGTTCGGCGAGCGTCTCGATCCGGGTCTGGATGCTCCCCGCCAACCAGCGCATCGTCGCCCAGCTTCCGCCGAAGAAACCGAGCCAGAGGCTCAGGCCGACGATCAGCGGCCGTTGCCACGCCTTGGCCAGCAACTCGCGCATCCGCCCGGTCGCCTCCTCCGTATCGCGCTCGATGGTACTGAGCGCGTTCCTCGCGACGCGCCGCGAGTTCTCGGCGAGCCGCTTCAGCTCGCTCGCGGTCAACTCCTCGATCTCCCTGCGTTCGCTCTCCAGCCGTCGCTTCAGTCGGTCGCTCAAGTCGTTCGCGGTCGAAGTTCTCTCCATACAGTTCTCCTTTCAGCCGCCACCGGCCCCCGGTCTCGGGGTCCAGCGCGGTGATGTAGTCCTCGCCTTGGCGCGGCACTTCGAGGCCCGCCCCCCGCAGCGCGGAGACGACATCGGCACGGTTGCTCACCATTCCGTGCTCGACGCGGTGGAGCAGGTAGTCCCGGATCAGGTCGCGAGGGGAGGATTCGAGCCGGGGCCCGGTTCGCAGCTGCGCTGCCTCGATGTAGGCGCGGTGTCCGGGCTGCTGCACTCTGGCTCTGTCCGGATCGTCGGGACGGCCCCAGCCGTGCTCGTGGTTGAAGGCGTCGCGGAGCGGATCGAACGTCTTCTGCCAGCCCGGAGGGGCAATGTTCAGGCTCCGCCCGGTTTCAAGGTCGCACCGAGCCGCGAGGACGTGGACGTGGGCACCGCCACCTCCCTCGCGGTGCAGTACCGCCGCCCATGCGTACCGGTCGGGCTCCAGCCCCGCCCAGGCCGTCTTCTCGAAGGCGTCCAGAACCGCCTCGATCTGCTTGTCGGTGGGGCGGTCGTCCGGCGCCCAGGCGATCACGCCGGACGTGTACCTGTGCTCGAAGTCGAGGGAGTCGGCCACCGCGGCCACCATTTCCGGGTTCCCCCGCAGGACTTCGACGCCCTCGCGCGGCTTCCCGGCCGCGTCCCGCTCCCCGAGGAGGTAGTTGGCCGCAGCCCGGGCCGACCCGGTCCCGTGCGCGAGAAACTTAACGTGCATCGCGATCCGGGTTCTCGAAGCGGGCCAGCGCCGTAAGCGCCCGCTCGATGGAGACGAGGCGGGCGAGGACCTCGACGGCCTCGGCCGCCCCCTTGTGGGTATTCGCCCACCGCGCGATCTGGTTGAGGTTGTTCCCGATGCGCGCCGCCTCCCGGGTGCGCTCGCGCTCGACCTCCGCCGCCCGGGCGGTCCACGTCCGCGTGCGGGCCATCGCCCGCCGGATCAGCGCCGACAGTGGCACGCCGGCGGCCTTCGCCTTGGCCCGCCAGTCGGCGGACTCGCTCGCCGATACGCGGGCGGTGACGACGGCGGTGCGGCGCTCAGGCATCACGCCGCGCCGGCACGGGGGAAGGGGGGCGGAGCCCCCGTCCGCGACCTACACGGGAGCGGGAAAGAGCGGGGGGATCGAAGGGGGGGCGGAGGCCACCCCTCGCCAGCCCCATTGTATGACAAGGGGTAGGCTGGCTGACCGACCTTAGATGCGCCAAACATCCCCGTGGGCGCCGCGCCCGGCACCCGGCAACCGACGCCGCCGACGCGGTGCTGGCGCCCCTCGGTGAGCGCTTTGGGGAACCCGTTCAGACGGACCTCGCGAAGCGCGGCTGGCGGTGGAACGGAGGCCAGCGGTGCCGGGCCGTCCATGCACTCCGGAAGCCCGAGCGGCGAATGATCCCGCCAGCGCCGAGGCCGATGGGCACCGGCACCGCTTCGGCCTTGGGGTGGATCAGTCAGCCTACTTGCCACTCCTACGGTTCTTCGGCTCGCTGGCTCTTGCTGCCCTTCATGCTTCTGTGAGCCGAAGGGCGGCACTGTACGGATTCCATCGGCAACGGGTTTCAATCCGGCCGTCGAGGACGAAGGCCGCCGAAGCCGGTCGGAGCCCATTTCGGGAGCCCTCGGGAGCGGGACCATCCGCACGGTTCGGATCGGGAGCTTCATCAAAATGTCCTCGGCGACAGTGCCGCCCTGCCGCCGGCGGAAGTGTAGACTCGCGGTGTTGAACCGGTGCTTCGACGTCTCCATGCAGGGAACGCTGACGAGCCGCTAGCAAGCACGTCAACCCGCCCGGAATCTCCCTTTGTCCGATACCGTTCGAGGAGGATCGATAACGTAAAGCAGCCGGAGGAGGTCGTCGCCAACGGGACGGGAAAAACGCCCCGGTGTCTTCCCGAAGCAACCCCTCACCTTTGGGTGGCCGGTGGGCTGTCGGAAACACCGAGACCTTGAGGATCAAGGATGTTCCGAGTCGGCGGGATGGGTGTTGGCTGACCCACTCGGAAAGCGGACCCGCATGGCCGTCTGCCCATCGGATGGTGGAGAATGAGTCCCGGCTGGCGGGGGACATGGAGGCGCTGCGGGCGGAGGGTCGGGTCACTGTGGAGGGAGCCAAGGCGACCGACGAAGAATAGCATGCGCGCTCCGGCAAGGAAGCTCGCTGAGACCAACTGTCGGAGGAGCTCAGGCGGCGCGAGGATTCTGGCTGGCAGCGATCCGGGCCACAAGGACGCGCGCGCCGCGGGGCCGACAAGCTTGAGGGTAAAACCCCTCGCGACATGAGGGTTTTCCCGCTACTGAAGGGACGGCGCGTTGCCTAGAGTTGCTGCATGGAGAGTGTCGGGCAACAGGAGAAAGGAGGTCCGCCAGTGGGCGTACGAAGCTAGAGTGCCCCGGCGGTGGCCAGCAGGATGCTAGGGTGCTCAGCCGACGCTGGACCCGAACCCAAAGGACAACGCAAAAGGAGATGAACCCATGAACAGGCATGGCAAGTACCTGCTTCTGACCGCGGGCGTTCTGCTCGCGACGATGAGGGCCTTCAGTACGTGCTGCATGCCGAGCGCCCAGGGCGACGAGACATCGGACTTCGTGTGGTGCCTCGAGGGGGCGGTCAACGACGATCTCCACGATGAACACTTCCCCGAGGCGGGCAATCCGCCATCGCGCGTGACCGTCAGCCGGCCTTCGAACTGGAACAGGGACGACATCCGCTCGACGTGGATGCAGAACGTGACGAGCAACTGATGCGACGGCTTGCAGTGGTTCTGGCGGCGCTGGTCGGGGCGGTCTGTTGCGGAGGCGTGACGACCGGCGAAATGGACTACGACTTCGGCCCGCTACACGGCCGGTGGAACGGCGAGTTCGACTACGCCGGCGAGACCTACTCCTGGGAGTTGTGGATCGACCAGTACAACCGGCTCAACCCGACTGGCAGGTTCACCGGCCGCCACGTCACGTCGATCGCCGGAGATACCGTCGCGACCGATCCCGTGACCGGCGCCTACAACCCCCCGAGAGTGACCATGACGTTCGCCGTCGAATTGCCCGGCAGTCCGCTCTCCTGCGAGTACCACGGCCAGCTTCAAGACTCCGCCATCAATGGCCGGATCTCCTGCAAGTTTGCCGACGATACTGCAGTTGTTGATCAAGCCATGATGCTCAGCCGTACATGACGGAGCGATGATGACGACTGTACGGGTACTGGCAGCAGGGGCCGTGTCCCTCATAGGCTGCGGCCTGTTCCAGGACTCCCAGCTTGAGATCACGGCCGGGAGCGGGGAGGCGCCGGTCCACACCGCGAAGTGGCCGTGGGCCACCAGCGAGACCGTCACGGTCAACAACTCGGTCGCCGACTCGGCGGGCCTGGCTGGACTCGAAGTCGAGGTGTTCCTGCCCGGCGGGCCCGACATCACGCTGCGGGCCTCCGACTTCGATGGCCGCAGGAACCTGACCTACGGGCCGATCTTGATCGGCAGGGACAGCGGCGAGGCGCGGATCTTCGCACGCCTCCGCCGACACCGGACGGTCGTGGCGGCGGGCAGCATCTCGTGGATCCTGGGCGACCGCGCGAGATGGCAGGTCATGGTCGTGCGGCACGCCCACCCGGGCTACGCCGACGAGAACCTGAACTGCGGGGCACTGTGCGTCGAGGCCGCGCGCTTCCCCATCAGTGAGGATGCCCGCAACTACCCCGCCGAATCCCTCTGGCTAATCGTCAGGCATCTGGACGGCTGGGAAGGCTGACCCACACTGCCGTCGCGGCCCCGGGCGGTTCCGGATCGCCCTGCCTGGGGCCGCGATGGCAATCCTGCGCCAAAACGAACGTTGCTTATCTTCTCGGTTCCACCTGAGTCACGAGGGGAAGCCGGTCGGCGAAGGGAGGTCGGTGTCGGACATTGGGTCCATGGGATCAAGCCACAGTGCGACCTTGAGACGACTTGGGGGGCTGCGCGATCACCGAACTCCCGTAGTTGCTCCCGTCGTTTTGTACCTGCAATCCGTCTATTTCAACACAGTGAGGTCGGATGCTCGTCAACGGTAAGAATGGCGGATCGTGCAGTCCTGGCGCGGTGGAGCAACTGGCGGACGCCTACGTCTACTGGGTTCGACTGGACCCGGATGGATTGACGTGGTGGGAATGGACAACTTCGACACCCTGGTGCGTCCGCTGGGCGACGGGGACCTTGTAAAGGGTCTAGTTCGCTCGGTTCCAGACAGTTACGAGCGTGTCAGCCGTTACTATGAGATGGTCTCGCGTCACTGATATGGCGGACACGGACTCGGACGGTGTCAGGATTGGGATGGAATACTGGTACTCACCGCGCTCAGCTTCGTATACATCCACCAAGTACTTGCCATCGCCGTGGCCGAGGACATACACCGTGTCCTGGCGCGCAGAGATGCCGAAAGACACCCCGTACCGGTCCTCCTCGGCAACCATGACCGTTCCGTCTCGCCTGACCGGAGTTGGGAAAGGCTTCTCCATGACCGTTGGCTCCAGATAGTGCAGGGCACCATCGTCCACGGACCATCGGCCAAGGAATCCGCCGTACACACCGCTGTAGAAGACATTCGATCCGTTCACGTCGATGAATCCCCAAACAGCAATCGAGTTCACATATTGATCGTCTACCAAGCGGCCGAAGCGGCGCACAACAGTGCCGTCGCGGCTCACCCGCCGAAGCAGCAGGCTGTCCAATGTCATGAGAACCATGTCGCCGGTCGGCGTGAGTTCGAAGGCGGTGGCGTTCCCTGGCGTCCTGATTGTTTCGACCACTTCCCCCGCGCGATCAAACACCTGGACCCGGCCCTGCGCCGGGTCCAGGGTCCAAACCTGACCTTCGGGGTCTACTTCGACATCGCTCAGATTGAGGAACTCTCCAGGACCCTGGCCCCGGCCGGTCCCGTAATCACGGACGAATTCACCTTCGAGAGTAAACTGCCGGACGACCTGCGCGCCGAAATCCATCACGTAGGCGTGGTCTTCCTCTGCGGACACGGCGACCCTTATGGGGTGCGCCAGCCCCCAGGGCGGCGCTCCCAAGTACGCGATTATCGAATCGGGAGGGTCTACGAAGACCCGCTCTGAAGGACGGGTCACCACCTCATCGGACGCTGCTTCGGCGGCCTCACGTGCATTGAGGAACAGCCGCAGATCCCAAGGATTCGGCGCCGCGACCGAATCGCCGGACCACGACACCATGGCAGTCGGACTGTAGCTGGTGAACTCGCCCGGACCCTCGCCCATACCTCCCCATGTTCCCGCGTGTGTGCCATCCGGGTTGAAGACCCGCAACTCGTTGCTGCCCGTATTGGCGATCACGATCCTGCCATCGGAGAGTCGGGTGGCATCCGTAACCCGGAAGAACTGGTCGGCTTCTCCACTGTCGACGGAGCCGATCGCAATGGTCGGCTGCGAGCCGATACTCCACGCCAGACGAGACTCCGGCGCCGGTGGCTCGTTGTCGACAATAATGACGCCGGCGCTATCCCACTCCGTCCACGCGATCCCGGCCCCAGCGTCTCCCTCCCTGTCGATACAACCGGCCCAGCAAATCGTTAGCAAAGCGATTCCGAGCGCGTCGCACTTGTCCTTTGTCGACTGGTGCATTCCGTGCGGCTCCTTCTCTAGATCCTGTGGCTGGGGCGCGTCCTTCACGGCTGCGTGGCCCGCAAGGATTTAATCACACGGAGCAGCGGAGAGTCCAGTAACCCGCGGCTCGTCGATCAATTCGTATAGCACCACGGTTACCACATCCATTTCATCCACCTCCGCACCGAGGACCAGTCCACTGGACACATCGAGAATACGGAACCCGGGCGGAGCCTGCACTAGGCCCAGCCATTCCCCGTCGGGCGCGATAACCATGTAGGGTGGCACGCTATGAAACTCGCCGCCCGGATTGTAGGAAGGCAGCCATACCCTGCCCTCGTCGTCGGCGAGCAGGGAACCGAAGAGCGGCATCGGGCGGCCGACGCTGGCGTAATAGGCGGCCATGTTGCGTCGGTTTCTCTCTAAGATCTGGGTATCGGAAAGGCCTGGGTTGTGCATCCGAAGCTCCATCCGCTCCTCGGTCTCGATATGTCCCAGGGCCTCCTCGGTCAGGAGAGCCGGCTCGGCCTGCCACCTGACGATCTGTGTTACAGTGGCGTCGGGCAGACGCCAGGTGACCTCTGCCCTGTCGGACCTGGTCCGGACGAAAGACCCGTCGGCGACCGCTACCTCGCCGAGAGCTCTGATTGGGTTCCATTGCAGCCCCTGCGGGATTCGCGGCATGAAATCGAAGGTCGCGACCGTGTCGAGGGCACCGGTTGCCATCTCGAAGCGGACCATATGCCCGGGGCGCCACTCCTCTTCGAATCGCGGCGGCCCCGACGAAGTGGCCAGCAGCAACGCGCCGGATGAACCGATGCCCTTCACGGCGAGCCCGCCGGAGCGCGGGAGGCTGATGGTGCGAGCGACCGAACCGCCGACGAAAAGAGTCACCCGGCCCAGGTTGGTGTCAGCCACCATGATACTGTCTCGCCCCAGTGCGAATACTCCGCTGACGTAACGCACGTCTCCTGGTCCGTCGCCCTCTGCGGCGAGCACCTCGTGCGTTACGCCGTCGGGGCTGAACGCGATCAGTTCGCCGTTCCACATGTCGTAGACGACCGCGCTGCCATCCGGCAACAGGCGACCGACGCTGGCCCCTTGGAAGGCGTAGTCGCCCGGGTTGGCGCCGTGTCGGTAGCGGGGTCGGGTGCCGAGCTGGAAGGGGGCGGTGCGGGTTGGGGTGTCGTCGTAGCTGACGATGCGGATGCCGAGGCTGTCGCCGATGTGGGGTGCGGTGTCGGTGGTGGTGGAGTCGGGGCCGCAGGCGATGAGCAGTGCCAGGAGCGCAAGCGGGAGATGGGGGCGGGGGGGCAGGCTCACGAAAGAAGCGAAATCGCTGCCGACCGAATCGAATGGCTTTCGCATTGTGGGTCTCTCCGCCGGTCGAATACCTCGCCCACAGCCAGGCGATGAGAACTAGACACTACGTAACGACAACTTGTCGCCCAAAACAAGGCATCCGGTCTTATTGTGTCTGTACCGGTCCCGGTTTTCTGGGATAGAGCGCAAGCGCCCCCCGCCAACTCGCGACCCGGGGGGGAGCATACAGGTGCGGTACATGGCACCTCAGCCCTCTCGGCCGTAACGGTCGAAGAACGCTTCCGTTCCGGCGGGCAGGAGAAGGCTGTCCGAGATCGCGGCGATTTCTTCCGCTTCCTTCCACGCCTGTTCCAGGATCCAGAGTTCGCCTTCGAGGGCCCGCCGTTCCTGCTCTTCGTGGAGGGACATTTCGAGGGCGAGCCGGGTCGGTAGGGGCATTTTGCCAACAAGGCCCTCGCTGCCCGCCCAACTCCGCGCTCTTCGGTCGGCCACTTCGGTGAGGAAGCGATCGGGATGACCGGCCGACTCAATCTCCTGTACGGCGAGCTTGATCGAGCGCCGCGAACCACCCCGCTGGTTCATGCGCGGAACCAGTGCGGCGGCTACACGACGGGCGTCCTCTCCCCAAAACCCGGCCTTGCGCATGCCCTTTTTCACCTCGACCATGAATCCCGATTCACCCTCATCTGGCAGCAGCCGCATCGAACGCAGTGAGCGGTGCCTGAAAACGGCCACATCTTCGGGGGCTACCGGACGGCCATCAGAGTCTCCGGCACCAACACGGACCTTCGCCAGAGGGCGCATATAGCTCCAAGCGATGGCCGCCGAGGTGCCACCTATGACGAGACCGGTGGGAATCGCGATGGGCAACGCGCCGAACGCAAAGCTGAATCCGAACACACCCACGCTGCCGAGCGTGCCCAGAACATATCTTCTCTTGAACTGATCCCCATAGCGCCAAGCGGCGAACTCCCCGCGCGGCGGTCGACCGATGCGGACCAGGTCGAGACCTCCGCGGTGGCGTGCGATCCCGATGTTCTCGGTCGATGACCGCATCGGCGTTTCCTGGAACAGGCGCTCACAGTCCTCCACCGCCTCCCATCGCTCTTCCAGCGGAGTGAGGTTCCACCGCTCGCAACTGCGACACACCACCCAGAGCCGCCCCTTGGCGGAATCGAAGGCCAGTCGACGACCAACCGGGAAGCTCTCCAGCACCTCGTTCGAGCCGAGCGGCTTCTTGCAGAACATACAGGTCTTGAACATACGGCGGTCGCGAACGATTGGATTTCAGAGGAGCAGTTCAGCGAGTCATCATATTCGCCCATCCCATTCTGCTACCGCAACGGTCTCACACATTCGACGGTGGGAGGCCGGGTACAGCTCGATGCGGCCGTGGCCTCCGCCTACGGATTGGCCTCCGACATCACGGACGATGCGGCGCTGAGCGAACTGCTCGCCAGGAACGGCGGGAAGGGGCACTGACGCAATCCGTCGGGGGTGACGAGCAACAGCCCACAATATCTTGTGGGGGTCTTGAGCACTTTTCTGCATTTCGGTAGACTACTGGCCCCCCTTTTTCCGATCCTCACGACGAAGGAGTGACTCATGTCATACGCTGATTTTCCGCCAAGACCTCCGCGCCAACCTGACCATCCACCAAGCCCACCTCGTCCGCCCAAGCATCCTCCAATGCCCCCGCGCCCACCAGAATACCCTCGGCCCGAGCTAACACCTACGCAAGGATCGAACGATGGTGGCCCGGTCGACTGCGCGGGTACTCCACTCCACCAACCCTGTACATGGAGAACACCAAATGAGCTTTGAGCTACCGAGCCGCGGGCTGGTCTTCTGGCCCGTCGAAAACGGCGACAGCACTACGGTCGTCATCGATTCCGACACCCACCTCCAAGTGGATCTGAACCACCTCGAAAAGGCCGAGGACGACGATGAAGCGGCTTGGCCTGTCATCGACGAGCTGGTCGAGCGCCTGCCCAAGGTCGATGGCCGTCCGTATCTGTCCGCGTTCGCCCTCACGCACCCGGATCAGGATCATTGTCGGGGGTTCGAGAGACTTCTCGATGAAGTCGACATAGGAGAACTGTGGTTCACACCGCGCATCTTCCGAGAGTACACTGAGGATCTTTCCGACCATGCCGAGGCCTTCAAGAAGGAGGCCGAACGGCGCGTCGAGAAGACGATCGAAGCGGAGGGCAGCGATCCGGGCGCCGGCGACCGGGTACGCATCTTCGGCTACTCCGACATACTGGAAGAAGACGACTTCGAGGGGTTTCCGGAAGACCGCCTGACGACTCCCGGGAACGAACTGACGACGATCGACGAGCAGGACGTGTCGGATCACCTTCGCGTCTTCGTACACGCCCCGTTCAAGGACGACGACGCTGGAGAACGTAACGACACGAGCCTCGGCATGCAGCTGACCCTGAAGGAAGGAACCAAAAAACTCCGGGCGTTGCTCCTCGGCGACCTCTCGTACCCTGTCGTCAAGCGGATCTTCGAGGTCAGCGAATCCGATGATCTCGCCTGGAATGTCCTCTTGGCGCCCCACCACTGTTCGAAGGCGGTCATGTACTGGAAGGATGAAGGCGAGGACGAAGAAGAACTGAAGCAGCATATCGTCGACGAAATGGACGAGGCCTCGCAGACTCCCAACAGGGTGGTGTCCAGCTCCAAGTCCGTGCCGTCGTCCAACAAGGCGGGGGACGACCCGCCCCACGTCAAGGCCAAGGAGCAGTACGAGACTGTCACCGATTCATTTCTCTGTACCATGGATCAGGACGACCCGATCGTGGCCGAACTCAAGGGGGACGAGGTCACATTCGTTGGGGTCGCAGCGGCGGCCAAGTCCGCTTCCCAAGCGGCAGATGAGGCGCGTGGCCCACACCGGCCACCTCCATCCACTCACGACTACGGCCGGAACTGAATGGACCGTGCCTTCCAACTTGCCGAGGAACAGCTATGGGAGATCGCAGCCGCATCCGATGGCACGATTGTGGTCCAGAGCGGAGAAAGGTGGTCGAACGGATACCGATTCCAGATAAGCATTGGGTTTGACGGTCACGAGCGGGTCGCGGACGGACTGCGGGTACGGGCTCGGGAGCGATTCCTCATAGTGGTCCCGCCTACCTTTCCCTACAAGCGCCCGTCCGTAGTCACCCTCCACCGTCGCTTCGCCGGATTCCCTCACGTCCAGTGGGGGCACAGTCTTTGTCTCTATCGGAGTTCGGCTGATTGGCGGCCGCAGGACGGCATGTACGGTCTGATCGAACGACTGGACACGTGGATTCGCGACGCCGCGCTGAACCGCCTCGACCCCGACGATGCGCCCCTCCACCCTCCCGTTGCATATGTGACGGCGGATCGCTTGGTGGTTCCGAAAGCGGACACACCTCGGGTGAGGGAATCCACTTGGTTCGGATTCGCTGAGCTTCGCCAGCGGAATCGTCGGACGGAGATCACCGGCTGGTCACAGCACCTCCTGGGCAGCCTCGACAATCGGGCTCCGGCGATCCTGCTCCACAGGCCGCTGCCCTTCGAATACCCCGAATCCGTCCGTAACCTCCTGAAGGAACTGGAGCGCCACGGCGTGGACTACAGGCCGTTCGTGCTAACGTTCGCTTCGTTGGCCAATAGGAGTGAGTCGGGGACACCGGTGCTGGTGGTCTTGGGCAGTCCCATGCGTCGCATCGAAGCCGGCGGACCTTACCTTCAGCACCTTGCGGTCTGGGAGATATCGGGTGCCGACGCGGACAAACTCCGCGAATTGGATACCGTTTGGGACGGCGACGACCCGGTTTCACGAAACGCGGCGATTGAAGCCGTGGTCGAGTGGTCGGTCCGAGCCAAGGTAGGATGGTGCAGTGTTCGCGAGATGCGCCCGGAAGTCACGTGGCGTCGTGACCACTCCTCGCCAATGGCGTGGTTTCGCGGGAAGCGGGTGGCTATCTGGGGATGTGGGGCTGTCGGGACACACGTAGCGGAGTCCGTAGCCCGGGCTGGTGTCAGGCACGTACAGCTGGCGGACAATGGGTTGGTCGTTCCAGGAATCCTAGTGCGCCAGGGGTTCGAGGATGCAGACATCGGGAAGCCGAAAGTCGCTGCACTTTCGGATCGCCTCAAGCGCATCAACCCTGATGTCACGGTCGAGGCCTTGGACGCGGATCTGATCCCACGGATAAGCGGGAGCAATGCGATACCGGATGTCGATCTGGTGATCGACTGCACCGCGGCGCGGGCTGTCAGGATGAGCCTCGAACAGAGACTCCAAAGGACCGACTCGCGTCCGCCTATCGGCTCCATGGCCATCGACAGCCGCGCGGCCACGGGGATGGCAACCCTCGCGAACCCGTCCCACAGCGGGGGGCCACTTGATGTTGTCAGGCGACTCAAGCTCGAAGCCTGTCGAAATACCCGACTCAAAGGGCCACGTGAGGATTTTTGGCCAGAGTCGTCGGCCGACGAGCGTTTTCAGCCAGAGCCTGGATGCTCGGAACCCACGTTCATAGGCTCGAACGCTGATCTCGCGAGCCTCTCGGCGCGAATGCTGAACGCCATCGCGCGGTCTCTGTCAGCACCAGACGAGCAACACACTGCTTTTGGATGGTTCGTTGAAGAGTCTGGACCAACACACCACTTCGCGTGGCCGCGGGACTACGCCGCCCAAGAGCAGAGTGGGCGATACGCCGTCAGAGTGTCGCAGGCGGCCGTCAGAGAGATGCGAGCGTGGGCAAAGCGCTCAGCCCGGACTACTGACCCATCCGTCGAGACCGGAGGATTGATCTTTGGCGAGATAAACGAAGCGGCATCGGTCATTTGGATAACCGATGTCGACGGGCCTCCGCCGGACAGCGATGCGTCCGACAGGCATTTCACTTGCGGTATCCTGGGTACGCGTGAATCTGCCGATGCGAAGCACGATCGTTTCCGTGGATCTGTGGAGTGCCTTGGTAGCTGGCACACACACCCAAGGGCCGGACCCTGGCCGAGCACGATCGACCTGGACACCGTTGCCCGGCTTCTAGACGGAACGGAGTCGTCCCGCCGCACGCTCGTATTGCTGATCCTCTCAGGAGATCCAGACAGCGATCCCCTTCTCGGGGCGCATGTGTTTCGGACTAATCTGCGGCCACGGTGCGTGTACCACATCAAGGAAGATGTCTCCGAGACGATCTCTGTTGAACCAGCTCCGGTGAGTCCACGAGATGTCGGGCTTGCCCTCTCCGGCGGAGGTTCGCGAGCGATCGCTTTCCACCTCGGGTGCTTTCGTGCTCTCCATGACCTCGGGCTGCTAGCCCGGCTACAGGTCATTTCAAGCGTCTCGGGCGGATCCGTCATCGCGGCGATGTACGCCTATTCGAGCGAGTCGTTCTCCGACTTCGACGGTCGGGTGGTCGAACTCCTGCGCCGAGGACTTCAGCGTGACATCGTGCGGGAAGCGTTGCGACTGAGAGCCATAGGGAAGACCGTCCAGGCCCAGCTTCCAATCGGTGCTGCTTCCATCACGCGGTCGCTTACTGGTCTCTGGAAGACTCCGCCGGTTCGCACGTTCAGCCGAACCGAAGCGTTCCGCGAGACTCTGAGAAGGTCGTTGTTCAGAAACACGCTGATGGGGGACGTGGCCCGAGACTCATTGGATGCGGTAATCAACGCCACCGAACTGCGAACCGGGTCGGCCTTCCGGTTCGGCAGTAGGCAAAGCGGTTGCTGGCGTTTCGGGAGGATCGCTCCCGAGGAGGCCTTGGTTGCCGACGCGGTTGCAGCATCCGCGGCTTACCCGGCTCTGCTCCCGGCGCTGGACCGGGAGTATCGTTTCCTGAAGAAGGGTACCACCACGGACCCGACGCGAGTCCTCCTTACCGATGGCGGTGTTTTCGAGAATCTCGGCGTTTCCCCGATGGAGCCTGGTCGGGAGCCGTCGATCAGCACCAACGTCTTCAGCCCGGAATACATCATTTGTTGCGACGCTGGTGCCGGCTTGTTTGACGACGACACTTACCCCATGTGTTGGCCGACCCGGATGTCCCGCTCGTTTCTGACCGTTTTCAGGAAGGTGCAAGACGCGACGAGGAATCGCTTGCACCGGCTCGCCGAGTGGGGGGACATCTCCGGTTTCGTGCTCTCTTATCTCGGACAGAAAGACGGCAAGCTGCCGTGGATACCACCAGAACTTCCGAAGCGCGCCGAGGTGAAGGACTATCCGACGGACTTCGCGGCCATGAAGGGAGCAGATCTCGATCGAATAGCTCTCCGTGGAGAGGTTCTGACCAGGTTTCTGGTTGCGTACTATCTACCGGATCTGTAGCCCCATGGGATCCCGCAAACGTGAGGAGAACCGAACCGCGATCGGGGGCGATTGACCGGCGGCCATCGTTGGTGGCGGCACACGATCTCGACGGCCCGTCGAACGATTCTGGTGTGGATGGTTCTAAAAGCTACCGGACGGGGGTGGCTGAACGGATTGGCACACCGCTGTGGACCCCTCCAAATGCCCTCCATTTGACCCGATTTTCCGGCTTTTTCAGTCCGGCGGACCCTGACACGCCCCAACGGCAAGAAGCGCAGATCGTGCAGTCCCAGTTAGACTTATGAGATTTCTTGCCGTGATTTCGCGTCCCGTGTGGGGGATTTGGGAGCAGGAGGTCGCCGGTTCGAATCCGGCCGCCCCGATTGGAGTTTGCGCGCGCCAGCCACGACACAGTCGAAGTCGTTGCGCCGAGAACCGCTCGGATGCCGACGGGAGTGCCTCTCGCGTCGACATCGCATAGCAAGGATCGGGTCGATTTCAGCAACGGGAATGATCACGTTTTGCAGGAGGTCCCCCATCGATGATTTATTCTCGGAGTTCCGTATGAACACGACCGACTACGACCGAATCGAGGCTGCCATTCGCTATCTGGCCAGGCATCGCAAGCGCCAGCCGGAACTCGCGGAATTGGCGGCGCATATCGGTCTGAGCCAAAGCCATCTGCATCGCCTGTTCTCGCGCTGGGCCGGCGTCACGCCAAAGCGCTTTCTCGAATTCCTTACCGTTCAGCACGCGAAGACGCTACTCGACAGCTCAGAGTCCGTGCTCGCGACGGCCCATGGTAGCGGGCTCTCTGGCCCGGGCAGGCTGCACGATCACTTCGTAACCGTGGAGGCCGTCACCCCGGGCGAGTATCGGAGCAGGGGTGCGGGGCTGACGATCCGGTTCGGCACCGGGGAATCACCGTTTGGGCCTGTCTTCGTCGCTTGGACCGAGCGCGGTGTCTGCCGGGTCGGGTTTGTGGCCGACGGGGATGTTTCCGCCGAGAAGGAGGCTCTCCGCCGGGCCTGGGGACGGGCGTCGCTGGAAGGCGACGAATCGACGGCAACAGCACTGGCGCGGTCCATCTTCTCGGCGCCCTTCGGAGCCGAGAGTCCCCCGCTGACCGTCCATGTGCGTGGGACCAACTTCCAACTGGCCGTCTGGCGCGCCCTGCTGCGCGTGCCTCCCGGGAAGGTCGTCACCTACGGTCGCGTGGCCGAAGAGGTTTGTAGCGCGAAGGCGGCTCGGGCGACGGGGAGCGCGGTTGGCAGCAACCCGATCGCCTTCCTCATTCCCTGCCATCGCGTGATCCGCGCGGGCGGGATCACGGGCGACTACGCCGGGGGTGCCACGCGGAAACGCTGTATGCTGGCGTGGGAGGCGAGTCGGCAGTTCGCCAGCGGTCAAGCCGTCCGATGACCGATCCGCACTATTCGCTGTTTCCGGACCATGATTCCCGGACGGCGGCGGACCACGCGCTCACTGAACGCCTCGGGGTGTCGCGGCGTCTCATGCCGTCGCGCGACGTAGTACCCGCTGGTCCGTCCGGCGAATGGCTGCGGGAGCTGCGAAACATGAAGTTCGACCGGCCCAGAGAGCTGGCGGGCTTGACGGAATGGGTGATCGACGGCCTGGAGACCGGCACGGTACGGGTGACGCATCCGGGCTATCTTGGCTTGTTCAACCCTGCGCTGACGTTCGCCTCCGAGTGCGCCGACCGGATCGCCTCCTCGTTCAACCCTCAGATCTGCGTGCACTCGCATGCGCCGGCGGCGGTGGAGATCGAGCTGCACGTGATCCGGGCAGTGGCGCGCAGGGCTGGCATGCCGGATCCCATTTGGCCTGGCTGAAGATCGCTCACGCCGGGGGCATCGGGCGCAACGCGGTCCGGCTGATCCAGACCGACGGACGAGGACGCATGGACCCCGATGCCTTGGCCGAAACGATTGCAACTGACATTTTCAGCGGGCGCATGCCTGTCATGATCGCGGCGACGGCGGGCACCACCAATGCGGGCATGGTCGATCCGTTGACCCGCTGCCGCGAACTGGCCAGGGAGCACGGCATGTGGTTCCACGTCGACGCGGCATGGGGTGGTGCGCTGATTGCCAGCGATACCGGCGGTGCTCTCAAGGGCATCGAGCGGGCGGACTCGATCACGATCGACGCCCGCAAGTGGTTTGCAACGACCATGGGAGCCGGCATGTTCCTGACCTCCAGACCGGATGTCGCCGCTCAGGTCTTCCGGGTTGACGCCAGCTACATGCCCAGGAGCGACACGGCCAAGGACTTCTTCGTCAACTCAAGCCAGTGGTCGCGCCGATTCGTCGGCCTGCGGCTGTTCCTTGCACTCGCGGCAGCGGGTTGGACGGGATACGCCGGCCACGTCGAGCGCGCCATTCGACTGGCGGACAGACTCGCACGGCGGTTGCAGCGCGACGGTTGGTCGCTCGCGAACGACTCCCCCATGGCGGTCGCTTGTCTCGTGCCGCCCAAGGGCCATGAGGCCGTTCGGAGCTACGTCGATGCCGTTCGCAGGGACGGCCGGTTCTGGGTGTCAACCGCAGTCTTCGAGGGCAAAACAGTGCTGCGAGCCTGCATAACCAACGGGCGAACGAGCGAGCGCGATATCGACGCACTCGTTGACACCCTCAACGCGGTGGGGCTGTCGATTGGAGCACAAAGGCGGAATCCGACCTGAGCGTTTCGGAACCTCACCGAACCGCTCTCGACTCGTACAGAACACTCGCTGCCGTATCGCCGCCGACGGTGACGTGTTCGATCGTTTTCCCGGGTGTCACGCTTCAACCGGGGAAGGCATCCGGATCCCAACCACGATTGGTTTCGACTGGCGGGGTGCGAAGGTCGCCGATGTCCCTCCGTGTGCATCGCAGAAGCCTGGAGGCCGGGATTGCGTCGCCGCTAACGCCAAGAACTCGAATGCCAGCTTCACGACTGTGGTTCGCGGCGCGGGCCTACATTCCCTCAGGCAACGTCGTGCTGCTTGATCCAGTCCAGCAGGGCGTGGTCGATCCGCGTCTGCCAACCGCGACCTCCGGCGCGAAAATGATCGATGACCTCGGGGGACAACCGGATGGTGGTCGACACCTTCGGCCGCGCCTTGGGAGGACGCCCCCGACGGACGGGCGCCCTGGCGAACTTCTCGGACCAGCCGTCCTTCGAGAGATCGGGAGCGGTATCGGGGTCAAAACCTCGGGCCGTAGAGCCGTCGTTCTCGTTCATTGGCCCTCCTTATGCTGACGATCCTGTGTGCGTTGTCGCGGCGCGTTCGGTTCCCGTCCGAATTCAATCCGCATAATTAATGTTACTACAGAAAATGGGCTGTCGAGTACGGCACGCGCTCACCGAGGACCTCGGGGTATCGATCCCGGGGCTTGCGGCGATCCACTATTCCTGTTATGGAATAGTGTGAGCCGAGGCTCGTGGACCGAGTTCGGCTCAGGCGTGACTGGCTTTCCTCCCGGAGGCGCAATGAGCCTGGACAACGTGCTCCTAATGATGCTGGATCAGCCGGCTACCGGCTACGATCTCAAGAGCGAGTTCGAGGCCGGGGCGATTACCTTCTGGCCCGCCACACCTTCGCAGATCTACTCGACGCTCGATCGGATGGACGAGCGCGGGCTGCTCGAGTCGAGGCTCGAAGCGTCGGCGAAGGGGCCGGAGAGGCGCGTCTATGCACGGACCGCCAGAGGCACGGAGCGGATGCGGGAGTGGGTCAGGTCCGAGCCCGTGCTCGGGCGTGAGCGCCTGGCCTACATCGCTCAGCTCAGCGGCATCGGTCTGCTCGACGATCCCCGCGTCGGTGTCGACTTCCTCGTCCAACTCCGACACTGGTTCCGGGGGCGGCTGGAGACCTTGGCCGGAATCGAAGCCGCTCTACTGCGCGGCCGCGAACCGATCGAGTTCGACGACGCAAGCTTCTTCGATTGGGCCGCTCTCCGGATGGGGATCACCGCGCTCGACGCGCGGGTTCGTTGCTGCTCCGAGCTCTTGGAGCTGCTGGAGGAGAGAGAGCCCGATCCGTCGGGTCGCGGGCCCCGCTCAAGTGTACGGACGGCGGACGCATGAGGGCGTCCGCGGATCCGACCCGCCCCCATCCCCCGGATGCCGGCTCGATATGGGCGCCGCGGCTGTCTGGATGGATCATGGCGTGGACCATGATTTTCCTGACCTTCACATGGACACCGACCATGCGGGCCCTGCTCAAGCCGGAGGTTTCCAACTGGCAGGTATTCGGCATGGCCGGCTCCGGGTTCTCCATGGGGTTCGTCTTCATTCCTGGGGCCGCGGTGTACGGCCTGCTTCTCTTCTATCTACACGGCCGACAGCGACTCCGGGGTCTCTTCCACGGGATGCTGTTGACGCTCCACGTCACCGTCACGCTCGGCCTCGTCTTGTCCGCTATGCGACTCGGCCCCGAGGCCCGGTTCATGGGCGCCGCGTGGGGTTTCGACATCTCGCTCGCCGTACTTGCGGTTCCCTTCACGATCTTCACGGGCCTGGCGGTGGTCTGGTGCGTGATGGAAATGCGCAAGCCGTATGAAGGGCCCCCCGCCGGGTGGCTTCAGATCGGGTGGAAGAAACTCGCCGTGGCGATCGCAATGCTCCCCGTCGCGATGCTCTTCTTCGCGATGGGAGAGGCGTACGACGGGTGGACCAAGGTGGCGATCGCGGTGACGATTCTGCAGTGGATCATGCTCGCGGAAGCGGTCGGCCACCGGCCCCGGTCGGTGCGTGATCCGATGAAGGTCGCGCCGTGACACTCCCCCTGATCCGTGTTCGCTCCAGGAATTGCGCCGCGGTCCGCGTTCTGCTGCTGTCGACGATGTCGCTCTCCGCCCCGGCCGTGGAGGCGCAGACCCCCGTCCGCTTCCCAACTTCGGACGGGGGCGTCGTACACGGCCCCCGGCTCTGGGACGCGATCGTCGGGTTCCCGGAGGGCCTCGGGGACGCCTGGCATCCACGGCCGTCACCGCGGGCGTCCGCCGATACGGAGGCTGCCGGTGGCTGAACCGAGTCCCCAGGAGCGATACCTCGGCGGGTTGGAAACGCACGATATCGACGAGGTGCGAGAGGCGTTCGACCGGGGTCTCGACCCCGAGGCACCCATCAATGGTCGGACACCAGCCCAATGGTTGACCGAGATGTACTTCCGATCCCCCAGGTTCGCGGACATGGCACAACTGGTGCTGGATCGTGGAGCCACCCTCGACGATCCGGAACTCGTTCCGGTCCTGACAGGCGACATCGATCGCCTCAGGCGCCGGCTCAATGAACACCCTGACGTGCTCCACCACCGGACAACGCTGGAAAGCGTGTTCACGCCACTGGAAGACGTAACGCTCCTGCACGTCGCGGCCGAGTACGCGCTGACTGATGTTGCGCGGGTGTTGCTGGATGCGGGCCTCGATGTGGATGGTCGGGCGGGGATGGATAGACACGGCTTGAACGGGCAGACACCCCTGTTTCACACCGTGAACTCCAACTGGAACGTGGCGCACCCTGTCATGCGATTGCTGCTGGAACGGGGAGCACGTACCGATATCCTGCTTACCGGGATCGTGTGGGGAAGAGGGCAGGACTGGGAGACAATGTTGTTCGATGTGACTCCCCTGTCGTACGCGCAGTTTGGACTGCTGCCCCAGTTTCATCGTCGCTCCATCGAGATCTTCCAGAACGTTGTCGAAATGCTGAAGGCGGCCGGTCGTCCAGTACCACCGCTGGAGAACGTGCCCAACAAGTACAGTCGGGAATTCGCCATCGAACGATAGGCGCACACGAGACAGGTGCTGCGCGGTGAGGATGGCCTCCGTGGGGTCGATGGGGGAAGCGCGCGGGCGGCAGGGAAGGCTATGACGGCGGCGGCGACCAGGCCGGCCGAGGCCACGAGGCCGGCGACGGCACCCGCGAGGGCGACGAGCATCCCGCGGCGCAACACCAGCCACACCACACGCCCCCAACGGCAAGAAGCGCAGATCGTGCAGTCCAGTTAGACTTACGTGATTTCTCGCCATGACTTGCGGCTCCTGTGGAGGGTCTTTGGGAGCAGGAGGTCGCCGGTTCTAATCCGGCCGCCCCCGATTGAACCTACGGGATCGTGGAGACACCGAATCGTGAACACGAGATCGATTGGAGCGACCCCCGCCCTGACCGTCCTTCTCGCGCTCGTCACTGCCGGCTGCGAGTCGTCCTCATCGATCGCGACCGCTTCCGTCTTCGACAGTGCCGGCATAACGGTCGCCGATCTCGGCCCGGCACCGCTGGAAGGGGCGGACCGTCGCGCTCTGGCCGACGAGCCCGACCTGGTCATTCGGAGTGATGAGGGCGATGGCGCCACTCTGCTCTCCGACGTACGGGATGTGGAAGTGTTGTCGGGTGGCCGCGTCGCGGTCATTGACGGAAGCGGCAACGCTATCCTGCTGTTTGACGCAGCCGGAGAGCACATCGCCACCTGGGGTGGAACCGGGGACGGGCCCGGAGAGTTCCGGTATCTCGAATGGCTCGCCTCGCTGCCGTCGGACTCCCTTGCGGCGGGTGACGGGGGCCTGCGGCGTGTCACGGTCTTCGATTCCGAGGGTGCATTCGCTCGCAGCTTCGCGACCGCGAGCGCCTTCGACCCGACCTCCTGCCCGGTTCCTCCAAGGCCCCTGGGTCTGCTTGCGGACGGCTCCACCATCGCCGCGTTCTACGACCGCCCCCCTGCGGCGGAGGGCACCGCGCGCCCGGCGGTCGAGATCGTTGCGGCATCTGCTACGGGCGACACGGTATACACGTTGGGGACCTGGCCCGGAGAGGAACTCACCCTTTTTAGCCAGGACGGGTTGCTGCAGGTCACTCAGCCTCCGTTCGGCCGACGCCTCCATGTGGCGACAGGCCTGGACGGCGTCTGGATCGCCGACGACGAACGCTGGCAGCTGCGCAAGTACTCCGCCCGAGGCGCGCCAAGCATGGTTGTCCGGTCGTCCGTCAGTCCGATGCCGGTGACCGATCAGCTCCTCGAGGCGTGGATCACCGAGAGGTATCGGCATGCCGCTCAGGTCCCCACTCTGGAAGACCTGAAGCGTGACCAGCGTGAGATTGCCCGGCACACGACGACTCCGAACTTCGGCGCAATCCGAGGCACGACCGAGGGTGGTGTGGCCATCGGCGAGTTCGGGCTGGACACTGGGTCGCCGCGAGTGTGGATCACGGTGGATCCGAATGGGACGGCAACGGCGATCGAACTCCCGGCCGGGCTCGACGTGAAGCGGTGGGGACCGGACTGGGTCATCGGCGTCGTGCGCGACGCGCTTGATCGCGAAGAGATCCGTCGCTATCGGATCCTGGCCGACTCGGAAGGGGAAGACTGACCCCCGGCCCCCGAGACACGGCGGCCGATGATGGCACGGCGGGGGCGACGCGTACCCGCACGTGCCTGCCCGCTGAACCTCACCCGGGATCAATCACCACAAGCTGTCCGGTCTCGTCGGGGGATATCAGAATCACGTCCCCGGGATCGGCGAATACCCGGGTGCGCAGCGTCGTGGCGAGGTCCTGCTGGGCAGACACGGATTCCGGCACCGAGCCCCGCGCCGGCGCATCCGTGACCCCGCGTTCAGGACCCGGAGGCAATTCGGGGAGAAAGGCCACCTCCAGAGCGTAGCTGCCGGCGGGTATGCGAAAGCTCCTGAAGACGGTGATCGTACGTGCCCGTGGGCCGGACCTGACGATCGGCTCGGATAGCAGCGTATCTCCGTCCAGCGCGATTGTGAGCCGGAAGGGAATCGCCTCGTCCGTGCAGACCTCCGCGGGGCGCATGTGCGGGAGAACGTCCCTGAGCTCCGCTTCGGTGGGCGGTCGGCACTCCTGGCGCGCGGGTGCAGGAATGCGCCACGACAATCGCAGCTCGGCGGTGTCCGGATCCGCGCTCTGCCACGCGACGCGGGACAGGATGACGGTCGCAAGGACGACGCCGACGGCGCACAACGCGCCCACGACACGCCGGCCGAGGGTTCTCATCGTCACTGCGCCGACTCCACCACGACCTCGCACTCCGTGTCGACCTCGATACGTGTCTCGCCCGAAGGTGCGTCGAGCCGCGCGAGCGCCCGCGAGAAGTCATCCAGGGCCGCTGCCAGCGCACGCCCGTCGAACGAAGAAGCATACGCGACTCGCACCCGCCGCCGGTCGACGCGCTCCTTCAGTTCCGCTTCCCGCCGGTTGAACAGCCGCTCGCCAAGCCATTTGGGTCCTTCCCGGCCCCAGCAGTCGCGCGGCGGGCAGGCAACGACCAACACCCCCCGGACACCGGCCCGCACCAGGTACTCGACGACCGAACTGTGCAGGTTCCCCGCGCACGAGATAGGGAAGCGCGGCGCATCATCGTCCTCCCGTGCGCCCGTGGCAGACCGGCCGCACCCGACGAGCACGATGTCCCCCGGACCGCAGCCACCCTTCGCCACGTACTCCCGGACCCGGGCCAACTGATCGCGTCCTGTGCGTCCGGGCGGTCCCACGCCCATCGGCGCACAGGATCCGGCGCAGATCCCGCAACTCACACACGAGTCGGGATTCACCTGCGCGACAAGTCCATCACGCCCATCGGTGCGCTCCACCATCCGGATGGCGTCGTATGGACAGTCCACGTAGCACTGCTCGCACGAGGTGCAGAGCCGGCTCGATACGGACGACGGTTCCGGTCGCCGGTCGTCGCGGGGGCGGGTCAGGAAGGGGACGGCCAGGAACACCAGGACGAGTATGCTGCCGACGGCCCATACCAGTGCGGGAGGTGCCGAATCGATCGCCGGGAGCCAGAACGAATAAAAGGCGTTCACCGCGACTTCTCCCGGCACGCGCAGGAGATCGGCGCCCGGCCCGAGCCGGACGGGCAGGAGGATCGCCGCTGCGGTCAACAGTCCGACGGCCGTCCACAGAAGTGGCCTCGGCGGAAGGAGGACCGGGCGGGCGACGCGGGAGACGTGCAGCCACAGGAACATCACCACGCCGACCGGGATGGCGATGTGGAGGAAGAGGTTCATGAAAAAGAACGCCGACGGCAGCGGGTCCGCGCCGGCGAAAGTCCGCGATATGGGCTCGGAGAAGAGGGGAAGTGCGTCGAGGAGCCGCGCCCCCTCGGTCGCGAGGAGCTGTGCGTGACCGTCCCACACCATCACGTAGCCGGTCCAGCCGCATACATACAGGAGGAAGACCAGTAAGACCCCCGAAATCCATGCCAGCGCCCGCGGCCCCCAGCTGCGGCCCTGGCAGAACATCCGGAGCGCGTGGATCACGACCGCCACCACGGAAGCGTCGGCGGAGTACCTGTGAAGCGAGCGGATCCAGCGTCCTCCCCAGGCCTGCGCATCGATGCGGACCATCGACTCGTAGGGCGCGCCGATGCGGTAGAAGAAGATGAGGTAGAGCCCCGTTACGAGCAGCACCGCGAGGCAGACGATGACCAGCGCCCCAGACTGGTAGAGGGGATTCCACTTCCACCCGTACAGCCGGTCGGCCCAGCTATCCAGCCGCTTCAGGACATGGCCGAGGGCTTGCTTGAGCATTGGCGATCCTGCCGAAGGGGTCGAAGGGTATCAAGGTTGGCGGTGGCACCGGAAGAGCCCGGCGCGGCTTGCATCGTGTAATCAATCATATCATCATGTTGTTATCCGGAATAGAGGAATCAGAGAATGAGAGGTCGGGATGATCTCCAAGACGGCCCGCAACGCACTCCGTGCGATCCTGTTCGTCGCCGAACGGGAAGCGTCCGGACCGGTCTCTGCAAGAACGCTGGCCCGGGAGCTCGATCTGCCGCACAACTACCTGTCGAAGACCCTGTACCGGCTGGTGCAGCACGGAATCCTCTCTGCGACGCGCGGCCGTGGCGGTGGCTACGTGCTCACCGCGCCCGCGACCGAGCTGACCCTGGGCCGGATTGTGGAAGCCATCGACCCGGAAGGACCCGAACGGCGCTGCCTCCTGGGGCGCCCGCAGTGTTCCGAGGTCAACCCCTGCGCCATGCACGGCCGGTGGTGCGAGGTGCGCGAGGCCATCGACAGCTTTTTTGCCGAAACGACCGTGGGCGACCTGCTCGCCCCGGCGGCCCCCATGGTCCGGGGGCGCTCCCCACTCCCCGTAGCGAAGGAACCCGACGCCATGTCCGATACCGCATCCCCCTCCTCCCAGCCGCCGCCCGCGGAGCCGGACGCCCCCGTGCCGCTCATGCAGCGCCTCTACGACAGCCCGTTCCTGCTGCTCGCGGCGTGCATCGTGGTGATGTTCGTCTTCTTCACGGCCTGGGGCATGCTGGAGATCATGTCCCTCGAACCCGCACCCCTGCCATAAGGGAAGGACGCGTCCAATGTACCGAACCGGAATCGAGGCGCCGGAGCGCGTCTGGTGGAAAAAGGTGGGCCGGCACGAGAAGATCTGGGTCTGGATCGCCTTCGCCTGGTGCATGGTCCTCTTCGCGATGATGCCGCTCTGGCATCTTCGAGGTGGCCAGAACCCCTCGGGGATCCGGCACCGGGTGGACCCGGCCGCCTACCAGGCCCGCGTTCTGGAATTCGTGCAGGAGTACCAGGTGGGCACCGACAACGGGCTCCCCGTCGTGGAGCCGCCCCCGGGCAGCGACGTGTACCTCCAGGCGTCCCAGTACGCTTGGCTCCCCGTGGTGCGGCTGCGCCAAGGCGCCGAGTACACGCTTCACCTTTCCTCGCTCGACGTGAACCACGGCTTCAGCCTGTACCCGCTCAACATCAACTTCCAGGTCGTTCCGGGCTACGACTACGGCCTGCGCATCGTGCCCAACCAGCCCGGCGAGTTCCACGTGATGTGCAACGAGTTCTGCGGGATCGGCCACCACCTCATGGTCGGCAAGATCATCGTGGAGCCGGCCGGCGCGGCGGTGGGCGGATCGGCGGACGGACTGGCGGGCGGAACGGCGGGTGGACGCTCGAGCGCCGATGCCGACGGCGGCGCCAACACGGGAGGTGGCCGATGAACCCCTTCCGCAGCTGCCCGACAACGGGTCTCAAGGTGCACCGCACGGCCGACAGCCTGATCAAGGCCAACGCGGTTGCCGCCACCGTCGCTCTTCTCGTCGGGGGAGTCGCGGCGGTGCTGGTCCTGCTGACCCGCTGGGAGGCCGTCCTCCTGCTCGAAGCCGAGATGTTCTACCGCATGCTGACCGTGCACGGCATGAACATGCTCATCTTCTTCATCATCTTCTTCGAGATGGCGGTGCTGTACTTCGCGTCCGCCGTGCTGCTCAACTGCCGGGTTCCCGCGCCGAAGACCGGGTGGATCGCCTTCGTGCTCATGGTGGTGGGCACGCTGATGGTTGAGTGGACGATGTGGACGGGCCGCGCCGACGTGCTGTTCACGTCGTACGTGCCGCTCCGCGCGCACCCGCTCTTCTACTTGGGCGTGATCCTGTTCGCGGTCGGCGCCCTGACGGTGGTCGGGCACTTCTTCGCCATCCTCGTCGTGGCGAAACGCGAGAAGGCGTACGAGGGGTCGGTGCCGCTGGTCACCTACGGGGCGCTCACGGCGGCGGCGATCGCGGCGGTCACGCTGCTGCACGGGGCGATCATCTACATCCCCACCTTCCTCTGGTCGCTCGACATGATGAACGTGGACGCCCAGATGTACCGCCTGATCTGGTGGGGACTCGGTCATTCGTCCCAGCAGATCAACGTGGCCGCCATGGTTTCGATCTGGTATCTGCTTGGGGCGCTGACGGTAGGCGCAGTCGTGCTCAACGAAAAGGTGAGCCGCACGGCCTTCGTCCTGTACGTCCTGTTCATCTCGATGGCGTCGGCGCACCACCTGCTGGTGGACCCCGGCATGGGTCCGTCGTGGAAGGTGTGGAACACCAGCTACTTCATGTACATGGCCGTGCTGGCCTCCATGATCCACGGGTTCACGGTACCCGCCGGGACGGAGCTGGGCATGCGGCTGCGGGGGGCCACACAGGGGCTCTTCGGGTGGCTAAAGCGGGCCCCCTGGGGTGATCCCGGCTTCAGTTCGCTGGCGTTCTCGATCGTGGTATTCGGGTTCGTGGGCGGGATCACCGGCGTGACTTTCGGGACCGAGCAGATCAATATAATCGCGCATAACACCCTGCGGATCCCCGGGCACTTCCACGCCACCGTGGTGTCGGGGACCGCGATGGCCTTCATGGGGATCACCTACTACGTGATTCCGCTCATCTTCCGGCGGGAGATCGCCTTCTACAGACTCGCGAAGATCCAGCCGTACCTCTTCGCCGTCGGCATGCTGATCTTCTCGATGGCGATGACCTTCGCCGGCACCTTCGGTGTGCCGCGCCGCCACTGGGACATCGGCTTCAACCAGGCACTCTTCCAGCCCGAGTTCTCGCCGGCCGTGAACCTCATCATCGGGGTGATGGCGGTGGGCGGGCTGATCGCGATCCTGGGCGGCGCGATCTACATCGTGGTGACGGTGGTGTCGGTCTTCTTCGGCCGCAGGATGGCCGCGGACGACTCCGGGCTGGGTGCCACGGGACGCGGCCTGCCGCCGGGCATTACGAATCCGCCGCGGGCACTCGTGCCCGAGGACAGGGAGGCGCTGAAGCCTTCGGGCCGCCTGGGACCGGTCCCGGGTACGATGGTGATGGTGCTCATCTTCCTGGCGGCGTTCATCCTCTACTACTTCGTGAACTGGGCGCTGCTGTCGTTCCTGTGGGAGGTGGGATGAGCGTGAAGCCGTCGACGCCCCGGGACGCGCCGGCCCCTTCGCCGGCGGCCGTGCGCGGAGCCATGATCGGGCTGGTGGCCCTGGCCGTGATCACCGTCGCGTGGTGGGCTCTGGCACTGTGGCCGGTCGAGGGGGTCCCTCCGGCGTGGCTGGAGCGCGCGCGCGCGGTGTGCTTCAACGCCGGAGCGTCCGGGCTGCCCGATGCGTCCGGGTGGCTGTTGCTCGTCGGCCAGCCGATCGGGATGCTGGCGGTGCTGATGGTGATCGCGGGCGATGCCGTGCGGACGGGCGTCCGAAGGGCGCTCGCTTCGCCGGCGGGGCGGCTCGGGGTGGCGGGCGTGACCGGGGTGCTGGTGGCGGGGGCCGTGCTGGCCATCTTGCGCGTCGTGGATGCTCCCCGCGACGCCGAGTGGATGGAGGTGGCCAGCGCCAGGGTGCCCGCCTCCTATCCGCGGCTGGACCGGCCCTTGCCCGAGGTCGCGGGGCTTGTGGACCAGTACGGCGATACGTTTCGCTGGGAGCGCGTCGCGGGCCGGCCCGCGCTTCTCACGTTCGGCTTCGGACACTGCGCGACCGTATGTCCCATGACCGTCATGAACGCGCGGCAGGTCCAGGACCGGTTCCGGGCCGAGGGCCACGAGATGGACCTCGTGGTGATCACGCTGGACCCCTGGCGGGACACCCCCGCGCGGCTTCCATCGCTGGCGCGGCAGTTCCACCTGGTTGGCGGCGGGGCTGGTGCGGGGGAGGCAACCGGAGAGGCCCGCGGCGGCGCATACCTGCTGTCCGGCCCGGTCGAGGCGGTCAACGCCGCGCTCGATGCCCTCCAGGTGGCGCGGGAACGAGTCATGGACACGGGCGACATCGTCCACCCCGCGCTGGTCTACCTCCTGGACGGCGCCGGCACGATCGTCTACGCGGCGAGCGGACACGCCGACCTGATCGAGGAGCTGGCGCGGCGGATGTGAACGTGCCCCTCCGGCGCTGGCGCGGCTCCCGTCCGAGCCGACTACGCCCGTGCGCGACCGGCGACCGGTCCGACTACGGTGCCAGACTGATCCCGAATACCAGAAACGCGCGATCCTGGTCGGGGTTGATGATGTAGGAGACGTTCATCGGCAGCGCGAACGACTCCGTGATCTGCAAGTCCTTGCCAGCCGTGATTCCAAGGTTCACGATGGCGGCGCCATCGGTCCCGTAGAAACCGCTTTCGGCGGTGACCATGCCCGCGTGCAGACCGAGTTCCACGCCTTCGCCCGCCGGCAGGGGCAGGCCCGCCTCTACGTACATGGGCTTGTCGTCGTCGTTGATGAGGCCGGCGAAGAGCGACAGGGGGAACGACTCGGGTCCGGAGAAGGCCAATGAGAACTCCCATGTATGGGCGCTCTTGTAGCTGAAGCCATCGGCGCCGGGGCCGGGGAAGTAGTAGTCTGTGGCCCCGACCGCGAAGGAAGCTCCCGAAGAGGTCGTGACCGTATAGGTGAACCAGAGGTCGTTTTCGTTTGCGGACGCGCCATCGGCGGAGATCGAGTAGGAGCCCCAGGCCCCGAACTCGAAGCCGCCCGCGCCCAGCGTCAGCGCAGGCTGCACCGACATCGATTCACCGAAATCGAGCCCACGCCAGACATAGCGGCTGACAACGTCGGCACCGATGGATACGGATTGAGCGGCGACATGTGACGGGGCGGACGCGAGAGGGGCGAGCGTGCCCAAGGCGGAGACGGCGAGGATGCGGCAGGACCTGGTTGGCAAATGCATGAGACAGTTTTCCTTTCCTGGAGCGTGGAACCCCTTTCGTGGCTTCACGCGGTTTTGCGGCTTCACGCGGTCCCGGTGGCCTCCTGATGACGGGTCACGATCACCTTTGTCGTCAACTTCGAATCGGCGGCGCCACGGTACACGCCGCGGGTCGGGGGTGCGTCGGCATAGTCTCTGCCGACTGCCACGCGCACGTGGCGGTGGTCGCTCTGGCTGTCGTTGGCCGGGTCCAGCCCGACCCATCCCAGCCCGGGATACCAGCACTCCACCCAGGCATGACTTTCGCCGGGCGTCGTGAAATCGTCGTCGGGGCCGAGATAGCCCGACACATATCGACAGGGCACGCCCCACCCACGGAGAATGGACGCCATCACGTGCGCGTAGTCCTGACACACGCCGCGTCCCGTCTCCAGGATGCGGTCGATCGGCGAGTCCACCGCCGTGCTACCGGGCATGTACTCGAAGATGTCGTGGAGTCTGGTGCGAAGTTCGACCGCGCTTGCCAGCGGGTCGTCTCCCGGGCCGATCCCGTGCCTGGCGAGGAACCGGTCCAGGAGTTCCGAGGGCCCCACAAAGTGACTGGGCTGCAACATCAGCCACAACTCGGGGTTTCGAATCGCCTTGCCAAGTTCGCTCCAGGCGTCGGACCCGAGGCGAGCCGGAATCCGGGGCACGGGACCGATCTCGACGGTTGAACGGCTCCGGATCACGAGCCGTTCGTGCGCGCTCGGACGATCGAGGAAGTGTCCGTGGTTGCCGAACGGGCCAACGAAGCCGAACAGCGTGCCGGGCGGATCCGTGTCGATGCCGAAGTCCAGCACAACCTGGCGCCGGTCCTGAATGGGCCGCACGTGCAGCGTCATCACGGAAGAATGCACCGGAGAGCTGTACGCATAGTCCACAGAGTGCTCGATGGTGTGCCGCGCAATCACGAAGGGAGCCCTTCCGAGACGGCGTAATCCACGTATTCGGCCATGAGGAGATCGTGAAGCCTCCTGCCATCGCTCGCGAGTTGCCCGAAGAGGTCGCCGGTGAACCTGTTGCCGACCGGCTCCGCCCTTTCTCCGTTCGGGACGATTCCGGATGCGGCCTCGAGCGTGGCGGCCAGGCGGAGAGCCACCCTCCGCGGGGCCGCGATAGGGTGCCTGCTTCCGAGCGGGTCGATGCCGACAGTCATCTGCTCGATCCGCTGCAGAGCAAAGCGGAGGGAGCGCGGCACTTCAGGGTCGCGAATCAGGAATTCGAGTACGGCATCGCGCTCCGCCGTCATGCCGTGTCGGCGGCAGTACAATTCGAACGCACCGCACACGCGGAGCAGGTCACTCCACGACAGGGAAGGGTGAGCGCCAGCGGGGGCGCCCAATTGGTCCCACGTGCACAGCAGGTTCACCTGGTGCTGGAAACGCTCCACGAATCGGCCCAACTGCAGGAATCGCCAGGCGTCGTCCCGCGACATGGTCGCTTCGACAACCCCGGCAAGCAGTCGGAGCCGGTCGATGCCCTCGGAGACCAGAGCGGCCGGGCCCTCCTTCCACGCCGCCGGGAAATCGCAATCGCGGATCCACAGGAACCCGCGATTGAGCGTAGTCCAGACCTCCAGCGGAAGCTGCGGACGCAACTGCGTGGCGTTCTCGCGCGCCATGGCCCAACAGGTGACCATCGAGTCCGGGTTGGTGTGGTCCTCCACAAGACTGCCGGCCAGCGTATAGGCGTCGGCCATCATGAACGCCTCGGCTTCGTCGACGTCGGCGGGTGCCATCGGAGACGACTGTCCCAGGGTGCGGTAGATGACCTGCCACCCAAGAGCCAGTTCATCGGCCGGCGAGTCGACGAGACCGGCCAACTGGTACTTCAGGAGACGTGCGGTGTGCTCGATCCGCTCGATGTAGCGGCCCATCCAGTACAAGTCCGCTGCGACCCGTGCCAGCATCAGCCGACTCCCGTTTCCCGCCCGCCGTCAGGACCGCAGAACCCAGAGGTCCTTGCAGCCGCCGCCCTGGCTGGAGTTCACTACAAGGCTACCCTTGCGCAACGCCACACGGCACAGGCCGCCGGGGACCACATTCTGTCCGTCCTCTCCGTGCAGTGTGAACGGCCGGAGGTCCACATGGCGAGGCTGCAGCGAACCGTCGACGAAGCAGCCGGCCCTCGAAAGCGGCAGGACCGGTTGCGAGATGTAGTTCGTGGGGTTGTCTCTGAGTCTGCTTGCGAACTCCTCCCGTTCGCCGGCGGTGGAATGGGGTCCGACCAGCATCCCGTAGCCCCCGGACCCGCCCACTTCCTTGACCACGAGGTCCCTGAGGTTGTCGAGCGTGAATGCAAGCCCCTCGGGTTCGCGGCAGAGGTGAGTGTCCACATTCGCCAGAATCGGCTCTTCGTTCAGGAAATAACGGATGATCCGCGGGAGATAGGCGTAGACGGCCTTGTCGTCGGCGACTCCCGTGCCGGGAGCGTTCGCCAGTACCACGTTGCCCGCGCGGTATGCGTGAAAAAGCCCCGGGGCGCCGAGGACCGAGTCCCGACGGAAGGTGACCGGATCGACGAAGTCGTCGTCGATGCGCCGGTAGAGGACATCGACACGCCGCAGTCCCGACGCCATCCGGGCGTACAAGGTGGCGTTGTGGACAACCAGATCGCGTCCTTCGACGAGATCGACCCCCATTTCACCGGCAAGGAAGGCGTGCTCGTAGTACGCGGAGTTGTAGCGGCCCGGGGTGAGAATGGCCACTCGCGGCCGTGTGGTCGATGAACTCAGGGAAGCGAGCGTCGAGTACAGGAGCCGGGGATACCCCTCGACCTCGCGAACTCCGTGTTCTCGATACAGGCCGGGGACCGAGCGCTTGGTGGCCGCGCGGCAGGCGAGCATGTAGGACACGCCCGATGGTACGCGGACGTTGTCCTCCAGCACCGCGAACCCGGTGTCCGTGCGCACGATGTCGGTTCCGCCCACCGCGACGTAGATGTCGTGAGGCACTTTCACGCCCCGCATCTCGACGCGGTATTGCGGGCAACCCAGCACCAGGTCGGGAGGAACCACGCCGTCGCGCAGCGACCGGCCCTCGTTGTATATGTCCCGGAGGAAGAGGTTGATGGCCGTCAGGCGCTGCTTGAGCCCGGACTCGATGTGGCGCCACTCCGCGGCCGTGATCAGGCGCGGCACGCAATCGATCGGGATGATATGCTCCGAGACCTCGTCCGCGCCCAGCACGGTGAACGTGATCCCCTCATGCAGGAAACGGCGGTAGACGCCTTCCTGCAGCTTGACCAGTTCTTCCGCGGGGAACCGGTCGAGCGCCGCGCTCAGGCGCTGGCAGGCGTCGCGGGGCTGGCCGTCGCCGCGAAACAACTCATCGTAGAAGCGCGGGTCCAGGGCGTAGTCCGCGAATGCGCCCGAGCCGGCGACGACGGTGCCATTGCCGCCCGCACCGCCGTCGCCGGTTTCGAAGCCGGGATTCCCCATTGCCGGATCAGTCGGGGTCCCGGTAGTCACCACCGTCATCGGGATCCGCCATCAGCACGAATTCGGGGTACGCATCGATCCCGAGTTCGGCCGCGTCCTGCCCGATCTCCTCCACGCTGCGGGAGACCCGGACGCCGATGGTCTTCTCGAGCAGCGTCCACAGCGCAAACGAGACCGTGAAGACGAATGCCCCGACCGCGGCCACGCCGATGAGCTGGTCCACGATGTTGGCGCCTGCGGCGATCGCGGTGGCCAGGGTGCCCCAGATGCCGGCGAACAGGTGCGCCGGAACCGCGCCGACGACGTCGTCGATCCTGTTCCGTTCCAGCAGCTTCAGTCCGGCGGTGCACACCAGGGCTCCGACCGCGCCGATGACGATTGCCCAGCGGGCGTCATCGAGGTTCGGGCCGGCCGTGATCGCCACGAGTCCCGCGATGGCCCCGTTCAGCCCTGCGAAAAGGTCGGTCCGCCCCAGGATCGGCTTCGATACGACAATCGCGGTGACAACGCCGGCGGCTGCCGCAAGGTTGGTGTTGACGAGCACGTTGCTCATCGCCACGGCGTCGGCGGCGCTCCCGAGCGCCAGCTGGGAGCCGCCGTTGAAGCCGAACCAGCCGAGCCAGAGGATGAAGACGCCGAGTGTGACCGCGGGGATGTTCGACGGGGCCGTGACCTTGACCGAGCCGTCCTTGCGGAACTTGCCCCAGCGTGGGCCGACGACGATGGCCCCGGCCAACGCGGCCCATCCTCCCGTCGAGTGCACGATGGTCGACCCGGCGAAATCGGTGAAGCCCATCGACCCGAGCCAGCCGCCGCCCCAGGTCCAGGCCCCGATGACCGGATAGATGAACCCGGTGAGCACGGCGGTGAAGATGAAGAACGCCCACAGGTTGACCCGCTCGGCCAGGGCACCCGAGACGATGGAGGCGGTCGTCGCCACAAAGACCATCTGGAAGAACCAGTCCGACGTCACGGCGTAGCCGTTCTCGACCACCGCCGCTGCGGCGCTCTCGTCGCCTCCCAGCAGGGCAATTTCATCGGCCGACGGTCCGTAGAACCAGTCCAGCGAGCCGACGAAGCTGCTCACGTCGGTGTACATAAGGCCGTAGCCGATGATGTAGTACATGAGCCCCGCGATCGCGTAGAGCCCGATGTTCTTCAGGCAGATCACCGAAGCGTTCTTCGACCGCACCGACCCGGACTCCAGCATCGTGAAACCCGCGCACATCCACATCACCAGCGCGCCCCAAATGAGGAACGAGAAGGTGTTGAGGACGAAGGCCGTGTCCTGTACCGCCCCTTGCGCCGAGGCGACGGTCGGCGTCAACAGCCCGGCGAGCGATAGCATTCCAAACGTCACGGCTATGCCGCGAACCCTGGAGGGGTGGCCGAGGATGCTCGGCGCGAACGTGCGGAGGGTCATGATTTGTCCCTTCGTCAAGAGGAAGCGGGGTGTCCCCGAACACTGCGGATCAATCAGGGGGCTGCGGTCAAGGTATTGCCGAAACACGGTCGCGCAAGGGGTTGAAACGGGGAGTGAACGCGTGGCGCGCTGTCCGGTACTGACGCACCTGGTTTCCGGTTTGGTCCTACGGGATCCGGTGCACGGACAGGAATGCGGGCCCCGGGGATCGAGGCCCGCGGATGGCCCTTGGCCAGCCCCCAACAGCCTGCCGCACTCCCGACCCCATGGGGATGGGTGCGGCCTCGGTTGTGGGGTGGAGTCGCTACCCGGAGAAGCTCGCCTGCGCCTCGTCGGCCGTGGCGAAGACCTTGGTGAGCCGCACGAAGCCGCTGACTTCCAGAACTTCCCGGATGTGGTCCGGCACGGCGCACAGTGCCAGGCCTCCGCCGGCCTCGTTGGTCTTCCTGATCGCGATCAGGAAGACGCGCAGTCCGGCACTGCTGATGTAGTTGAGCCCGCCGCAATCGACCACCAGGCTACTCACCCCGCGGTCGATAATCGCGCTCAACTCCTCGTCGAAGTCCTTGGCATTCGCGGAATCGACTCGCCCGTCCACTACGGCGACGGCGGTGCTCCCGGAATAGCTGGTCTCCACATTCATGTTTGGTTCCTCCCGGCGCCTACAGTGGCTGCACGAGGTTCAGGCGATTCCATCCGTCCACTCGCTCGTAGTTGAGTCCATGGACGAACGCCTTGGTGAGGTGAATGCCGAGGCCGCCGACACGGCGGTCTTCGGCGGAAAGTCCCAGATCGGGTTCCGGTGCGTCAAGCAACGGGTTGAAGGGCCGTCCGTTGTCCTGCAATACCGCTTCGAGCTGCGCGTCCGTCAGGCGCAGCCCCACGGTGATGACGGGATTGGGCTCATCTTCGTCGAACGCATACGAAACCACATTGGTCAGAAGCTCGTCAAGGGCCAGCTGGAATTTGAATACCAGTCCCATTGGCAGTTCGTGGGCATTGGCGAAGCGCTCGAAACGCTCCACCGCACGCCGCGGCTCATCCCGGCCGAGCCCCACTTCCATCTCGAGCTTGACGTCCACTTAGCGGTCCCCCCGCGAGAGATGCGTCATTCGGACTTCAATTCAACACGATCCTGAAAGATACCGAAAACCCGCTCGCGCGCACTACCGTACCCCTTTTCCAGGGCTTCGGAGCTTTCGTACTGGAGGGCGACCGCCAGTTTTTCGCGTAGCACGCCCGGCGCTTCATGAATCGTGATGCCTCCTTCGGAAGCGAGCCCCAACATGTCCCGGATTGCGCGTTGCATGCGCACGGCACCTCCCAGTGCTCGCAACTCTTCGGCGCTGATCGCGCCGGCGGCAGCCAGGGTTTCGAAACAGTCGAGGGTCTCTCCAGAGATGGATCGGGGGAATTCGTGAGCATATCTCACGACAAGATACTGGGCAAGCAACCGCAGGTCCAGCAGTCCCCCCGGGCCATGAAACAGGCCGAACGGATCGTTTCGAGGATCCGTGGAACGGAGTCTGCGGATCGCGGCGACGTCCTCGGCCAACTGCCCGGGATCGACACGGCGGGAGAGAGCATCACGAATGCCCCGTTCAACCGCCTGCCGGACGTGATCGTCTCCACAGATCACACGTGACCTGACGAGGGCCATCAGGTCGCGCGTGCTCGTGGCGCCGGAGAGTCGCGTCAGGAGCTGGCGCAGCGTGATCGTCGGCGACGGGCCGACGACATCGGAAGCGCTTTGCTCCCGGACCCGGTAGAGCGAACCGTGCTCGGTGTGGTGTTCCAGGGTGGAGAACAGGCGGCTGGCGATGCGGTCGTAGAGCCGGGCCTCGTCCGCATGACCGCGCGGGTCCATGGCATCGCCAGCCGACGGATAGTCCGCGACCAGTACGAGGTCGAGCGCCGAATCGCGCGCGAGTTCGCGAGCCCCGAGGTCACCGAAAGCGAGAACCGCGCACCGGCCTCCGGCGACTGCGCCGAAACGTTCCTCGGTCTCCGCAATCGCCATCTGCAGGACCGTGGCCGCGGCAATGTCCGCCAGATCGGAACGACACCGCAACGCGTCTTCCGACGTGACCAGGTTCTGCAGCGTCTGGATGCCTATCTGGAACCGGTGTTCGCGGGTCCACATCTCCAGCGTGGCCACGCGCTCGCGAAAGTCATCCACCCCATCCAGTCTCTCGGCAAGCGCGTTGGCAAGCGCTTCCCTTTCGGGCAGCGGGAGGAAGAAGGCGGGATCCAACACGGCCTCGAGGATGCGCGGGTTGAGACGCAGCGACTCCGCCAGCCTGGGTGCGCTGCCCATGACGACGGCGACCAGATTGAGGAGCCACGTGTTCGCCTTGACCATTGGGAAGAACGAGACGTCGGCCGGCAGTGCATCGAAAAAGCGGTCGATCGTGGCCAGCGCGCGGTCGGGATCCGGAGTGCGCCCCAACGCCGCAATCAGTTCCGGCAGCACCGCTCTCACCGCGGTGCGCGCGCGGGTCGACGAGGTGGACGCGTACCCCCCTTCGGCCCAGCCCCTGAAGATCTCCACAGCGTTCCGCGGCTTCTGGAATCCCTCCTCTCTCAGCACTGGTTCCGGTTCGGAACCGCCGACGGCGCCGTCGAGGATCAGTTCCGCCAGGCCCAGCTTCTTTTCGGGTGCCGTGAAGCGGGTCTGGAAGAGCTGGTGGACCCGTTCCATCGCTCGTTGCGCAACGGCGGTCAGCTCATCCCCCGATTCGAGCGCTGCCAGGCAGGCCACGTTGTCAAGACCACCCCTGGACGCAGGCAGTGCGTTGGTGGGCTGGTCGTTCACCATCTGAACACGGTGCTCGATTCGTCGCAGCGTCAGGTAGGCGTCACGCAGGTCGGCCGCTTCGCGCGGGAGAACGAAATGCTCCCGTTCAATCGTATCGAGCATGGGCAGCACACCGGATCCCCTCAGGTGACGGCTCCTGCCGCCGTAGGCCAACTGGTGCATCAGGACGAAGAACTCGATCTCGCGGATTCCTCCGGGGCTGAGCGCAAGATCGAGTCCCCTGGCCCGGGGCGCACTGCGGCGCCGGAACCGGTGGATCTGCCGGCTGATCGAGTGGATATCCTCGACAGAGTCGAAATCGAGTCCTTCCTCCCAGATAAAAGGACGGAGTTCACTCAGGAAACTGCTGCCCGCGGTGACATCGCCGGCTACCGGGCGGGCGTTGATCAGAGTAGCCCGCTCCCAGGTGCGTCCGGAACGCAGATAGTATTCGAGGGCGAACTGCCGCGTGATCGCAAGCGGCGTGGCGGGCGCGTCCGGCCGCAGGCGAAGATCGGTCCTGAAGACGTATCCGTCCCGCGTGCGAGCCTGGAGAATACGTGCCATGTCACGTGTGACGCGAGCGAAGCAATCCTCCGGAGACCGCGTCCCCGTGTATCCCACCACATCCGGGTCGTACAGCGCGATCAGGGACAGGTCCGCCGTGTAGCCCAGCTCCCTGGCACCGTGTCGGCCGGCGGCCAGCAGGAAGTATCCCCACCGTCGGCCGGCCGGCTCTTCGCCGGGGTGCGCGAGTTCTCCACGCCGGACGCGATCGAGGAGCAGGTGTTCCGTTGCGAGATGCACGGCCCGGTCGGCCGTCTCCGACAGTGTCGCGGCGCATTGCATGACGTCCCAGACCCCGTAACAGTCGCATGCGGCAACCAGCGTCGCGATGCGGCTTCTCTGCCGCCTGAGCAGCCGCATCAGCAGGTCGCGGTTCATCGTCGGAGCGGCTGCCGAAAGCTCCTCCAGAATCCCGTCGGCAAGCGCTTGCGAGCTTTGCATGGCAAGTGCCTCGGCGAACTCCGTGTCCCTGAGCAGCATGCGGGTCAGGTAGGGACTGTTGCCGAAAAGGAGGGAAAAGAAGGAACGACCCGACTCGTCTTCCAGGGCCTCGAGAAGTCCGTCCCGATTGTCCCGGACTGCGCGGTGTCGCAGGGCGGCCAGGCCCGAGGCGGCGGCATCGGGCCGGTGCTCCCGCATCGCGCCGAACTCGGCGCTTCGGGTCGCTTCGGCGAGGATGGTGACGGCTTGCGGATCCAGGATAGCCCCCCGAGCGTGTGCGGAAAGCTTGACGGAGCGTGAAAGGTCGGAAACAATAATGCCTTGCGGAAATCACCCGACCGGTCGTCCGGCCTAATCTACCCGCGCTGTCGTATGGGGTCCATCCGTGCGGCGGACGTGGTAGGCAGACGGGTTCGCAGGGGTTAGACTATCGGAATGGTAGCGGCGACCGTGCGGGACGGCTCGCGCATAACACATGGACCGGCTGCTCCCGCCAGCCACCCGGAACCTGAGCACATGGCGAAGATTCTCGTCGTTGATGACGAGCCCGATCTGGAATTGCTGCTCCGCCAGAAATTCCGGCGCAAAGTGCGTAGTGGCGAACTGAGTCTGGTGTTCGCCCAGAACGGCGTCGAGGCGCTCGAAAAACTGGAGGCCCATAGAGATGTCGACATGGTTCTGTCCGACATCAACATGCCCCAGATGGACGGACTCACGCTCCTGCATCAACTCAACCAGCTGAACTACGACCTCCGCGCGGTCATCGTGACCGCGTACGGAGACATGAAGAACATCCGGACCGCGATGAACCGCGGCGCGTTCGACTTCGTGACGAAGCCCCTGGACTTCAAGGACCTCGAGACCACGATCTCCAAGACGCTCGCGCACCTCGAGGTCATGCGCGACGCGCTCCGGTCCAGGGACGAACTGGTCGCGCTGCGGCAGGAACTGGGCGTGGCGGCCCGGATGCAGGAGTCCATTCTGCCGACCCGGTTCCCGGAAGACCCGCGGTTCGAGATTCATGCCTGGATGACCCCGGCCAAGGAGGTCGGCGGGGATTTCTACGACTTCTTCAAGCTGGACGACGGACGCATCGGGATCGTCATGGCGGATGTGTCGGGAAAAGGGGTTCCCGCGGCGCTCTTCATGATGGTCAGCCGGACGTTGATGAAGGGGACCGCCATTGGCGAGCAGGATCCGGCCAAGTGCCTCGCCGAAGTGAATCAGCTGCTGGTGGAGTCGAACGAAGAATCCATGTTCGTCACGGTCTTCTACGCCAGTTTCGACCCGGCCACGGGCCGTCTCGACTACGCAAACGCCGGCCATAATCTGCCTTACATCATGAAGCCCGGGGGGGAGGTCGAGCCGATCGACTGTGACTCGGGGCTGGTGCTTGCCGTGATGCCGGGCTTCGAGTTTCCTGGTGGGTCCGTCCAGCTGGAGCCGGGTGAAGCGGTCTTTTTCTACACGGACGGGATCACCGAAGCGATGGACAAGGACGGCGTCGAGTTCGGCGACGACGAACTCGCCAGCGTGCTGTCCGGGATCGCGGGATTGGACGCAGCGACCATCAATCGGGAGACGGTGCAAGCGGTTCAGGAACACGCGGGAGGAGCCGCCCAATCCGATGACATCACATGCCTCACCCTCCGTCACTTGAAGAACTCGCCGTAGCCCTCAGAAGCGGCCCATCCCTCCGCGCCGCGGTGGTGGCGGCGGCGTGCGCACTATTGCCGGGCATGGTTGCGGGGGCGTCCGCGCAGCAGTCCGAAACCGGCGGCGACGGAGTCTTCGCCGACTCGATCGTGTTTGGCCAGTCGGCGGCGCTGCGGGGTCCCGCGGGTGAACTCGGCAGGAACATGAACCTGGGCGTTCGGGTCGCGTTTGAAGAGGCGAATCGCGAAGGCGGCGTGCACGGACGGTTGTTGAAGCTCATGCTTCGGGACGACCGCTATGAGCCCGAGGCGGCCATCGCGAACACCAGAGAGCTCATCGCGCACGGGGTCTTCGCGCTGATCGGCGCGGTGGGGACGCCGACCTCCAGCCGGGCCGCACCCATCGCCGAGGAAGCCCGGGTGCCGTATATCGGGGCCTTCACGGGCGCGGAGTTGCTGAGGGGTCCGGAACAGCGCTACGTGGTCAACGTGCGCGCCTCGTACTACCAGGAAACGGATCAGATGGTCGAGCGTCTGACCCAGGACCTCGGGTTCGACCGGGTGGCCATTCTGTACCAGGACGACAGCTATGGTCTGGCTGGCTACACGGGTGTCCGGCAGGCCCTGAACAAGCGTCGGATGGCTCTCGTGGGCGAGGGTACCTATGTACGCAATACAATGGCGGTCAAGCGCGCACTCCTGGACATTCGCGAGGACGACCCGCAGGCGGTGATCATCATCGGAGCCTACCGCCCGGCCGCGCAGTTCATCATGTGGGCCCGCAAGATCGGGATGCGTGCGGTTTTCGTGAACATATCCTTTGTAGGCAGCAACGCGTTGCTCAACGAGCTCGGACGCTCCGGGGACGGCGTGGTCGTAACCCAGGTGGTGCCCTTCCCGCGGGACACGTCGATCCCGATCGTCGCGCGGTACCAGGCCGCCCTCAGGGAAGTCGATCCCGCGGCGGAACCGGGATTCGTGTCGCTCGAGGGATACCTTGCGGGGCGGCTCGTGGTGCAGGTCCTGCGCGAGATCGGAGAATCCGACCAGGGTCCTCCCACACGCGAGGCCTTCCTGAGGCGCCTTGAGGAAGCCGGCCCGATCGATCTGGACGGCTTTGTGGTCGAATACGGACCAGGGGACAACCAGGGGTCCGACGCAGTGTTCCTGACGGTGATCAGGCAGGGCAGGTTCGTCTCCGTCAACGGACTTGCGCGATGAGTTCATCCGAGATGAAGACGCTCGATCATCGGGTGCATTCCGCATTCGAGTGGATACTGGAGCGATTGCCCAGCCGCCTCGGCGACCGGGTTCGCGAGGCGAGCGGGGGCCGCTTCGGCATCGGCAGCCAGGTGGTGGTGGGGCTGGGAGGCGGGGTCGTGCTGACCATCGGCGCGATCGTGCTCGCGCTGATCCTGATGAGCGTCGTGAATTCGCAGCAAAGCGAGGTGACGGAAGCGCACATGCCCGCGCTGGTGGCGGCATTCGAAGTCGCGCAGCAGAGCACCGAACTCGTGCGGGCGTCGCCTCGTCTTCTGGCGGCCACGAGTCCTGCAGTGCTCGACGAGGTGATGATCGAAGTCAGTCGGCAGGAGCGGGAACTGAACAGCCGGATTGCGCTGATCGCGGAGGCGGAGGGCGGGGAAGGGAACCAGGGGGAGATCGAGGCCATGGTCGAGCCGCTGGTCGCCAGCCTGGTGGGGAGCATCGACCAGATACACGAGTCGGTGCTGCGCCGGATGACCGCGCGGGAGCGGCTGGAGGAGCTCGAAACCCAGCTGGCCAACGCGGGCCAGGCGCTGCAACTCCTGCTCGAGGAGGAGATCGACGATCAGGAGTTCTTCATGTACACCGGCCTGCGGACGCTCAACGAAGCACCCGCTCCGGTGTCACAGCGCAGGACGGAAGCGGAACTGGACCACTACCAGGGTCTTCTGAACTTCAAGGCGTATCAGAACGAAGCCGGAGCGCTGATCGCCCAGGCCATGACGGAAGACGACCCGGAAGTGCTGCTGGCCAACCGGGAAAGAGTTGAGGCCGCGGTCGGAGATGTCGAAGGCGCACTCCCCATAATCAGGCCCCGTGTGCGCGCGCAACTGCAGGAACAGGTGGACGAGCTCAAGGACCTCTATCAGTCCTCCGATGGTGTGTTCGAGACTCGAGGCCTCGAGCTTGCAGAAGATGGGCGGGCGGCCCAGTTGGTCACCCGCAACCAGCAGACCACCGCCGAACTCGTCAACCAGGTTCAATCGCTCGTGGGCGACGCCGAATCCTCGGCCCGGGACGCTGCGAACCGCTCGGGCACGCTGGTTCAGCTGGGTGTGTGGTTCCTGCTGATCGTCACCTTCCTGACGATTGCCGCGGCGTACGTGGCATGGAAGTTCTTCGGCGAGCGGCTGCTCGTGCGCATGGGTGCGCTGTCGAGCGCAACCCGCCGCATGTCGAAGGGCGACCTGGAGGTGCAGGTGGAGATCGAGGGCAACGACGAACTCACGGACATGGCGGGCGCCCTGGAGGTCTTCCGGCAGCACGCTGTCGAAGTGCAGCGCCTGAATCTGGTCGAAAAGCTGGCCGACGAGGTTCAGGCCAAGAACGCGGAGCTGGAGGATACCCTCGACAACCTGCGACGCACGCAGCAACAGGTGGTCAAGCAGGAGAAGCTCGCTTCGCTGGGGGCGTTGACTGCGGGCATCGCGCACGAGATCCGGAACCCGCTCAACTTCGTGAACAACTTCGCGGAGCTGTCCTCCGAACTCATCGAGGAGTTGCGGGAAGAGCTGAAGGCAGGAGACAACGGGGGCGGGGAGCTGGACCGCGAATTCATCACGGAGATCCTCGACGACCTGGATACCAACGTCGTCAAGGTGAACGAACACGGCGCGCGGGCGAACAGAATCGTCGAGGGGATGCTTGCCCATTCAAGAGACGAGGCGGGTGAACTGGAGTCGGTCGAGATCAACGTACTGGTCCAGGAATACGCCAAGCTCGCCTACCACGGCATCCGCGGCACCGATTCTTCCTTTAACGTGGACATGGTGTACGAGTTCGATGCGAACGCGGGCGAGGTGGAGGCCATCGCCCGAGATCTTAGCCGTGTGTTCCTCAACATCGTGACCAACGCCTGCCACGCGACGCACGCGCGCAGAGTTGAGGCCGAGGAGCCGGGCTACCTGCCTGCGGTCACCGTCAGGACCGAAGGGCGCGACCGCGAGGTGTGCATCACTGTACACGACAACGGGACCGGCATTCCACAGCACGTCCTCGACAGGATCTTCGACCCGTTTTTCACCACGAAGTCCGGGACACAAGGCACCGGGCTGGGACTCTCGATATCCCACGAAATCGTCCAGGAGCACGGGGGCAAGATCGAGGTCGATACGGTGCCCGGGGAGTTCACGGAATTCAAGATTACGCTGCCACGGAAGAACTACGCTTCCGTGCCCGCCTCCTGACGGTCCGCATTTGACCGCCGCCGCGCGGGCTCGTCTGTCCGCTTTTCGCCCCCGGAGGGCCGAGTTTCGCGACCTCGTCATGCTCGCGACCCCCGTCGCCGTCGTTCAGATGGGCCTCTTGTCGCAAGGGTTGGTGGACACCGCAATGGTCGGCAGGGTGACCGCAACCGAGTTGGGGGCCGTGACGCTGGGGAACGTCTATTTCTTCACCGTGGCGGTGTTCGGCATGGGGCTCCTCTTCGCCCTGGATCCCCTCGTTTCGCAGGCGTTCGGGGCGGAGGACCATGACGAGATTGCGGTGTCCATACAACGGGGACTGCTGCTGAGCGTTGGACTCGCCGTGGTGACCTCGGCATTGCTCGCCCTGGCGGAACCGATCTTCGTGCTCCTGAGGCAGCCACCGGAGGTGATCCCCGTCGCGGCCAGGTACACGCACGCGCTGATTCCCGGAATGCTGCCGTTCTACGGGTTCATCGTCTTTCGTCAGACTCTTCAGGCTGTGGGCCGAGTCGCGCCGGTCGTCTGGACGATCGTATTGGCGAATCTGCTCAACGCAGGCGCCAACTGGGTTCTGATCTACGGCAACCTCGGGGCGCCGGCCATGGGCGCCGTGGGCTCGGGATGGGCCACCGCCATCTCCAGATGGTTCATGTGGCTGTGCGCGCTCGTTCTCGGATGGCGCCTCCTGGCACCGTATCTGCGGCGCGTGCGGCGCGACGTGTTCCAGTTTGGGCCGCTGCGGCGGATCGTGCGCCTCGGTTCGCCGATCGGGCTCCAGCTGTTCATGGAGTTCGGTGCCTTCGGTGCGATCGGGATAGCCATGGGCTGGCTGGGCACCCACGCAATCGCGGGTCACCAGATCGCCCTCAATCTGGCGGCCTTTGCGTTCATGATCCCTCTGGGGATCTCCCAGGCGGCGGCTGTGCTCGTGGGCAGGGCGGTTGGGAACGAGAACCCGGAGAGGGCGCGGAGGTCCGGTGGCGGTGCCGTCCTGCTGTGCTGTTTCGCCATGTCCGTGACCGCCGTGATCTTCCTTGCCTTTCCGGGTCTGCTGGCCAGACAGTTCACCACCGACACGAGCGTGGCCGCCGTGGCCGCAGCGCTCATCCCCGTTGCCGGGATGTTCCAGCTGTTCGATGGCCTGCAGGTCGTGTGCACCGGCGCGCTGCGCGGGGTCGCCGACACACTGCGGCCGATGGTCTACAATGTGCTGGGCTTCTGGCTTTTCGGCATCCCGTTGAGCTTGTGGCTCGGGTTTGGCCGCGATGTCGGTCCGGTCGGCTTGTGGTGGGGTCTTGCGGCCGGGCTGGGTGCGGTCGCGGTCCTGCTGCTCTGGCGGCTATGGATTCGATTCCACGGCCCACTGGTCCGCCTGCACGTCACACACGGGATGCCCTCCCAGGTCTAGATTAGCTGGATATCCAGCCCGGTCAGCTGGCAGTCCGTGGATAAAGCCGCTCGAATGCCGGGGGACCTTTGTCCACGGGCTGCTAGAATTCGCCTACGAAGCCGATCTCGGTCTCGAGTTTGTAGCCGGTCTCACGGAGGACCGTCGAGCGGGCAAGTTCAATCAGGGTCAGCACCTCGGTCGCCGTTGCACCCCCGAGGTTCACGATGATGTTCGCGTGCTTGTGGAAGATTGCGGCTGCCCCGTGGACATGTCCCTTTAGCCCGCATTCGTCAATCAGACGGCCCGCCCCGATCCCGTCGATCTTCTTGAAAATCGACCCGACGCAGGGATACAGCCACAGATCCGGATGCCGTTCCTCGCGCCACGCCAGGTTCTCTCGCATCACGCGCCTCAGCTCTCCAGTGGGCGTAGGCTCGAGCTTGAGAGATACGTCGAGAACGAGGTCGCCGGTGTCGTGGATGACGCTGTAGTCGTATCCGAACCGAAAATACTCGGTCCCGACGGTGCGTATCTCGTTCCGGGGCGTGAGAATGGTCGCGCCCTCCATGACTTCGTCCCAGAAGACCGTGCGCTCTCGCTCGGGCGCGGGCGAGAGGAAGTGCAGGTTCTGCCATACTGCGCCGCCGACGGTGCTGGGAATGCCCACGAAATGGTGAATGCCGCCAAGCCCCCTCGCCACGGTCGCGTTGATCAGGTCGGGGAAGGTATCGATCCCGGCTCCGGCGGTGACCCTGCCACCTGGCTCGAAGGTCACGCCGGCGATGTCGCACCTCACGACCACGCCCCGGAACCCGTGATCACCGACGAGAATGTTCGCCCCTCGCCCCAGAACGAAGCAGGGGATGCCGATCTCGCGTGCCGTCGACACGGCCAGGCTCAACTCGTCGGCAGAGCGCGCCCGGTAGAAGAGATCCGCGGGGCCTCCGATTCCAAAAGTCGTCAGGGGCGCCAACGGCACTTTGCGGCGAACCCGCTCGGGGTCCACGGCAAACCGGAACCGTTCGAGAATCGTGGAATCCGTGAGCAGTGCCAAGTCAATTGCCCGGGTGCGGAGTGATCACTTGGGCGACGAAGAAGTTTCGCCCCGGACGCCCGCACCGGGCAACATCTGCCGCGTGTTCGATTCCGCACACCTCCGTCCCGATTCCGGTCGACAGGGAGTGTTCCCTTTAGGACCGACAGATCCGGTAAGCGTATTCCTGACAGTCACCTACGAACTCACTCCGACCGTTGGCACGCTTCTTCCGGTTGAAGACCCCGAACCGTTGGTGTGGCTCCGGCCGGGCTGTCCTGGTGGTGAGGCTGTGTGGTGGGGCAAGGCGTGCCCGGTCGGAGCCGAACCCGGTCCGGCGATGCCGCGGCCGATGGTCGGCGGTCTGCGAAGAAACCCGAAGGTGATCCACAGCGTACCATGTATCAGGCGGGGAACGGGCCGCAGTCCTCGGGGTGGGAACCGAACATACATGATCCACGAGCGCCGCGAAGAACAAGCACCGGCGACGCCCCTGATAAGGCTGGCGTCGCTCAGCAAGGTCTTCCATACGGACGAGGTCGAGACCCACGCTCTCTCGAACATCACTCTGGGCATCGAACGCGGCGAGTTCGTGTCGATCGCGGGACCGTCCGGCTGCGGCAAGACCACCCTGCTGTCGATCCTCGGACTGCTCGACTCTCCCACGGGCGGCACGTACTTGCTCGACGGCAAGCCCGTAGAGCGGTTGTCGGCCTCTCAGAGAGCGAGAATCCGCAACCAGTCGATCGGCTTCATCTTCCAGGCGTTCAACCTCATCGGGGATCTGACCGTCTTCGAGAACGTGGAACTGCCACTGGGCTATCGGGGCATGCCGGGGCGGGAACGGAGGCGCAGGATTCGCAGGTCGCTCGAACGCGTGGGTATGGCCCACCGAGTCCATCACTATCCTTCGCAGCTTTCCGGGGGTCAGCAACAGCGGGTCGCGGTCGCCCGCGCCATGGTGGGGAAGCCCCTGATCCTGCTTGCCGATGAGCCGACCGGAAACCTGGACTCGAGAAACGGACACGCGGTGATGAACCTCCTGCATGAGCTACACGACGAGGGGGCGACGATCTGCATGGTCACGCATGATCCGCGCTATGCTCATTCGGCCGAACGGACCGTCCATCTGTTCGACGGTCAGGTCGTGGACGAAGGAGACAGCCGGGGCGCCCACCAACTGGAGCAGAGCGGCTTCGACATCTGATCGGGACTGACGGCTGGACGGCGGTGCCGTGACGACCCCGTTCCCACCTCGGTCGGAGTCTTTTCCAATACGGAGATGAGCCTGAACCAGGAGAGGCGCGAGAGGTGA
>JAPPNN010000064.1 GCA_028873815.1 Gemmatimonadota bacterium | reverse complement strand
TCCCGCTGGAAACCGGCCCCGCGTTCAGGCTCATTTGCCGTTGGACAAGACTGGGAATGTGAATCACGGTTTACAGGATGTAACTTACAGTTGACACGATCGCCCCTGTCCGAGGCAGGCGGCGACGGATTGGCCCGTGGTCTAATGGCAGGACACCGGTCTTTGGAACCGGGGGTGGTGGTTCGACTCCACCCGGGCCAATGGTCAACAGGATCCAGTGGTCGAAACGCCAGGTCATTCAGCGGGACAAACATGTCGATTCCCATTCCGTTGACCGCCGCTCTCCTGGCCTGTTGCGGTCTGGTCGCGGCGACGCCTGCGCATGCCTCCGGTTCCGGCGCCGGCGGGATTGCCGACCGGGCCCTCCCCGGTTTCGCGACGTTGGCCGCCACCACCGCTCCCCTCCAGGCCCCGGGCGCGGCCGACTCGGCCGACGCCCACTCCCGTGCGCGGTCCCTGCAGGCCCGCTTCGAGCGTCGGCGGGTGCGGGACCTCCCCCGTACCCTCGGCGGGGGCCGTCACCCCTGCGACGCGATCATCGGGCGGCTGTGCATCTGGGACGACGGCAACGAGGACTGGGAACCCCGCGAGGAGCCGGAGTCGATCAGGGCCTGGCGTCTCGAGCTGCTCACCGAACTGGCGTCGCTGGCCCGTGCAGCCCCGGGAGACCACTGGATCTTCGGCCAGCGGATCCGCTACAGCGTGGAGGCCGGACTTCTCGGCGAGGCGGAGGCGCTGGCTCGCGGGTGCGGGCTCCCGGCGCGCTGGCGCTGCGACGCGTTCCTGGGCTACGTGCACCACCACCAGGAAGACTTCGTTGGAGCGGAGTCGGCATTCGTGCGAGCGCTCTCGGCGATGCCCGCAGACACGGCGGGCAGTTGGGCCGATCCCCATCCCTTGCTGGACGGGGAACTTCACGATTGGCTGGAGGCCCAGCCCGACTCCGCGGCGGCGGCCCGGCGGCTGTGGACGCTGGCCGATCCCCTGTACCTCGCGGACGGCAACGAACGGTGGAGCGCACACCTCAGCCGACGGGTGTACGCGATGAGTTCCGACGGAGCCATGAGTCCCCACCAGTTGCGCTGGGGCGAAGACATGACCGAGGCGGTGGTGCGCTACGGGTGGCCGATCGCGTGGGAGCGTTCGTGGCCCCGTGCCGGACAGAGCACCGTCCAGGTCACCGGACGCGATCCTCCGGCGTCCGTGCGCACGCTTCCGCCCCGCGACGTGCTCGACGGCGGTCCGGACAGCGTGGACGCGGTGGTGTGGGAAGTCCCCGACGGTCACACGCAGAGTGTCTATCTTCCCACCTACCTGGACACGATCGGCTCGCTCGACGGACAGACGGGCAGGTTCTGGCGCAGTGATGGCGTGGTCCTGATCGGAGTGGCAACCCTCCCGGACCCACCGGCGGGCACACCGCCCCTGGAACCGGACCCGCCGGCAGGCACGCTTCCCTTGGAGCCGGTCGAAGCCGGCCTGTTCGTGGAGACTGGAGGTGTGGCGCGGACGCTGGGGCGCACCGCCGTCGAGACCGGCGCGGTCGTGCGCCTGTCGGGGGTCGCACCATTGGCGGATCGAGGCGTCGTGAGCCTGGAGGCCTGGGAGCCTGGGCACCGCCGGGCACATCGCCTCCGCAGGGGCATCGGACTCAGGCGGCTTCCGCCCGATCTCCTGGCCATCTCGGATCTCGTGCTGCTCGAAGCCGGAGCGGAGCCGGCCGGCCTCGAACCGATGCTCGATGTCGTCAGGACGTCCACCCACGTAGCCGCCGACGAGGATTTGACGGTGGCGTTCGAAGTCTACGGCCTGGGCCTTCGCGCGGAGGGCATCGGCTTCAGTGCCTGGGTCGAACGGCGCAACGAGGGCGTGCTCTCGCGGTTCGGCCGCTGGCTACGCGTACGGGGCCCGCGCGAGGAGGTGTCGATTCGCTGGGAGGAGAGCGGTCCGGAACGCCCGCAGCCACTCTTCCGGACGTTGCGGCTCGGGCTTCCGGGTCTCGACCCCGGTGAATACCAGGTTGTGCTCGAGGTCTCGGTGGCGGGAAGGGCGCCGCTCGTGGGACGCCGCGCCTTCACGGTCTGGTGATGGCACCCTCAGACAGTCTTTTCCAATACGGAGATGAGCCTGAACCAGGAGAGGCGCGAGAGGTGA
>JAPPNN010000005.1 GCA_028873815.1 Gemmatimonadota bacterium | reverse complement strand
TGGCCGCCGCATGGAGCGTGTCCGCGTCCCCTTGCGGTCGCTCGATTCCGCATCGCAGATGGCCGCTGCGGTCATCCGCCGCCCCCACGGCGGCTGTCGTGGCCCTTCCCGCCAGGGATTGCTGGAATAGGGAGCGACCCGGAGGCGGCGGGCGGGGGTGTGCGCATCCCCACCCGCCGCGATGCCCGCACTGGGCATCGAAACCGAGGGGTCGCTCCCATCCACAGCCCCCAAACCCGGATCGGCACCGGCGGCTCGGCGGTCGTGGCGCAACGTCAGGGCGGCCAGGCACATGTGGCACAGGCGAGGTGCGCATCGCGCGAGCAGATTTCATGCACATGGTCCCTCAACCCGAATGCACACGCCCGGACCGGCACCGGGCATCCCGCACCGACCGCCACAAGCCTGACGATGCGAGTCACCTTCCCGGACTACTGGAATTGGACACGACCATCCCCGACCGGCGAAGTTGGGAGCATGGCCGCCAAGACCCTTCAAGACGCGAAGGCTCCCGCAGCGTGATCCCCGGCGAGTTCATAGCGAAGTGGCACGCCTCGGAGCTCAAGGAGCGCTCTGCCGCGCAGGAGCACTTCATCGACCTGTGCCGCCTGCTTGGGGAGCCGACCCCGGCGGAGGCCGATCCCACCGGCGACCACTACTGCTTCGAGCGGGGAGCGGCGAAGGACTCGGGCGGCGGGGGCTGGGCCGACGTGTGGAAGCGCCACTGCTTCGCGTGGGAGTACAAGGGCAAGCACGCCAACCTCGACGCCGCCTTCGACCAGCTTCGGCAATACGCGCTGGCGCTGGAGAACCCGCCGCTCCTGATCGTCTCCGACATGCGCCGGTTCCGGATCCGGACGAACTGGACGAACTCGGTCAGCAAGATGCACCAGTTCGGGCTCGACGATCTCGTGGACGCGGCCGTCCGGGACAAGCTCAAGTGGGCGATGTCGGACCCCGAGCGGCTGCGGCCCGGTGAGACCCGGCAGACGCTGACGGAACGGGCCGCCAAGACGTTCGCGGAGCTTGCGCAATCGCTCCGGGACCGTGGCCATGCGCCGGAGGAGGTGGCCCACTTCGTGAACCGTCTCGTGTTCTGCATGTTCGCCGAGGACGTGGGACTGCTTCCCGATGACATGTTCACCCGCATGCTGACGCAGGGGCATCGCCAGCCGGAGAACTTCGAGGACGGGGCGCGGAAGCTGTTCGGTGCGATGGCGACGGGCGGTCAGGTGGGATTCGAGAATGTCGAGTGGTTCAACGGCGGGCTGTTCGAGGACGACGCCACCCTCCCCATGGACAAGGCCCAGATCGAGACGACCCTGAAGGCGGCCGCGCTCGATTGGTCCAGCATCGATCCCTCGATCCTGGGCACGCTGTTCGAGCGGGGGCTGGACCCCGACAAGCGCTCGCAACTCGGGGCGCACTACACGGATCGGGACAAGATCATGCGGATCATCGATCCGGTCATCGTTCGCCCGTTGCTGGCCGAGTGGAAGATCGTAAAGGCACGGATCGCCGACAGGTTGGAACGCGTGCGGTCGGCCAAGTCTCAGAGCGCGGCGACGCGCCACCGCGGACGGGCAAGGAACGCGCTCGGGGCCTTTCTGGAGCGTTTGCGGGGCTTCACCGTGCTCGACCCCGCCTGTGGGTCCGGGAACTTCCTGTATCTGGCGCTTCACGCCCTCCACGACTTGGAGCATCGGGTGCAATTGGAGGCCGAGGCCATGGGGCTCGAACGCGCCTTCCCTTCGGTCGGTCCCGCCAATGTGAAAGGGATCGAGGTGAACGCCTACGCGGCTGAACTGGCCCGCGTGTCGGTGTGGATAGGTGAGATCCAGTGGATGCGCCGCAACGGGTTTCCGGGTTCGCGGCAGCCGATCCTCGACCCCTTGGAGACCATCGAATGCCGCGACGCGATCCTGACCCCGGAGGGTGGAGAGCCCCAGTGGCCCGAAGCGGACGCGGTCATTGGCAACCCGCCGTTTCTCGGCGGTAAGCGGCTCATCTTCAACCTCGGCGAGGAGTATGTCTCCACCATGTTCGGTGCCTACAAGGGCCGGGTGCCGCGCGAGGCCGATCTGGTTTGCTACTGGTTCGTGAAGGCCGGAGAGCATCTGGACCGTGGAGCATCGAAGCGGGTTGGGCTGGTCGCGACCAACTCAATCCGTGGCGGAGCGAACCGTCGGGCGCTGGAAAGGGCGACGGGCGGACGACCGATTTTCGACGCGTGGAGCGACAAACCGTGGGTGATCGACGGCGCGGCGGTGCGCGTGTCGCTCGTCTGCTTCGCGCAGCCGGACGACGAGAACATCCCGGAGCGACGGCTCGACGGCGAGACGGTGGATGAGATCTACACGGATTTGACGGCGGCGAAAGGAGGGAAGGCCGGAGTTGACTTGACGAAGGCGCAACGCCTTGCTCGGAATGCGGGCGTGGCCTTCATGGGCGACACGAAGGGTGGCCCGTTCGATGTTCCCGGCGACCTCGCCCGCCGCTGGCTACGGGAGCCCTCGAACCCGAATGGCCGACCGAACTCGGATGTACTCAAGCCGTGGATAAACGGGCTGGAGGTTACCCGGCGCTCCGCAGACAAGTGGATCATCGACTTCGGATGGACCATGAGTGAGGAGGCCGCCGCCCTCTACGAAACGCCCTTCCAGCACGCGCAAGAGCACGTCTACCCCATGCGACAGAGGAATCGGATCGAGGAGCACCGTCTCACTTGGTGGCGACATCTCCGACCAAGGCCGCACATGTGGGATGCCCTCTCCAAGCTCCCCCGTTACATCGCCACGCCTCTTGTAGCCAAGCACCGGGTATTCGATTGGCTCGATACGCGAATCTGTCCCTCCAACACCGTCATCGTCGTCGCCCGCGACGACGACACCACGTTCGGGATTCTACACAGCCGGTTCCACGAGGCCTGGTCGCTCCGCAGGGGCACTTGGCTCGGCAAGGGGAATGACCCGCGTTACACCGCCACCACGACGTTCGAGACCTTCCCGTTCCCGGAAGGCCTCGGACCGGACGTGGCCGCGTCCGATTATCTCACCGATCCACGGGCGCAGGCCATCGCTTCCGCGGCCCGGCGGCTCGTCGAACTCCGTGACCGCTGGCTCAATCCGCGCGAGTGGGTCGAGTGGGTCGAGGAACCCGTACCCGGATACCCAAACCGCGCAGTGCCGCGCGACGGGGAGGCGGCGGAGGCGCTCAAAAAGCGGACCCTGACGACCCTCTACAACGCCCGGCCGCAGTGGCTCTCCGACGCCCACGCCCAGCTGGATGCCGCCGTAGCCGCCGCCTACGGCTGGCCTGCCGAGATTGCGGACGACGCGGCGCTGGCCGATCTGCTTGCGCAGAACGGGGGCCTCACGGGTCCGTAATTGACAGAGACGAGGGGATCGGGAGTCCGTTCGCTCGTTTTTCCCTGTTGGTATCGTCCGCCGTCCGCCGACGGCCAGTAAGGGCCGACAGAATCCCGCTCCGGCCGGTGGACACAATGGTGGGTAAGGCGGTGATATAGAATTCATAACATGTTGATACAAAACAGGTTACATGATCTGCGGAGAAATACCGGAGGGATTGCTGCTACGCTAGCGACCCCTGGAGGCCGGGAGCGGGCGGTGCGCAGGCACGCCCGGCCCCGAACCCGTACCAGGCCCTCGGACTGGGGGGTCGCTAGCGTCACGGTCCGTGCCGCCCGCGCGGCACGGACCGGCATGGCCGCCCCGGCGCACGACGTTGCCGCGCCGGCGGTTGGGCGCGGGTGGCGGTGCGCATCGCGGAAGCGCCGAAGCGCGCATCGGACCGCCGCGTCGTTTGCGCGCTCGGGTACGGCCGCAAGTCGCGGAGCGCTCATCGGTAGCGCGCCCCCTGGAGCCGCGCGGTCTGCCAGACGCTGCCGCGGTCGATCGATCCGCGCCGGACCGGGCGGCTCGCCTCGCGTTCGAGCGCGATGCTGCGCTTCAGGGCGGCCTGAAGGCCGCCGTACTCTTCGAGAACGTGGACCGCGCCATCGAGGATCGCCCCTTCGATCCGGGCGAGTTCTTCGGCGATTCCGGGGTCCGGCTCGCCGTGGCCGCCGGGTTCGGACCAGCCGCGCGTCACGCGCCGGGCACGCTCGAGTTCGTGCGCCGTGCGGGCGACGACGACAATCTCCGCGGACAGGCCCCGGCTCCGGAGGGCGCGCCAGAGTCCGCCGTGCGCCTTGCCCCATGAGCGGAGCGCGGTCGCGGTGTCGTGACCGGGCTCGGCGTAGACGAAGAGGGCGCGGGCCGAGTCCAGCGCGACGGGCAGCTTGAGAGGGAAGTGGCGCCGAGTCGTGCCGGCGGCTCCCCGGTACCGCTTGACGGGCAGCAGATCGCGCTCGATCCCGAGCGCCTCGAACGCGGCGACCTTCTCGGGTTCCGTCGGGAGCCACGGCAACTCGGGATGCTCGATCACGTAGTCGAGCGACAGCAGGCGCCGCAGAAGGACCTCGGGGGATGCGGTGCGGCGGTGGCGGATGTGCTCGGCGCCGAGCGCGCGGTACAGGCCCCGCGCGTAGATCCTGCACACCCGCCCGATCCCCCGGATGCCGGGCACGGTCTCCTCGGCCGCCAGCCCCTGCCGGATCAGTGCGAGGACGAGCCGGCGCGCCCGTTCGTGGTGTGTGTTCAGGAACCGCGTCGCCTGGGCGCGCGTGAACACGCCGCTATGCAGACACACCAGAGCGATCCACTCGGCGTTGCGTCCCGTCCAGCCAAGGGACCCGAGCGCCGGTTCGCGCCTCTTCAGGTGCGTGATCAAGGAGCGTCTCCGGTCACGAGCGCGCGGTCGGCCTGGAGATACGTGATGAGGATCCCCATCGGGTTGTGGACCACGAGTTCGGGCGGGATGACCTCGAGGAAGTCGAATTGGAGCGAGAGCGACCAGCGCTCGCGAAGGACCTCCCGGGTAGCGGCGAGATGCACGAGCTCGAAGTCGGCGGTCGCGCCGTGGGGCGGCTCGGGCGAGGGGTGGATGCGGAGCACGACGCGTTCGACCTGGCGCTCGGTCTCGGCTGTTCCGGCCGCCACGCTCGCCACGTCGTCGCCATCGCGGGCGAAGGCCGCATTGGCGAGTTCGGTCGAGAGGAACCGGAGGCTCCGGGTCCAGTGCTCCTCGACCGTGGCCCGCCGCCTGGAGTGGAAGTCGTCGACGAACCGGTTCAGGAAATACTTGGTTGTCGGATCGAGCGGATCGGCCTGCGCGGTCGCGGCCTGGTAGGCGACAGCCTCGGCGCGGCCCACCTCGTCGACCCGGATGACGATCGGCTTGGGCGGTTCGGCCCCCGCGATCTTGAGCAGCACGACAACGCCGAGTACGCAGCTCGCCGAGAGGAAGATCAGGATGGTCCGGAGCTTCCGGTTCGCCTGCACGGCCTCGCCCCAGATCTCGGCGTATTCGCGGCCGGCGTTGCGTTCACCTTTCATCGGCAGATCTCCTTGGTTGTCAAACGGGAGGCTTGGCGGGAGCGGCGACCTTGCCGGCTCCCTGCATGACGAGCGCGACGAACCCGGACCCCGCGGAGCCGGAGCCGGACACCAGCATCGAGGCGAGTTCGCCGACCTTGAGCCCGGCCATGAGGCCGGAGACGACGAGCGGCATGAGGACGACGGCCCAGAGCCAGAGCTCGAACGGGTCCGCCGTTCCGGTGCCCATGAGGGCATCGGCGTAGGTCGTGATGTAGCCCATGCCGACGCCCATGAAGACGCGGAGAATGGCACCGGCCACGACGCCGTAGAGCGTGTAGACCATCATGGTCCGGAACCATCCCCAGAACAGGAACGAGAGCGGCTCGAAGAGCAGGAACGCGATGAACACCGGACCGAGCAGGATCGCGATGGCGATGGCGACCTGCGCCCAGATCACCTGCGCGTAGGTCACGCAGAACAGCGCCAGCAGGCAAACCACGAGCGAAGCGCCCATCACGAGCGTGACCAGCGAGGAGAAGATCACGGTCGCGCCCGCCGTCACGACCGAGAGCAGGTTGCCCGTGGACCACGCCGCGCCCAGGTGCGCGGAGTACGCCTGCACGAGCGCGGTCATCTCGGTGTAGCCGGCCGACACCACGTCGGACAGGAACAGGTTCTGGAGCCAGATCCCGCCTCCGGCGACCATGGCCGGGAACGTGAGCCCGACGCCGGGGATCGGGACGACGTAGTAGTGGAGCAGCGTGCGGGGGATCGCGATCCCGATCACGAGCTTGACGATCTCCCACGGCTGGAACGTGCCGCTGAACGCGATCTTGAGTCCGGTCCAGGCGACCATCACGGCGGCGAGCCCGCCCCAGAGCTGGAGCCCGAGCGCATGCACGTCGGGCGCGGCTCCGCCGACGACGGTGTCGAGCACCATGTCGAGGAAGCGCTTGAAGTCCTGAAGCTCATCGGCCGGGATCTGGGCCGGGACGTTCGGGTCGATGGACTGCCGGGGCAGCTGCATGGCTGGCGCCCCTACCGGTAGAACGACGGGACGCGGAACAGCAGGCCCTCGCGGAGCTGGCCCCGGTTCAGGGACGCCGCGTCCCGCATCGTTACCGCCATCGCGTTCGCGCGTGCCCGGCCTTCCCGCCATGCGGCGAGCCGTTCGAGGTGCGCGAGTTCGGCCTCTCGCGCGAGACTCGCCTCCCGTGCGGCCTGGTGCGCAAGCACCTGGGCCACGCCCGCGTTGATCCGGCCCTGGCTCAGGGCTGCCGCGACTCCGGCCTGCTGGAGGGCGGTGTTGGACAGGTTGCCGTTCGCCGTCAGGCCTGCGAACGAGCCCCGCGCGCTCTCGATGGTCTCGGCGAGCGCGGTCGCCGCGTCGAGCGTCGCGTAGTCCAGCACCCCCTGCCGGTCGGCCCTCAGGCGGGACCTCCGGTAGTCCTCGACGGCGCGGGTCCCGGCCTCCGGAGGAAGGTCGCCGAACAGCGCGAGGATGTCGGCCTCGCTCACTCGGTCGGCCGCGTCGCGGGCGCTCCGCCACAGTCCGGTGAACGAGCGCCCTCCGCGTCCGAAGCCCCGGACGGCGTCGACCGTCCGGAGCGCCGCGCCCTGGAAGTCGGATCCCCAGCCGAGCCCATCGCGCACGAGCCCCACGGGCTCGGCCGCGAGCCGGGAGAACGGCTGGAGCAGGGCGTCAAGCTCCCCGCCCGCGGCGCGCCTCATGTGGTTGAGCTGGTTCTCCAGCTCTCTGATCTGGCGCCTGGTGCCACGGATCTGCCGGACTTGATTCGCGATCTGTGTGATTTGGTTGGCGATGATCTGGGCGCGCTGGAACACGCCGCCGAAGTCGAACTGGGCGCTCGCGGGCCTGGGAGCCGCGAGCGTCAGCAGGGGGGCCACGACGGCCAAGACGAGGAAGCGGTTTCGCATGGAAGAGTCCTTTCGCGTCATCGGTGTGTGGGGGGTGTGGGGACGAGGACGTCCCCGGTGAACCAGATGCGGAGCCGGTGGCCCGCGCGGATCGTGATCTCGGGCATTCGGTTGAGGTAGCGGTCCAGCATCGAGGTGGCGCTGCCTCCGAGCCCCTGGCCGACGCCGGCCCGAAGGCCGTAGGGCGAGGCTCCGGCGAGCGTGAGTCCGCTCAGCGCGCCGACGGCTCCGGCGGCGGCGAACGTCGAGAGGTAGTGGCGGCTCACCTGATCCTGGAGCGCGCTCTCGCCCGCCTGGTTGAGCCCCGTGAATCCGAGGTCGATCCAGCTTCCGTCGGGCAGCAGCAGCCGGTGGAACGCGACGGCGAGGCCGCTCTGGTCCCGGTTCTGGACGGCCCGCGCCGTCCCGACGACGCGCGCGCCGCGCGGAACGAGGACCCGCTGGCGGTCGTCCGAGTACAGCGGCACCGAGACCATGGCCAGCACGGGTCCGGGGAATTCGCCCGAGAGCTGGGTGAGCAGCACGCCTTCGAGGAACGAGCCCTCGCGGATCCGCTCCCAGCCGCGCGGGTCCGGCGGCCGGACGCTGAGTCCCGGCTCCGCAGTCCCCGGCGCGCGTGCCCCTTGCGACGACATCCCGGGCGATCCGGGAAGGAGCCCTTCGCTCGCCAGCCCGGCCCGCATCTCGGCCTCGAGGGCGGAGACGGACTGTCCGAAGGAAGCGAGCATCGCGTCGAGCGCGGCCTCCGACGGCTCCGGATTGGCCGCCGGGAGGGTCCCGTCCCGCCCCTCGTTCGCATCTCTGTAGGTCCGGGCGATGGGAAGCGAGCGGAGGGAGCGCGCCTGCCGCTCGATCTCCTCGAGCCGGAGCGTCTCGCGAAGCTCGTATTCGGCCCGGGCCATGCCGGCCTGGCCGCCCAGGGCTCCGCGCCCGCCGCCTCGCGATCGGCTTTCCCCGCCTTCCTCGGCCGCCGCCTTGCCGGTCTCGGCCAGGCGACGTTCCCTGTCGGCGCGGCCCTCGTTCGCCGCCGCCTGTTGCTGGTGACGCTCCGTGTCCGCGCGGATGCGGCCGTCGAACGCCCGGCCCGTGCGTTCGTCGACGGCCTGCGGCTCGGGCGCCGCGGAAACCATGGGGTCCTCTTCGGGATCCGCCAGCGAAGACGAGAGCAGCATGCCGGCGACGAGCACTCCGATCAGGGCGATCCCCGCCTTCGTGACGATGCCGCCGGGTAGCGCGCCCCGGGGCTCCTTGATCCACTGCTTCCAGCGGCTCATCGCGCGTCCGCCGGCTGGAACCGCCAGCCAACCCGCTTCTCGCCGATCTGGAGCCAGCCGTCGCCCAGCACGTGCCGGGCGACGTAGAGGCCGTCGGGGTTCAAGTCGAACGCGACGAGCGCCGGCTCGCCATCCCGGAGTTCGTAGAGCGCGGGCGCTTCCTGGGCGCGCGAGCGGAGGTAGGTGAAGCGCCCGTCATGCCACATCGCCTCGACGAGGAACGGCCGCTTCGAGGCGTCCGAGTCCAGACGGTACTCGAACGCGAGGCGGGTCGGATAGGCGGCGCGGAACGCCTCGATCTCCGCCGCCGCCGCCTCGTGCGCCCTCCGGGCCTGGTCGGCGGCCTCGGCCGCCATCTCCCGGTAGGCCGCCACTTCGCTCCGCGCCACGAACGCGGGTGCGCCGGTGCCGAACGTGTCCGCCGACTCTGAGTCCGCTTCGACGCGGACGACCAGATGCGGCGGCTCGTCGCTGTGCTCGGAGACGAGGAACGGGTAGATGCGCCCCGATTCGCACACGAGCGCGATGTTCGTCGCCGCGTCCTCGGCCAGGGGCTTGAGATAGGCGACGTTCGCCGCCCCCGTCAGGTGCCAGTACTCCGCGTCGCCCGCCACGAAGTCGAGGATCCGCTCACCGGCCGGCAGCACGATTACCGTAGTGTGACGCACGCGCGCGCGGATACTGTGGATCCGGTCCCCGCCGGCCGGCACGCGGAGGAAGGCCGCTTCCTCTTCGTGTTGCTGGGGGGCCTTGTGCTGCTGGGCGGTTGCCGGGGGTGCAGCCAGCAGAAACGTGAGTGCGACGACCATGTTCGGAAGCCTCATTGCGTCTCGTCCTCCTTGGTGTTCGGGGGTTCGGTGTGCGGACTCGCCAGGACTTCGAGCGCCTTGGCGAGTCCGTGTCGCTCCACGGCCTCGGCGCGCCTCTCGGCGTCCAAGGGCGAGGAGGTGTAGAGCCAGTAGCTCTCCGGATCGACTTCGAGGCGGAGCACGGCGGCCTCTTCCGGCCGGCGGAGATACAACTCGCGCTTCGGCGTCAGCTCTCGGATCCGCGCGACTTCCGACTCGTTCAGCCGGAACAGGTCGCCGACCTCGTCGGGAAGCTCGGGGTTGGCGAGGAACAGCTTGGTGGGGATCGACTCCAGGAGCGCCGCTGCGCCCGCTGTCCCGGTCATGTCCACGGCGGACTGGGTCGCGAGTACGAGCGCGGCGTTCTTCTTGCGCCAGGTCTTCGCGGCCTCGGCCAGGTACGCGAGCACCGCCGGGTCGGCCAGGTAGCGCCACGCCTCGTCCACGACCATCAGCTTGAGGCGGGCCGCCTCGGCCGGGTCCTCGATTTCGAGCCGCATCCGTTCGAGCAGGTACGACAGCGCCGCCTCGCACAGGTCGGGGTGCTCGGCCGCGCCGGCCAGGTCGATCACCTGCCAGTCGCGGAACTCGAGGTCCGATCCCTCCGCCGGAGCGTTGTCGAAGAACCGGCCCCAGACGCCATCCCGAGTCCAGCGGCTCAGGGCCGGCCACATCGCGGCCGGGAGCGAGCCGGTCAGGCCGCTCAGGGTGCGGCGCTCGGCTCCAAGCGCGTACAGATCCTCGATCCGGGCTCGGATCTCGCTCGTGTCTGCGCCCCCGGCCTCGTATCCCCCGAGCTTCAGGAGTCGAAGCACCCAGCCGGTCAGGAACTGGAACGTGCGCGTGCCCGCGGGCAGCGCGAACGGCTGGAGACGAAGCCCGGACGCGGCGTCGCCAGCGGGCGTGAGCTCCAGGTACGAGCCTCCGAGGAACCGCGTCAGCCACCGGTAGGAGCCGCCGAGGTCCAGGATCAGCACGCGGGGCCCGTACTTGAGCGCCTCGACGAGCAGGAAGTTGAGCGCAAAGCTCTTGCCCGACCCCGTCGCGCCCAGGATCAGCGTGTGGCCCACGTCGCCACGGAACAGGTCGTAGTGATAGGCCGTGCGCCACGGCGTCTCGAACACCGCGAGCGACTCGCGCCCGAGATGCCTGCTCCGGGCCGAGCCCCCGGGCGGCCCGAACACGGGCGCAAGACACGCGGCGAGCCCGGCCGAGACGAACACGGTCCGCACCTGCCGCTTGCGCGGCTGGGCCGGAAGCCGCGAGAACCACACCGGGAGCTGACCGTAGCCCTCGCGGACGGTCTTCGCGTCGTGTGCGGCAAAGAGGCGGCGCACGTCGCCGTCCAGCCGTTCGATCTCCTCGAGCTCGCCGTGGAGCGCCACCGTCAGCGATGCCTCCCCGTAGGCCACGCCGTCGGCTTCGAGTTCGACGAGCGCCGCTCCCAGGCGGTCCGACTCGGCGGCCGCGGCCGAATCGACCATCGCCGACGCCGTACCCTCGGTCTCCTGCACGTGCGCCATCATCGAGTAGCGGCGCGAGAAGTAGTGACGCTGCGCGCCCCGGATCCGGCGCCTCGCCGCTTCGACCGTCCACGGCCGCCACTCGAGCGAGACGGTCAGCCGGGCGTCCAGGCAGTACAGCTCGCGGAGGAGGTTCGCGTGCGCTTGGCCGGGCGGCGACAGGAGCGTGTAGAGGATCACGGGCTCGCCGTCCAGGCGCAGATGCGAGCGCTCGGCTTCGAGCTCCGAGAGCGCGAGCCGCCAGTTAATGCCGCTCCCCGTCGCGCCGTCCCACGCCGTGCCCGGGCGGTTGATCAGTTCCGACAGAAGCCGGGACGCCTCCACGGCTCCGAGCATCTCGACGGGCGTGTGCTCGGCCACGAGCGTGCGGCTCGCCTCGACCAGCGCCCGGAACCGGCCCGCCGCCGCCTCGATCTCCGAGGCCAGATAGGTCGGCGCGCCCTTCTTCCGGCGCTTCCCAAGCCGCCCGAGCGGTCCGGACCGCGTGCCCTTGGCCGCCGGACGAAGACCGGACCCGAGCGACCAGACGACGTAGGCGTCGAGCCTCTGCACGCGCCTGGCGAGGAACGCGCGGCGCTTCCGCTTCGAGACGGCCGCGATGTCGGAACCGCTGTTCCGTTCGGGGTCGCCGGCCGGCCGCGGGCGCCGGAGCAAGTAGAAGTGGAGGCGCGTGTCCGGGCCGAGCCCCGACAGCAGCCGCTGCCAGAGACCGTGCACCCGGTCGATTTGCTCCGCCGTGCGGCCGTCGACCGCGGCGGGCCGGATCCGGCCCGCCGCGATCAGCTCGCCCGAACGGGTCAGGCAGGTGCGGCCATCGGCGAGCCAGCCCCAGTAGGGCAGCTCCTCGGCCAGCGAGCCGGCCGCTTCGTAGGCGCTGAGTTCCTCGGCGGCCCTCACTCGCCGCGCCCCCGGATCTTCAGGTGCCACGGCTCGGTCGCCCACTTGCCGGGATCGAATCGGGCCGGGTGGCGGGCGGCGGCCCGGAGCACGGCGAGCATGGCCGGGTCCTTCCGGCCCGCAAGCCAGCCGGCACCGTAGAATCCCGCGAAGACCACGCCGCCCGCCACGAGCGAGGCCGTCGCGTTCCAGACGGCGACCGCGAGTGTCACTCCCAGCAGGAACAGCCGCCGCTCCACGCCCAGCACCGTGAGCGGACGGTTGAGCGCCGCGTAGCCCGCCCAGCGTCTGAGACTCCGCATCAGAAGAGCCACGCCAGGAAGTTCACCGCGCCCATCGCCATCCCGATCCCGAAGATGATCCCGGCCAGCGTCCGCTTGCTCCCGCCCTCGCCGAACGCAAACATCAGCCCGCCCACCACGATTGCGATCAGCGACAATCCCCGCGCGATCGGACCCGTGAACTGCGTCTGAAGCTCGTTCACCGCTTCCACCCACGGACTCGTGCCCTGAGCCATCAGCACGGTGGGTGTCAGCAGCCAGAGCCCGGCCCACAGCGTCGTCAGGAACATTCTCATGCCTTCCTCTCCTCGGTTTTTCGTCATGGGTTGCCGCCCGGGCATCCGCGCCTGGGCTCGACCGTTGAATTCCCCGACGAACGCTCCGCTTGGCGGGCGCGATCCCAATCGGCCATGAAAGCCAGAACGCGATCGGCAGTCGCCAGTCGCGGCGAACGGCCCCGGCGCACGTCGCCCAGGAACTTCCGGTCGCCGACTGCGCGCTCCCCGAACTCCGATGGCGACAGCCGCGTGCGCCGAAGAAACGCCGCCACGCGCCGCTCGAATTCCTCCGTCAGGTTTTCCATCGTGCGCCCATCGGACACGATGCTGGCAAATTCCGCAAGCTCATGGGAAATAGCCTATTACCCACATCATTGAGAGATAACGAGATGCGGAACCGGGTTGCCGACATTCCTCCGGCGGTGGGGCGGAAGATGCTGTCACAGAGCGATTTGAGAAGCGCTCCGTGAAGACCCGAGAGCACGGCCCGGTTCATGGATTGATAAGGGGTAAGGGCAAAGCGAAATGGTCGTGACGTACCTAGGATGTCGTTGTTGCGTCAGCAACAGATGGTGGGTAATTTCCCACAATATGGGACAACGAAGGAAAAACGCCGACCAACTGGATCCAGTGCGCCGGCGTCTGCTGAAGCTGGTGGCGGAGGGCCGCACGAACCTGCGCACGGCATCGCTGGCCATCGAGCGCAATGCCGCCTACCTGCACCAGTTCATCTACCGGGGTACGCCCCGTGTTCTGGCCGAGGACGACCGTGAGGCGCTGGCCGAGCATCTGGGATGCTGCCCAGACCTGCTCAGGCACGACCGGAGCGCACGGCGCGTGGCGCGCCCGAAACCGACGCCGGTGGCACCGCACGCTGCCCCGACGGGCTACAGCGCGGTGCCCGAGATTGACGTCCGCGCTTCGGCGGGTCCGGGTGCTTGGAACGACGATCCCGAGCAGACCAGCGACATGTGGCTCTTCGCCGATCCGCTCATCCGCCACGAGTTCCGGGCCAAGCCCGAGGACCTGCAGATGATCACGGTCGACGGCGATTCGATGGAGCCGCTTCTGTCGAGCGGCGACCGCATCCTAATTGACGTGAGTCGTCAGGTGCCGGTCCCGCCGGGCATCTTCGTGATCTGGGACGGCATGGGACTCGTCGCCAAGCACATCGAGCACGTGCCCAACTCCGATCCGCCCAAGGTCGTGCTCAAGTCCCTGAATCCAGAGTACGACAGCTACGAACGCCCCGCAGAAGAGGTCCGCCTCGTCGGCCGCGCCGTCTGGGTCTCCCGGCGACTGTAGGGCAACGCGGGAGTGACCGTTCGTCTTCGCCGAAGCGTTGGATCCCGTGGCGCGCAACGGGATGGCGGTCGGCGCGGCCTGCCGCGGCACCGGAGGTAACGGTGACTTCGGGAGTCGCTCCGACGAGAACGCCTGTTATGTTGCTTGCTCGACTTATGCCGCCGGCGAGAGGAGCCGTGACAAGCGTGCCGCAACATACTAGGGAGCGCTGCGCCCATGGCTGATAGGTCCACCCGTCCCGTTTCCACGTCGGCCAGAGTGCCGCCGTGGGCCAAGCAGTCTCCTGCTCGCCCCGCTCAGGCCGACTCAGGCCGATCTACCCTGCGGGCCACATGCGCCCGATCAAGATCCCCAGGCCAATCGGGGGAATGTCGCGAAGCCGTCCGCGTTAGCTTTTGGCGGCCGCTGGCAGTATGGACATCGGTGTTGACCCGGACGGTTTCAAGACCAGGTCTTCACCATCAACTTTCGACAGCATGACGGATGCCATGGCTAGTACAGTGCGTATGACCGAACACTTGATTCAGGATCTGCTCGGAGAGTTAACCCAGGTCCACAAGAGGATCGCTCCGCAAACGCTGTACGTTGCGGGGGACGTTGATCTGGTTCGGCAAAGCCCGAAGGTGGCCGTGGTGGGCTCGCGAAAGGCAACCTCCGAAGGCCTGGAGAACGCTGCCCGTGTGACACGGGCGCTTGTGAACCTCGACACGACCGTGGTCTCCGGTCTTGCCGTCGGCATCGATACGGTGGCTCACAGAAGCACCATCAAGGCAGGTGGCCGGACGTTCGCGGTCATCGGCACGGGTTTTGACAGGACGTACCCCGCGAAGAACCGAGCACTCCAGGTTCACCTAGCCGCGCACTTCGCCATCGTCAGTCAGTTCGCGCCCGGATCCCCGGTGACGCGGGCGAATTTCCCCCAGCGAAACCGCACGATGGCGCTCTTGAGCGATGCTTTGGTAATCGTCGAAGCCGCCGAGAGGAGCGGGACGATAAACCAGGCTTGGGAGGCACTTCGGATTGGCCGCTCCGTGCTTCTCCTCGAAACCCTGGCCGAAAACCCGGCTCTCACATGGCCGCGCAAGATGCTGTTCTATGGCGCCGAAATCCTTCGACTCAATCATCTTGAGGAACAGCTTCGTGAGATTCCGTGGGTGACGGCGTTCGGTGAGCCCGTCTTCTGATCGGCTTAGGTTCGCGGCCCTTCTTGTCTACACGCCGAGATACCGGGACGTGACAGGGGTCGGCGTCCAGCCGAGAAAGGTCATGGGCTGGGTGAAGGATGCCCGCCGCGATGTCCTTGAGCGTATCGCGGCCCTGTGCAAGGAACGGGAATCCACGGCCTTCAAGGGCGTCTTTGGGCCCGACGCGACCTTGGTGCCGGTTCCTCGCAGCGCCCCGCGGAGGACAGATGACACGCTCTGGCCGGGGCGCAGCCTTGCAAGGGCTCTTCACGATCGCGGGCTGGGGCGAGATGTTCAGCAACTTCTCGAACGGATCGAAGCGGTTCCAAAGGCGCATGGTTCCTCGGGCGGCGAGCGACCAACGGTCTCCACCCTCAGTCGATCCCTTCGTTGGCGAGGCGACCTCGGATCCGATCTCGAACGAGTCGTGCTTGTTGACGATGTGGTGACTCGCGGCACGACCTTCCTCTCTGCGCTCGGTGTGATTCACAGCGTCCAACCCAGGCTGGAGGTTGAGGGCTTTGCGGCCATCCGGACGATGAGTTTCGATGTCGTCGAGAAGCCTCTCGAACCAGTAAGGGGGACGATCACCGTAGCCTCAAACGGGCGCTGGGGTCGGCGAATGCCCTAAGAACGATGTGGCTGGAGATTCCAGGCGTCCCCAATCCATGCGGAGATGCTTGGCTTAGGCTAGGCGGTAGAAGTTGTTTCAACGCCAGTACTGGAGTTCAAGCGGAGGCGGCGGCCGCGGCGGTGGCGGGACCAATCGATTTGGCGTCGACGGGGTGACTACCGTTCGCCTGCATGGGGCACATCACGATAATCCGCGGATCGGGAAACCGCCCCCAGTACCTGTTCAGCGACGGGGTTCTATTGGTTCGCTAGGTATCCCGGAGCCGCTGCGCCTACATGATTCCCGGTGGGGCAGACGTAACCCATGACACCAAGTTCGGGAAGTACATCCCACATCGAGGGTCCCGCCTAGTCGGTTGGGGTTGGTCCCAGATTGGGACCACGGTTCCTTTCGACTTTCCACCTACATTCCGCGCCGCTACCCCGTCGTGAGAGGTTGTCTCCGCGTGAGCGTGCCGCTACGGGGAGGAGGATCGCCCATATAGTCCGCTATTGCGACGACGCCAGTTTCACGGCATCGGGAGCGAATCTCCACCGTTCAGTTCTCGGTCTTAGCGCCGCCACGCTTCCGCGTCCGGGAGCCCGCTGCTCACCAACACTTGGAGCCCCGGCTCCGGAGCGCGGTCCTCCGCCGAGCTCAGGGCGAGCGGGCCCGTCGGCAGGTCGCGGAAAATGGCGCGGACCTGACGTGTCCGCGGATCGCGCAGGATCGCAACCGGAGACTCGCTCCCTTCTGTCATCTCGACGCTGCCGTCCGGTCCGGAAAGCAGGAGGCTCGCCAATTCCGCCTCCCACTCGGGCTCCACGGGCAGCGCGAAAGCGAACCCGGAGCGTCCATCCCCGTCCCATAGCTCGGCCATGCCGAAGCTGAGCGAAAACAGTTCTCGGCCGTCCGCGCGCCGCCCGCTCAGCTGCCACGGTCCACCTGCAGTGGGTACGACAGGTCGCGTTTCGACGACGAAGGCGGGATCGAGCCACGGATCTCCGTCCGCGGTCACGCCTCCCGACACGAGGAGCGTCCGGGAAGCGGCCGGGGTCTCCCACACCTCGAGCGGATCCTGGAGGCGGAAGCGCAGCGCGTTCGTGAAGTAGTAGTCGCTGACCCACGTGGGATTGCAGTAGCTCATGAAGTCCGCCCGATCCGGGGTGACGAGCGACCCGCCGTCGCGCGGATCCCACCCCCACACGCCGCTGCGCGCATTGTCATGGGGGAACGACGGGTCCGCGCCCGCCGGGTCGCCGCAGTCCGCGTGGCGCAGGCTGAGATTGTGTCCGAGTTCGTGCGCGATCGTCTCCGGGCTCAGGTTCGAGACGCTGGTCTTCCCCCGCCACAGGAGGCTGTCCGGCCCGAACGGCAGCCACGCAACCCCCGCGGCCCCCTCCGGATCCGGGATGAGACCCATCCAGTGGCCGACCCCGTCTTCCATGAGCCGGATGGTCCCAACATCGGACAAGAGTTCGAAGATGTCGTTCGTGTCGACCGTCACGCTTTCGTGCGGCGTGATTTCCAGTTCGCCCACGGGGAGGTAATGATTCGTCTGCCAGAAGATCTCGTCGTCCCGGTCCGCGTTGGCGACAACCGTCACGGCCTCCCGGTCGTTGTCAACGGTCGAGACGAACGGGATCAGAGTCCAGAGCAAGGGGGGTACGGCCCTCACATCGACCGTCATCCGTCCGCTCTCCGGGATGCGCTTCGACACGCCGAGATTCGGATCGAGCGTCCCGTCGGGATCGACCTCCACGACCATCTCCAGGCCGGGCTGGATCACATCGCCTGAGATGACGGCGTGGGGCGAAAAATCGAGTTCGCCTTCCTGTACTTCCGTCGGTATCGCGGACGAGCCCGCCGGGATGTCCTCAAACGTGCACCTCCGCGCCATTCACGAAGAAGGTGGCCCGCACCGGCGGGAGCATGGCCCCGGTCTCCTGTTCGGAGGCCACGAACACGCGCAGGAGCGCCTCCCTGCCGGCCACGAGCGGGACGGGGTATTCGCGCGACTGCGCCGCCTGAATCAGGTAGGCCTCCGCGTGCGTTTCCGTCCCGCATGGCCGGATGCGGTACTTCAGGAGCGCGGTTTCCAGCCAGGCGCGGAAGGCGGGCGTCTGCGGCATGCACAGCCCGGTGCCGGACGCGATGAGCTCGAAGATCTCCTCGAGCGCGGTCATGCTCTCGGGCAGCGGACCCGACAGATCGGGGTTGCCCTGAACCCATATCCGGTAGAGTTCGCTGGCGTCGCCGAGCTCCGGCGGGAGTGGGCCGGAGAGCCTGTTGTCGTGCACGAGGATGAACCGAAGGCTGTCGATCTGTCCGAGTTCCGCGGGGAGAGGTCCCTCGATCATGTTGCCCGAGATCCAGAGCGAGAACAGGTTGTCGAGTTGCCCGAGCCAGGAAGGGAGCGGGGCGGACAACTCGTTGTCGTACAGACGGATCGCACGGAGCTTCCCGAGCGATGCCAGGCTCTCGGGCAGTCCCCCTTCGATTCTCGTCTCGGTGATGCGGAGGACCTCCAGTTCGGTCAGGTTTCCGAACTCCACCGGGATCGAACCGTCGAACCGCGCCTCGTACAGGTGGATTTCCTCGAGGCTCTCAAGGTTGCCCAGTTCGGGCGGGATGGGGCCGGACATCTGGTTCCCGCCCATCCAGAGCACTTCGAGGTTGACGAGGTTCCCGATCTCCGGCGGGATGCCGCCCTTGAATTCGTTGCCGTCGATGTCCATCCGCCGCAGTTCGGTGAGAAGGCCGATCTCCGTCGGGATCTCGCCCTCGAGCCGGTTGTAGTCCAGCCGCAGCACTCGGAGGCTGGGGAAGTACTGGATCTCGGGAGGGACCTCGCCCGAGAGGTTGTTTCGATTCAGGTTGATGGTAGTGACCCGCCCCGTCGCATCGTCGACTGCGATGCCGTACCAGTTTTCCAGCGGAGCGTCGGTCCCCCAGTTGGCCGATTCCACCCAGCTCTCTCCACCCATGGCCTCGTACAACTTCATCAGATCCGACCGCTCCTCGTTGCAGGCGAGGAACTCGCCCTCGCGCGTCGGAATCGCGTTCAGCCACGCCTGGAATCCCTCGTCACGCACCGTGCACAGCATCGTGCCGCCGTAGTGCAGCGTCTGTATCCCCAACGCCGAGAGAGAAGCCGGGATCGGACCGGAGAGCGCCGCGTTTCCGTGCACTCGCAACTCGGTGAGGAAGGCGAGACTGCCGAGGTCCTCCGGCAGCTGACCGCTCAAGGCGTTTTCGCTCAGGTCGATCGCCGTCACGCGGGACTGCTCGTTCGCCGTCACGCCATACCAGCTCCCGACCGGCGTATCGGTCCCCCAGCCGTCGTTGTTCGTCCACTCGCCCCCGCGCGTGCCGACGTATAGCGCCATGAGCGTCGCGCGGTCGAGGCTGTGCACCGCGACCGGAGCGGAGTTCGAGACGGGGCCGGACGTGGCGGTCAGGCTCGCGTTGCCCTCCTTGAGGCCGCTTACGAGCCCGCTGGCATCGACCGTCGCCACGGCCGGGTCGCTGCTCGTCCACGTCACCACCGCATCCGAGATGGGCTGTGCCCGGTCGTTCAGGGACGCGCGCACGCACGCGAACCGTGTCGCCCGCCACGACCGCGACCTCTTCCGGATCCAGGGTGATTCTCGCCGGCACGGTCGCGGTCGGAGGCGGAGGCGGAGGCCCGGGCGGCGGTCCCGAAGTGTCCTCTCCACCGCAGGAAAGTGCGGTGAGAACGACGCTGGTGAGAACGACGCCAGCGAGAACCAATCGGGAGAGCTGTCTTGTCGAATTGACCTGAGTCGTCGTCGGTCGTGCAGTTGGGTGGATCATGGTCGGTTCTCCGCTCCTGTTGCTGCCCTCTCTACTAACGCGGTGTCCGCGGCAGGTTTTCGATGGCATCATATCATATGGGGATATGGGTACACCATTCGTTTGGGAACTACATACCGGGGTTGATGGCGCGGAATCGAGAGGCGGTTTGATGGAAGACAAGGGAATGAGTCTGTTGGAGTTAGCGGAGATGTTTCCGAGTTCGGGCGGGACCGAACCGCGTAGTTCGTTCTCCTGGAGTTGCAGCCGTTGGAGGCTGCGCAGGCCTCCCATTTCGGATGGAATCGCGCCCCGGAGTGCGTTCTGCTGAAGATCCAGGGTCTGGAGGCTGTCGAGATTTCCCAGTTCAGATGGAATCGAACCATTCAGAGTGTTCCCGTGGAGATCCAGTGCCCGAAGGCTCCGCAGCGTGCCCAACTCGGGCGGTATCGGGCCGCTGAGGGCATTGCCCGAAAGGTTGAGTCGCTCGAGGCGCTGCAAGTCTTTCAGGGCGGATGGAATGAGACCCTTCAGACCGTTCCCCGCCACGTCCAGCCTCGTGACCCGGCCCACAAGGTCCATCTCCACGCCGTACCAAGCGCGGAGCGGGCGGTCGCTCAGCCAGTTCTCCGCGTTGATCCAGTCCGGACCGCCGGTCTCCGCGTGGAGCGCGACGAGGGCTCGGGTCATCGTCATGTCGACGACGATCTCCGCCGACCCCTGAGGACCGCCCTCGACGCCGGCCAATGCGGCCGTGATCTCGACCGACCCCTCTCCGGTCGTCGTGACGCGCCCTTCCGCATCCACCGTTGCCACCGAGGGGTCGCCCCATGACCAGGAGATGGTCTGGCGATAGCAGACACGGAGCGGCGAAGGTGCGCATCGCTGAAGCGCCGCAGTGCGCATCGGCCCCCCGTGTCGTTTGCGCGCTCAAGTACGGCTACGAGTCCTGCGCAACTCAGCGGTCGGCGCGGCTTCGCGCAACGTTCGGCCTGGCGCGTGGTACCCACGGGGACCCGATGCCTTGGCCTGCGTGCAGGGCGGTGCGAGACGCTGCCGCACCTGCGGACGGCTGGCGGCGACTGTGTGAATCGTCGACGCGACGGACTGGAATCGCCCGGAACTGAGGAAACCGAGAAACGAGCGATCTCGAGCCGCCAGCGGTTTATCGTTCGGCCCAGTACCTCGATCTAGTCGAACCGGAACGTCCGCCCCTTCTCGCGGAGCCGCGAGTAGCCCGTCTCCCTCAGCGTGCCGTGGACGCGGACGGCTGCCACCTTGTCGAGCCACCCCAGCACCCAGGCGTTCAGTTCCTCGTCCGACGCGAAGTCCCGTCCGTGGAAGAAGCCTCCGGAGGTAGCCGACGGTCGCTCCACCTTGCTCTTCGTCCGTGCCCGGTAGGGCCGGCACGCCGGGATTCGGAAACCCCGTTGGAAAGCGAAGCGCAGGCACTGCGGCTTCTCCAATTGGCTGCCCCGCAAACCTCCCGGCTGTCCTCGACGATGGCGGCCTTCGTCTGCCGTAACGTGCTTTCTCGGTTATCGCCATAATATCGCCAATACAACGGGTTGTGTCACCCACCAATCGGATTTGGGCGGTTAGATTACTTGCATCGTTCTTGGAGAAGTGCGAACTGGGATAGGGATCTAGGCCCATGACCGACCCTCGCGTCTCTTGTCATATGCGGCGCATCGTGTCCGCGTCGTTCCTTTGCGCTCTTCTGGCGGGCCTCGCTTCATGCGGCGGTGAGCCAACAATGCCCCCACCTCCACCGCCCCCGCCGCCGGCTCCTCCGGTTCAGGTCGGCTCGATTCCCGCTCAGACCGTCAACGTGGGGGAGTCGGCGGTGATCGACGTCGCCTCCTATTTCCGGGACCCGGATGGAGGACCGCTGACTTACGCGGCCGCAACGTCGGCGCCCAGCGTGGTCTCCGTCTCCATATCCGGCAGCAGCCTGACCATGTTTGGAGTGGCCGACGGCACGGCGACCGTGACGGTCACGGCGACCGACCCTGGGGGTCTGAGCGCGACGCAGAGTGTCGGCGTGACGGTGCAGACGCCCAACCGCGCGCCGGCGGCGGTCGGCTCGATTCCGGCCCGGAGCGCCAACGTGGGGCAAACCGTCACGCTCGACGTGGCCTCGTACTTCAGCGATCCCGACGGCGACGCGCTCGGATATGGCGCCGCCACATCGGCGGCCGGCGTGGTCTCCGTTTCGATGTCCGGCAGCAGCCTGACCATGGTCGGGGTGGCGGACGGCACGGCGACGGTGACCATCACGGCGACCGACCCGGGCGGCCTGACGGCGACGCAGAGTTTCGCGGTCGCGGTGCACGGTAGCTTTCGGGACGATTTTGATTCTCCAGCCAGCCTCAACGACTGGAACGGGCGTAACGACACGAACATCTCCGCCGCCGGCGGCGTTCTCAGCTTGACGAACAGGACGCAGGGTCGGCTGGGGATTGCCGAGCGCGCCTCGCCGCCGACCCTGAACGCCTGGACGGTCTCGGCGAGGATGGGGCGGACGACGCGACGGGCGAGCCCTGGCGTGGCGTCGCTCACGGGCCACCGCCGGTTCACGGCCGCTCGTCTCGTATTGCGGACGCTCGACGACTCCGGTTCGGACCGCTCCGCAGACTCGCCCCGCACGTCCGGGAACTACGAGTTCGCCCTGTTCGACCGCGACACGCGTGAATGGGTCCGGATCGCGAACATGTCCGGCAGATCGGCCGTGGTCCGCGAGGCACCGAACGAGTTCACGGACATCACGCTCGGGCACGAAGGAGGAGACTTCGTGGGCTACGCCGGAACAGCCAACTCCGAGGAGATCTTCCGGTTCGACATGGACGACTCCACCGTGGACGGTGTCGCGCTGCGCGACATCCTGGAGCATCTGACCGGCGTCTGGCTCGTGAACCAGGGCGCCGCCGGGCTGATCTCGCTCCACGACTGGGTGCGGGTGACGGGCACGGGGAGCAGCGCCGCCGCACCCGATGGCGCTGGAATCGCCGAGTCCACCGACGTGGCGACCCGCAGCGTGAATGTCGCGGGGCCGGACGCGGACCGGGCGGCGCTGGTGGCATTTTACCGAGCGGCGGGCGGACTGAATTGGACGAACAACGCTGGCTGGCGGACGAACGCCCCGCTGGACGATTGGTTCGGCGTCACGGCCACAACTGGCGACGCGGTAACGGCCGTAAACCTACAAACAAACAACCTCGTCGGCGTAATGCCCCCCGAACTCGGCAACCTGGCCAGCCTGACTCGCCTCGACCTGAGCTTCAATCAGTTGCGCGAGGGCGTCCCGTCAGAGTTGGGCAACCTAACCAATCTCACCCGGCTGATCCTGAGCGACAATCAGTTGCGCGGCACCATCCCGCGCGAACTGGGCCGTCTCGGCACTCTGGAGGGGCTGACTCTGGCTGGTAATCGATTGACAGGTGCGATCCCGCCCGAACTCGGCACACATCTTCCAGTGTAATCCACCAATGTCTACTGAGTAGGCCATAACACGTTACTGAACAACGTGTTCTGTAGGATACGAGGCGTCCGATAGTCCCTTGCGGTTCATCGCGATCCCGTGTATTCTTCCCGATGTAGTGCTGCAATGAGTGATACACCACAAAGAAGGAACCCCACCGTGAAGCGACCGAGGACACTATCCGCCGCGTTCGTGCGAACGGTCAACCGGCCCGGAGTCTACGGCGACGGGCGTGGCGGCCGCGGACTGAGCCTTCGCGTCCACCGGACACGCGATGGCCGGATCACCAAGACATGGCGTCAGCGAGTCAGGATCGAAGGCCGCCTGACCTCGATCGGACTCGGGCCGTATCCCGAGGTGACGCTCGCCGAGGCCCGGCAGAAGGCATTGGACAACAGCCGGGGCGTCCTCTTGGGCCAGGACCCGCGCGGGCGCGGCGTCCCGACCTTCGCCGAGGCCGCCGAACGGACGATCAAGCTCCACCGGGAGTCGTGGAAGGCGGGGAGTCCGCTTCCCGAGCAGTGGGAGTCCACCTTCCGCCTCCATGCCGCCCCGCTCCTCGACAAGCGGGTGGACCGGATCGAGAGCGCGGACGTGCTGCGCTGCCTCTCGCCGATCTGGAACTCGAAGCCCGCAGCGGCGCGGAAGGCCCAGCACCGGATCACCGCCGTCTTCCGCTGGTGCATCGGTCGAAACTACCGGGCGGACAACCCGGTGGACCGGGCGGTCGTTGCGCTGCCGAAGGCGAACGGCCACACGACAACCCACCACCGCGCGCTCCCGCACGAAGAGGTCGCCGCCGCGCTCCGAGCGGTTCGCGGGACCACCGACACGCACCCTTCGGCGGCTCCGTGCGTCGAACTGATCGTCCTCACCGCCGTTCGTCCCGGCGAAGCGCGGGGCGCGCTCTGGGACGAGATCGACATGGACGCGGCGACGTGGACGATACCGGCATCCCGGATGAAGGCGGGCCGCGAGTTCACGGTCCCACTCAGCACCGCCGCGCTCGATGTTCTGGAGCGGGCGCGCAAGCTGTCGGGCGAATCGCCGCTGGTGTTTCCGTCGCGGACCGGCGGACCGCTGCCGCCGAAAGCGCCGCTCAGGGTGCTCAAGCGGGCCGGGGTCGCCTCGACGCTGCACGGATTCCGGTCGAGCGCCCGGTCGTGGATGGCCGAGACCGGCGTTCCCGCGGAGGTCGCGGAAGCCTGCCTTGCCCACGTCCCGAGAAGCCAAGTCGTTCAGGCGTATCAGCGATCCGACCTGCTGACACGCCGCGCCGCAGTCATGCAGGCGTGGGGCGAGTACCTCGGGTAGCTGCGCGCCTGCCCCAACCCCGATCCACACAAACCCTTCCCCTTCCGTAGCGCCGTCGGCGTGCGACCGCGACCGCGTTGCCGCCATCCACGGCGGGCAAGCCGAGCCGCACCGGCCTTGCCGGACCGGATTCCATACCTCTGGACGATCACTGCCCGGTCCGCCAACGGGGGCGTCTTGCCGCGGCGCTGGCAGCGACCGCAAACAGGTCGTGGACGGCGTCGGAACGCTGTGGAACGCTGAGGAAAAGTAGGAGATTTCCGACCGTTGACATCGCCCCGAATGGTTGTTCAGCGTTCGGGCATGGAGACGCTGGAAGGGCTATGCAGATCGCGGGTCAGCGCGCTTCTTGGGCGCTCGGACCTGAGCCGGATGGCGCTCGGTAAGAAGGCGGTGAGCGACCCGAACCTCATGCGCCAGATTGGCCGTGGCCGCTCGCCGTCGCTCAGGACGGCGGACCGGATTCTCGCGTTCATCGCCGAGCAGGACGGGGCATCGGGAGGTGGACGCGATCCCCCGAGAAGGCCCTGACACCCGGAGACCGACGAGAACGCTGAGAACAACGAGGAGCAGGACGATGACCGACCCGAGGAATGAGAGAACGAACCCACCGATCCGCTTCCTGCGGCTGCCCGAGGTGATGAAGCGCACGG
>JAPPNN010000021.1 GCA_028873815.1 Gemmatimonadota bacterium | reverse complement strand
TCCCGTAAGTTCAATCATCACAACAGATCCGCACGGGATGGCAAATGCTGGCCCAGCGTCTGCGCTTCGTGTTGCCCGAATACCTGCATGGGTCCAGAGTCCAAGTGGACGGTCGTCAAGGGGGTCGCAGGAGCGCGGCCCGGGGGGGCGTCCAATGTACGCTAAGAGGAGGGAACCGTGAAAACTCGTCGCCTTGGACGGCTTCTGTGGACAGTGGCAGCGGTGGTGGCCGCGCCGGGAACGGCATCGGGACAGGCCGGCGCGCCCACGCCGGGCCTGGAGGGCGTCGCCGCCTTCGAGGAATCCAGCCTCGCGCAGATCGTGGAGCGGTTCAGCTCCGACCTGGGCGTACTGGAGCGCAGGTGGGGCGACATTCCGTACTCTGCGGCGCGGCAGGAGCGCATGCGCGACTTTCTGGCCGGGTGGGCGAAGGAGCTGGACGCGCTGCCGGTCGCTTCCGACGACGTGGACGGCAGCATCGATCTCGTTCTGCTGGGCAGCGAGGTGAGATACCGCCGCGAGCTGCTCGAGCGCGAGGGGCGCATGGTGGCCGAGGTGCTGCCGCTGCTCTCCTTCGCGGACGACATCGTCGCGCTGTTGGACATCCGCCACTCGCGCAAGGCGGTGGACGGACAGGCGATCGCGGGGAGTCTGGCGGCTCTGGCCGTAGCGGTGGACGCCGCCGACCGCGCGCTGAAGGCCCGCGCAACCGCCGGGGGGGCTGGCGCGGGCGGGGATGGGCAGCCGACCCCGACGCCGATTACCGGACTGCGAGCCGTGCGGCTCCTCGAATCCTACACCAGAGCTCTCGGCGCCTGGTACCGCCACTACGAGGGCTACGACCCCCTCTTCACATGGTGGGCCCAGCAGCCGTACGGAGAAGCCGACGAGGCGCTGGGGCGTTACGTGATGACGCTGCGCGAGCGGATTGTCGGTTGGCCGGAGGGCGCGGAGGAGCCGATCGTTGGCGACCCGATCGGGCGCGACGGCATGGAGGCGGACCTGATCTACGAGATGATCCCGTACACGCCCGAGGAGCTGATCGCGATCGCCGAGCGCGAGTTCGCGTGGTGCGACGCGCGCATGCTGGAGGCGTCGCGGGACCTGGGGTATGGGGACGACTGGCGGGCGGCGCTGGAGCATGTGAAGACGCTGCACGTGGAGCCTGGCCGGCAGCCCGAACTGATCGTGGAGTTGGCGCAGGAGGCGGTCGACTTCCTCGAAGAGAGTGACCTGGTGACGCTTCCGCCGCTGGCGAACGAAGTGTGGCAGCTGGAAATGATGTCGCCCGAGCGTCAGCGCGTGGCCCCGTTCTTTCTGGGTGGCGAGGTCATCCGGGTGTCGTTCCCGACCGACGAGATGACGCACGACGAGAAGCGTATGAGCATGCGAGGGAACAACATCCACTTCGCGCGCGCCACGGTTCACCATGAGCTGATCCCCGGGCATCACCTGCAGGGCTTCATGACCGAGCGCTACAACTCGCACCGCAACCTGTTCCGCACGCCGTTCTGGGGCGAGGGGTGGGCGCTGTACTGGGAGATGCGGCTGTGGGACATGGGGTTCCCGTCGACGCCCGAGGACCGGATCGGGATGCTCTTCTGGCGCATGCACCGGGCCGCGCGGATCATCTTCTCGCTGAGCTTTCACCTGGGCGAAATGACCCCCGACGAGGCGATCGCCTTCCTGGTGGACCGGGTCGGCCACGAGCCCGCGAACGCCACGGCCGAGGTGCGCCGCTCTTTCAACGGGAACTACTCGCCGTTGTACCAGGCCGCGTACATGTTGGGCGGCCTGCAGATCCGCACGCTGCAGGAGCAGCTGGTCGGCGGCGGGGAGATGACCGAGCGCGAGTTCCACGACATGATCCTGCAGGGTGGCCGCATGCCGATCGAGATGGTGCGGGCGCGGCTGCTGGGCGAGGCGCCGCCGCGGGACTTTCGGGCGGCTTGGCGGTTCTACGGGGACCCGATGTAGGGGGCGGGATGGGGTGACAAATCGGCCTTCGGTAGTCGCTGTTGCTTGCTTCTTGGTTGCACTGGGCACAGTAGGATGCAGAGTCGAGAACCCTGCATACTCAGGTGTCGGTTTGGTGCCCTTCGAAGCAGCGTTCGAGTTGATCGACAGCGTTGCGTTGAATGCAACGACCCGCGATCCCATTGCGGACCCGATCAAGGTTGTTAGGTGGGGACCGCGCTTTGCAGTGCTCGATCAGATTCAGGGGAACGTGAAGGTCTTTGACCCCAGCGGCTCCTGGTTGCGGTCCGTCGGTCGGCCTGGCGACGGACCGGGGGAGTTTCGTCGAGTCTCGGACATGGTGGTGATCCGGGACGACATGTTGATTGTGCTGGACGTAGTGCATCGAAGCTTGTCAACATTCGATTCTGCAGGTGTCCATCAGGGCGACGTCGCTATAGGCGGCTATTCCCTGGGGGCATTGGAGCGCATCGTTGATCCCGATGGCAAAGAGTGGCTTGCAGTGGGGGCTACTCCAGGTGGGGCAGGTAACGGCGTGCACATTCTGGATCTGAAAGGTGAGTACCTGGAGACCATAGTGGATGTCGCGGACCCGGGGCCTCCGCGGAACACGAGTTTCGGTGCTGTTTCGATAGCGGTTCAAGATCAGTGCGTCGTAGTGGGTCGTGTGTACTCTGACACGGTGCACCTGTATGACCCGTGGGAGGTCGGATGTGGCGGTCGTTCGCGACCTGGGGGAGTGCCGCTGTTATTGGGTGGTCCCGAGTACTTTCCACCGGCTTGGCCACGTGACCAGCGCGCATTGGGGAGCGAGGAGATGTTGACTTGGTCGCAGAGCCAGATCTGGCTGATGGACGTATTCGCACTTGGGGAGCTGGTCATCGCGGAGCTGGTGACCGCTGATCCGACAGAGCGAGTCCTGTACTATCAATACGTCGTCGGGGGTTCGCCCGGCGGGATTCGGGCTGCCACGACGCGGAGCGAGCAGAGAATTGTAGGTGTGCAGTCGGACACGGTGTATACGATAGGCTTGTCGGTGGAGGGAAACGCCCGTCTGCGCACGTATCGCTTGCGTTGAGCGAACCCTCTCTGACTCAGCCCTTACCGTGCCTTCCACTCCTCCAGGATCGCCTGATCCCGCTCCAGGTTGAGCTCGAAAGCGTTCCGCCGCTCCTCGGGCAGCGACTTGAACCAGTGCAGCGTGTCCAGTGCCGTCTCCGCCAGCGGCCGGAACTTGAGGCCGGCGGCGACCGCCTTGTGGGACCGCACTCGTGACAGGCCGCGGATCGGCCCCTCGGTGGGCGGATACCACAGCTGGAAGCGGGCTTCCCGGTCCGCCAGGTACTGCTCGTCGATCCAGGTGAACGAGAGCGGAGTGCTCGTGATGGCGCGGATCCCGTACAGGAACTCGGCCATGGAGGTCGGGTCCAGATTGGGACCGGCGGTGTTGTAGGTGCCGCCGATGTCGCGCTCGAGGCACAGGATCATGAACTCGGCCAGGTCGCGCACGTCGATGTACTGGACCGGCGTGTGCTGGCTGCCCGGCGCGATGATCTCACCGCCGTGGTCGATCCGAACGGGCCAGTAGGTGTAGCGGTCGGTGGTGTCGCCGGGCCCCGCCACGACGTGCAGGCGCAGCACGGTGCCGCGCTCCTTGAAAACGTCGGTGACCGCGTTCTCGCACAGGATCTTGAGCGGCCCGTAATAGCGGTTCACGTCCTCGCTGGTCGGGTCCTCGATGGGAAGCAGCACGCCGTCCTCGGTGATCTCGTCCTGGTCGAAGCTGTAGACGGATCCGGTCGACGTGAAGAGGTAGCGGCCGACGGAATCCTGCAGGAGCTCGACCGAGTCGCGCACGTGCCGCGGGACGTAGCCGCTGTTGTCGATGACGGCGTCCCACGTGCGGCCACGCAGGGCGTCGAGCTGGCCGTCGCGGTCGCCGATCAGCGCCTCCACGCCAGGGAAGAGGTCGGGGGCGGTGCGGCCGCGGTTGAAGATCGTGACGTCGTGGCCGCGGTACATGGCGTACCGCACCTGGTGCGGGCCGATGAACCCGGTGCCGCCCAGGATGAGGATCCTGAGGGGGTTGCGGGAGGAGGTGGGGTGCGGGGCGGGGTGGGGGGCGGTGCCGACCCGGGAGCCAGCCCGCGAACCGTCAGCGGAAAGCGCCTGGCCGGGGGTGAGGGCCGCAGCGCCCGCGGCGGCGGCGGAGGTAGCGAGGAAGCGGCGGCGCGTGTGAGTCATGTCGGATTCCCTGATTGCACGTTTCCGGGTTTGGAACTGTTAATCAGATATCGGGGCCGGAATGGGGTTGTCGCAAGCCCCGGGAGGTCGGCCGATCCTCCTCACCGACCCCCTCGGGGCTCGCCGAAGTCGCTCAGCAGCAGGGGCCGCCGCAACAACCGCCACCGCAGCAACATCCGCAGACGTTTGTCATCGTGTCCTCCATGGTTTGGGTTGACGTGTTGTTTGTCCTGCATTGATCTGGTCAGCAGCCACAGGCGGCCTTCCGCTCCAGGGTGGTGCCGAACCGGTTGAGGTCCGCCATCATCGCGCGGACCCGTTCCGCGTCGATGCAATAGCAGGAGCGCGTTCCATCCACCTCGCCGGTGATCAGACCTTCCTCCCGAAGCACCCGCAGATGCTGGGAGACGGTTGACTGCGCGAGGGGGAGGTCGTCCACGATCTCACCGCACACGCACGTTTGCCGCTCGGCAAGCAATGTCAGAATCGTCACGCGGGCGGGGTGCGCGAGCGCCCTCCCCCAACGCGCGGTCCGAACGACGTCGGCCACAAAGCCGGTCTCGCGTATTCTGGCGACTCCCATGGCGTTCCGGTTCCCGTTTGAGTGGTGAAATCGTTTATCGTCAATATACGATATATAGTATACCATGCATGTCAAGGCCGGCCGGTACCGTGGGCCATCGGGGACCCGCCTAACTCACACTTCCCACCCCGCCCGGTACTCGCGCGTCAGGTATCGGTTGGCTTCCTCGACGTTCGTGATGCGCATGGCGTCGGCGTCGTAGTGGATCTTCTTCCCCTGGCCGGTGCGGAGCGCGACGATCCCCAGCAGCATGACCTCGGTGAGGCGGGACGCGTAGTCGAAGGGGCACGACGCCTCGCCGCCCTCCTTGCAGGCCTTCACCCAGTTCATCTGGTGGGTCTCCTCGATACGCGGCTGGGTCTGGGGGACCTCGGCGGCTTCGGCGGCCAGCGACTCGGGGAAGAGCCGGGGGTTGCGGCCGTAGGTGCCGTGCATGAGGATGCCGCGGTCGCCGACGAACATGACGCCGCCCGTGCGGTTGAGGTCGACGTCATCGGGGAGTGCGGACGGGCGCGGGGGCATAAGGCCGCCGTCGTACCAGTGGAGGTCGACCGCCGGCATGGAGCCGCGGGCCGGGAACTCGTAGTGTGCGCGCATGGCCAGCGGGAAAGAGGCGGGATCGTCCTGCGGTCCGCCCCAGGGGGTGGAGGTGGCTTCGACGGTTGTGGGGTAGGTGAGGCCGAGGGCCCAGTAGGGATGGTCGACCAGGTGCGCGCCCATGTCGCCGAGCGCGCTGACCCCGAAGTCGACCCAGCCGCGCCAGTTGAACGGATGATAGACGGGGTGGTAGGGGATCTCCTTCGTGGTCGGGCCCAGGTAGAGGTCCCAATCCATGCCCTCGGGGACGGCGTACCCGGCATCCATCACGTCCGCGGCCACGGACAGGATGGCCCCCTGGTGCCACTGCTGGTACCAGCCGGGGTTCAGACCGTCCTCCCAGCGCTCTGGACGATGAATGCCCTGCGGCCAGATCGGCCGGTTGGTCCAAATGTGCACCTCGGTTACGTCGCCGATGACACCGGCCTGGACCCACTCGTTGACGAGGCGGGCGCTGTCGCCGGAGTGGCCTTGGTTGCCCATCTGTGTGACCACGCCGGTGCGCTGCGCGATCTCGGCCAGGGCACGCGCCTCGTGGACGGTGTAGGTCAGCGGCTTCTCGACGAAGATGTGCTTGCCCGCTTCCATCGCGGCCTTCGCGATGGGGGCGTGGAGGTGATCGGGGGTGGCGACGAGGACGGCGTCGAGGTCGGCCTCGCGGTCCAGAAGCTCGCGGAAATCCGTGTACTGGCGGGCCTCGAAGAACTGGTCGCGCCAGCGGTAGCCCTTTTCGCGCGGATTGCCGTCGCCATCGGTCATGCGCTCCTGGACCCGGCGGTGCACCACGCCAAAGTCCACGTCGCAGATTGCGGTGATGTGCTCGGTGCCGAACTCCTGGGCGTTTTCGGTGCCCTGACCGCCTACCCCGATGATCGCGATGTTGAGGCGGTCGGACGGGGCCTGGTACCCCGGGCCGCCCAGCACGTGGCGCGGGACGATCATCGCGCCCAGGGCGAGTTGGGAACTGCGGCCGGCGAAGTCTCTGCGGGTGATTTTGTCGGACACGATTGTGCTCCGCTGGTTGGACGGGACGGTCGCGGAACCGGGCACGGCGGATGCTCGGCGGCCGGGGCCCGTGGGCGCAGGTCACCTTGCGCGGCCGGTTCCGTTCTCGGACGTTGTCGACTTCACTGATGCAAACGGAGGTTATGATGGCCCGTTTCGGTTTCGGGCGGCAAGCCCGTCACGTATTTGCCTCGCTCCTGGCGCTCGCGCTCTTCCCCGCGCTGCTGTCCGCGACCTGGTCCGTGATCGCGATCGATACGCGCACCGGCCAGGTCGTGATCGCGTCGGCGACGTGCGTGGCACAAGCGCGATTCCCCAACTTTCCGGCGCAGGGCCTGATGGACATCCAGGCCATCGTGGTGCCGGGTGTCGCGGTTGCGGCTGCGCAGGCCGGGGTGGACCGCACACGTGCCAACCAGGAGCTGATCTACCGTGAGCTCAGAGCGGGTACAGCCCCGGACGAGATCATCGAGATGCTCTCGGAGGACCCGGATTTCGAACGCCGCCAGTTCGGGATCGTGGACTTGCAGGGGCGCTGCGCGGGCCACTCCGGAAGCGGGAACGGGGAGGCGTCCCTTGCGGTCGCCGATAGCATTCCCGATGCCGGGATCTACTTCTCGGTGCAGGGCAACATCCTGGCTTCGGACGACGTGGTGCACCTGGCGGTCGAGGCCTTCAAATCCGAGGGCGGCACAATGGCTGACCGGGTCATGGCCGCCATGGAGGCGGCGGACCGTGCCGGGGGTGACGTTCGCTGCACCTGCGAGTCGGAGCCGTTGCTCGATCACGTCCCGTGCGAGGGCAAGACTTCGCACGTCGCGTACATTCTGGTCGCGAACCCGGACGATCCGGAAGGGGACTCGTTCAACGACGGCGAGTATTCGCTCTATATCGACGTCACCGACGAGAACATCGAAGAGGGGGAGAACGCCAACCCCGTGATCACCCTGAGAATGCGGTACGACCGCTGGAAGGCGGGCGCGGGGCCCGACTAGGCCCGACTAGGAGCGGTTTCCGTTGATCGCGGCGACGGCCGCCGCCTCGGATTCGTATACGGCGATCATCTGATCGAAGCCGCTGGCGGCCAGCACCTTGCGCACCGCACGGGTGAGGGTGGAAATGCCAAACGCATGGTCGGGTCCGTCGAACTGCCTGGCGGTGGTCAACAGCACGCGCAGTCCGGCGCTGCTGAGGTAGGGCACCTGCTCGAAATCCACCACCATGGCGTTGTCACCCGGCTTGATGCCGGACTCGAGCGCGCTCTGCCATTCCAGGTAGTTCGAACTGAAGATGCGCCCCACGGGCTTCGCGACCAGCACACCCTCATTCCGCGACCAGTTCACCTCCATGTCAGGCTTCTCCTCGTCGGTTCCTATGCACGCTCTGCCCAGGCCTCCAGCAGGGCCGCCTCTACTTCCATCATCTCCGCGATGGTGGCGGGGCCCGGCCGCATTTCGGAACCCGGTTCGGGCCTCTTGCGCAAGCCGCTTCGCATGCCCCCCCCGGGTCGGTCCTCGTCGGTCAGTCCGTTCCACCAGGTTAGCGTATCCTGGATCGTTTCGGCGATCGGGCGGCTCGTGTAGCCGGCGGCGATCGATCGAGAGTGGTCCACCAGGTGCGCGCCTCCCCAGTCTCCCGTCGGCGAGTCCCAGATCGGGAACATGGCGCCCTGCTCCTCGACGAACGCGGCGTCGATCCAGTGAAACGCCGCGTCGCTGCCGCTCACGTCACGGCAGGTCTCCAGCATCTGGCGCATGTTCACCGGCTCGGCCGGACCCACGCCGTTGAACACGCCGCCAACCTCGTTCTCCAGCATGCGCACCATCCACCCGCCGAGGTCGCGGGCGTCGATGAACTGGACGGGATCCTCGGGAAGGCCGGGCACGGCCATGTCGCCGCCGCCGGCCACGCGCACGGGCCAGTAGGTCCACCGGTCGCTGGTATCGCCGGGCCCGACGATGTAGCCGGGGCGGACGATGTTGGCGCGCTCCCCGAAAATCTCCTGAACGGCCTCTTCGCACAGGGCCTTGAGGGGGCCGTAGGTGGTGTTGGTCATCTCCTCGACGGTGGGGTCTTCCAGCCGTCCGACCTCGTAGTCCTCGGTGATGCCGTGGGGGGTCAGGTCCTTGTAGGCCGAAATGGAGGACACGAACAGGTAGCGGCCCGAGTCGGCGAGGATCGTGGCCGAGTCGCGCACGTGCCTGGGGAAGAAGCCCGAGTTGTCAATGACCGCGTCCCACCGCCGGCCCTCCAGCGCGGCGAGGTCGCCGTCCCGGTCGCCGACGAGCTTCTCGAGGTCGGGGAACAGGTGGGTATTGGTGCGACCGCGGTTGAAAAGCGAAACCGTGTGTCCCCGCGACACCGCGTACTCGACCATGTGGGGGCCGATGAACCCCGTACCGCCCAGTACCAGTATGGTCATCGGGGTGGGGGAGCCGTCCCCCTGGTCTCCGTATGGGGCGCAAGCCGCGCCGAGGCCGAAGGCTCCGGCGGCGGCGGCGGTGGTCTTCAGGAAATCGCGGCGGTTCTGTACGAGCATTCTTCAGACTTCCTTTGCGCTGCGAGGGGCTTCCGATGGCCTCTTGACGCCAGCCTGTTGGTGGTGCGGAGCCGCCGCCCGTCAAGATTGCGGGTAGGAAAGGTAGGGGGTCGTTGCACTTTCCGAAACAACCGCGGTTCTTGCAGGGTATTTTCCGACCATCCAGCTTGAACGGTGCAGGTGTCGTGAACACTCCGCAGCCGTCAGGTCATTGACGGTTCCACTTCAAGAACCCGAAAGCCCGAAATGACAATAGCCCGCCGCACCTTTCTGAAGAAGCTTGCCACCGCGAGTGGTGGGGCAATGCTGACGCCTTCGCTCGCCGGACTCGCGGTGCATGGCCGCGTCGGTGCCAAGCAGGTATCCGAGCGCATTGGCCGCGCCGGACGCGCGACCGGTTCGTCCCGTCCCTTCATCAAGCCCTACGGCGAGCTGGTGACGAACGTCGATTGTCCGGAACTGGAGATTCCGGAGAGCTTTCGCTGCGTGAGGATCAGCTCGGGTGGCGTGCCCTCGGCGGTACGGGATGGCCTCACCGTTCCGAACGCCTTTGACGGCATGGCATCGTTTCCGCTGCCCAACGGGAACATACGCCTCATCCGCAACCACGAGATGGTCGACGACGCCGACGGAGCGGAGCCGATCGGTGAGCCCTACTACGATGCGAAGGGCGCCGGGGGCACGACGTCGCTGGAGGTGCGCGTTGCGGAGCGGAACGGTGATCTGGTCGTGGAGCTGGTGGACGAGTTCGTGTCGCTGGCGGGGACACGGGTGAACTGTGCCGGTGGCCCCACGCCTTGGGGGAGCTGGCTTTCGTGCGAGGAGATCACGGACGGGCCGGAGGCGGGCTTCGACCGGCCGCATGGATACATCTTCGAGGTGCCGGCGGATGCCACGGGTCCGGTTGATCCCGTGCCGCTGAGGGACATGGGGCGCTTCATTCACGAGGCCATTGCGGTGGATCCGGCGACCGGCATCGTCTATGAGACCGAGGACACGTGGTACGTGCCCAACCGACTCCCCGGAGCCGGCTTCTATCGCTTCATCCCGAACCAGCCGGGTGTGCTCGCGGCCGGGGGCAGGCTGCAGATGATGGCGGTGACCGGCCAGCCGGAGTACCTGACCGCGCGTGGTCAGACGCCGGGCGAGGTGCTGCCCGCGCACTGGGTCGACATCGACGACCCGGACCCGGCCAACGCCGAGGCGGACCGGCTGGCCGTGTTCAGGCAGGGCGTCGCGAGGGGGGCGGCACGGTTCGCCCGCCTGGAGGGAGCGTTCCACGGAGACGACGGCATCTACATCGTGTCGACGAACGGTGGCGATGCCCGGGCCGGGCAGGTCTTCCATTACCGGCCGACGTCGATGGATGGCGGCGAACTGACCCTGGTCTTCGAGTCGCCCTCCAAGGAGGTGCTGGACAGTCCGGACAACATCGTGCTGAGTCCCCGGGGCGGGCTCGTGATGTGCGAAGACGGCGAGGACGACCAGTACGTGCGGGGGCTCGACCGCGAGGGGAAGATCATCAACCTCGTGCGGGCGCCGCGGCCGGAGGGTGCGCCGCAGCCGGGCGAGTTCGCGGGCTCTTGCTTCAGCCCCGACGGCCGGGTGTTGTTCTTCAATGTACAGGGTTCCCGGGAGCGCGGGGGCCGGCGGCCGAGTGGGACCTACGCCTTGTGGGGACCGTGGGGGGATGGCCCTTTGTAGTCACCTTGAAGCCCGGTCGGGGTAGTTGACCGTAGAGTAAGTGGCCGGGGAGTGCGAGCCAGGGGACGCCAGGAAGCCAGCGGACGCCAGGACCATGAGTGACGACAAGCTGCCCAGGATTCCATCCTTTGCGGAGCTGGGGATCAGCGAGGATGAAATCGAGGAACTGGAGCGTGAGATCGCGAAGGAGGCCGAGGAGCGCGGCGGCGAATCGGAGGCGGATGACTTGGGGCTGGAGGCGGCTGTTTCCGAGGGTGCGGGAGGCCGTCCGGGGGAGTCGGCGGCGGCCTCGAAACCGCGTCGGGGTCCGATCCGGAAGGCGGCTGCAGGCTCCGGGGAGGCGGCAGGGTCGGCCCGGCAGGAAAGGGCTGCGCGGAAGTCCCGACGGGGTGCAGCGGCCCGGCGGTCCGCACGGAAGGACGCGGCGCGGCAGGCCCCACCCGAGGACGCGCCTCGCGAGGCTGCAGCGGAACGAGGGGAGACGGCGGGTGCGGCGGCTACCGGCAAGGGTGACGTAATCCCTGTCCCCTGGAGGGGAGCTCGGGGGCCGGTGACTTTGCTGGTGCTCGTTATCGCCGCATGGCTGTCGCGCGCGGGGGGCATGATGCCGAGCCCGGTCCCCGCAAGTGCGCCAGATACGGTCTTCTCGTCGGGCCGTGCCATGGAGCATCTGCACCGGATCGCGGCCGAGGCGCATCCTCCCGGGTCGCCGGCGCATGACGGCGTCCGTGACTACCTGCTGGAGGAGCTTCGCCGCCTGGGGCACGAGCCCTCGGTCCAGACCGCCACGTCGATCACGGGAGGCGGTGCCTCCCTCACCGCGGCCACCGTGCGCAACGTGCTGGCCCGGATTCCCGGGTCGGACTCCGGCGGCCGGGCGGTTCTGGTCACCGCCCACTACGATGGCCGGGAGATCTCACGCGGCGCGGCCGACGACGGTTCCGGCGTGGCCGCGATCCTGGAGTCGCTACGGGCGCTGGCCGCGGGGCCCGGCCTGCGCAACGACCTCATCGTGCTCTTCACCGATGCCGAAGAGATCGGCCTTCTGGGTGCGCGCGCCTTCGTCGACGAGCATCCCTGGATGCAGGACGTAGCGGTCGTGCTGTCCTTCGAAATGCGCGGAGGTGGCGGTGCCTCGATGATGTTCGAGACGGGTGCGGCCAACGGCTGGGTGATCGAGGCGCTGCGTCAGGCGGATCCGTATCCGTCGGCCAATTCGGTAGCGTACGAGATCTATCAGCGCATGCCGAACGACACCGATTTCACACCCTTCAAGGAGGCCGGAAAGCAGGGACTGAACTTCGCCGGGATCGGTCGCCCGCACGTATACCATCAGGCCTACGATTCGCCGGAGAACTTCTCCGAAGCGACGCTGCAGCACCACGGCGAGCATGCGCTTGCAATGCTGCGGCACTTTGGAGATGCCGGGTTGATGGCCGTCAACGCCCCGGACGTCAGCTACATCTCGATCAGGTATGTGGGACTTGTGACCTACGGTCGGCTGTGGATATGGGTGCTCGGCCTGGCCACTGTGGCGCTTTGGACGGTCGCGTTTCTTGTGGCAAAACGCAGTGGATCTCACCCCGGCAGAATCCTGCTCGGGTGTGTGGCCTCGCTGGGTTGCCTCGGGGTGGCGGCCGTGGCGGCCAACCAACTCTTCCGCTGGCGGCTCGGAGCGCACGTTGAGGTCGGCGCGCTGCACGCCGGCACCTTTCACAGCGAGGGCTGGTACGTGCTGGCCATCGTGGCCTTCAACTTCGCTTTGGTCGCCGCCGCGCTTCCGCTGATCCGCCGGTGGTGTTCTCCATCCGAACTGACACTGGGCGCCCTGTTCGTCCCGACACTGCTGGCGGCGTTGACGACCGTGATGTTTCCGATGGCGGCGGTCAACTTCCAGTGGCCGGTCCTGGCGGGATGCATCGGGGCTCTTGCGGTGGCGGGGCTGCCGAGCGACGGGCGAATGGGGATACTGCGCTGGCTCGTCGCGCTGTTGGCAACGCTGCCCGTCGTGGCGGTCCTTGTCCCTCTTTCCCAGAGCGTCTGGCTCGCCATGGGGCTGGTGCTGGCTCCGGCGATCGTTATGCTCGCTTGGCTCGTCTGCGTCCTGATCCTTCCCGCGCTCGAGGTGGTGCGGGAACCGAACGGGTGGTGGGCGCCGGTCGCGGGACTCTTACTCGCGGGCGCCTTCCTCGCGGTCGGAATGTCGACTGCCACGCCATCCGCCGCCCGCCCGGCCCCTTCGACCCTCGTGTACGCCCTGGACCGGGAGACCGGCACGGCCTACTGGGGCACCGACCCCACCCGGGACACCTCCGACCCGGGCGTAGTGTGGGCGGTCGGGGCGGTGGGCTCATTCGGGGAAGCGCAGCAGAGCGACCTCACCACCCAGGGGATTCCCTATGCGTTGAGGACGGCGGATCCCGTCGATCTGCCCGCTCCCGCCGTGGCTGTCGTCAGCGACACCACCGTGGCGGACGGGGTCGTTCGCGTGAGCGTTTCGTCGCAAATCGGCGCGGAGATGCTGTTGCTTCGCCTCCCCGCGCAGAGCCCGTCCCTGGTTGCGGTCAACGGCAAGCCGATTCGCGGCGGAGATCGTCCGGAGCGGATCACATATTGGGGCACGCCCGAGGGAAGCATCCTCCTCGACTTCGACGGTGGCGTCAGCGGCGACACCGGCGCCGGCCTGGACCTGGTCGTCGTGGAACACCACCTGCGCCCCGGCGAGCTGGTGGGCCAGCGCTACTTCATGCGTCCCGCCGAACTGGCGCCCAACATTCGCATGTTGTCGGATCGGGCGATGATCCGGACCGCTTTTGCCATCGACCCCGAGAGCGGCGAGGTGCGGACGGTGACGCGTCAGGCTGAGAACGAGGGGGAAGGCGAGCCTGCCGCCGAGGGGAGTCCGGATGCCGAGGCCGAGCCTGGTGGTGCCGATGTCGAGCCCGGCGTGGAGACCGACTCGGCCGAAGCTGGGCGGGTGGTCGAGGCGGCAACCGACACGGCCACGACTTCAGCCGGGGACACCATTCCGGCGGATACCGTCCGTGGCCCGCCCGAAGGCGCGCTCGTACCCGCTCTGGACTCGTAGACGTTCCTCAGCCCTACTGAGCCCGGAAGATCCCCTTCGGCATGTGCATGCTCACCAGCATGTGCGGCACGTCCACCGTTTCCGAGATCTTCAGGTCCCCCGCGAGCGAACACAGCACGTAGGCCTCGTTGCGGGTGAGTCCGTGTTCCGCGACCAGGTAGTCGATCATGTAGCGGGTCGCCTTTTTGGCCGCCTCGTCGATGGTCGTGGCGAAGCCGGTCACGGCGTAGTAGTCGTCGGTCTCGTACTGGGGTTCGACCATCCCGCGCGTGTTCTCCATGACTTCGATCTCGAGCACGAGCCGCATCGGGGCCTCGATCGCCGTGCCGGAGACCTCGCCATCGCCCTGGGCCGCGTGCGTGTCGCCGACCGAGAAGAGCGCGCCCTCAACCTGGACCGGGAAGTACACGGTTGTGCCGGCTTTCATGTGCCGGTTGTCCATGTTGCCGCCGTTGGTCCGCGGGGGGATCGTCACGAGCATGGAATCGGTGGCCGGAGCGACGCCCATCACGCCCGCGAACGGTTCCAGCGGAATCGTGATGTTCTCGTTGAACGCGACTTCCGTTGCGCCGGACTCCATGGGGAAGCCTCGAATCCAGGGCTCGGTGAATTCGTCGGCGAGAAAACCGAAACCGGGCAGGATCGTCGCCCATCCCCACCCTTCCACCTGGACATCGTGCACGGTGACCGCCAACACGTCGCCCGGGCTGGCGCCCTCGACCTGGATTGGCCCCGTGAGCGCGTGGATCAGGCCGAAATCAACGTCCGCGAGTTCGTCCACAACGGTCGACTCGGTGATCTGGCCGTCCGACGCCTCCTTGGTCCACACTTCGACGACGGCGCCCGAGGGAACGGTGAGCTGGGGAGGGATCGTGGCGCTCCAGCGGTTGTGCGTGTTCTCGGACCCGAGCGTGAAGTCGGGGGTCGGGGTCTGGGGGACGGACTCGTCGGGGATCGGCTGGATGTCGCAGGACGCCAGCGCCACGGTCGCGGCGAGCGTGAGGGCGGTCGGCAAAGTGCGGGAGGTCGGTAAACGGAACATCGGGACAGCTCCTTGACGTGGCTGGTGACGGGTCGGCTCAGGCGGGGAGCCCCGCGAGCACCTCGACCAGACGATCGATCTCGGCGATGGTGTTGTATACGTGGGTGGAGATGCGGATTGCGTTGTGACCATCGCGCTGGTGCTCGTCGATATGGATCCGGCCGCGCTGGGCCACGAGGCTCACGGCCTCGACAGCGTCCACGCCTTCCTGCTCGAAGATAGTGGAGCCGGGGCATGAGGTCGCCGGGGTCGGACCGCTGAGAATCGTGACGCCCTCCAAGGCCGCCAGACGAGACTTCAGGTAGTCGGAGAGGTAGCGGGTGCGCGCGGCCACCTGCTCGATCCCGACGGCCTCGACAAAGTCCAGCGATGCCCCCAGCGCAGCCCGCACCGGCAATCCGGCCGTCCCCGGTGGCTGGTATGCCGGCGCTTCGGGCGTGGCGTCGTGCGCGAAGGCGGACAGCACTTGGTCACGCGCATCCCGTCGCACATGAAAGACACCGGTGCCCTGGGGACCCAGAAGCCACTTGTGCAGGCTTGCCGAGTAGGTATCGGAGCCCAGCTCGCGCAGGTCTACGGGGAACATCCCAACCGCCTGGGCACCGTCGACATGACTCACGATTCCACGTGCGCGGGCCATGGCACACAATCTGGTAACGGGGTATAGGTGTCCCCCGCGGGTCACATGGCAGAAGGCCAGAACGCGCGTCGCCGGTGTCAACGCTTCCTCCACCAGGCCCAACACCTGGTCCTCGCTTTCGAAGGGGCTCGGGATGAAGACCGTGTTGACCTTGATCCCGTCGCGCCGCGCACGAAACTCCCAGGGCCGGCGGCCGGCGGGATGCTCCTGGCTGGTGATCAGAACCTCGTCACCGGGCTTCAACCGCACCCCGATGGCGCCCATGTGCAGGGCCTCGGTTGCGTTGCGCGTCAGCACGATTTCGTCGGCCGCCGCGCCCAGGTAGGCGGCCAGGCGCGGCACCACGTCCGACGCGATGAACGCGCCCAGCTCGTTCTTCCCCTGCAGGGGTTCCCTCGACAGAGCCTGGTATCCGGCGCCCACTGCCTCCGCAACCGCCGCGGGCGGCATCCCCAGACTCGCGTTGTTCATGTACGCGGTGCCGGGTTCGAGGATGAACTGTTCGCGCACATGGGCCCAGGCGACGTCATCGATGCCCTCGGGGCGGGTCAGCGCGGGGCGCCTGCGGGAGGCGGCCGAATCGGACTCGGCGGCACACGCGGCCAGTGGGGCACCTGCCAGTCCGGCGGCCCCGGCTTGCAGGAAGCCACGGCGAGAAAGTCGGCGCGTCTGGTCGGATGTCATGCGGGTTCCTGGCGCGTGAGGGAACTGACTCAACCGCCACACTACAGCAAACGGCTGCCTGATCGCCAGCCCGCTTGCAAACCCGGCCAACGGGGGTGCTCAATTCGGGACGTTGTCCACCTATCGCCAGCTCGAGTGCGGATTCGCCCAAGCCGGGGCCGTATTCGAATGCCGATATGGATACAACGGCGTATGTTGTTATGCATACACACCGGTTCGGAACTCCCGACCCGGGTTGAGGTGGGAGTTCTTCGGACCACCGTAGGAGGAGGTACCGATGAAGATTCCCATCCACCATGCCATCCGGCTCGGCCTGGCGGTGTGCGTAACGCTCCTCGTGAGCGCTGCCCCGCTACTGGCACAGCAAGCCGGCACCGTGACGGGTCAGGTGACCAACGCGACCAGCGGTCGCGAGCTCTCCGGGGTACAGATTTCGATCCTGGGGAGCGGTCTCGGCACCCTGACGGGCAACAACGGACGCTTCCTGATCCCGAATGTCCCTGCGGGCCCGGTAACGGTCCGGGCCGACATGATCGGGTTCGGGGTGCAGGAAGTTCAGGTCACCGTTGTGGTCGGGGAGACCGCGCTCGCCGACTTTACCCTGGACCGAGCGTGCGATCAGCCTCGACGAAATCGTGGTGACCGGCTCCGGAGCCGAGACCGCCCGGCGCAAGCTGGGCAACTCGATCTCGACGGTGAACGCCGTGGAGGTCGTCCGGTCGGCGCCGATCACCAGCGTCGATCAGCTGATCCAGGGACGCTCCGCCGGCGTAGCGATGAACCTCGCCTCCGGGACAGTCGGCCTGGGAGGAATGATACGCATCCGCGGAATGACCTCGGTGTCGCTCAGCGGCGACCCCGTCGTGTACATCGACGGGATCCGGGTCGACGCCTCGCACGACCAGTCGGGTGTCTGGTTCGGGGGCATGGACATCTCCCGGCTGCAGGATATCTCCCCCTCGGAGGTCGACCGGATCGAGATCGTGAAGGGATCGGCGGCCTCGACCCTCTATGGGACACAAGGCGCCAACGGCGTTATCCAGGTGTTCACCAAGCGCGGCCGCAGCGGGGCTCCCCAGTGGAACTTCGAGGTCGAACAGGGCTTCGAGCGGACGCCCACGGACACTTTCCCCGGAAGAATGAACAAGTATTTTCAGGGGCCCGACGGCTTCCAGGCACGCGATCCGACGGAACTCGTCGAAAACGGCTATCACCACCGCTACTCGGCGTCGGTCAGCGGGGGTGGACAGGCCGTCCGCTACTTCATTTCGGGGAGCTACAAGGGCCAGGAAGCGTCCCTCAAGGGAGACGCCAACTGGAGCAAGGTCATAACCGGCCGGATCAACCTGACCACCGTCCTGAGTCCGACCGTGACGGTGACCGCCACAACAGGCATCGTGCACAACCGACTAAGGGTTCCCGACGACAACAACGCGCTCCACGGACTCTATTCGCAGTTCGCGAGCGGGTTGCCGTACACGGCCTCGGCGGAACGACCGTACGGCGAACGCTTCGGTAGCGTGGCGGCCAACAGCACTCTGGAGAACTTCCAGCGAGTGTTGCGAACCACCTCGGGGATCGAGGTGACGCACCAACCCACCAACAACTTCAGTCACACGTTCCGGAGCGGCGTCGACTGGTACGCGGACGAATTCACCAAGTTCTTCCCGTTCGCCTACGAGGGGTCGGGAAACAAGCTCGGCAACAAGCGCAATCACACCCGCAGCTTCCGCGACGTTACGACCGAATACCGCGCAACGCTGTCCAACTCGTTTGGCGAAACACTGACGTCGGAACTGACAGCGGGCTTCCAGGGCAACTTCGAGAACACCATCCGCGTGGACGCCCGTGGTACGGACTTCCCCGCGCCCGGGGTCAAGTCGGTCGATGCCACATCGGTGACGCAGGGATCCGAACGGCGCATCGAGGAAATCAACGCCGGTGTCTTCGTGCAGGAGACCCTCGGGCTGTGGGACAAGGTCTTTCTGACCGCTGGCATGCGTCTGGACGGCAACTCCGCCTTTGGAAACGAGTTCGACACACAGCTGTATCCGAAGGCCTCGGTGGCATACAACATCTCCCAGGAGGGCTTCTGGCCAACGGGTCTGTTGCCCACCATGAAGCTGCGAATGGCGTACGGAGAATCCGGATTGGCACCGGCACAGTTTGCGGCGGACCGGACCTGGGCGCCGGTTTCGGCACAGGGCGGACAGCCTGCCGTGACTCCGGGGAACATCGGCAACCCCGAACTGGGGCCCGAGCGCTCGCAGGAGATCGAAGTGGGCATGGACGCGGGCCTGCTGGATGACCGGGTCGGTCTTGAATTCACGGCCTACTTCCAGAAGACCAGGGACGCGCTCCTCTTCAAGCCGTTCCCATCTTCCCAGGGATTCACGGCCGATCAGTTGACGAACATCGGCGAGATCGAGAATCGCGGGATCGAGATCGGGCTGAACGCTCTCCTCTACAGTTCCGAGAGCTTCGAATTGTCTTCGAATGTTCAGTTCGCGACCTCGACGAACGAAGTCACCGACATGGGCGGCGTGGCGGACATCTCGGGGTTCGGCTACCGGATCAGCGAGGGGTACCCCGTGCACGGAGCGTGGGGCTACGAGCTCGTCGGATGGGATGCGAACACTCGGAGGCACAGCCGCACCGACGAGCAGCTGTTCCAGGGGCAGACGGACCCCAAGTGGTTCGGGTCCTACTCGATGCAGCTGCGTTGGCGCAACTTCACGCTCGACGGCATGTCGGAGTTCCGGGGCGGCATGGTGAAGAACAACTTCTCGCGCTACTGGTCGAACCGGGTGCGTACCGGCGACGAGTACCTGTCGCTGGTGCAGAGACCGAACGGCGATCCGACCCCGGCATCGGACTCCCTGTACAACTACACCACCACCCTCGGATACACCGGCTTCTACGAGCCGGCGGACTTCGTCACCGTGCGGGAACTCAGCGTCGGCTATGACCTTCCCGACGAACTGCTCGGCCAATTCGGTCTGACGCGTTCCAGCCTCCGCTTCTCCGCCAGGAACCTGTGGATGTGGAGCAAGTTCTCGGGGATCCACCCGGAGACCAATTGGGACGGCGCCGCGAACCTCAGGCAGGCACAGGACTTCGATACCCTGCCGCCGCCGAGGATCTTCCTGTTGACATTCCGCACGTCGATGTGACGGGGAGGAAAAAATGACATATGTACGGAAATATTCTCCGTTGTGCCGTGTGCTCGCGCTCACGCTTCCCGCTCTTGCTTTTTCCGCGTGCAGCGGATTGCTCGACGTCGCGAACGAACAGCAGATCCTGGAGCAGGACCTCGACCAGGAGGCGGCGCTGGCACCGGTAGTGAACGGTGTCGCGGGCGACTGGGCTCTGATGTACACGGGGGCCATCAACATCATTGGACTTGTTTCGTTCGAGCTGATCCATACCGGCTCTTTCCCGAGCTGGAGGTCCGTGGAGACGGGCCTGATGGACCGCACCTCGAACGGAAACGGCGTCTACAACAATCTGTCGAGGGCGATCTGGGTAGCGGATGACGCCGCCCGGCGAATCGACGAGGCATTCGGTGGTGGGGGAGGCATGGTTGAGCCCGCGCAGGTGCGCACATGGTCCGGGCTGGCCAAGATGATGATGGGCGACAACTACTGCGAGGGGACGCTCAATGGCGGGCCTGCCATGCCGCCGAGCGAGTTCTACCAGCTTGCGGACCAGGATTTCACCGAGGCGATGAGCCGCGCGTCGGCTGCCGGCGCGCCGGACTGGGCCATGCGGGCCCAAGCGGGCCGGGCACGTGCCAGACTGATGCTTGGCGACTATGCGGGCGCCATGTCCGACGCGAAGGCAATTCAGGCCGGATACCGATTCGAAGCCATCTATTCGCAGAACAGCAACCGCGAATACAACTCGGTGGCCAGCCTGACCCGCACCCTGACGCGCCGGGAGGCGGGGGTGCATCCTACGTTCTACGACGATCCGCGCTTCATCGCCGACCCGCGTACATCGTTCATCGACAGGGGGCCCAACGAGACGGGCCCTGATCCGACGCGGAAGTACGTGGAGCAGGAGAAGTACAAGTTCCGCGACTCGCCGATCCCGATTTCGACCTGGCAGGAGGCCCGCTTGATGGAAGCGGAGGCCGAGTTGAATATTGGCAGTGCCGCGCGCGCCGTGGAGCTCGTCAACGAGGTGCGGGCCTTCGTGTCTCTCGACCCCTATGAGGGCGAGGTGAGCCACGCGGCGGTCATGGCGCAGATCATGTATGAGCGTTCCGCCGAACTGTGGCTCCAGGGCCATCGACTCAACGACCTGAGGAGAACGAACGATCCTTCGCTTGCCGGCCGCGACATATGCTTCGAAATCGGCATCGACGAGTGGGAATCGAATCCGAATCTCGGGGGAAGCTGACAACTCTGCCACGTCGCGGCCGGGCTTCGGTCCGGTCGCGGCGACGGCAGCCGTGGCCGTGGCGATAGGGGCGGCCGCCCGTCTCGAGACGGTTCCCGACGCCTCCGAACACCCGTGAAGGTCGTCCTCGCGGGGTTCGCCGGCTCGGGCAAGACGACTCTCTTCAATGCGATGACCGGGCTCGATGTCCCTGGTGGATATGGGGGTCAGGTGCGGGTCGGGACCGTGCGCGTGCCGGATGGCCGCGTCGATTTCCTCTCGCGGGTCTACTCTCCGAAGAAGACCACGCACGCCACCATCAACCTCAAGGATGTGCCCGGCGAGTACGGTGCCCAGTCTCAGGTCCTCTCGCCGGCAGCGCTGCATCAGATCCGGGACCGCGAGGCTCTCTGCCTGGTGCTGCGTGATTTCGTGAATCCCGCGCTCGACGCGGCGCCCGACCCGATCGGTGATCTGCGGGCCTTCCACGACGAGTGTGTCCTCTCGGACCTGGGAATCGCCGAGCGCCGGCTCGACCGCGCCCGCAAGGAACGCGCGGACGTGCAGGAGATCGGCGCCTTCGAGACCGCCGTTACCGCGCTGGAGGAAGGGCGGGCTCTGCGTCAGGTACCCCGCGACGAGCTGTACCGAGGCTTCCTGAAGGGTTACGGCCTGCTCACCGATCTGCCGCTGCTGGCGGCCGTCAACGTGGACGAGGACCGGGTGGGCGAGCCGCTCGTTTCCGATGTGGCGGCGGGAATCACGGAGATGGGCGGGGCCGGCATGGTCCTTTCAGCCCGCGTGGAGGCCGAAATCGCGGCGCTGGACCCGGACGATCAAGCCGAGTTCCTGGAGGACATGGGGCTCGCCGAACCGACACTGGCCCGGTTCATCCGTGCGGTCTACTCGCTGATGGACCTGATCTCGTTTTTCACCGTGGGGCCCGAGGATGTGCGCGCCTGGACCATCCGGCGCGGAATGGTGGCGCGCAGGGCCGCCGGGCGCGTCCATAGCGACATGGAACGTGGCTTCATACGCGCCGAGATCGTCCCGTATGAGGTGTTCGCAGAGTGCGGGTCCGAGCAGGCCGTGAAAGATGCGGGGCGGATGCGGGTGGAGGGGAGGGAGTACGTGGTGGCCGATGGGGACATCATGCACGTCCGTTTCAACGTGTAGTCGACCCGAATTGTAGTTGACTCGGGGACCCTGCTCGGGCGATCTTCCGTGGCTCCATCGCTTTTCCCGCGTAGCTCAGCTGGTAGAGCAGACGGCTGTTAACCGTCGGGTCGCAGGTTCGAGTCCTGCCGCGGGAGCTTCCCTGGCGTTCCCTCGTGTGCCGTGCAGTGGCCCACCGCGGCGCTGCCCCCTATTCTGACGGTCCCGCACGCGCTCCCCGTACGCCGGAGTCACCATGCCACGCCCGTTCTCGGCTACCGTTCTCCCAGCACTCCTGCTCGCCACCGCCGCCCTCCCCGCTCCCGCCCTCGCACAGGACGCGGACGGAACGGACGGCTCCGACGCCGCCGACTGGGACGTCACCCTCGCGCGGGGCGATACCCGCGAAATCGACTTCGAGACCGACGAGGGGACGTGGATGTCGGTGGACATGTCGCCCGACGGACGGTGGATCGTCTTCGATCTCCTCGCGCACGTCTACCGCGTCCCCGCGGAGGGCGGGCAGGCCGAAAGCCTCACGCAGGAGAGCGGCGTCGCGGTCAACTACCATCCGAAGTACTCCCCCGACGGTACGCGCATCGCCTTTATCTCGGACCGTGGTGGCCAGACGAACCTCTGGTTGATGGACGCGGACGGGTCGAACCCGCGCCAGGTACAGTCCAGCATGGACACCCGCGTGACGATGCCCGAGTGGACTGCCGACGGCGAGTACATCCTGGTGGCGCAGAGCGGCGGGATCTGGATGTACCACCAGGACGGCGGCACGGGCGTCGAGGTCGTGTCGAACGACGACGGGTCGGCGTCGTGGCCGTCGGTGTCCGAAGACGGGCGGTACGTGTTCTACCACGTGCGTACACCGGGGCAGACCGTCCCGTGGGCGCTGGACAATATCGACGGCGCCCTGCTGGACGACCGGCTCGTACGCGACGCTCTGCAAGGCACCATGAACCTGCGCCGCATGGACCTGGCGACGGGCGAAGTGGTGAAGGTCACCAGTGGCGTGCCGTCGCGGCAGTACAGACTGTCGGGCGGCGGCGGATTCGCGGGTGAGATCTCCCCGGACGGTCGCCACGTCGCCTTCGCGCGCCGTCTCCCCGACGCCACGATCGAGTGGAAGGGCCACGAGTTCGGCCCCAGGACCGCGCTCTGGGTTCGCGACCTGGAGACGGGTGCGGAGCGGATCGTCATGGATCCGATCGCGCAGGACATGACCGAGGGGATGAAGACGATCCGCATGCTGCCCGGCTACGCGTGGGCGCCCGACGGAGCGTCGATCGTGATCGCGCAGGGAGGGAAGCTGCGGCGACTGGATGTGGCCAGCGGCGAGGTCTCGACCATTCCCTTCACCGCTCGAGTCCACCGAGTGATCTCGGAGCAGGCGTACCAGGCCTTCCGCATCGACGATGGTCCTGTTCCCATCGCGTTCACGCGCTGGACGACCGGCTCGCCCGATGGTGAGCGGCTCGCCTTTGTCGCCGCGGGCCGCGTCTGGATCATGGACCTGCCCGACGGGACGCCGCGCCGTCTCACCTCCGACGCGGAAAAGCGCTTCGAGTACTCGCCGTCCTGGTCGCCCGACAGCCGGTCGATCGCCTACACGACCGTAGACGAGAACGGCACCGGCCATGTGATGACCATCGGCGCCGACGGCGGCAGCCCCCGGCAAGTCAGTGCCGAGCCCGGCGAGTATGCCCACACCCAGTGGAATCCGGACGGCACCGAGATCCTGGCGACGCGGGGGTCGGGGGCCACGGTCCGCTACCGCTCGGTGGCGCACAACCCATGGTACGACCTGGTGCTCTTCCCGGCGGCCGGACCGGGCGGCGGCGCCGAAACCGGCGACGAGGCGGGCATGGGGTCCGCCGGCCAGCGCGTCGTCCGGGTCCCGGGCAACACGCTGCCCACCCGCACCCAGTTCGTGCGGGGCGCTTTCGGCCCGGACGGGCGCATCTTCTACCGCACGATGGGCGACTCCACGCGGCTGCGCTCGGTCGCGCGCGACGGCACCGACCCACGCACCCACCTCGTCCTCCCCTGGGCCGACGAGGTCATGATCTCCCCCGACGGCCGCCACGCCGCATTCAACGAGGGTGACAACGCGTACCTGGTCCCGGTTCCCAGCGGGGCGGCGGGGATCGGCGGCGCGGTTGCGGTCGCCAAGAAGGGCGGCAAGCTCCCCGTGCGGCAACTCAGCCGGCGGGGCGGCATCTTCCCCGGGTGGCGCGACGCCAACACGGTCGAGTTCGGGAGTGCGGCGAGCTACTACACGCACGACGTCGCGTCCGAGACCACCGACACCTTCCAGATCGCGCTCGAAGTCCCCCGCGGCTCGCTCGGCATGGGCACGGTCGCCATCACGGGCGCCCGCATCATCACCCTCGAGAACCGGCAGGTCATCGAGAACGGCACGCTTATCGCCACGGATGGCAGGATCACCTGCGTCGGGGCAATGGCCGAATGCGACGCGGCCGGAGCCGATCACACCATCGACGGCACCGGCAAGACCGTGATCCCCGGCTTCATCGACATGCACTCGCACTTCTTCCGCGAGTACCGGGGGATCATCCCGCCCAACGCCTTCGAGATGGCCGTCGCGCTGGCCTACGGCGTCACCAGCAACCTCGACAATTCCCAGTGGTCGCAGGACGTCTTCCCGGCCGCACAGATGATCGAGGCTGGAGTACTCGTCGGGCCCCGCACCTACACGACGGGCGACCCGCTTTACCGCGGCGATGCGGTCCGCCAGAACGAGCTTACCAGCTACGAGGTCACCGAGGACAACATCGCGCGGCTCCAGTCGTGGGGTGCGGTGTCGCTCAAGCAGTACATGCAGCCGCGCCGCGACCAGCGCCAGTGGGTGTCCGATATCGCGCGCGACCGCGGCCTCATGGTGACGTCGGAGGGGAGCGACCTGGCGTACAACATGGGCATGATCATGGACGGCCAGACCGCTTGGGAGCACCCGATCAGCTACGTGCCGATGTACTCGGACGCGGCCCGCTTCTTCGGGCGGGCAGAGACCGTCTACTCGCCCACGTTCGTGGTCGGCGGACCGGGGCCCTGGAACGACGAGTGGTTCTTCCAGGAGACCGAGGTCTGGCGGGACGAGAAGCTCCGCCTGTGGATGCCGTGGAAGCAGCTCGTGCCGCACGCCCGCCGCGTTTTCCAGCGTCCCTTCACCGACTACAGCTACCCGATGCTGGCCCAGATACTGGCGGACTGGATGGCCGAGGGTGCCCATGGAGCCATTGGCGCGCACGGTCAGCAGCATGGCCTTGCGTCTCACTGGGAGGTCTGGATCGCGGAATCCGCGATGGGGCCGATGGGTGCGCTGGAGCTTGCCAGCGTCGAAGGGGCCTACTTCCTCGGCGCCTCGGAAGACCTGGGCACGCTCACGCCGGGCAAGCTCGCGGACCTGATGATCCTCAATTCCAATCCCCTCGACAACATCCGCAATACGACGGACATCATGCTCGTCATGAAGGGCGGCATCGTCTACGACGGAATGACCCTCGACGAACTCTGGCCCACCGAGCGGCCCTACGGCGCACGCCCGTGGATCCACGAAGAGGTCTGGAGGTCCGGTCCGCGGCCCGTCAACCGCTAGCGGCCCGTGAACAAACAGGAGAACATCATGATCCGCAAGTCGACCAGGAACCTGTTCGCGTTCCTCGCCATCCTGGGCCTGCCCACTTCGTCTCTCGCGGCCCAATCCCCGTCCTTCGGCAACTCGGTCGTGATCGACGGCGACGAGATCTTCATCGCCGAACCCAACCCCAACTTCCGCTCCGGCGCCGTCTATATCTACGAGAAGTCGGACGGCGAGTGGCGGGAATCCGCCCTTCTGCGCGCCCCGGACTCCGAGCGGGCCGACGGCTTCGCCACCGTGCTGGCAAAGAACGGCAACACCCTCTTCGTCGGACAGCGCAACGGCCCTCTGCACGTCTTCGAGCGCGCCGCGGACGGCGGATTCTGGCAGCCGGCGGGCACGGTCGCAGGCGACGGGGTCGCCGGCCTCGATCCTGGTTGCGGCCAATACGGCTATTGTGGGACCGACTTCGGCCTGGTGCTGGCGTCAGCGGGCGACTGGCTGCTCGTGGGCGCTCCGGGCGCGGCCCCCGATGCCCGCAGACGTCAGGGCAACGAGCCCGAGGCCCCGCAAGGCCCGGGCGCGGTCCATGCCTACGAACGCAACGCTTCCGGCCAGTGGATCCAGCGCACCACCCTCCAGCCCGCCGACGGCATGCCCGGGGACGGATTCGGCACCGCGATTCTTCTCACTCCTCATGGAGCGCTGATCGGCGCGCCCCGGTGGACCGCCCCCGCGAGCGACGCTTCAGGCCTCGAGAACGCAGGCCGCGTCTATCATTTCCGCTTGGGAGAGGCAAGTTGGGAAGAGGTCGGCGCCCTCGACGCAGCCCCCGAGGCAAACGCCAACTTCGGGTCGGCACTCGCGGCCGCCGAGGGAAGGGTCCTGGTCGGCGCGCCCGGCGCCAACGACAGCCGTGGGGCCGTCTTCACCCATTCCTGGAGCGACGACCTCGCGCGGTGGACGCCCGAGGCAAACACGCTGGCACTCCCGAACGGCGAGAGCGGCGACCGCTTCGGCGCCGCGCTGGCCTCGGCCGGTGGCGACATCTGGGTCGGGGCTCCCACCCTGCGCGGCTACGAGACCGGCTCCGTCTACGTGTACGAAGGCGCCGCCACCGCCGCCTCACCCCACCGCATCCAGCTGCCCCAGGAGGCGACCGTCGAACAGGACCGCTTCGGCGGCCTGCTCGTCGCGACCGCCGACGTTGTCGCGATCGGCGCGCCCGGCATGCACCACCAGTCCGGCTCGGTCCACCTCTACGAACGCGGCGACGGGCCAGCCCCGGGCGACCGCACCGCCCCCACCGACCCCCCAACGGCCGCGCCCGTTCCCGGCTGGCGCGACGCCGGCATGCTCGTCAGCGCCCCCGACGCGCTGGGCGCGCTCCTCGGCGAGGAACGGCGCTGCAGCGACGGCGCGGTCGGCCCCTTCGACTGCGCCGAGGTCGAGCTGCTGTCCTTCATCCCCAACTCGATCCTGCGGGCCGGCGTCCGCGCCCGCGGCGTGCGCACCAACGACAACTGGGGCTGGACCGATCCCGTCACCGGCCAGGAGTATGCGCTGGTGGGACGCAACGACGGCACCTCCTTCATCGACATCACCGACCCCTCCAACCCGGTGCTGGTCGGTGACCTGCCCAAGCCGTGGGGAACCCCGCCGTCGCAACTCTGGCGCGACATCAAGACCTACAGGGACCACGCCTACATCGTCGCCGACGGAGCCGGCGAACACGGCATGCAGGTGTTCGACCTGGCCCGTCTGCGCGACGTCCCGCCGGGCGACATGCCCGCCCTCTTCGAGCCCGACACGCACTACCGCGGCATCGCGAGCTCGCACAACATCGTCATCAACGAAGAGAGCGGCTTTGCGTACGCGGTCGGCAACCGCGGCGGCGGCGAGTCCTGCGGCGGCGGCCTCCACATGATGGACATCCGTGACCCGAAGAACCCGGTGTTCGTCGGGTGTGCCACCCACGAGCGCGGCACCCACGACTCGCAGTGCGTCACCTACGACGGCCCCGACGAGCGCTACACGGGCCACGAACTCTGCCTCAACTCGAATGGCGCCTTCTTCGAGATCTCGGACGTCACCGACAAGGACAACCCGGTCGCGGTCGCCCGCGCCTCGTCCCCCAACGCCGCCTACATCCACCAGGGCTGGCTCACCCCCGACCACCGCTACTTCTACCAGGACGACGAGAGCGACGTGATCCGCGGTGCCGTGGAAACCACGCGCACCCTGATCTGGGACCTCACCGATCTGGAAGAGCCCATTCTCATCCGCGAATTCATGGGGTCGATGCCCGCCAGCGCCCACAACCTCTACCTGAAGGACGGCTACGCCTATCAGGCCAACTACCGCTACGGGCTGCACGTGCTCGACATCTCCGACCCGGTCAACCCCCGCGAGGTCGGCTACTTCGACACCTCGCCGCACCACGAAGGCCCGGGGTTCAGCGGGGCCTGGAGCACGTATCCGTTCTTCGAGAGCGGAACCGTGATCGTGACGAGTCTCCAGGAGGGGCTGTTCGTACTGAAGAGGCGGGATAGGCCGGTAAGTTGAGGAGGAGGAGTCGGATGAGAGAGCGCCGGAGGCGGGCACTGCCGGCAGCGCTGATCCTGGCGGTGGGCTGCAGCGGGTGCGGCGAGAGGGATGCTGCCGACTCGAATCCGGCGGCCGAGGCCGCGCCTGGCGTCCCCGCCCTCCAATCGGGCTCCGGCCAGTTCACCTTCCACGACGCCCGCGGCAACGCTGACCGCCCGATCACCGTGCGCTACCACATGCCCGACGGCTACACCCCCGAGACGCCCATCGTCTTCGTGATGCACGGGGCTTCCAGGACCGGCCAGCGGTACTTCGACGACTGGGAGGAGCATGCCATCGCCCACGGCTTCCTGCTCGTCGTGCCCGAGTTCGACGCCGACAACTACCCCGGCAGCCAGTGGTACAACCTGGGGAACGTGTTCCCGGATCCGGACGCGGAGACCACCCCCAATGCCGACCGGCCCGCCGACGCCGGTGCCGACCAGGCCGCCGCCGGGTCCGCCACCCGCAACCCCGAGTCCGCCTGGAGCTTCGCCGCCATCGAGCACCTCTTCGACGCCGTCCGCGCCGCTACCGGTAGCACCCGCACGACCTTCCGGATCTTCGGACACTCCGCGGGCAGCCAGTTCGTGCACCGCCTCCTGATGACCCGCCCCGACGCACCCGTCGAACGCGCGGTCGCGGCCAACGCCGGCTGGTACACCATGCCCGATGAGAGCGTCGCATGGCCCTATGGCCTCGGCGACTCCGGCTTCGACGCGGCCGGACTGGCCGGCTTCCTCCAGCTTCCCGTCACGGTGCTGCTCGGCGACGCCGACACCGTCACCACCGCCGGCAACCTCCGCCGCACCCCCGAGGCCATGCTTCAAGGCCCACATCGTTTCACCCGCGGCCACACCTTTTATGCCGCCGCCCAGTCCGCGGCCGAGGCCCTCGGGGTCGACTTCGGCTGGGCCCTCGACACCGTTCCCGGCGCAGGCCACAGCAACGCGCTCATGGCCCCGCGCGCCGCCGAAATCCTCGCACGATAACAAACACGATCCCAACGCTTGTCGGAGACACCAACATGATCCGCGCATACACCGCCCGCCTCCTCGCGGGGCTCACCCTCGTGGCCGCCGCATCCGCTGTATCGGCCGCGCTCCCCGCCTCCCCGCTCGCCGCGCAGTCCGGTGCCTTCGGCCACGCGGTCGTGATCGACGGCGACGAGATCCTCATCGCCGAGCCCACGACCAGTTTCCGGCCGGGCGCCGTGTACGTGTACCGCGAGTCCGGCGGCACCTGGCGCGAAGCCTCCATGCTGCTGGCTCCCGATTCCGAACGCGCGGACGGCTTCGGCACGCTCCTAGCCAGGACCGGCAACACGCTGTTCATCGGCCAGCGCGGCGGCCCGCTCCACGTCTTCGAGCGCGGTGAAGGCGGCGCGTGGACAGCCGCGGGCACGATCGACGACGAGGAGATCGCCGGACAGTCCCCGGAATGCCGCTTCGACGGACTCTGCGGCACGGATTTCGGCCTCAGCCTGGCCGCGGACGGCGACTGGCTCCTGGTCGGGGTTCCCGGCACCGCTTCGGCCCCCCGCGGCCGTCCCGGCCAGCCGGCGGAAGCCCCGGCCCAGGGTGCCGTCTACACCTATCAGCGAGACGCATCCGGCGACTGGGTGCAGCGCGGCGTCCTCCAGCCCGGCGACGGCACGAGCGGCGATGGGTTCGGTTCGGCGATCGTCATGACCACCCACGGCGCGCTGATCGGCGCACCCCGGTGGGATGCCCCCACCAGCGACCTCGAGGGCCTGGAGGCCGCGGGCCGCGTGTATCATTACCGCCTTGGGGCAGGGGGTTGGGAAGAGGCCGGCGCCCTCGACGCGGCCCCCGAGGCCAACGCGAACTACGGGTCGGCTCTCGCGGCCTCCGGTGACAGGGTGCTGATCGGGGCGCCCGGAACGGACGACAGCCGTGGCGCCGTCTACACGCATTCCTGGAACGCCGACCTCACCCGGTGGGTCCCCGGCGACGGACGGCTCACCTTCGGCGACGGCGAGAGCGGCGACCGCTTCGGCGCGGCCGTGGCCTTCGCTGCGGGCGACGTGTGGGTCGGCGCGCCCACCACGCGCGGCTACGAGACCGGTTCCGTCTTCGTCTACGCGGCCGCGGGAGACGGCTCGCTGCCCTCCACGCCGCGCCGCATCCAGCTCCCCAGCGCGGAGACGGTCGAGAGCGACCGCTTCGGCGGCCTGGTCGTCGCGGACGCGGACGTCGTGGCGGTCGGCGCGCCCGGCATGCATCACCAGGCGGGCTCGGTCCACGTCTTCGCACGCGGCGGCGACGGCTGGGACGACGCGGGCATGCTCGTCAGCGCGCCCGACGCCATGGGGGCGATGGTCGGCCAGGAGCGCCGCTGCACCGACGGCCAGGTCGGTCCCTTCGACTGCGAAGAGGTCGAACTGCTCGCATACATCCCACCCTCGCTGCTGAGGGCCGAGGGCAGCGCGCGCGGCGTGCGCGCCAACGACAACTGGGGCTGGACCGACCCGGAGACGGGACGGGAGTATGCGCTGGTGGGACGTAACGACGGCACGTCGTTCATCGACGTCACCGACCCGACCAACCCCGTGCTGGTGGGCGACCTGCCCAAGACGCCCGACACCCCGCCGTCGCAGCTCTGGCGGGACATCAAAACGTACATGGACCATGCCTTCATCGTGGCCGACGGGGCGGGGGAGCACGGCATGCAGGTCTTCGACCTCACGCGGCTCCGCGACATCTCGCCCGCCGACATGCCCGCGCTGTTCGAACCGGACGTGCACTACACCGAGATCGCGAGCTCGCACAACATCGTCATCAACGAGGAGACCGGCTTCGCCTACGCGGTGGGCAGCGGGGCCGGCGGCGAGGCGTGCGGTGGCGGTCTGCACATGATCAACATCCAGGATCCGAAGAATCCCCGGTTCGTCGGCTGCGGCTCGTCCGACGGGATCCACGATTCGCAGTGCGTCGTCTACGACGGTCCCGACGAGCGCTATCACGGCCGCGAGCTCTGCCTGAACTCGAACGGCCGCGTCTTCCAGATCTCCGACGTCACGGACAAGGACAACCCGGTCGAGGTGTCGAGCGCCTCCTCCCCCAATCCGGCCTACATCCACCAGGGCTGGCTCACCCCCGACCAGCGCTACTTCTTCCAGGACGACGAGGCCGACGTCATCGCGGGCAACGTCGAGACCACGCGCACGCTGATCTGGGACCTCAGCGACATCGAGGACCCCGTCCTCATCAGGGAGTTCATGGGTTCCCAGCCCGCCAGCGCCCACAACCTGTACATCAAGGACGGCTTCATGTACCAGGCCAACTACCTCTACGGCCTGCACGTGCTCGACATCTCCGACCCCGAGAACCCGCGCGAGGTCGCCGCCTTCGACACCGCGCCGTACTACGAGGGCCCCGGCTTCGGCGGCGCATGGAGCAACTACCCGTTCTTCGAGAGCGGCACCGTGATCGTGACCAGCATGCAGGAGGGCCTGTTCGTGCTGAAAAAGCGGCCGCGGCCGGTGAGTTGAGGTGCGGATGGGGGCCCGGGGGAAGCTCGGACACAGCTTAGTTTAGTCAACTGGACTAGACTAAGTCTGCACTCAAGCCCGCTTTCCGGGGCAATTGCACGTTCGCGGGCTGAGAACTGGCTGCGGGTGACGGATTGAGTCGGGGGCGCGCGCCAGTAGCCCCGTCCATGCCGGCCTAGCTCGGCGTGCCCACCAGATGCTGCTTTGCCGAGGTGATTGCACATTGGCGACCTAAGAACTGGTGAGTAGATAGAGTGTGTGCCACTGCGGGGGAGGTGGCTCCCGGCCCAGACGGAAGACCTCGGAGGCCTTGCAGGTCCACCCTAGCCCCCTCGGCCCAGCGAAAGCCCCATGGTGGCGCAGAGGGGCGCCTGTCGCGAAATGACAGTTTCTCCCGGGCTGCCACAGCGTTAAGGGGAGTGGTGCGGCGAGTCGGAAGCGCGCCAGCGCCCGAAGTCGGCGGAGCTCCTGAACCCCAACTGCAGCGAGGCCATGGACCATCCAGAACAGGACTACACAACCGAAATCAAACTCTACCTCAACGCGTGCCCAGGACCGCCGATGTTGCGTGCCGCCCTGCGAGTTGCGGCGCTCCAGGACGTCGAGGGCATCCCGGGTCTTTTCTCTCCGGACCGGAAGAACCACAGAGATGTCAGCATACAGGGACTCCCCGGTGGTGGGGCAACCACCAAGGGAGCGTATGTCCGAACCGTCGCAGGTGTGGCGGAGATCCTCGATTGCCGCCCCGAGTACCTGTCCGATACGGCGCTGAGACAAGGTTTTTCGATGTCCGTCGCGCTGCGGTGGATCCGGCTCAGCCACGGGGTGGCCCTTCGGAACGCCGGGGTTGGAATCACCGCAATCGCGTGGCGTCTGGGCTTCAGCGACCGGGCGGGATGGCATCGGTTCACGGTGACGCTCGTGGGCAAGACACCTGCCCAGCTTCCGGCGGTGCCCGTCTCGTTTTGGGCCCGGGAGGCGGTGAGGGCTGTTTTTCTCACCACTCCGAAGCTGCGTGGCATGCCCGTTGGGAAAGAAAACATGGGAGACGACAACGCTGGACCATGAAACGACATAGGAGAATGGCTAGCGAGTTACTATCGTTCCCGTCGCCAGGCGCCGGCTTGCGATCATGGCGGCTGCTCCAAGGCGCAGAGACAGGGACACCACCAACCGAAAGGGCGAGCATGATCGGGAATCTGGGAAACCGCAGGGTCGCGACCATCGGGACCGCATCGCTTCTCCTTGCGGCGTCGGTCTTCGTTGTACGCGCCACCGGCATCAACAGCGAGTTGCGCGCCAGTCTGGCCGGCCAGAGTGCGATGGCTTCTCGGACCGCTGTCCACGACCGCCTGGTCGGCAGTCGAGTCCCACTGACACTCCTCGGTCTATCGCCATCGCTGGCATCCGAAACGCAGCGGATTGCCAAAGCGCACCTCCTGTGGATCGTAGATCCCGATCTCTGTAGGCAGTGTCTGAACGAGGGTTTTGGGTCCTGGAACGCACTCGGTGCCGACCGCGGTCTGCATCGGCGTTTGATCATTGCCGGAAGTGGAGAGGTTCCGGCCATGGCCCGGCGTGCGCTGCGCGACACGGACATCGTCGCGATGTCGAAGGAGGAACTGGTAGCGGCCGTCGGCCCGCTGCTTTCCAATACGAAACTGCTGGTAGACGGCAATGGCATCATCCTGCTTGCCGACGCCAGAAGCGGGGGCTCGGAGTGCGGCTGGAGCTTCGACGCCCAGGTGGGTGCCCTGCGCGGGGTGCTCGCCAGTCATCTCGTCCGCAATCAACCTTAGATCCGAAAGGGGATCGACAATGGAACGGTTCATCAAGTTCTTCCAGGCTGTGGGTGTGACTGCGCTCGTGGTCGCGATCACGGTGGGGTACGGCACGGTGCAGGGGGCGTCGGCGCAGTGGCCGTGGTGTGAGGACACGCCGGAGTGCCATGAAGATACGCCAGGGAACGTCGGGCACCATGCCTGCATGACGAGTGACTGTGACTCTCGTGATCAGTGGTGTTGCTTGGACGAGATCAGCAACTAGGCTTGTCGAGTTGGCGCACACCGCGCGCCGCTTTACGCATTGCCTTGCCGGGATTCTCGAACAACCGATGTTCTAGAAGGCTTGTCGTGACTTCTGGGTGGAGCCAGCATGTGATGCAGTCCCGATCTGCGGTCTGGCCACTGGCTCTGGTCGCTAGCGCGAGCCTTTCGCTCGTTTCCTGCGATCAGCCGGCAACGGTCGTCGCGTCCCCGCCCTTCTCCAGTGTCTTCGAACTCGTGGAAGTCATCGAACTCGGTGAAGATCCGGCCGATTCGATTGCCGAGGTCGGCGTGCTCGTCGAGCGACACGATGGTGGTTTCATCATCGGCGACCGAATCTTGCCGCGAGTGCGGACCTACGCGGATGACGGGTCCTTGGAAGGCGCGTTCGGACGGTTCGGAGACGGCCCCTGGGAACTGCGACAAGTCGGCGCCGTCGCGGAGACAGCTTCCGGGCGGATCGTTGTATCGAGTCCACGCAACCGGTGGCTGACCTATCTGAACAGCGACCTGAGTCCGGATACTCTGGTGGGAATCGGCGATAATTGGGTCTTCAAGGTGTTTCCATTTGGACCGGACATCGTGTTCTACGGAATCGGAATGGCGAGGTCGATTCACGACGTGGCGGTGCAGAGCGGCTACTTTCACCGGCTGGTCGACGGGAGTGTAGCGTGGACGAGTTGGACCACGCCGATCTTTGGCAAGCCCTATTGGCAGGGATTCGGGGATGTGGTAGGCGCGGTCGCCGGTGACTCGATCTTCGCCATGGCTCAGCTGCTTTATCCTGCGACGATTCTGAACGGAGCGGGTGACTCGGTGGGTACCATTGGCGCACCATCACCCTCGTTCCGCAGAGTTCCAGAGATTGAACCTGGCGCGTACGCTACCACGTCTCCCGGAGGTCAGGATGCCAGCGATGTGCTAGGCACGTTCGACTTGGTCCCCCGCATTGATGTGGTTTCTGGAGACTACCTGATCTTCACCGTGGGTCAGCTTGACGAAACGAAGCCGTTCTTTCCCTTCAGGGTTCTCCACACCCGACTCGAAGTCTACGATCGCCACGCCGGCACCAAGCTCTACGAGGACGTGCCACTGCCGGCCGGCGTCAAGGTCCTCGGCGGTGGACGCTATCTGTACGTCCTCCAGAACCCGGATATCCCGCCGTGGAGGATCGCGAAGTACAGGCTACGGGTAGCGGATTGAGTCGGGACGCCCGCTGGCGTTCCCGACTCAATCCCCCTACCGCCCCGGCCCCAGCAACACCGCGTTCATGAACAGCAGTTGCGTCGCCTCGGCATACGCCCGGTAGTTCGGGTCCTCCGCAAACGCCACCAGCTGCCCGCGTCCCACGGGCTGATGAATCAGGAAGGCCTTGTTGGCCAGCTGAGGCCGCGACTCCTCCCACACGATCCCCCCGAGAACGAGACTATCGAGGTCGGCGTAGCGGCCGACGTTGGTGCCGTCGTCGAGGGTGATCGGGCGGAATACGCGTGAGCCCTCGACAAGCACTCCGATCTCGCCGTCGGTGCCCGCCGAGAGCCAGTGCTCGGTGTCGAGCACGGTGCGCAGAATCGCTCCCGGCACCCCCTCGGGCGATTCGTCGTCGGGGGAAATCGCGTCCAGGTATTCGATGGGCTGGTCGGGGGTGCCGGGATCGGGTGGATCATCGCCCTCGGCCCGCCCGCCGCGGCGCTCCGTCTCGGTGGCCAGGAGCCCCGCCCGCGAGGCCCAGCGCGAGGATTCGGCCATCGTGATCACGGTGCCGCCGTCGCGCATCCATGCCTGGAGGCGATCCACCATTCCCCCGCCCACGGCGCTGTTGTAGTTCCCGCTCGGAAAGACAACCACGTCGTAGTCGGCCAGCGTCGCCCGTCCCAGGCTCGATGCCCGCACGGTCGTCGTGCGCTGTCCGTAGCGCCGCTCGAGCACGTATCGCGTCCAGCCCACGGAGTAGCTCTGCCCCGGAGCATCGTAGACGAGGAGCACCCAGGGCTCGCGCAGTCCCCGCACCCGCCGGCTTCCCAGCGACATGCCCTCGCGGACGTAGGCGTCGTCGATCGGTACGACTTCGGCACGGTGCCTCGCCGCGATCCGTGCCAGGCGGGTGCGCAGATCCGGCCCGTTCTCGGCCACGCGGACGATCGCGGTGCCGGTTCCGTAGCGGCGCCCGCCCAAGGTGAACTCGGCGCCCGCCGCACGCACGCGAATCCCCTCCCGTAGCGCCTCGACGACAGCGGCAGCCGCGTTGGTCCCCCACGGCATCAGGTAGCCGACGATCGCTGCGGGCAACGCGTCCGCCGGTTCGCCCCCGGCATCGTCGCCTAGCACTTCGGGGCGGGCGGCCGCGTCCTCGGCGGTCACCGCGTCGCCCCGCGCCCCGGTCGCGTCGGTCTCGATCGCCTCCACGTCCCAGAGCAGCGGCTGGCTCCACGCCGTCAGGTCGTAGATTTCGTCCGGCTGCCGGTTCGCGCGGCGCTCGATCTGCCGCCGCACGAAGTCCTCTGCCATCGGCACGTTGGCGTCGAGCAAATTGTGGATGAACCCGTGCGTGGGCTGGTCCAGCGGCACGATGAAGCTGGAGCCGGCGGACAGCGTGCGATCCCCGACCGTCACAGGCCCCGACGCGCGGTACACCTCGATCCCGTTTTCCACCAACATCATGGCGAGGCGCTCCGCCATACCCGGATCGTGCGCCGAGTGGAGCACGATCTCCGCCGGGCCGCTTTGTCCCGCGGCCACGCCCTCACGTCGAAACGCGAGGTAGTCGCGCAGGATCCTCTCGCGGTTCCGGGCGGCGGTCAGCGCCGTCTCGATCGCCGCCGTGAAATGGTGCAGCACGCCATCACCGTAGGTGAGCAGGTCCCCGTCCGACTGCCGCAGCCTCAGCGCGCGAGCGCTCGCCTGCTCGTAGGTCATGCCGAGCGCGCCGTACCCCATCGGCCACATGTCGACGTAGCCGGGGTAGAAGAGGTCGTAGACTTCCCGGTTGAAGTACGCGAAGCCGCGCTCGTCGAAGCGCGCCGCGTTCGCCGACCCGAACAAGTCCATGAGCGCGATCTGCCGCTCCCCGTACCACGGGTTGGAGGGCGGTGCCGTGGGCGGAAAGAAGTAGGTCGCGTCCCCGCCCATCTCGTGCAGGTCCGCGACGATCTGCGGCCGGAACTCCAGGAGCACGTCCACCTTCCCCCGCGTCTCGGGCTGGCTCTGGATGAAGAGGTCCCGGTTCAGGTCGAAGAGGTAGTGATTGGTCCGCCCGCCCGGCCACGGTTCGTCGTGTTCCGCCGACACCGCGGCCTCGTCCGGCCACCTGGCCTGCGCGATCTGGTTCTGGTATACGAAGCGATTCCGGCCGTCCGGGTTCTCAAGGGGATCGATGAGGACCAGCGACTCCGACAGGATGAGATCGACATCGGCGTCCCCGGTGGCCGCCAGCAGGTGATAGGCCTCCGCCATGGCCGCGCCGCTCGAACTGATCTCGTTGCCGTGGATCGAGTGCATGAGCGCGGTGACGACGGGAAGCTCGGCCAGCAGTGCCTCCGCCTCTTCGTCGGACAGCACCCGCGGGTCGGCGAGACGCGCGAGATCGGCCTTGACGTCGTCCAGCCTGGCCATGCGCTCCGCGGACCCGATGACGAGGACGACGAGCGGGCGGCCCTCCCAGCTCTCCGCGTACCGGATGAGGTGGGTGCGTTCCGGCGCGGCGGCGGCCAGCGCCTCGATGTACCGGATCACATCGGCGGGCGGTGTGATGACCTCCCGGAAGTCGTGACCCACGACCTCTTCGAGCGTGGGTATGGCCGGGTCGTAGCGGGTCCCGGGCGCCAGTTCGGGCACCTGAGCGGGCAGTTGGATTACCGCGGCGAGCGCTAGCGTGGATAGCAAGGGAGCATCTCCGGTTCAGTGAACGGATGGACGAGGACACTAATGATTGCACGACGCCCGCGACGTGGCGACCCGGCGCCGGGCCGCGTGCGTCCCGCCCGGCGGTGGCCGCTAAACCGTCTCGCCCAGCGCCTCCACGAACTCGTCCACCTCGTCCAGCGTGTTGTAGAAGTGCGGGCTCGCGCGCACCACCCCGGGCCGGTTGTCGACGATGATCTCCCGTTCGGCGAGGTGCGCGACGGCCGCCGCGGGTTCCTCGTGCCGCACCAGAACGATCGCCGACCGCAGCTCCGGCCGGTCGCTGACGCGAAGCGAAAACCCCGCCGCCGTGCAGCGTTCAACCAGCCGTTCGGTAAGCCCCACGTTCTGCGCGTGGATCCGCGCCATCCCGACCTCGTCGACGATCTCCTGCCCGCCGAGCGCGGTGTGCACCGTAGCCAGCGCCGGAGTCCCCAGCTCGAAGCGCCGCGCGTCCCCATGGTAGCGGAAGTCGCCGGGGTTGAAGAGGAACTGGTCTTCGGTGGCGAACCAGCTGGTAATGGTGGGTTCGAGTTTGGGGATCAGGGCGTCGCGGACGTACAGGTAGGCCAGGCCAGGCCCTCCGCAGAGCCACTTGAGCGGCCCCGAGGTATGAAAGTCGACTCCCGTCGCGGGCAGGTCGATCGGCACCTGGCCCGCTCCCTGGTACCCGTCGATCAGGCTGTACGCGCCCGCGCCCCGCGCGATCTCGGCGATGGCCGCCAGATCCTGGACCGCGCCGGTCGTGAAGAAGACGTGGCTGGTCGCGATCGCGAGCGTGCGTTCGTCGACCGCGTCCGCGTACTGCTGCGGGTCGATATGAACCCCGTCGTGGCTCTCCAGCACCACCATCTCGGCGTCCGGGCGGACCTTCCACTGGTACAGGAGGGTGGGGAAGTCCAGCTCGGTCGTGACGATACGGTTGCGCTTCGACCAGTCGAGGCTTGAGGAAACCGCCGCCAGGCACGCCGAGGTCGACGGCATGAGCGCGATGGTGCCGGAGGGCGCCCCGAACAACTCCTCCACCCGGTCGCGCAACTCGCCGAGCGCGCCCCACCAGTGCTCGTACCATGCCGAGGCCCCGAAGTCATGCCACTTGGCGACGAAGTCTGCGAGCCGACCCTCCGCGCGGGTCGACAGCGCTCCCAGGGAACAGGAATTGAGGTAGTTGCGGCGCCCGAGGATCGGGAATTCGTTGCGGATGTGGTCCAGGGTCATTGGCGGGAGTGGTGTGAGTGAACGTGCCCCGCAACCGCACCTCGGCCTGGCGTCCGGGCCCGCGGCCTTGCGTTTGCGCCTGCGGAAACCATTTTAGCGATACGGCGCGATTCCAACATTCGATTGTCCCATTCTACCATGGGCGCCAATCGTGCGGAGTGCGACCTTTCATGCTCGGCTTGCCCGGATGAGGTAACTGGCTCACAGGTGTGGACGAGGGGAGGAGGGAGTAGCAGAGGTGCCTACGACCGAGTGGATCGGATTTGCAACGGAAATAGTCCTGCTGTTCGGTGGCCTGACGGCCATCGCCCTGTGGATGGGCAAGCTATTCGACGCCGTTAACCAGCGGTTCGACGCCGTGGACAAGCGGTTCGACGCCGTGGACAAGCGGTTCGACGCCGTGGACAAGCGCTTCGAGGCCGTGGATAAGCGCTTCGAGGCTGTGGATAAGCGCTTCGAGGCTGTGGATAAGCGGTTCGACGACACGCAACGCTCCATGGACCAGCGGTTCAAGGAGGTGCGGGAGGAGATCGCGCTGGTGCGCGCCGAGAGTCGCGAGGCGCACGCGGCGATCGGTGAGAACATCAAGGACGTCGAGCGACGGATCGGCGAGAATATGAAGGACGTCGAGCGACGGCTTGGCGAGAACATCAGAGGCGTCGAGCGACAGATCGGTGTGCGCTTCGACGACATGCAGGGATTCATGGCGGCCCGAGTGGAGGACTTCCGAGACGTGACGGCCGGCAGGATCGACGACCTCAAGCACGTGACTGCGGCGCGAATCGACGACCTGAAGGACGCTCTGGCGAACTGATCCGGTTTCTGCGGGTGGGTCGTCTCGACTCAGTCCATGCCGCGCACACGCAGGCGCACGACGTATTGGGCTCCTGTATCGTCCTGGGTGACGCCCGTAATCGTGCCCGGCCCGAAAACCGGGCGTGGCTCCGCGGCCAGCAACACCGGTGTGGCCGCCTGCCCCAGGTGGTAGCCGTTGCCGTCGAAGACTTCCCACCTCCCCCACGTCAGCGCCACGTGCGGGTTCCATACCCAGACTCTTCCGTCCCGCGCTACGTGGAAGGACGTGAGAACCGCCTTGTATCGGGGGAGCGCACTTGACGGCAGCCCCCATGCTGCGCCGAGGCTGTCCCTCGCGCGGCCCTCCAGCCGAGGCGTCGGACGCCGCAACTCCACGACCAGGGTCGTATCATTGCGGTCGGTGACCTTGAGGAAAAGGAACCTATTCGTGTTGCCGTGCCACATGCTGCCGTCGGGCCCTGCCGACCACAGTGGTTTCCAGTTGGTGGGAATCGTATCGAAATGGGGTCCCCGGCTAGCCAGCGCGATCGTGTCCACCGGAGCCAGCGTCAGGTCGTCCAGGAGCCGGTGTTTGACGACACGCCCCGCCCACGTCGGGGAATCCGGATCCCGCTCATGGACGAACCCCAGCGTATCGGTGTCGGCCCGCCAGAAAGGACCGAGGTTGCCGGCTTCTTCATGGTGGCCGGTGGTTGCCAGGACCGTCCCGAGCGAGTCGAAGGCGGTAACTAGCCGCGCACCCACGTCCATGGCCAGAAGGACGCCCGAGGGATGCCACGCGATTCCGCGCAGATCCTGGAACTCGCCGGGTGCCTCCCCCTGGCGGCCGAAATGCCGGAGGAAGTCCCCCTGCGGATCGAACACCCGGATTCCCTGATCCGTCTCGTCCGCGACGTAGATCCTGCCGACCTCGTCTACCGCCAGTCCAACAACGTTGCCGAAGACTTCGGGCCCTTTGGCGACGAGCCGGTCGGGTGCCTCGCCCAGCCGCAGCTCCTCGACCAACACGAAATCCGGTTCGGGGCTGGAGCGGAGGAGATCCCGGTTGTATACGCGGACACGCCCGGAGGCGAGTGTGTCGACCCAGGCGTCGTAGTCCCGGTCAAACGCATCGCACGCAGAAGAGAGCGCCAGGGCGAGGATCCAGCCGGAGGCCGCGTAGCGAGACGCCCGGGACCCGGAAGCAGGCTGCAACGTTACTCCTTCGGGCTGGGGATGGGCGGCCCGCCAACTCGTCGAAACATGGCGGTCCGGGGCCCAACCGACGAACAATGGTAGCATGACCCTGGACACCGCACACGCCGTTGCCGAAGCCCGCGCCATCGGCTTTGACATGGCTGGCGTCCTCACCCGGGGCGACAGTGATCACATGGCTCACTTTCGGACGTGGGTCGACTCGGGGCTGCACGGTGAGATGGCCTACCTCGCCCGCCCCGACTTGGTGAGGCGCCGGTCAGACCTCGACCGCACCCTGCCCGGCTTCCGGAGCGCACTCGTGGTCGCCCACTCGTACGCCGGCGACGAGCCCGCCACCTCGCCCGGCGAGGAGCCCGCCACCCCACCCGGCGAGGAGCCCGCCACCCCACCCCGCGACCCTGCCCGCGCCATCGTTGCCCGCTACGCCCGCGGCCGCGACTACCACCATGTCGTCGGTGACAAGCTGGCCGCCCTCGCGGACCGCCTCGAACACCTCGCGGGACGTCCCCTCCGGCGCCGCGCCTACGTCGACACGGGACCACTCCTCGAACGGGAACTCGCCGCGCGTGCCGGCCTGGGCTGGTTCGGGAAGAACACCATGCTCATCCACCCGCGCCGGGGCTCGTACTTCTTCCTGGGCGTCCTGCTCACCGACCTGCCGCTGGAACCCACCGCCCCCTTCCGCGAGGACCACTGCGGCACCTGCCGGCGCTGCCTCGACGCCTGCCCGACCGGCGCCCTCCTCGGGCGCGACGACCGGGGTGCGCCCGTGATGGACGCGCGCCTCTGCATCTCGTACCTGACGATCGAACTGAAGGGCCCCATCCCCGAGGGACTGCGTCCCGCCATCGGCAACCGCGTGTTCGGCTGCGACATCTGCCAGGAGGTCTGTCCCTGGAACGAGAAGTTCTCGGAGCCCACCGCCGAGCCCGCCTACGCACCGCGCGGCGGCCTGGACGGTGCGTCGCTGATCGATCTCGCCGCGCGGCTGCTGGACATGTCCGGCAAGGCCTTTCTGCGCGAGTTCCTGGGTTCGCCGGTCTCGCGGGCCAGGCGCAACGGCCTGCTCCGGAATGTCTGCGTGGCGCTCGGCAACTGGGGCGCGAAAGCGGCCGTCCCCGTGCTGGAGCGCGCCGCCCACGATCGCTCGGAACTGGTGCGCGAGCACGCGCGGTGGGCGCTCAAGCGGATTGAAACGAATTGAATATGTACATCTAACACGCTAGGTTATTGTACATGAACAAGGTCAACATCGCCGATGCCCGGGCGAGCCTCTCCCGCTACCTGGCGCGAGTCGAGGCCGGAGAGACCATCGTGCTTTGCCGCCGCAACGTGCCGATCGCCGAGATCCGCCCGATACGCGCGGAGCCCGCGGAGCAGCGGCCGATCGGGATCGACCGCGGCATGACCTTGCCTGAGAGCTTCTTCGAACCGCTGCCCGACGACATCCGGCGCTCGTTCGGAGGCAAGGGCGCGCGGTGGAGCGGCGGCGGCGAGTGAGGCTGCTCGTCGATACATGTACCTTCCTGTGGCTGGCTGCCGCGGACCCGCAGCTGACGTCGAGAGCCCTGTCCGCGTGCCGCGATCCCCGCAACGCCGTGTACCTGAGCGCGCTTTCCGCCTGGGAGATCGCGATCAAGCACCGGATCGGCCGCTTGCCGCTGCCCCTTGCTCCACATCGCTACGTGACCAGCCGGCGCGAATGGCTCGGCCTGGAGTCCCTTCCCTTTGACGAGCGCGCCGCCGCGCACGATCATCGTCTTCCGCCCCTCCATGGCGATCCGTTCGACCGCGGACTCGTCTCGCAGGCCATCCTCTACGGAATGACGATCGTGACGCCGGACGAAGTCATCGCCCGCTACCCCGCCCCGGTCCTATGGTAGACATCATGCGCCGAATCATCCGAGCAACCGCCGCAGTTGGCGCCGCCGCCATCCGATCGGCCCGCTTGGCCGGTGTCGCGACCCTGCCAGCCGCCCTCGCCGCCGCGGCTACACTCGCCCTCCCCGCCCCCGTGTCCGCCCAGCAGTTCGACCTCCTCATCCGGGGCGGCATGGTCCTCGACGGATCGGGAAGCCCCGCCTTCAACGCCGACATCGGCATCGTGGACGACGAGATCGTCGCGATCGGCCGGCTGCCGGACGCCACCGCTACGCGCGTCATCGACGCCAGCGGCAAGCACGTCGTCCCCGGCTTCATCGACATGCACTCGCACGCCGACCGCGCCTTCGCGTCGGACAACATCGAGGGGCGGCGCGCGCACAACCTCGTCATGCAGGGCATCACCACCTCGGTCTTCGGTCCCGACGGCCGCAATCCCGTGTGGCCGATCCCGGACGAGATGGAGGCATACCGGACGCCGGGCGTGGCCACGAACGTGGTGCCGATGGTGGGTCACGGTACCGTGCGGGGGCTGGTGATGGGGGATGACTACGAACGCCCCGCGACGGCCGACGAGATCGCGCGGATGGCCGAACTCGTGCGCGGCGCGATGGAAGCTGGAGCATGGGGTCTCGGCGCCGGTCCCGAGTACCGGCCGGGCCGCTTCAGCACGACGGAAGAGTTGATCGCGCTGGCCAGGGAGGTCGCGCCCTACGACGGCTTCTACTACTCCCACCAGCGCAGCCAGTCCCCGCTGCCGCTCTGGCAGATCCCCTCGATCGTCGACGGCCAGCCGCTCACCGGCACGGACGGCATGCGCGAGACGATCGAGATCGGCCGCGCGGCGGGGATCCGCGTGGTCGGCACGCACATCAAGGCCAAGGGCACCGACACCTGGGGCCATTCGCAGACCGACATCCTCATGATCGAGGCCGCGCGGCGCGAAGGGGTGGACGTCTACCTCGACCAGTACCCGTACGAGACCTTCGGCGGCGGTCCGGTGGACGTGCTGCCCGACTGGGGCTACGCGCCGCCGGGAACCGACCGCTACGGCGGGCTCGACTCGCCACTCTGGCGCGACCCGGCACTGATGAGCGACCCGAAGGGCAACCTGCGCGCCAACTTGGCCGATCCGGTCGCTGCGGCCGAACTGGAACGCGACACGGAGTACATTCTGCGCCTGCAGGGCGGCGCGGACAGGCACGTCGTCGTCTCCGCCCCCGACTTTCCCGAGACGGTGGGCCGGCACCTCGCGGAGATCGCCGCCGAGGCGGGGCGGTCGCCCTTTGAACAACTCGTTCATTTTGCCCTCGAATCGACGGAACTCGCGCCAGCGGGCGTTCGCTTCCGGCCAGTGGCAGGCCACCGCTTCGACGTCGAGAATTACATGCGCCAGGAGTACACCGCGACATCCACCGACGGCTCCGTGTCGCTCGAGACGCGGCCGGGGCAGCATCCGCGCTCCTACGGCGCCTTCCCGCGCAAGATCGCGCACTACGTGAAGGAACGCGGCGTGATCACGCTGCCGTTTGCGATCCGTTCGTCGACCGGGCTGGCGGCACAGATCATCGGGCTCGGGGACCGTGGATACCTGCGGCAGGGGTACAAGGCCGACATCGTGGTTTTCGACTACGACGACATCAGCTCGCCGGCGACCATCATGGAACCGGACCTCTACCCGACGGGTATCGAGTACGTGTTGGTGAACGGCGAGTTTACCGTCGATGGCGGCGAGCCTACCGGGGCGCTGCCCGGAGCGGTGCTCGACCGGCGCGACAGGGACGCGCGGGCCCGGGGAGTGAGCGAATAGCGGAAGGCGGCGGCGATGACAGCAAGAACGATGGTACTGGCGGGAGGCGTCGTGCTGGCGGGGGCCGTGTTGCCCGACGGCGCGGCAGGCCAGCGGAACGACGCACAGTTCGCGGGCGGTCCGGAGCCGCTCAGGGGCGAGTTCCATTTCCATGGCGCCCTCGCGGTGCCCGTCGGGGAGTTCGGGAACCATGTGAACCTGGGTGGGGGCACCGGACTGGGCGGGCTGCTGTTCCTGGACGAGCGGGGTCTTGCCGCCATCCGCGTGGAAGGGTCGTTCGTGGTATACGGGCACGAGTCCTACCGGACCTCGCTGAGCCCCACGGTCCCGTTTGTGGATGTCGACGTTTCGACGACCAACTCGATCCTGGCCATGGGCGTGGGTCCGCAGGTCTACCTGGGGAGCGGTCCGCTCCGGCCGTACTTCTTCGGCACGGCGGGTTTCTCGTACTTCATCACCGAGACCAGCGTCAGCGGGGACGGGTACGACGAGCCGTTCGCGTCCACAACCAACTTCGACGACTTCAACCTGGCGCTCGCCGCGGGCGCAGGCCTGTCCGTGTCGCTGCGCGAGGGCGAGAAACCGATTTCGCTCGACCTCGCGGCGCACTATCAGCACAACGGCCTGACCGAGTACCTGACCGATGGCGCCCAAAACCTGCGCCAGCTGCCGCGTGGACGCTGGCGGGCCAATCCCGTCGTCAGCGACGCCAACCTGTTGACGTACCGGGTCGGCGTCTCGCTGGGTACGCGCTAGCGGGCTAGCCTCCGTCGGCTAGGCGCCGGACCGCGTCCGCCAGGCTGGCAGCCTTGTCCGGGTCCGCGGCGCCGGCCACCTGCACACTCACGTCCGCAGCCAGAGAGCGCAACGCATCCGCGCGTGCCGACCCCGACATGCCCTCGGCTCGCGACAACGCGTCACGTGCCGCCGCAATCTGGCCGGCCGTCATCCCGTGCCAGCGCTCCAGTTGGTCCAGGTAGGCGCGCGCCAGCGAGAATGTCGCCGGCCACTCGAAGATCGGCTGGCCCTGCGAGTTGAGCTGGGTCAGCACCACGGAGTTGGCGGCGTCGATCTCGTTCCGCGTGAGCGACTCGTTGGGCACGAGTTCGAAGACGTCCAGACCGCGTGAGATCTCCGAATTGACGATCACGCCGTTGTACCAGTAGACCGACCAACTGCCACCCGAACCCTGTTGTGTGCCGTCCGAGGGGCCACGATCGTGGAAGCCGATCTCGACCGGATTCGCCGGGTCGGTCCAGTCGATCAGCGAGATTCCGCCCTGATACCAGCCCTGGATCATGATGTCGCGCCCCGGGATTGGGATGAGCGACCCGTTGTGAGCGACACAGTTTTCCAGTGAACTCTGCGGCGCCGGCAGCTTGTAGTAGGCCTGGAAGATCATGTCGCCGTCTTCGATCCTGAAGGTCGCGTTGGCGCCCCACTCCTTCGGGTCGGACGCGCGACACTTGGGCGCTCCGCCACCGCCCCACTCGTCGGTGAACATGATCGTGGTGCCGTCGTTGTTGAATGTGGCCGAATGCCACAGGGAGAAATTCGAGTCGGCGACGGCGGCAAGGCGTATGGGGTTTGCGGGGTCGGTGATGTCGAGCAGCAGTCCGTACCCGCCACAGGCGCCGCCCGCGAGGCCGATGTGGGGGTAGACGGTGATGTCGTGGCACTGTGTGGGCCCCGGGCGCGGTTCGTCGGCCTGCCGTGCTGCCTGCTCGGCCTGCATGCGGCCCTGCTCGTCGAGCGCAGCCTGCAACGCCGCCCGGTCAGCCGCGGTGGGCTCGCCGGTGCCTCCGCGTGCGGCCACCACGCTGTCCAGCATGGGTCGGACCATCCGATCCGGGAGCACCCTGGGCTGACCCCGGCGGTAGCCGATGAGGTCTCCTCGGGCCCGGGCTGCATCCAGTTCCTCATAGTCTGCCGGTGACAGTCCGTGCCTTGGCGGCGCGACCAGGTCGTGGAAGATGCGGGGCGAACTTGCAATCTCGGCCGATTGCGGGTCGTCGAGCGGGACGCGGATCACCTCGATCCGGAAGAGGGCCGAATTGGGGTCTTCGTCCGGCGACAGGCCTGAGCATCCGGCGAGCTCCTCGGGCGGACGCACCCCCGCGGAACCGGACACGTAGATGTAGACGTTGTCGTCGTCGCCCGGGTGCTTGAGAACCGTGTGCGTGTGCGAGCCTCGGCAGGTCTGCACGTTCGCGACGTACTCCGGATTCGCGATGTCGGAGATGTCGAAGATGCGGATGCCGCGCAGCCGGTCATGGCTCACCGCTTCCGGGATTCCCTCACCACCGCAGTCCAGCCTTCCCCCGAGCCCCTCACCGGAAACGAACATCAGGTGGTTGTAGACGGACACGTCGCTCTGCGAAGCCGGACAGATGTAGGTGATGACCGACACCGGATTGCGCGGGTCGGAGATGTCCCAGACCTGGATGCCGTCGTAGTTGCCCTGAATGGCGTAGTCGCCGGTGAAGGCGAGGTCGGAGTTGGTGGAGCCCACGAACGGGGGCTCGGGAGGCGTGGTCGACAGCATGCGCATGTTCCAGATGGCCTCTTCTGCGTCGAACAGCCCGGGCGCCAATCCGACGCGGGGGTCGGGATCGGGCGCGTTGACCATCAGGCCGGGGGGATGCGCGAACGTGGCCTGCGGGGCGTCGCTCAGCGGCGGGGGTGCCTCGGGGTCACCCGCCGGCGCGGGGGCGTCCGGCATGGGTTGGGAAGCGCAGCCCGGGAGCGTGACCAGGAGGGCCGCAAGGGGGAGGAGCGCCGCAAGGCGAGAAGAGGTTGGCGAACGGTCGTTCGCGGCGTTGGTCGGCGTCATTTGACTTCTTTCTGAAACAGTGTGGGATGCCGTCGGAGTATCTCCTGTCAGCCGTTGGACCCACCCGGGGTCATCGCCTCCAACATCAATTCCATGCGTCTTATCTCGGAGGTCTGGTCGGCCTGAATATCTGAAGCGAGCCTGAAGATCAGGTCGTCACCCTGGGCGGCGCCATCGGTGGCGAACAGGTCGTCCACCATGGTCACCGCACCCTCGTGGTGCTGGATCATGTACACGAGGAAGAGGCGGTCAAAGTCCTGTCCGCGCGCGTTGCGCAGGTCGTCCACCTGCTCCGGGGACAGCATTCCGGGCATGTGGTGCGCGTGTTCGGGCCCGTGGATCATCAGTTCGCCGTCGGCGATGTGGACTTCGGGGACCTCGAGGCCACGATCACGCAACCATCGCTGCATCAGGTCGATCTCGTCCTGCTGCGAGCTGATGATCCGTTCGCAGAGCGTCTGCATGTGGGCGCTGGCGTCGTTTCCGGGCGCGAAACTGCACATCAGCAGGGCCTGGGCGTGGTGCCCGATCATCCCGGTCATGAAGTGGACGTCGCCTTCGTGATAGTTCCGCAACACCTCTTCGGCCCGCTGCTGATAGATCGCCTCGAGTTCCGCGATCCTGGCGGCGTCGGGACGGGTCGGGGGAGGGTCCGGCTCGGTCGCGGGGGCGGTCGTGGCTGCCGCATCGGACGGCGTCGGGGACGCGGGAGAGGCGCCGGGTCCAGCGGCACACGCCTGCAAGGAACCCGCCATGATCAGGACGATGAGGGGCGACCAGGGTCGGCCGGGGTGGGCGACCCGTTGAGCATCCTGTCTGCTCTTCATGTGCACCATGCTCCTATCCGGCGTCGGCCAGCCGCTCAACAGCGTCAATCAGTTTCGCAACCTTGGCCGGGTCGCTCGCACCGGCTTCCTGTCCGTCGAGCGTCGCGGCCAGGGACCGCAGCCCGTCGCGCCGTGCCGACCCCGATGCGCTCTCGGCGGCGGCCAGCGCCGCGCGCGCCGAAGCGATCTGTGGGGCGGTCATGCCGTGCCAGCGCTCCAGCTGGTCAAGGTACGCCCTGGCCAGCGCAAAGGTCGCTGGCCATTCGAAGATGGGCTGGCCCTGCGAGTTGAGCTGGGTGAGCACCACCGAGTTCGCCGCGTCTATCTCATTCCGGGTCAGGACATCGCTGGGCACGAGTTCGAAGATGTCCATCCCACGGGAGATCTCCGAGTTGACGATCACGCCATTGTACCAGTAGACGGACCAGCTGCCGCCGGGCCCCTGGCTGGTGGCGTTCGACGGGCCACGGTCGTGGAACCCGATCTCCACCGGATTGGCGGGGTCGGTCCAGTCGATCAGCGAGATACCGCCCTGGTACCAGCCCTGGATCATGATGTCGCGGCCGGGGATCGGAATGAGCGATCCGTTGTGGGCGACACAGTTCTCCAGCGAGGTCTGAGGCGCAGGCAGCTTGTAGTAGCTCTGGAAGACCATCTCGCCGTCTTCGATGGTGAAGATCGCGTTGGCGCCCCATTCCACCGGGTCGTCGGCTCGACACTTCGGCGCGCCACCACCACCCCATTCGTCGGTGAACAGGATCGCGGTTCCGTCGTTGTTGAAGGTAGCCGAGTGCCATATTGCAAAGTTGGAGTCGGCCACCGCCTGGAGGCGCGTCGGGCTGGCGGGGTCCGTGATATCGAGAAGGAGCCCATAGCCGACGCAGGCCCCGCCCGCCAGACCGATCGCGGGGTAGACCGTGATGTCATGGCACTGGGTCGGGCCCGGTGCCGGACCGTCGCCGCCGCCGGCCGCGCCCATCATCTGCGCAACCATCTCGTCGATGTACTCGCGCAGCGCGGTGCTGTCGGCGGCGGTGGGGGCGCCTTCGCCTCCTCGTGCCGCAACGATGCTGTCGAGCATCGGCGTGACGAACTGATCGGGAAGGATCTGCACCTCTCCCTGGATCTCGATCACGAAACCACCTGTTGCAAGGGCCTGCTCACGCGCCTGCTCCGCGGCCGCTATATCGGCGGGCCCGGGTCCGTGCCTGGGCGGCGCCACCAGATCCTGGAAGATCCGGGGTGAACTCACGACGGCGGCGGCCTGCGGGTTGTCCAGCGGCACCCGTATGACCTCGATCCGGAAGAGGGCGGTGTTGGGGTCCTCGTCGGGCATGCCGCCCGAACATCCGGCCAGCTCCTCGGCGGGGCGCACCGGAGCGGACCCGGACACATAGATATAGACGTTGTCGTCGTCGTCGGGGTGCTTGAGCACGGTGTGCGTGTGCGAGCCCCGGCAGGTCTGCACGTTGGCGACGTACTCCGGGTTCGCGATGTCGGAGATATCGAAGATGCGGATGCCGCGGAGCCGGTGGTGACTGACCGCCTCGTCCACGCCCTGGTCGCCGCAGTCCAGCCGTCCGCCAAACCCTTCGCCGGAGACGAAGAGAAGGTTGTCGTACACCGACACGTCACTCTGGGAGGCGGGGCAGACGTAGCTGATCACCGACACCGGGTTCGCGGGGTCGGAGATGTCCCACACCTGTATGCCGTCATAGTTGCCCTGGATGGCATAGTCGCCCGTGAAGGCCAGGTCGGAGTTGGTCTGTCCGACGAACGGCTCCTCGGGCGGCGTGGTCGACAGCATTCGCATGTTCCAGATCGCCTCGCCCGCGTCGAAAAGTCCGGGCGCCAGGCCGACGCGCGGATCGGGGGTGGGCGGGTTGACGTGCAGGCCGGCAGGGTTGGCGAAGGTCGCCGGGGCCATCTCGGCGGCCACGCCGGATGCGCCGCCGGACGGTGAGGCGCAGGCGGACAGCGTTGCGAGCAGAACGGGAAGCGCGAGGAGCGCGGTTGTGCGCGCGCGCGCGGCGAAGCGGTCGGTCGGGACTGCAATCAGTGTCATTTCCGTGTCCTGGTGTGGTGATTCGGCGCATTTCAGGGGACAATCCCCGGCACCGGTCCGTTGGAGGCCGGTATCGTGGAAACTCCGTGGTCTCCGGGCATCCATACTAGGCGTTGGCGCGCCGGGTTTCCAGACCGCGGCGCCGATGGATGCCTGCCAGGCCGGGAGGCTGCGGGCCCATATGTGCGAAGCCGCCACTTGACCCGCACGGCTGATCGGCGGAAGCTCACACGGACCATAGGCGAACAGAGAGGGACCAACCTCCGCCGAGGACCGCTCCGACTCTGAAGACTCCCGACCCTCCCCTGACGCCGGGCACACCCGGCCCGGACGCGCGCTCCCCGGGCGTTTCCACCGTCCGAATCACCGTCATCATCGCGCTGGCGCACGGGATCAACGACGCCTACGCCGCGTTCGTGCATCCCCTGTTGCCGCGCATCATGGACGGGATGGGGATTTCGATCGCGGCCGCCGCGTCGCTGGGAGTGGCTTTTGCCATCGCGACCGCGCTCCCCCAGCCGTTTTTCGGATACGCGGCCGACCGCTTCGGCCGCCGGGCCCTGGCGGTGGGCGGTGTGGTCGTGAGCGGCGTCTTCGTGTCGCTCATGGGGTTCGCGTCATCGTACTGGGTCCTGATGCTGCTTCTCGTGGTCGGGGGACTTGGGGGCGCGGCTTTCCACCCGCCCGGTGCGTCCTATGCGGTCCGGCTGACCGCGGGGAAGGGGGGCGGCGGCCGCTACTCGATCTTCTCGTTCGGCGGAGCCATCGGATACTCGGCGGGGCCGCTGGTGGCCGTGGGTCTGGTCGCCTGGGGCGGGATGGAGCGGCTGTGGGTGGCGATGATTCCGGCGCTCCTGCTCGCACCCCTCTTCTTCCTGGGCCTCCCCAGCGGGCGGCTGGAAGTGCAGAGCGCGGCGCCGGCACCCCCGCCGTCCGATGTCGTCCGTCAGCTGGCGGGCCCGTTGGGGATCATCTTCGGCGTGAGCGCGGTGATGACCTTCGTGCAGCGCGCGTTTCTGACCATGGAACCGATCATCGTCGCCGAGATGGGTGGGTCGGAAGCCCTCGGTGCGGCCGCGCTGTCGGTCTACCTGGGCTCGCAGGCCTTCGGCACGCTGGCGGGCGGACTTCTCGCCGACCGAATGGACCGTGCCCGTCTCCTGTTTCTTCTCTGCGCCCTCGCGCTGCCGGCCCACCTGGCGGCGGTCTGGCTGGGGCCCTGGAACGGCCTCGGCTTTGCCGCGATCGCGGTGGCGGGCTTCCTGGGAATGGCGACGTTGCCGCCTATCGTGGTCATGGCACAGGAGATGCTGCCCCGCGCGCCCGGTGCCAGTTCGGGCATCGTGATGGGACTGGCCTGGACGGTCGGCTCGATCGGCGTGATGGGCACGGGGGCGGTCGCGGACATGACGGGCCCGCACGCCGCCGCGCTCATGTCGATGCCGGCGGCGGGGATCGCGGCCCTGCTGGCCCTGCACCCCGCGCTGAGGTGGCTGCCGACGGGGCGGTCGCGTTGACCGGGCGCGAACCCCGCACGACCTTGCGGCAACCGGATTCCCACGCCAGCCCAAAGGACCGCGAACGATGAGAGACGACCGCGAAACCACCGCCACCCGTGCTGCGGGACTCGACCGCCGCGACTTCCTCAAGACCGGCGCCTTGGGCGTGGCGGCCGGCGCGCTCACCGGCTGCAGCGAGCCGGGATCCGGGCAGGGCGCGCTGGCCCGTTCAGCTGCCGTGCCGCAAGCGCTCGCAACCCCTCCCGACCACCCCCTCGCCGCCCCGCCCATCGGCCACGTGCGGATCGGCTATGTGGGCGTCGGCGGCATGGGTACCGCGCACGTCCGCAACCTGGTGCGCATCGACGGCTGCACGGTCACGGCCGTTTGCGACATCCGCGAGGCCCATGCCGAGCGCGCGGCCGCGATCATCGAAGAGGCCGGCCACCCCCGCCCGGCCCTCTACACCGCCGGCGAAACCGACTTCGAGCGCCTCTGCGCCGAGGCCGACCTCGACCTCGTCTACACGGCCACGCCCTGGCGCTGGCACGTGCCCGTCTGCGTCGCGGCCATGGAAAACGGCAAGCACGCGGCCACAGAAGTCCCCGCCGCATACACGCTGGACGACTGCTGGCGCCTCGTGGAAACCGCCGAGCGCACCGGCCGCCACTGCGCGATGATGGAGAACGTCAACTACGGGCGCGCCGAGCTGCTCTGCCTGAACCTGGTCCGCCAGGGGTTCCTCGGCGAGATCCTGCACGCCGAGTGCGGGTATCTGCACGATCTGCGCGGCATCAAGTTCGCCGACGAGGGCGAGGGACTATGGCGCCGCGATCACTCCTGGACCCGGAACGGCAACCTCTATCCCACGCACGGGCTCGGTCCGGTCGCCAACTGCATGGACATCAACCGCGGGGACCGCTTCGCCCTCCTCGTCTCCATGAGCAGTCCCTCGCGCGGACTGCAGGAGTGGGCGATCGCCAACTACCCGGAAGGCCATCCGAAGCGCGCCGAGACCTTCGCGCTGGGCGACGTGAACGGCAGCCTCATCCAGACCGCGCTGGGCAGGACGATCTACGTGGCGCACGACACGAACCTCCCGCGCCCGTACGACAGAATCAACAAGGTTCAGGGGACGAGAGGGATCTTCCAGGGCTATCCCGACCGCGTCTACATCGAAAGCCGCAGTCCGTCGCACCGCTGGGAGGAAGCTGAAGAATACTACGAGGAGTTCGAGCATCCCCTGTGGCGCGCTCTCCGCGAGGCCTCGATCGGCGCGGGCCATGGCGGCATGGACTTCATGGAGGACTACCGGCTGATCAAGTGCCTGCGCGAGGGTCTGCCGCTCGACATGAACGTCTACGACGCGGCGGCACTGAGCGCGGTGTGCGAGCTGTCCGAGATCAGCGTGGCCAACGGGAGTCAGCCGGTGGAGTTCCCCGACTTCACGCGCGGCAAGTGGCGGGAGTGGGCGCCCTGGCCGGTGGTTACGGCGTAGAGCGAGTCGGCGCCCGGCCCGCTTACAGATCGCGCGGCCAGATCTCCGGGTCGCCCTTCAGGGTGACCGCCCCGAAGTCGCGCAGGTCGAGGGTTGCTATCGCGCGCGCCTCGAGACGTTCGGCCACAGCCATGACGACGCCATCTACCAGGCCCAGGGCGCGGTCGCGGTAGGTCCGATGGAGCTCCAGGGCCCTTTGCAGGTCCGACCGGCCACCCCATTCGACGGTGTAGAGGTCTTTGGCCAAGTCGACGCGGAAGGCCTGGGCGACCGCGGGGCCTATCCTTGAGGGCACCATATGGTCCAGTTCGGGCAGAATGGCCCACGGCAGGACCCATTCTCTACGAAACGATCGAAACACCTCTACCATCGCCACGTGTGTGACACTGCGTGCGTCCAGGAGTGCCAGCATGGCGCTGGTGTCGGCCACGATCACCAGGCGCGACTACTCGGAGAGCCCACTGGGTTTTGCTTTGGTATCTTTCGGATGCTGCGAGGATTCCAGCGTGCTGAAGTAGTCCTCCAACCCATCTTCCCCGAAACCGTCGAGGTAGTCCTCATAGTTCTCGGCGAAGTGAGGATCGCCACTGTTACCCATCCCGATGGACCTGGGCCACTCGCGCTCCGTTGCGCGCGCCGTGTACTCCGCCACCGCCTCGCGCACCAGCTCCGCCGCGGAGCGTCCCTCATCGGCTGCCAAGGACTTCAGCCGGCGGTAGTCCGCCGCGTTCAGGTACACCGTCGTCTTGATCGTCTTCATGGGATATATGGTATATGGTAGCCATATATCGGTCAACCCCGTTGCGTCCGCGGGATCGCGGCGGGTATCGTCCAACTCCCGCGAAACATCAACCAGATGCGCCTGGCGCGGCGGTGGGATTCCGCACGAGGCTCCACCCCGCCGGCCGGCGCGAGAAAGCGTGATTTGCATGAGAACGAAACCGGTCGGACCCGGTCGGCATTCCATCCACGGCCGTGCACAGGGGCAGGCGATTCCGCGCGGTCTGGCGGTCCTCGCAGCGGCCATCGCCCTCACTGCCCCCACCCACCGCCTCGCCGCGCAGATCCCCACGCCCGAGTCCGTGCTCGGCCACCGGGTCGGCGCGGACTTCCACCTCGCCACCTTCGAGGAGTCGATCGCGTACTTCGAGCAGCTCGACGCGGCCACCGACCGCCTCGAACTGCGCGAAGTCGGGCGCAGCTCGTTCGGGCGGCCCGTGTACATCGCGCTCATCTCCAGCGCCGAGAACCTCGCCAACCTCGACCGTCACCGCGAGATCGCGCTGCGGCTCGCCCACCCCCGAGGCCTCACCGACGACGATGCCCGCGCGCTCGCCGACGAAGGCCGTGCGCTCGTCCACATCGACGGCGGCCTCCACGCCACCGAGGTCGCGCACGCGCAGCACACGATCCAGCTCGCGTACGACCTGGTCACCGGCGACGACGACCTCGAGATCCGCGCCATCCTGGACAACGTGATCCTCATGCTGTGGCCGTCGATCAACCCCGACGGGCAGACGATGATCGCGGAGTGGTACCGCTCCAACCTGGGGACACCGTACGAGGTCGCGCCGGCGCCCTTCCTCTACCAGAAGTACATCGGGCACGACAACAACCGCGACGGCTACATGATCAACCAGATCGAGTCGCGGATGGCAACGCGTGTGGCGCGCGAGTGGGAGCCGCAGATCCTGTACAACCACCACCAGAGTTCGCCCTTCCCGACGCGCATCTGGATCCCGCCGTTCGCGGAGCCGATTTCGCCGCACGTGCACCCGCTGATGTGGCGCACGGTCAACCTGATCGGCATGGCGATGTCGCAGGCTCTGGAGGAGCGGGGCCAGAGGGGCGCGACGCACATGGGGACCGGCTTCGACAACTGGTACCCCGGCTTCATGGACCACGCCAACAACTTCCACAACGTGGCGTCGTTTCTGACCGAGACGGGGCTCTACCGCTACGCGACGCCCGGATTCTACACCCTGCAGGACTTCCCTCCGCGCACCCGCGAGCTGCGTCCGGAGTCGCTCTACAGCAGCCCCTGGGAGGGCGGGTGGTGGCGCCTTCGCGACGCGGTGGACTACATGCTCACGGCGTCGATCTCGGTGCTGGACTTCGCGGCCAAGTACCGGCGCGACCTCCTCTACAATCGCTACCAGGCGGGGCGCGACGTGATCGCCCAGTACACGGACGGGCCGCCGTACGGCTACTTCATTCCGCAGGAGCAGGACGACCCGGTGGCGGCGGTCGAGATGCTGCGCCGCCTCGCCTACAACGGGATCGAGGTGCACCAGCTGGGCGAAGCCGTGACCCAGGACGGGCTCGTGCATCCGGCCGGCACCTGGGTGATCGCGATGGATCAGCCCTTCGCCAACTTCGTGCGGCAGCTCTTCGCCGTGCAGGACTATCCGGACCTGCGCCAGTACCCCGAGGGGCCGCCCGACCAGCCGTACGACGTGGCGGGCTGGACGCTGCCGTACCTGATGGGGGTGCGGGTGGTGGAGGCTGCGTCGCCGCTGGGTGCGGAGGTGCGGGGCGCCATGACGGCGTTGGGGACGGGCACCGCCATGTTCGGTTGGGATACTGACGTCGAGGACGCGTCCGCGTTCGACTCCCCAACGGGCGTGGGCTTCGACAGTCATCCCGTCGCCGCGGCCATCGTGCCCCCCGCAGGCGCTGACGGCGGCGGCAGCGCCCTGGCCGTCGACCCTGCCCAGAACAACACATTCAAGGCGTTGAACCGGGCCTGGAACGGCGGGGCTCAGGTCAGCTTCGTGCCCGGATCCGCGGAAGGGGACGGCGGCGCGGGCTCTTCCGGCCACTACCTGGTCAACGGCCTGTCCGGGTCGGCGAGGAGCGCGCTGGTCTCGGACCTGGGACTGCGGACCGAGCGGGCGGGTGCCGCCGGAACGCGGTTTTCGCGGCCTCGCGTCGGCCTCTACCGCCCCTGGAACCCGTCGATGGACGAAGGGTGGACGCGGTGGCTGCTGGAACGCTACGACTTCGATTTCACCAGCCTGCGCAACGCCGATGTGCTGGCGGGCGGGCTCCGCGGCCGCTACGACGTGATCATCGTGGCCGACATGGGCGCGGGCCAGATCCTGAACGGCTTCGCCAGGGGCACGGTGCCGCCGCGCTACGAGGGCGGGATCGGGGCGGTGGGCGTGCGTGCCCTGGACGAGTTCGTGCGGAGCGGCGGCACGCTGGTGACATTCAACAACGCCAGCATGTTCGCGATCGCGCAGTTTCACCTGCCGGTGCGGAACGTGATCGCGGATCTCGAGCCGGCCGACTATTTCATGAGCGGCTCGATCGTGGAGATGGAGGTGGACCCGTCGCACCCCGTCATGTCCGGCATGCCCGTGCGTGCCAAGGTGGTCGTTGAGCGCAGTCCGGTCTTCACCACCGAGGAGGGCTTCGAGGGCGCAGTCCTGGCGAAGTACCCGTCGGAGGGCTCGCCGCTGCTTTCCGGCTACCTGCTGGGCGAAGAGCACCTCCAGGGCCATGCCGCGGCCCTCGACGTGAAGCACGGGGACGGCCACGTGATCCTCCTGGGAATGAGGCCGCAGTGGCGCGGTCAGCCGTTCGGCAACTTCCGGATCGTCTTCAACGCGGCGCTCTACGGGGTGGCGGTCGCGGCGGCGGCCCCGGCGAACCCGGACTTCTGGGAAGCGCCCGAAGAGGAGGAGGAGGGAGAGGGGAACTAGGGTCCAGTCCCGGACACCAGGTGCGCCCATGCATCCGCGGACCCCACCCGGCAGCAACGTTTGGCATGGGTCCCCTGTCCTAACGGTATGACCATGGGCATTACCACACCTGCCGGCCTCGCGCTCGCGCTGCTGATCCCGGCCACGCTCTCCGCGCAGCAGGGGACCATCGCCTACACCTTTTCGCATCACTACGACTTCGAGGTGCCCGAAGGGTGGGAAGACATGATGCCGGACTCCGAAACCGGCACCGTGGTGCTTCACTTCGGTCCGTCGGGCTCGCTGATGACCCGGGCGCCCGAGAAGGGGGACGACTCCGCTCGTTTCGGTGGCCGGGTGATTTCGGACCGGTGGCTCCGTCGGATGATGTCGATGAAGAGACGGTCCGCCTCGCGCCGTGATCAGGAGATCGTGCGCGACACCTGGGTCAGCCACGAGCAGGGGATGTGGGTCGAGACCCGCGACTTCATGGGGAGGACGTTCCGCATCGCGGGCGCACCGCCACAGTACGCTTGGCGCCTCACGAGCGAGCAGGCCGAGCACCTGGGGCGCATGGTCATAAAAGCGACGGCCGAGCACGGTGGCACGTCGATCGAGGCGTGGTTCACGCCCGAGATCCCCGTTTCGGGGGGTCCCGCCTCGTACGGGGGTCTTCCCGGGATGATCCTGGTGCTGTCACTGGATGGCGGGCGCACGCAGTACTTCGCGACCGAGATCGCGCTCGGTGAGGTGGATGTGGGGCTGATTCGCGCGCCGGAAGACGGCGACGAGGTCACGCGGGATGAGTATGAAGGGATCGTCGAGGAAAAGCTCGACGAGATCGAGAGACTGAACCGGAGTCGAGGGGGCGACCGGGATTAGGAGGTGGCCCCTGGGCCGAGCAATGACGTTTCTGACGGTGGCGGCGGCCTGCCACGCGTTGGCCGCTCCCTTGAGTGCGCAGGAAGAGGCAGCGGAATACCAGGTCCAGGGCGTCGTTTCCGACTCGTTGGGGACGGGTCTCCAGAACGCGATGGTGGTTGCGCTGACGCGGGCGGACTCCGTGCTGACGAAATACACGCTCAGTTCGCGCGACGGCAGTTTTGCGATCGCGGGGCTGTCCCCCGGCGCGTACATCCTGCAGGTCACCCTGATCGGGTACCAGACGCTCCGCCGCGACTTCGACGTAGCGGACGCCGACGTGGACGCCGGCGAGGTCGTCCTGTCGATCACGGCGCTGGAGATGGATTCGCTGGTCGTCAGTGTGGAGCACGTACCGTTCGTGAACCGGCGCGACACGCTCAGTTACAACGCACTGGCTTTTCCAACGCCACCCAACGCGTCCGTCGAGGACCTCCTGCGCAGGCTCCCCGGGATCCAGGTCGAGTCGGACGGCACGATCACGGCGCAGGGCGAAGAGGTCCAGAACGTGCTCGTGGATGGCAAGGAGTTCTTCGGCGGCGATGCGGCGGTTGCGACACAGAACCTGCCTGCCGACGCGGTGGCGCAGGTCGATGTCTACGACAAACAGTCCGACATGGCCGAGTTCACCGGCATCCCTGACGGCGAGGATGAGCGTACAATCGACCTCAGGCTCAGGGAGGAGGCTCGCCGCGGATACTTCGGCCGGGCCAGGGGCGGTGTCGGTGGCGATGTCAACGCTCAGGGCCGCCTGGCGGGACCGGTGGGCAACGAAGCGCGCTACGACGGTTCCCTGACGCTGAACCGCTTTTCGCCCAACACGCAGCTTGCGCTCACCGCAAACGCGAACAACGTCAACCGGGCCGGCTTCAACTGGCGCGATTTCGCGGACTTTGCGGGTGGCGGCGGGCGCGGAGGCGGGGGCAACGACGGCTTTACCGAGACGGTAAGCGTGGGACTCAACGCGAGCCGGGACTTCGGCGGCGGCGACGACACGTGGGTAAGGGGAAGCTACTTCGTCAGCCAACTCGACAATCTCCAGGACCGGACGCTGCAGCAGCAGGCGCTCTTCGGATCGAACGTCGCGTCGCTCGTGGACCAGACCAGCAACCAGGAGGCCGGCAATCGGAACCAGCGCGTGAACCTCAACGCGCAGGTCACCTTCTCGGAGGGCCACGACATGCGGTTGCGCATGGACGGCAATACGCGTGCGTCGTCGCTCACCTCCTTCGCGAACCGCCAGACGCACACACTGAGCGGCAGCATGCTCAATTCGGCCACCACCGACTATCTCGTGGATGGGGACGATCTCGGCGGAAACGCGCGCCTGACCTGGCGCAAGCGGCTGAACGAGGACGGCCGCAGCCTGGTCGCCGAGCTGCGGAGCGGCCTGCAGGACTCGGATCTGTCTTCGGACCTGTCGTCGGTGGTCACGGGCGAGGTGCGCGGGCAGCGGGGCAGCACTGACGGGTTCGACGAGATTCTGCAGGAGCAGACGCGGGTCGGGCGGACCTGGAACAACTCGGCGCGCCTCTCGTTGACACAGCCGCTCGCCGAAGGCCACACCATGGAGCTTTTCGGCCAGCGCAACTCGACGCGCGAGGACCGCAACAACTCGGTCTACGACCTGGTCGACGGCGCGCCCCTGTTCAACGACCGGCTGAGTTCCGGTTTCGAGAGGGCCTACACGTACCTGCTGGGCGGAGCGCGCTATAGCCGCAACAACGATCGCTCCTGGTTCACGGTCGGACTCCGCCTGCAGAGGTCGCAGCTCGACGGCGTCATCCTCGACCGCGACCAGACGATCGAGAACGGCTACACCCACCTGCTGGCAAACGCCCAGTTCAAGAACGAGATCAAGGAAGGACAGAACCTGGAGTTCCGGTACCAGGGTTCCAGCCGCGAGCCGTCGTTGACGCAACTCCAGCCCTACTCGGACAACCGCGATCCGCTCAACGTCTACTCCGGGAACCCGGATCTGCGCCCCGAATACGTGCACCGGATCAACGCAGACTATCGCTTCTTCGATCAGTTCAGCTTCATCAACCTCTTCACCTTTGCCCGCTTCACGTACAATCACAACAGCATTTCGACCTCGCGCTTCTTCGACGAGCGGGGATTCCAGACCCGGATGCCGGTGAACACCGACGGCGAATGGTCCGGCAACCTGGGAGCGAACTTCGGCACCCCCGTCCGGAAGCTCGGGATCGACCTCGACCTGGAGTACCGGGTCACGTATTCGGAGGGGACGGAGCTGGTCAACCTCGCCGCCAACGAGAGCCGGATCCTGCGCAACACCTTCGAGATCGGCGTGGACAACCGGGTGAAGGACCGATTTGATGTCGAGGTGTCCGCAGATTTCAGTTTCAACGATGTCAGGTACTCTCTGAACCAGGAGCTGAACCGGAGTTACGTGAACAGCGAGTACCAGGCGGAGGGCACCTGGTATCTCGGCGCCTGGGAGCTGGAGACGGATTTCCGCTACCGCACCTACGACCAGGGACTGTTCGCGGAATCACGGAACATCGCGCGCTGGGACGCCGCCATCACCCGGCGGGTAATGGACGGCCGGGCCGAGGTCGAGCTGCAGGCCTACGATCTGCTGAATCAGAATCAGGGCGTCGCGGTTACCAATTCCGCGAACTACATCGAGGAGTCGCGCACGGAGTCGCTCGGCCAGTACTTCATGCTCAGGGTCATGTACCGGCTGGGGAACCGTATGAGCGGCCGCGGTGGCGGGCCCGGGCGTGGGCGCGGGAGGCGGTAGGAGTCCCTGGTCAGCGAGGCGCCGCCAGCCTGACGATCGTGCCCTGTGCCGTTGCACATGGGGTCTCGTTCCCGTTCTCCGACGCGAAGACGTCGCACCGGCATACCGCTTGTCGTCTTCCGTGGTGCACGACGGTGGCGCGGGCGACCAGAAGCACGCCCCTCGCGGGCCTCAGGTAGTTGATCTTGAATTCGGACGTGACCACCGCGGTTCCGAGCACAGTGCCGCCCGCGAAGGTGAGGGCGTTGTCCGCGGCGTAGCTGACGATGCCCCCGTGGACGAACCCGTGCTGCTGCGCGAACTCGGGACGAATCGGGACGCCCAGTTCGGCGGCGCCGTCGGCCAGATTGAGCAGTTCGGCACCCAGAAACGCGCTGAACGGCTGCGAGGCGAGTATCTTCCTCCCGAGATCGAGCATGGGGCTGTCCGCCATGGCGCTATCCGCCTTCAAGGAGGTGCAGAGTGGGAATCCGGAGTGAGTATGGGGCCCGTGAAGCTCGGTGCAAGCGATTTGTGAGTCCCGTGCGGGTGCCGGCCAACGGGGCGCTTCTCGTTCTGCTGCTCGTCCCTGCCTTCTTGACGGCGTGTGGCGGCCCGGACGATGACCCGGCGACTACACCCACCTTCGAGCGCGTCCAGCCGGAACTCTTCGCCGCGCCCGGCGCCCAGCCGAACGCCTGGGCCGACTTCGACCGTGATGGCGACCTCGACCTCTTCGTGGGCATGCGATACTCCGAGAACCGACTGTATCGGAACGACGCCGGCACGTTCGTCGACGTGGCGCCGCAGTTGGGGCTGGCCGACCTGGAGGACACTCGTGCAGCCGCGTGGGGCGACTACGACGGCGATGGCGACCTGGATCTCTACGTCGGGTATTCGGCCGTTGCCGAGACACCGAACCGCCTGTATCGCAACGACGATCAGGTCTTCGTGGACGTGACGGCCGGGCTCGGCGTGGACCTGCTCGGCAATACGCGTCAACCGACCTGGATCGACTACGACGGCGACGGCGACCTGGACCTGTTCGTGGCGATGCGCGACCAGCCCAACCGGCTCTTCCGCAACGACGGGCCGGCGGCGGCCGCCGTCGCCGATGGCCCCGCCGCCGATGACCCGGCTGGCGGTGACCCAGCCTGGACCTTCGCCGACGTGACCACGGAATCGGGCCTCGGCGACCCGCGCCGCACGGTGGGAGTCGTCTGGTTCGACTATGACCGCGACGGCGACCTGGATGTCCACGTCTCGAATCAGAACGGTGACGAGGACGCCTTCTACCGCAACGAGGGCAACGGTACGTTCGTGGACGTGGCCCCCGCGCTCGGGATGAACCACCCGAACCGCGGAGAGGAGTACGGGAGCGTCGCGCCGGCGGTGACCGACTACGACAACGACGGCGATCTGGACCTGTTCATCGCCACCTACGGCCCGGACATCCTGTGGAGCAACAATGGCGACGGCACGTTCACGGACGTCACCGATCCGGCCACCCTGGGCGTGGACTACCATTCGACGACGGCGGCCTGGGCGGATGTCGATCACAATGGCCTGGCCGACCTGGTAGTGACCTCGTACCTGTCGGGGATCGCCGTCGTCGAGGACCACCTCTTCATGAACGAGGGCGACGGGCGGTTCAGCAACGCGCTTCCCGCCGACCTCCTGGAGCACGGGCCCAGCCACGGTGTCGCATGGGCCGACTTCGACCGCGACGGCGATCTGGACCTCGCGATTGCCAACAACGACCAGGCCGGCGGTACGCACCACCTGTACCGCAATCTGCTTTCGTCCGAGGCTGCGGCCCGCTCGCTGCAGGTCGCCGCGACCGACGCCGATGGGCGTACCATGGTTCCCGGCACCGAGATCCAGCTGCTGGACCACGACACCGGGCGGATTCTGGGCACCCGGCTGATCGATACCGGCGGCGGTTACTGCTCCCAGGGTGCCACGCCGGCACACTTCGGGGTCCCGGCGGGCGTGGAACGCGTCGATGTCCGCGTCACCTACGTGAGCGGCGGGCGCCGGACGACGGTGGTGCTTGAAGGGGTCTTCCCGCCCGACTACCGCGGGGGGTGGCTCGTCGTGCGGCAGGACGACTGATGGGGCCGCGGCGGGTGGCCCTTGTCGCCCTGACCGCCGGGTGCGCTGTCGACCCGTCCGTGCACGAGCGCACTGTCTGGACCGACGGCGACTTCGACGACTGGGAGGGCGTTACGGCGGCGGTGGTCGACCCGGCCGGCGACGTCCCGGCCGGCTCCCCGGTGGACCTGGGAGCGGTGGCGATGAAGGACGACGCCCGCTTCCTCCACTTGCTGATCGACCTGGGCCACACAGTGACGGTGCAGGGCATGCGCGGCTCGGTCGAGATGGTGCTGGACACGGACGGGGATGCGCGCACGGGTGGGGCCTACGGTGGCATGGACGGTGCCGATCTGGCCGTCGTCCTGACGCGTCAGCCCGAGCCGGAGCGCGACAGCCACGGTGCGGGCGTGGGGATTCGCCGGATCGGGCCGGATGGTGCGGGAGAGATGGAGCAGGCGTCCCGGGTGGGCCTGCTGGTGTCTCCCACGTATTCGTCCGACCGGTTCGAGGTGCGGCTGGACCGGGCTGCGGTCGCGGTGGTGACCGGACAGCGAGGAGCGACCGGGCAGCGAGCGGCGGCCCGGCCGGGGGACGCGATGGTCGGCAGGTTGCGCTACCTGCGCGCCGGTGCTGTGGTGGACGAGACGGCCGTGTTCCGGCACACGCTTGCAACCCCGCCGGGTGAGGATCCGCCTCGGCTCGGCGCCGATGCGGTGGCCAGGCGTCCGGGCGCGCACCGCGTTGTGGCCTGGAACGTCTCCAGCATGAGCTTCCGCAACAATCAGGATGCGTTTCGCCGCGTGGTGGCCGCACTTGCACCCGACGTCCTTCTCCTCGATGAAATCCACTTCACCGTGACACCGGATGATCTTGCGCACTTCACGCGGGACCTTGCGGCGGCTGGGGAAGGCTGGACGTGGTGGCTGGCCTCGGGTGGCGGACGGCAGCGGACGGCTGTCGGGGCCAGTGGAGGGGAGGTCAGGGGGGAGCGCGGCATGGGCAGGATCGGCTACCCGCCCGGCGCGCTGGAGGGCTGGCTGGCCGAAGTGGAGGATGAGCCGGAGGTCCCCGGGAGGGCACCGCCGTCGGTCCTGGCACGCGTCGAAGCGGAGGGCGGTCTCTCGGCGACCGGAGCCTGGGTGACGGTGGGCGGGCGGGATGTCCTCTTCGTCCCGGTCGACCTGCAGAGCGCAGGGTACGACGGCTCGCCCCGGGATCGGCTGCGCGAACTGCAGGCCCGGACACTGAATCAGGCGATTGCGGCGGCGCTGGCCGACCGCCCCGGCGCGGGACTGGTCGTTGCCGGCGACTTGAACGTGGTGGGGTCCGCGCGCCCCCTGGACGAGTTGCGGCGGGGGCTCGGCGTCGGCGGGCGCGATCTGGAGGTGGCGCGCCCGGAGCGGCTCCGGGACCGTTCGCTGGCTACATGGCGCAGCACCTGGGGCGAGGACCCATTCTCGCCGGGCAGACTGGACTACCTGCTCTACCGTGGCACGGTGCTACGGGTCGAGCGGGCGTTCCTGTTCGATGCGGCGGACCTGTCGGCGCGTGCGCGGGAGACGCTCGGGGTCCTGGCGTCGGATACGGAGAAGTCGGACCACTTGCCGCTGGTGGTGGATTTCGGGGGTAGGTTGGAGCGCCCCGCAATGTCGGCCAACATCCCTGGAGCCGTCTGATGTCGAATCGCAATGGCAGTCAACTCCCCGTTCCGGCCGATCGCGGTGTGGTCATCAGGGACTTCATCGTCTTCCAGGTGAAGCTCGCGGCCGACGGGCTCAAGGATTTCGTGGCGATCAACCTTTCGGTGATTGCCATCGTGATCGACCTGCTTACCGGACGCGGGAGGAACCCCCGGTTCTTCTACGCGGTGGTACGTTTGAGCCGGCGCTTCGAAAGCTGGCTCGCCCTGCATCGGATGCAAGGACTTTCCGACGCCGACGACCGGAACGCCCCGTCCCCGCTCGGCGTTCCGGACGCGGACAAACTCATCGGCCAATTCGAGGACCACATGGAACGCAAGGCGTCGGAGATGCGGGCCAGGCGGAAGGACCCGTGGGACTCTCAGTAGCAGGTCGGATCAGTACAACAGATACCGCTCCACCGACGCGGAGAAGGCTTCCAGTTCGGCGTCGGCGCCCTCCAGGATCTCGTCGGAGGTGGCGCCCGCGTCCACGCCTTCCCGCAGCCCCGGGCCGCCCCACAGGATGTCGATGGGGGCCAGGATCTCCTCGTACTCGTACGGAGGGTCGAGCCAGGCGAAGTCGTGAGGCGCGAGCGCGCGGGCCCCGGCGAGAATCTCGATGGCCGTGCGCACCGGCTCGAAGGCGTCTGGCTCGGTGACGTGCAGCTGGGCGCCCCCGCAGAGCGCGCCCGCGTGCTTCTGGAAGGTCGGCTCGAAATGGCAGGGGCGGAACGCGACACCAGGCAGGCGAGCGCGGCCGAGCCGGGCGACGAGCGCGACCGGGTCGAGCCAGGGTGCACCGACGAGTTCGAAGGGTCGGGTGGTACCGCGGCCCTCGGACATGTTGGTGCCTTCGACCAGCACCATCCCCGGGTAGACCACGCAGGAATCGGGAGTGGGCAGGTTCGGGCTCGGCATCACCCAGGGCAGGCCGGTGTCTTCCCACGACATGTCGCGCCGCCAACCCTCGCAGGGAATGACCGTCAGCTCGCAGCCGATGCCGCGTTCCTCGTTCAGCCAGCGCGCCATCTCGCCGCAGGTCAGGCCGTGCCGGAGCGGGACCGGGTGGAGGCCGACGAACGACCGGTACTCCTTGCGCAGCACGGGGCCCTCGCGCCGGACGCCGCCGATCGGGTTGGGGCGGTCCAGGACCACGAAACGCACGCCGGCCTCGGCGCACGCCTCCATCGCCAGCGCCATTGTCCACATGAACGTGTAGACGCGCACGCCCACGTCCTGAAGGTCGAAGAGCAGGGCGTCGAGGCCGTGGAGCATCTCGGGGGTCGGTTTGCGGACCTCGCCGTACAGCGAGTGGACGGGTAACCCGGTCACGAGGTCGGTGTAGTGGTCGGACTCGATCATGTTGTCCTGCTTCTCGCCGCGGGCGCCGTGCTGGGGACCGAACAGGGCGCAGAGGTTGTAGCCGGCCGCGCGGACGGCATCGGCGGAGAACTGCAGCTCGGAGGTTACGGAGGCGGGGTGGGCGATCAGACCCAACCGAGCATGGCGGAGTCCTGCGACTGCGGCACGGACGCTGTCCGATGCACCGCCCCCGCGCAGGAAAACGTCGAGACCGGGTATGACCGCAGCCCGTGCCCTCACCGCCCCGGCGAACCCTCCCGCAGCCAGTAGAACGGACCCGCCGCCACCTGGTCCGGCCAGACCTGATCCAGCGTGTCGCCGTCGTAGAGCCGGCCGTTCATCATCACCTGGTGCACCGCGTTGGTGTTGCGGATGTCGTCGAGGGGGTTGCCGTCGAGAACCACCAGGTCTGCCAGCTTGCCAACCTCGATGGAACCGAGATCGCGGTCCAGGCCGAGCGAGTGCGCGCCCAGGATCGTAGCCACCTGCAGCGCCTCGTGCTCGGTCATTCCGCCGGCGTGGGTCGCCCACAGTTCCCAGTGGTACCCGAGCCCCTGCAGCTGGCCGTGACTGCCTACGCCGGCTCTTCCCCCAGCCCGGATCACATCGCGGACGAACGCCGACACCTGGTCGAAGGTGTGCACCTCGGGGTGGAACCAGCCGGAGGGTCCGGGACCGGGGCCGGGCCTGCGCAGCGCCTTCTGGAGGATCTCCTCCATGGGCGTGAAACGGGCGAGCTTTTCGTCGCCCAGCACGTCCTCGGTCGCGTAGAAGAAGTTCTCGGCCCAGGGGCCGCCGTACGTGACGAGGATCGTGGGTGTGTAGGCCATCGTGGACCGCGCCACCAGTTCGACCATGTCGGCGTACATCGGGAAGCCGGGCATGTTGTGCTCCACCCCGGAGTAGCCGTCGATGGCCATCGTCATGTTGACCTTGGTGTCGAGGCCGCCTTCGGTCGTGGGCATCAGCTCCAGTTCGCGCGCCGCCTGGAGAATCCATTGGCGCTGCTCGCGGTTGCCCGCGGCGTACATCTTGATCGTCTTGGTGTCGTAGTAGTCGCTGTAACGGCGCAGGACGCGGCGGGCGTGGTCCAGGTCCTCCACGTTCTCGGACGAGAAGACGCCGGGACCGGTCGAGTAGATGCGCGGCGACAGGATCCGGCCCGCGCGCACCAGGTCCTCGTAGCTGATGACGTCGGTGGTGCCGGTCTGGGGATCCCGGGTGGTGGTCACGCCGTAGGCCAGGTTGGCCGCGTAGGACCAGGGCTGGGTGCGGAGGATGTTGATCTGGGCCCTCAGGTGGGCGTGGGTGTCGATGAAGCCGGGCACGATCGTCTTGCCGGCAAGGTCGATCACCGCCGCGCCAACCGGGGGCGTGACCGTACCGGTGGCTCCCACCTCGGCGATGCGGTTGTCGCGCACGACGATGTCGCCGCTCTCCAGCACCTCGTCGCCGTTCATGGTCACGACCCGCGCTCCCGACAGCACGACGACGCCCCTTGGGATGTCACGGGGGAATTCGACGCGGATGCGAACCTCCTCCGGGGCGTAGCGGGGATCGTCGTCGCCATGTTCGGCGTCCCCGCCGCTCTCGCCTTCTTCGCCCTCTTCCTCCTCCTCTTCAGGCCCCGCCTCGTCCGCCCCCCGGGCTGCGGCCACCGAGTCCTCGAACGCACGCGCGGCGTCGAGGTCGTACACCACGTGGGCGTTGCCGATCGTCCAGTGGATCTTGCGGCCGTCGTGGCTCCAGGCGGGGAACTCGCCGCCGATCTCGGTGAGTTGGCGGGCGGGAACCGACGCGTTGTCGGGATTGCCGACGTTGATGGTGGGGACATCCCCGCCCACGAGTGGAACCGTGACGGCATAGAGGTGGTTGTAGATGCGGGCGAGCGCCTGATCGCCTCGGGGAGCCATCGTGACGAGGGTCGCGGAAGGCGGCGTGCTCGAACCGGGAGGTCCGGCGCCGACGACGCGCACGTGCTGCTTGCGGTCGGTGCCGTCCCAGCGGAAGGAGACGAGGCCGTCGCCGGGGTTGTATGCGTAGATGCGATCGGGGTTGCTCGTAAAGTGGTGGTTGCCGTCGCGCGCGGGGGCGATCACCGTCGCGTCGCCACCCGTGGCCGGGACCCAGACGAGGTCGTCGGCGCCGCCGGGGACGCCGCGGGTCAGGGCCTCGTCGTAGGCGCGGCCGGGACCGCGCACCGCGATGATGCGCTCGCCATCGGGCGACCACGCGGGGCTGTTGTAGAGCGCCGGCGCGGTGGTGAGCCGGGTGGGGTCGCCGCCGTCCGCGTCGACCCGGTAGAGGTGCCCGCCGGTGGCGTCGTCCCAGGTGGTGTAGACGATTTCCCCACCGTCGGGCGACCAGGTGGGCATGTGCTCGTTGGCGTCGGAGTCGGTGAGGCGTTCGGGCGTTCCGCCGGGCCACTGCATGACGTACACGCGGGCGAGCAGCGAGAAGGCGATGCGGTCGCCGCTGGGCGACGGCACCGCGTCGCGGACCTGCTTGGCGACGAAGGTCTCCGTGTCTTCAATCGGGTAGTCGAAGTCGACCTCGGGGCCGATCGCCATGTCGATGTCGACGCGGAACGGGATCGGCGCGGGTTCGGAGCCGTCGACGGGGACGCGCCACAGGCCGCCGCCGTAGTAGGCGATTACCGCGTCCGAGTCCGGCGTGAAGGACATCCCGGGATAGGCGTCCCGGGTGGCGCGGGACTCCTGGTCGTCGCGCTGCACGGGGAAGGCGAGCCAGCGCTCGTCGCCCGTGTCGAGGTCGCGAATGCGGAGGCCGGTGTCCCCGATGTGGCGGGAACCGTAGACGAGCCAGCGGCCGTCCGGGCTGAGCGTGGGGCGGAAGGCGCCGCCGTACCGGAACGAGCGTGTGGCGGATTCGCCGGTCTCGCGGTCGTGCACGGCCAGCTGGTATTGCCGCATGCCGGAGTTGTACTCCCAGCTGCCGGTGCGGTACGCGTACCAGATGTAGCGCCCGTCCGCGCCGAAGGCGGCGCCGGTGGTGCGGCGGTTGGCGGGCTCGTCGATGAGCTGGATCCCCGTACCGCCGCCAACGTGGTAGAGCCAGAGCTTGCCCTGTCCGGGACCCTGCCTGGTGGCGATCACGTAGTCGCCGTCGGGGGTCCACTCGGGGGACTGGTAGGAGCTCGACTTGCCCTGTGTAACCTGCACCGTGTCGCTCTTGTCCAGCGCGATGATGTGGATGCCCTCGCCGCCGCTCCGGTCCGAGGTGAACACCACGCGCGTGCCGTCCGGGCTGAAGCGGGGCTGCCCGTCGAACGCCATGCCCCGGGTGAGCGGGGTCGCGGTACCGCCGGTGATCGGCATCGTGTAGAGATCGCCGAGGAAGTCGAAGACCAGGGTCTGGCCGTCGGGGCTGACATCGACGGACATCCAGGAGCCTTCGGTGAAGCTGGTGGAGATGGTGCGTCCGGGGGCGAGCGGGAGGCCCTCCTGCTGGGGGTGGGGGTCGTCCTCGTCGGCTTCCTGGGCAGCCACGAATTGCGGGATGGGGGTGAGCCCGGCTGCGCAGAAGGCGGTAGCTAGGAACAGTTGCACCCTCCGTTGCGTCGTCTTCGCCCTCATTCCTGCTCGGGAAAGAGCCGTGATATCGTTTGCCCGAGGGCTTCGCCGGTCTCTCTGCATCGCTCTTCTTCCAATCCGTAGGCTGAAAGCCACACTCCCATCTTCCAACGCTCGCCCGTCCCTTCGAGCTCGACGTGCAGGATGCCGTCGTTCAGCGAAGTCACGACCCCGGCGAAGGCCCAGGGGCGGTCGCAGAGGACGGTCGTCCCGGCCAGCGCCGTACCGCCATCCAGACACAGGCTGAACGGTTCACCCGGCGCAACGGGCACCATCCCCATCCCCTCGGTTCCGAAGATCGTGTCCCAGACCTCCTCGCGCGTGCCTGTCACCCAGGGCCGCTCGCTGATCATGTTGCGGCGCGCATCGGAGTGGCGCTCCAGGTAGTGCTTGAGGTTCCACAGGAAGAAGCGCCAGCCGTTGGTCATCATGTGGAACGCTTCGTCCCAGTCCTTGTCTGCCGACAGCCCCGAGTTCACGAGATGTACGCGGGTCCCGCCGTTGCGGGCCTCCAGGTGGTAGTCGAGGACCATGGGAACGGCGCCCTCCGCGGCCGCCTCCTCGGGTGGCTCGTCGACAAGCTGGAGGTGTTCGGCGGGCCGCCACACCGAAATGACGCTCGTCCAGTCGGCCCCCTCCGCCCACGCTACCGTGACGGTGCCGCCTTCGCCCGGGTCGACCGACGCGATGGGCGAGAACCAGTTCGCCAGGCGGTCACCGTCCGCGAGCGCGCGCCAAACCGTCTCCGGCGCCACGGCGATGTCGACGGACAGCGTGATGGTACGCGTGCCTGGGGCCGCGGCTGATCCGTTCTTCACGGCCGGTTGTTTCCGTCGCCGCGTTCCCGGTTCGCTCCGTCACGCGCCCGACTGCCTTCGTCGCGCGACAGCGCCCTGTAGTACTCTTCCACCAGGGCGCGGTATTCCTCCGGCACTTCCCCGGACTGGTACAGGAAGATCTGCTCCTCGTCGCCGGCGGCAAACTCGCGCCGCAGGCGGAACTCGAGCTGCTTGATCGTCTGCACCAGCTCGCTCTGAAGACGCAATACCTCCTCGGGATCGGCGTAGGTGCTCTGCCGGTCAAGCAGGCGCATCGCGTCGATCATGGCCTGAAGTTCGCGGGGGTCCGCGCCCGCACGCTCGACCAGACCGGCCAGTGCCCGTGCCTCACCTGCGCGCTCACGGATCTCCCGGCGCATCTGCCGGATCGCGTCGGGATCGAAAGCGCGAGGCCCTCCCGCGCCGACCCGGTCCAGGTCGTAGTCCCGCGGCCCGGGAGCACCGGTTCGTGTTCCGGGGTCCCCTTGCCGGGCTCCGGGATCGCCCGCGCGATCACCGCGGTTGTTCGCGTCCCCGCCCTGCGCACCCCCCCCGCGCTCGCCCGGATTGCCCTCGCCGCCTTCGCCCTGCTGTTCGCCGCCCTCGCCCTGTTGCGGGTCGCCCTCGCCACTGCGCGTCTCATTCTGCGTGCGGCGCTCCAGCGACTCCAGACTCCGCATGAGATCTCGTGCCGACTCCAGCGTCTCCGTCGCCAGGTCTTCGGTGACCCGGTCGCGAAGCGCGTCGGCAGCTTCGTCAAGGCGGTTTGCGAGTGACTGGATGGCCTGTGCGTTCTGGTCTTCGAACGCCTCGGCGTACTCCTCCTGGCCCTGACGCCCCATCAGGCTGCGAGACCAGAGGATCCGTTCACGCAACTGCGTCTCACGGATCGTCTCGGCGGCTTCCTCCAGCTCCCGCGCCCCCGCCGTGCCATCGCGCCTCGCGCTGGCTCCGAGTTGATCCAATTGGGCCAGGAGGTCGCCGACCTCTTCGGCCATGTCTTCCTTGGTCTGGTTGATCCGGCCGACCTGGTCCGCGGAAGGACGTCCCGCACGCCGCATGGCGGCCATGCGGTTCTGAACATCCTCCTGCTGGCGGGACAGCTCCGCCACCCGCTCGCGCGCGTCCGCCAGGTCCCGCTCCAGGCGGTCGTCCTGCACGCCTTCCAGGCGGTCCCGCGCATCGCGCAGCCGGTCAAGCGCCGAACGCGCTTCCGTGACGCCGGTGTTCCCCCGATTTGCCGCGGATCGCCGCATGGCGTCCGCCGCCTGTTGCAGCCCGCGCGCGACCTCCTCCAACTGGCGGTCGCCCGACTCGCGTGACAGGCGTTCCAGCTGGCGCGCCGCTTCTTCCGCCTCTTCGGCCAGGTCCCGGGCGGCCTGGCTCCCGCCGCCCCCCCCGCCGCCCTGCTGGGCCGATGCCCGGAGCCGCTGGCGCTCCAATTCCTGCTCCTGACGCCTGGCCAGTTCGCGGAGCTTCTCCAGGGCCTCGTCGACCCCCTGGTCGGCGCTCTCCTGCTGGCTGCGCTGGACGGTCTCGTATTGGTTGCGGAGCGCGTCGGTCTCCAGCTCGAACAGGTCGGCGAGATCCTCGGCGCTGGGGCCCTGCTGGCCCCCGCCTCCAACGCCGCCCTGCTGCTGCCGTTCCAGCGACACAAAGCGCTCGTACGTTTCCTCGGCCTTTTGCAGCTGGCGCAGCCCGCGCTGCTCGGGCGCAATGGCGCCGCCGGGGTTCAACGCGCGCAACGAGTCGATGGCCTCGGACATGGCCTCGACCGCAACCGGCAGCGTCTCGGCGATCCGCTCGAAGGTCTCGTCCGCCCCGGCAATCCCGCGGTTCACGATCCGCTGCCGCAACGTCTGCACTTGCTCCTGCAGCCGCTCCTGGTTCAGCGCGATACTGACGACGTTCTCTTCCCACACGTCCGGCGAGTAACTGTCGCGGTCGCGGTCGAGGTTGAACGAGGCCGCGATGATCTGCCGCTGGATGGCCGACAGGTCCTGGTCCATCCTGCCGCCTCCTCCTCCTCCTCCTCCGCCACCACCACCTCCTTCGGCTTCGCGGAAGTCACGGCGGAACGGGCGCACCTTCAGGAAGTAGATGTCGGTCAGGGCTTCGCGCGGCGAAGGGGCATTGTCGCGCGCGATCCCGTGGTAGGCCACGAGGTCGCCCGTTTCCAGCTCGAAGTCCTCCAGGAAGAGCGTGTGGCTCGCCGTCAGTTCGGTCACGGGCGCTCCTCCGGAGGCGTGCAGACGCACGGTGTCGGAAGGTCCGCCGTTCACGCTGTACACCAGCAGGACGTCCGCGACGCCCAGATCGTCATCGGCGCGTGCCTCGATGAAGACTTCCTCGATGGCGCTGACATCGGTGTCTCGGCCCGGCTTGCTGAACGAGATCGACGGACCCTGGTCCGAGAGCACGTCAATCCGGTAGTCTGGCGCGCCCGTCACCCATGCGCCTTCATGGGTCTGGAGGCGGATGCCGTAGAACCCTTCTTCGCGCACCGTGAAGGAGCCGCCGAAGGTGCCCTCCGGCCCGACCTCCATGGTAGTCGTGTCCCCCGCGTCCATGACGATCAGGGCACCGGGCGAGGGGATCGTGGGCGTAACTTCGATCTCGACCCGGGTCCCCGCGAGTGCCGCTACATCTCCTCCGTATTCGAAACGGCGGGGCGCCAGCCCCGTGTAGCGCGGGAAGTGGTACACCATCTCCAGCCGGTCCACCGCAGGGAGGTCGGCGACGCCGAGCGTGAAGGTCCCGGACCGGACGCCGTTTGCCTCGACGTAGTACGTGGTTTCTTCGGCGACGTTCAGGAGGAGCCCCTCGAACGCGCCCGCGCCGTCCTCGATCATGGGCGTGTCCACGAAGCCGTTGGTACCCGCCTCGCGGGTGTACAGCACGACATCGTCCGAGGCAAAGCCATGCAGGATCGCCGAGACGAGGAGGTCGGAGTTGCGGGAGATGGTGGTGTCGCCGGGCGTCACCGCGACGCTGTAGGGGTTGACCGACTCCGCGGAGCGGTTCGGGAAGAACAGCGCCGACATGCCGTGGCGAAGGAAGCCGGGGCCGAGGAGAAGAACCGCGACCGACGCCAGTGTGAGGCCGCCGAGCGCTCCTGCAGAGCGGCGGATGGACTGCTGCTCGATGCGGCCGCCGTAGTCGATGCGCCGGCATTCGCGCACGGCACGCTTGACGACTTCCTGGAGCAGGGGAGAGCGCTCCAGTTCGTCGGCCTTGCCGGCCGACTCCACGGCAGCCAGGACACGGGCCTGCAGCGAAGGCTCGTTCTCTTCCAGGTAGAGAGCGACCCTTTCGTCGGAAATGCGACGCACGATGGGCCACATGACCCAGCGAACGAGGAAGAAGCCCACAACCAGCCACAGAACGATTCGGAACGCGGTTACCGCTTCCGGCTGAAAGCGCAGGAACTCGAGGCTGGAAGCCGAAACCAGAAACGTGACGAGGGCGCCGGCGGCCGTCAGAGCGAGGCCTCGCAGGATGAGCTTGAGGCGCCAGCGCCGCCGCACCCGCCGCACCACCCGCAGGATCTGGTCCCTTGAGCGCCAGTTGTCCGCTATGGACATGTTCTTTCCCCTTCGGTCCGTGACGGAATCGCTCACGACTCCGTCTTCACCACTCCTCGGCTTCGGCCTCGGACGCCTCCCCCCGCTTCTTTGATCCTGTCCCGCGACAACCGGTTGGCCAACACCGTCTCTGAGACCATCAGCAGGAATGCCGCGGCAAGCAAGTAGCGCCAGAACGACTGCCGCTTCTCGTAGTCTTCCTCGGGTACCTCCAACATGGCCTCAGCGCCTTCCTCCGCCAACTCGGAAGCGGTGCCGCCACCCACCGCCGACTGGAACTCCTCCAGGTCGACTTTTGCAAGATCCGATTCGCTGACGTCGACGTTCGCCGCCAGCGCCAGCGGGCGATCGGGACGTTGCCCCGGTGGGCGGATCTCCCAGATCCCGCGTTTTTCCAACCGCAGAAGCCAGGTCCGGGGGTCCACCGCCACGGCCCCGCCACCTGGTTCCATCGCCGCCGCCCCGGCCGGAATCTCCACCGATCCGGCCGACTCGGCCAGTGTGGCAAGGTTCACGGTCGAACCGGCCGGAAACCAGGTCGGCGCCTCGCCGCGTCCACCCAGATACCGGGTGACGCGGTGCACGAACGGAAGGTAGACGGGCTGCAGCGGCAGGTTGTTCCAGAAGCGGTCCAGGCCCGTCGACCAAACGAGCACGCGGCCTCGTCCGCGACGGCCCTCCACCAGGGCGGCCGCGCCATCGGCAAAACGCGCAAGCACCTGACCATCGTTGACCGCCAGGGCGCGGGTCCGGTAGAAAGAGGCCTGGGAGAAGTCTCCGGACCGGGGTCCGCGGAATGCGTCGAAGACGGCGTGATCATAGTCCACGAAGCCGAGGCGGCGTTCCTCCGCGGCGTCCGACACCGCGCCGACGGCGGCCGGGAGGAAGTCGGCGTGGACGGCGGGTACGGTGCTGCGCTCGCCGAGGACCATCAGCAGCCCTCCGCCGTCCTCCACGAAGGCGCGCACCCGGTTGCCCGCGTCTCCGCCGGGGAAGGGGCCCCCGTTGAGGATCACCACGTCCGCGGCCCCGAGTTGTTCGGCGCTCGGGCTGCCGGCCAGCACCGTCGTCGTGAAGCCCGCGCCCTCCGCAATGGCCAGCGCGCCGCGGAGGTACAGGTTTGACTCCCCCGTGCCCAGGGGGTCGACGACATGCACCGCGAGGTCGCCGCCGGGGGAGGCCACGAAGCTCAGCGTGTTGTCCGCCGGGAGTCCGATCCCCGCCGGCTCGGCGAGGCGCACCTCTCCCCGGGTGAAGCCGTCGGTCAGCGTGAACGGATCGAAGCGAACCGGGGCGGCACCGCCGCCTGGCACGACAGCGGTGGTCGTGGCGACTTCGCTTTCGTCGATGGACAGCGATACGTCGGTCGTGACCTCGTCGGCCCCCGAGTTGACGAGGCGTGCCTCGACGGTGACCCGCTCGCGGCCACCCTCGGACTGGCGCCGCAGCGCCAGGTCGGTGAGCGCCAGATTCGCGGCGTCCGCGTCGCCGACCACGACCGGCTCGACCGTGACCGCGCCCGGAAACGTCGCGTCCGGGTCGGACTGCCACCCCGTGCGCTGGAAGTCGCTGATCACGACCACGCGGTGACGCGACAGGGTGGAAGCCGCGAGGGTCGTCGCCGCCAGCTTCACGGCGGGCGCGATGCGCGTCGCGAGCGAGCCGGGCCGGAGCGTGTCCAGTGTGGCCAGGAGACGTGCCGGGTCGCTCTCGGAGCGATGCAGAAGCACCGGCGTTTCGGCGAAGGCGATGAGCGACGAGCGGTCCTGGGGTCTGAGCGACCCGGCGGCGGACCTCGCGTGCGCAAGCGCGTCGTCCCAGTTGTCGCCCAGCTCCATCGAGTACGAGACATCGAGCAGGATCACAACCTCTTCCGGTCCCGGTCCGCCGATGGACGCGAGGCTCCCTCCCCGCACGAACGGGCGTGCGAACGCGGCGACGAGCAGGGCGAGGGCGGCCAGCCGGATCATGAGGAGGAGCCAGTGGCGAATGCGCCGCCGCGCGGTCTCCTCGAAGGGAATCCGTTCCAGGAACATCAGCGACGGGAACCGGATCGGCTTGCCGCGTTCCTGGCGGGTGAGGTGGATCAGGACCGGAATCGCCAGTCCGGCCAGCGCGATCAGGAAGAGGGGCGTGAGAAATCCCACGGGCGGCTAGCGGACCCTGGTCGACTTCTGCCGGAACGTGAGGTACGCGTAGAGCGCCTCGTCCAGCGGCTTCCCCGAGTTGAGCAGGACGTAGTCCACCCCGTGTCGCCCGAAGCCCTTGCCCAGTTCGTCGATATGCGTGCGCACGTGGCCGCGATAGGCCTCGACGTACTTCTCGGGCACCACCTGGAGAACTTCGCGGGTCTCGAGGTCCTGGAAATTGGAGGCCTGTGCAAAGGGAAAGTCGATCTCCGCGGGATCGAGCACGTGAAACGCCACCACGTCGTGTCCCTGCGCCTGGAAGAACCCCAACGCTGACGAGATCTCGTCCGGGTCGGCGTAGAAATCCGAAACCACGACCAGAATGCCGCGGCGCCGAAAGGTGTTTGCGACCCGGGCGAGCGGCTTGTCCCAGCCACCCTCGTGCTCCGCCTTCACCCGCGCCACGGCGTAGAGGACCTTGTCCAGGTGCGCCGCCGAGGGCCGGACGTGTTCCACCACGTCGTCATCGAATGCGTACAGTCCCACGCGGTCCTTCTGCCCCGCCGAGAAATACGCGAGGCTTGCGGTCAGGAAGCGTCCGTAGTCCAGCTTGCTCGTCTCGCCCGAGCCGTACCCCATCGAGGCCGAGACGTCGAGCAGAAACCCCACGTCGGCGTTCGTCTCCGCCTCGAACTGCTTGATGTAGAACCGGTCGGTGCGCGCGTAGAGGCGCCAGTCGATCCTGCGGATGTCGTCGCCCGGCATGTAGGGCCGGTGCTCGGCGAAATCCATGCTCACGCCCAGGTACGGGGAGCGGTGGATCCCCTGCAGAAACCCGTCCACGACGGTGCGCGCGAGCAACTCCAGGTTGTCGATCCTCGCCAGGACCGTGGGGTCCAGGAAGGAGGCCCTGGACGCGGGCGAGGCGGTCACGGCGAGCCGGGCGCCGCGGACGCCGGGGGCGCGAAGCCTGCCGGACGGGTCACGCGGCGCTCCCTACATTCCGGACTGCGGAACCGGAACCGCGTCGAGGAGCATCGCAACCAGTTCCTCGGTGGTGCGTCCCTCGGATTCGGCGTGGAAGTTGGTCAGGATGCGGTGGCGCATCACCGGCAAGGCCAGCGCCCGAATGTCTTCGAAGCTGACCGTGAGGCGGCCCTGGGTAAGCGCGCGCGCCTTCCCCCCGAGGATCAGGTACTGGGCCGCGCGCACGCTGGCTCCATACGACACCCACTTCTTCACGAAGTCATGACTCCCGTTCGGACTCGGCCGGCTCGCCCGCACGAGGCTCACGGCGTAGCGCATGACGGGTTCGGCCACCGGCACGCGCCGCACCAGGTCCTGAAAGGCGATCATGTCGGCCTTGGACACCACCGCGCCCAGCTCCGGCTCGACCTCGTCGGTGGTTTCCCGCACGACCTCGATCTCCTCGTTCTCTTCAAGGTGGTCCATGCGGATGTGGAACATGAACCGGTCCAGTTGCGCCTCGGGCAGCGGGTAGGTCCCCTCGAGCTCGATCGGGTTCTGCGTGGCAAAGACGTAGAACGGAGGATCCAGTTCGTAGGTGTTTGCCTGCACGGTGACACGGTGCTCCTGCATGGCCTCCAGGAGTGCGGCCTGGGTCTTCGGCGGGGTGCGGTTGATCTCGTCGGCCAGCACGACGTTCGCGAAGATCGGTCCCGGGGCGAATTCGAGCCCCCGGCTACCGTCCTCGCGCTGCTGGATGATGTCGGTTCCGGTGATGTCGGACGGCATCAGGTCCGGCGTGAACTGGATGCGCGAAAAGTCCAGGTCCAGCACCTGCGCGATCGTGTGTATGAGCAGTGTCTTGGCCAGTCCGGGCACGCCCACGATCAGGCTGTTGCCCCCCACGAAGAGGGTCAGCAGGACCTGGTCGACCGCTTCGTCCTGTCCGATGATGACCTTGCGGACCTCGGAGAGGATCTTCTTGCGTCCTTCCTGGATGCGGCGGGCGAGGGCCACGTCGGCCTGGGGTTCGGTTGCGGCTTGCAGGGTTTCGTTCACGGGCTGCGGGGTGGTGTAGGTGAGATCGGTCGTGGGGACAAACGTAATCGGTGGGGTGTTGGGCGGACAGGCGGCTACCGGTTCATCGCATAGATCACATAGTTGACACCGAACTTGTAGGCTTCGTTAGAAAGATCGATCGGGTAATACCCCATGTCCGAGTACTCCCAGTAGTCCCCGATGTCGTTGTTGAAGTTGGCGATGACCATCAGGCGGCCGGTGGGATCGTCGTTCTCATGGAGCCCCAGGAACAGCGGCCGGTACTGCCCGAAGGTGGGCGGGGGCAGGTCCAGCGTCTCGATCTGAAAGAACGCGTTGAAGACCGGCTCCTCCAGCTCGAGCGGCCGGAAGCTGTGGTCGGGAAGCATCACGCGGAAGATCGCCTCGACGTTCTCCCACTCGCGGATGCCGCGGAAGTCGTCGAGGATCAGGAATCCTCCCTTCCTCAGGTAGGTGGTCAGGTTGTCGACCTCGGCCTGCGACGGCGACCACTCTCCCGGCTCGGAGACGTACGCGATCGGGTGGCGGTGCAGTTCCGGATCGTCGGCATCGATGATGTTGGTGCCCCTCGTGTTGGGCCCGAGCAGCGTGATCTCGTCCAGGATCTTGATGAAGTTCTCGTCGGCGTACGGATAGTCGTGAGCCCACCCCGGTCCGCCGCCGCGCCCGAATCCGCGCCCGAACCCCCGCCCGCGGAAGCTGTTGAAGCGCACCCGCACGAACGTGTAGCTGCCGTCGTAGGGGACCTTGGGGAATTCCTGGGGTGGGGAGGAGAGCGATGGTCCCGGTGCGGCTGCGACCGTCGCGCCCTGGGGCGGCCGAATGGCTGCCGCGGCGAGGGAAAGGGTCAGGAGAGCGATCGCGGCCACCGTTGTCGCGCCCATCGCGCGGGCCTCCCGGCTCATCGCCCCGGCCTCCCGCGGCGCAGCTCCAGGAGCAGATCGAGCGCCTCCTCGTAGTTGGGCGCGATCTCGAGCGCCGCGAGCACGGCGCTGCGGGCCCCGGCGGCGTCGCCGCTCCGGTGCATCACGCGGGCCAGCCGGAAGTGCGCCGACGCCAGGTCGACCGGATCCAGCGCGACGACGGCCCGGCGCTCCGCGACCGCGCCCTCGAGGTCGCCGATCGTCTCCATCAGCTCGGCCAGGCGCTCGTGGTCCTCGATCTCGTACGGGTGAATATGCGCCAGCGCACGAAGGACCTCGGCGGCCGCCGTGATGTCTCCTGCGCCGCCCGCGTCCCCCGCGAGCAGTCCCCCGAGCGCGAGCCGCGCGTCGTAGTGGCTCTCGTTCAGCGCGATGATGGCCCCGTAGTGCGCTACCGCAGCGTCCGTGTCGCCCTGCTCCTCCCGGATGCGCCCCAGGAACCAGTGTGCGCCGTCGGGGCCGCCGTACTGGGGGAACAGCTCGAGCGCGGCCTCGAAGTGCTCGGCCGCATCGGCCCCTCGACCTTCCCGGAAGAGGGCCTGCCCGAGGGCCATGCGGAGCACGAACCGGTGCGGATCCCGCGCCACCGCGGCCTCGAGGGTCGCGATGTCGGGGACCGCAAGCGGGTTGGCCGACGCGATCATCCCGCTTCCCTCGTCATCGCCGCCCACCGAGGCGACCGCCGCCGCGAAACGCTGCCGGAGGAAGTCCTCGAAGTCGGCGTCGAAGTCCTCCAGGCGCACGCCCAGCGCGCGTTCGAACGCTTGCTCGTTGGAAGCGCCGTCACGGTACGCGTGGAGCATGTCGACGATGGCCGGGAAGCCGTGCCGCTCCTCGACCAGTTCGAACACCAGCGACGACTGGTAGTAGCTGTCGCCCACCTCGCCGGGATGGCGCGGGCTCGAGAACCCCCGGTCGAGCTCGCTGACGGGGCGCAACTCGCCCGCCGCCATTGAACGGACGAAGCTGACGCCCGCCTGGTGGCCCCAGCCTTGATCTCCGCCGTCGGCCTTGCGCTGCTCGTGGACCGCCAGTCCCTCCGAGAACCAGCGCGGCACTTCGCTGTCGGACACGGCGATGTGGAAGGAGTGGGCGATTTCGTGCCACAGCGTCGAGGCCCAGTTGAAGTCCCCCCGCGTTCGCGCCGCAGGCGAGTCGATGGCGAGCGCGGGCCCGAAGCTCACGCCGAGCGCCCCGATCCCGACCAGGCCGACCGTGCGCACCGAGAAATCGGCGTGGCGCGGGTAGACCTCGACCCGGATGGGTTCTTCGGGCGCGTAGCCGTAGCGCTGAGACATCTCGGCGTACGCGCGTTCCGCCACCGCTTCCATGTAGGGTGCGAGCAGATCGGCCTCGGATTCGTGCAGTACGAGGCGGAAGTGCGGCGTCTCGACGATGCGGTACTCGGGAAAGGTGTCCAGGAGGTCGAGCGTGTTCTTGAACCAGAGGTTGAATGGGTCGCCCGCGAACGCGGTTTCGAGGTTGGCCCGTCCCTCGTCGACCCGGCCCAGACGGACCTGGTTGAGTCCCATGAGCCCCCACCCGGTCCAGCTGGACGGATCGGCGTCGGTGGCCTGGCGGGCGAAGTCCAGCGCGTCTTCGTACTTGCGGTGGTCCGCGGAGAGTTCGGAGAGGACGACGAGCGGCGCGGTGGGAGCGTCGGTCAACGAGCGAATGCGGTCCATTGCGGTGCGCAGTCCCGCGTCGTCTCGCGCCAGGCGGAGGATCGCGGCCTTCGTACCGAGCGCTTCCAGGTGTGCCGGGTTCACGTCGAGTACCTGGTCGACCTGCTCCAGCGCCTGCTCCCGGCTCCCGCCCAGCAGACGGATGCGGGCCAGCAGGATGCGCGCTTCCGCCAGGTCCGGGTTCGTTTCGAGGGCGGCTTCCAGCGCTGCTGAGGGGTTGCCACCGCCTTCCAGCCTTGCAACTCGGGCCAGTCCGAGGAGCGCACGCGGGTGTGCGGGATGTTCGGCCAGCACCTTCTGAAACGCGTCGGCGGCCTGTCTCGCGTCGTAGCGCTCCAGGAAGAGTTCGCCGATAGTGAGCTGCGCCGCGTGGTCGGGCGGGCCGGCAGCGATGGCTTCGTCCAGGGCGCGCAGGGCGTCGTGGGCGTACTCGTAATTCCAGCGCGACAGGTGGACGAGCGCGCGCCCGACCGCCGTGAGCCCGGCCGCCGTGAGGTTGGCGGCGCTGTTGTAGTAGTCGATGAAGCCGTCGAAGATGGCGCGCGCCCGATCGCGGTCGCCGTAGTCGTATTCGAGGATGCCCAGTTCAACGCGCGCGAGTGCCCCGGACTCGCCGGGGTCGGCGGCACCGGTCTCGAGCGCGGCGCGGGCTTCGGAGATACGGCCGAGGTCCAGCAGGGCGGCCCCGAGAAGCGCGTGTGCGCCGGCGACGTCCCGTTCCGCGCCTTGCTCGGCGGCCTGTACGGCGCCCTCGTAGTCGCCGGTCTCGCGAAGCGCTGTCACCCAGCCGGCCAGCGCTGCAGCGTTTCCGGCAACCGCATCCGGTCTCAGCGCCCGGACGGCTTCGGCGTACCGGCCCGCGCGGAGGGCGGAGAGGCCGTCCGCTTCCTGGGCTGTGGCGGCGGCGAACGGAGCGGCCGCGACCGCGCCCAGCCAGAGCAGTGCGAGCGGCATGATCCGCACGATCTGCACAATCGGCGTCAACCGGGAGAGGCCCCCCCAGTCTGGAATCGGGGCGTGGATCATGCCCAAAAGGTGTAACGGTCGGCCCGTGGTTGCCAATGTAGGGGCGCCTGGCGGTCGGTCGGCCCCTCGCAAGGGGCGTGGTCGGCTTGAGGTCATTCAGTCTGCGTCTTGCGAATAGACGATCAAAATCATAATCGTCTTGCGATATCTCCCTGGAGCCGATCGAGGTCGCCCGCGGGTTCGTGCGGGGCATCGACACCGACGTTCCGCGCGAAGGAGACCGCGTATGAACGTCATCGACTCCTCAGCCTGGTTGGAGTACTTCGGTGACGGACCCAACGCCGGCGAGTTTGCCGACGCCATTGCGGACACCGATCGCCTGATCGTACCGAGCATCACCCTCTTCGAGGTCTTAAAGCGCGTCCGACTCCAGCGGGATCTTGACGCCGCGCTCTACGCCGTCGCGCAGATGCAGCATGGGCAAGTCGTGGATCTCGACGCGAACCTGACCGTAGACGCTGCCGAACTGAGCGTGGAGTCGGGATTGCCGATGGCGGGCAGCGTCATCCTGGCGACCGCACGTGCCAACGACGCCATCCTGTGGACTCAGGACGCCGACTTTGAGGGGGTCGATGGAGTGGAGTACCGGGCGGTGCGCGGATGTCCGGCCGCAGGCGCCGACCCGGATTCGATTCGGGCCTAGCCATACGGACTCGCCGACGCCTCTCGGCCTGTCCCATCCCGACTTGTCCGCGTCCCGGGATTTGCCGCGGAAACGCGGGCCTGCCATCCCCCGGCTGCCGACGGCTCAACGGTGCGCCGCGCCAGTCATCGGTCCCCCGCCGATACGGCCTCGACCGCCCCGCCTGCGGCCGCACTGCCTGCCGCGTCGACCGCTTCCCTGGCCGCAGCCTCGATCTCCCACGGGATCGCCGAGTCCACGACCCGCGCGGCCCCGTTGTACATCTCGCCGGGGCCGAGCGGGGGCGCAGGCGGCAGAGGCAGCTTCGGCTCCGGCAGCGCAGGTGCGCTTGCGATCATCCCGTCCCCCCTCGCGAAGAACACCGCCTGGCCGTGCCGGTCGAGCGCCATCCGGACCCGGCCCTCGTGCACGAGCCGGTGATGCCGCCGGCACAGCAGCACCGTGTTGGCCAGACTCGTCTCCCCACCGTCGGCCCAGTGCCGGACATGATGCGCCTCGGTGAACCGGCCTGCGCAGCCCGGGTACCGGCAGCCCCGGTCCCGCTCCTCGAGCGCCCGGCGCAGGTGCGGCGGGATCGTCCGCGTCTTCCGCCCCACGCTGACGACCTTGCCCCCCCGGTGCAGCATCGAGACCAGCGACGCATCGCACGCCATGCGCCGCGACGTCTCGGCGCTCACCCGCACCCCGTCGAGTTCCGACCGGCCCCCCTCGCCGTCCTTCTCCAGCGTGGCCATCTCCGTGTGCACCGTCACCTAGTACCGCTCGGCCCGTGTGCCGCCGCTCGGCGTCGCTTCCGCGTCGGTCAGCCCCGCCGCCAGCGCCCGCTCGGCGACCAGCCCGATCGCATCGGCCCTGCGCTGGCGGCTCCGTGGCCGCGCGTCCACATCCTCGGCCCGGTACAGCGCGTCGCTCGCGGCCTCGACGGCCCGCATCAGTACGGCCCCGGCCTCGGGCTCGAGCCGACCCCGCACCACGTACGTCCCGTCGGCGTCGATGAAGACCGAGAACGCCCGGGCCCGGTGCCGGGCCTCTTCGGCCCCGATCTCGCCGTCGCGTGACAGGTGCCGCACCCCCCGCACTCTCCGCTCCAGCGCCGCGGCCGAGCCCCGCCGCGCGTAGTCGAGCAGTTCGCCCTCGGTCTCGGACGTCGCCACCCGGGTGATGGCCCGAGCCTTGGCGTAGGAGAGCCGCCCGGCCTTCATCTCAACCGAGGTCTTCGGTAGGTCCTCGAGCGCATGGGCGACCCGGACGTTCTCGCGGCAGGTGGCGAGGGCGCGCCCGGTCCTCCAGGCGAGCCACTCGGCGCAGGAGTCGAAGGCGTCGGCCCACCCCTCGCGGCGGTCGAACTCGGCGACGAGGGTGAGCATCTCGTGGGTGGCGATGTTGATCCGGGCGGCGAGTTCGGCGATCCGCTCTCCGAGTTGGACGGTGTTCATGTCGTGATCCTCCAGGTGAAGTTCCGGCAACGGCTTATGTGAATCGCGCGGGTGACGGCGGAGGCCGGTGAAGGACCCGCCACGTCCGCGCACCTGAAATTTAACCCCGGATTTCCGACCTTCTGCGCGGCCCCAGGACGCGAAACGTCGGGTCGGGACGACGCCGAAGGGTCGCCGAGCGTCGTTCGCGCGCCAGCGGGCCACCTGCGGCTCCTGGCGGCCATTCGGCAGGTGGTCCCGGACGTCGCCGAAGTCGCCATTTCAGAACCCGTCCATAGCGGGATCGGCCTGCGTTCCGACGTTATGGGACAGGGGCGTGTTGGTGGGGCAGCGGAGGGACGAACCGGCAGGCTGGCGGCTCACCCCCACGTTTCCGCGGCGAATCCCGGGACACCAGCATGCTCGTATGGGCGCCCATCCTGTCGATGGCCGCGCCCGTCCGGTCGGGGTCAGCGGCGGTTCAACTCCCCTCCGCCGCCCTGATCTCCCGGTTCTTGAGCGCCAGTTCGACGAGTAGCGACTCCAGTTCGTCCTCGTAGCGCGTGATCGGCAGCTGCGCCTTGACCCGCCGCAGCTCCGCGATCCGGGCCTCGATCGCCGCCTTGTCCTCGTATAGCGCCCGCAGTGCCGGGGGCACCGCCGCCTCGCCGGCCGCCCCCCCCACCGACCCCAGGAATACCGTCCGGGCCAGCGCACCGTCGCCCTCGAAGTCGTCGAGCTCGCGGCTGCCCTCACCGTCACCGTTGTCGTCGAGCATCGCGTGCTCGGTGAGCAGCTGGTTGTCGGCCTCGTACTGGCGCTCGACCTCGCGCAGGGCATAGCCGAAGGCCTCCAGCATCGAGATGCGCTCGTCCCTGTCCACGTCGGCGCCCTCGTTGGCGAACGCGTCGACGAAGTGGAGCCCGAAGCGGGTCAGGTTGCGTTCGCGGCCGCTTCGCGTGGCGGTGATGATCGTGCGGTTCGGGCCGGAGAGTGCCTCGATGAACGGACCCGAGGCACTGGCCGTGTTGACGAAGGTGATCCGCCGGCCGCCGAGGCCCGCCAGCATCGCGTTCCAGTCGTTCGGGGTCAGGTCGGGGCCGGGGATGTTGAAGCGCGCGGTCCCGTCCCGGAAGGTCCCGTGTCCCGCCAGCAGAACGACGAGTTCGTCTCGCGGGGCCATTGACCCGCCCAGCTCGGCGAAGACCGCGCGGATGTTGTCGCCCGTCGAACGCGCTCGAATCCGCGTGGGGTCCAGTTCGGTCTTCTCACCGAGGTACCGGATCCGCTCCGCCGGCACGCCGTGTTGCTCCGTCGCCGCGTCCGCGAAGCGGCTGAGCCAGCCGTGAAACGCGTCGGTGTATTCCGGGTCGCCGCCGAGTCCCGAGATCAGGAGGACATGGGTGTTCTGGGCATGAAGGGCAGGGGGAAGGAGGGCGGCAAGTGCCAGGGCGGTGGCGGCCAGTGCGGTGACCGTGGCCGACCGTAATCGGCCCGCCACCGGGCGCGCCCCTCCCCGCAGGGCGCCCACCAGCCACACAGCGCGAACCGCGCCGCCCTTCACGCCATCCCTCTCTTCCGGCGATAGCCCCACTCCGCCCCGAGAAGCCCCGCCAGCAGCAGGAACAGGGCCGGCATGTCCCACAGGTCCCTTTCCTCGGTGACCGTGACGCCGCCTCCCGTGAACTGCAGGTCCTCCGGCAGCTGGCTCGCGGTGTCGAGGGTGTAGTAGCGGCCGCCGGTCTCGTCCGCGATCCGTTCCATGAGACTGCGGCGCTGGTGCGGGTCGCGGAACTCCTCGAGGCCGGGGGCCACGCGGACACCGGTTGTCGATTCGCCGAGGGTCACCGTGTCGCGGCCGGCGTGCACCGACACCTCGAAGATGCCGTCCATTCCCGGGGTGAAGGTCGCGCTGTAACGGCCGTCCTCGGTCACCGACCACTCCATGGGCATCTCGCGCGCTTCCCCGGCGGGATTGGTGATGCGCGCGGTCACGCCTGCGCCGTTCACTTCGACGAACCCCTCGTCCAGAACGGTCGCCTCCAGGGTCACCGGCTCGCCGGCCTCGACGGATTCGCGGGTCGGGGCGGCCTCGACGGGGTCGGGCGTCTCGGCGACGAGCCAGCGCAGCAGCTGCTTCCAGAAGTTCTCGTGGCTCTGGTCCTCGAGCGCGACGGTGTGATCCATCTGCCACAGCCACGTGTCCTGCACCGCCAGCACCACCGAACGTCCCTTTCCGTAGCGCTGAAAGGCCATGACGACCCGGTCGCTCCCGTCGGCCGCGAACTGCGCGTCTGCCCCGTCACCCATGGGATCGTCGACCACGGTCCCACGCAGCAACTCGGTGGCGCCCGCCTTCAAGCCGGTCAGGATGTTGGTCGTGGACACGGGCGGCAGCGAGTCCCAGCGCGCCGCCGACGCCTCCACCGACCCCTCGATCCGGGTCACGGGGTGATTCGCACCGGCGGGCGTGGGCACGACCTTGACGAAGGCGAGCCGCTCGGTGGGCGTGGTCGCGGTGGATTCGCCGAGCACGACCGGGAGGACATCTTCGAGCGGCGTGCCCTTGTAGCCCCCTTCGGCGAAGGCTCGACGCCCTCCGAGCATGAGCAGCGCGCCGCCCCGCGAGTTCACGAAGTCGGCGATCATGTCGAGCTGGTCGTGCGTGAAGAAGCTGGCCTCGACGGATCCCAGGATGAGCGCGCGGTAGCCGTACAGCTCCTGGCGGGTGGTGGGGAAGCCTTCGACGAGTTCGAGCGGGTCGTCGAGGTTGCGGCGGAAGAACTTGTTCTCGGCGGTGCGCTGCAGGAGCACCACCTGCAGGTTCTCGTCGGCCTGGAGAGCCCGCAGCATGAACGCGACCTCGTGACGGGGTTCGCCCTCGAAGTACAGGATCTTCTCCGTGCGGTCGCGCACGTGGACGACCGCGTGCAGTTCGTTGTTCTGCAGGACCCGTTCGCTCGGCTGCCCGGGGACCCGGAACGTCAGCTCGCGCGCGCCGGCAGTCTCCAGGGTGATCGCGATCGGGGCCACCAGGGTCTGGCCGTCGTCGGGCAGCTCGACCTCCTCGCTGGTCACGATGCGTCCCATGTCCTCGACGATGATCGGCACCGTCCGTCCGGCGTAGCCTCGCGCCTCGACCGTGACGTTTACAACCATTGACGTGCCCGTGAGCGCATGACCCGGCACGTCCGCGCGGCTGGTCTGCACGTCGGCCTCCATCTCGTCGTCGCCCAGCCCGACCGTGAACACCGGGACCGACGCCGCCCGCAGCGGCAACAGCGCCTCGCCGATGGCCTCGTCGGTGTTGTCGCCGCCGTCGGAGACGACCACGATGCCCGACAGCGGAACGCCCTGCAGTTCGTCGCGGGCCTGGGCGAGCGCGTGGCCGATCCGCGTCTGGCTGCCATCGTACGAAAGCGCCTCCACGCCGCCCACCCGCGCGGTCGCCGACGAGAAGCGGAAGTAGCGCAGCGCGAAGTCGTCGTTCAGCGCGGTGACCAGTTCGCCCTCGGGGTCGAGGAGCCCGGCTGCCTTGTCGGCGCGGGAGGTTCCGTCGCGGTCGTCGATGGTCATGCTGCGGGAGTCGTCGACGAGCACGGCCAGGAAGTTCCGCTGGGGCACGACCGAGGTCAGCACGAGTCCCGGCTGCATGACAACGAAGAAAAGCACCAGGAAAGCGGCGCCGCGCAGTGCTCCCAGCACCCAGCGGTCGGCCGGGCTGCTCTTGGCGCGGGCGCGGGTGTAGCTGAGCACGGCGGGCACGGCGAGGAGCACGGCCAGGGTGCCGATGGTTGCCACGGGCCAGGGCGACAGGAAGGTGAAGTCGCCCTCCTGATACAGCACGGGCCGATACTTGAAGAGGAATTCGAAGAGGCTACTCATATACTCAGTGACTCATCGCGTAGATGATCATGTTGACGCCCATCTGGAACGCGAAGGTGGAGTACTGGACCGGGTAGTCCGGGCGCTCCGCCCACTCCCAGGCGTCCCCCAGGTCGGTATTCCAGTTGATGATCACCATCAGCCGGCCATCGTCGTCCAGAATGCCCTTCACGTAGGGCACGTACCCGTCGCGCTCGCTGGTCCGGCCGCGCCAGTAGCGCCCGTAGGCGGGCACCTGGAGGATCTCGTCGATGTCGTAGAAGGTGTTGAAGACCGGGTGATCGAGTTCCAAGTCGATGATCGGGTGCTGCGGAAAGACGAGGCTCATCTGGTACTCGAACTGGGCCCACTCCCGCGTGCCCCAGAAGTCGTCGATGACCAGGAACCCGCCCGCCTTGAGGTAGTCGCGGAGCCCCTCGATCTCGCCCGCCGACAGGCTCATGTACCCCACCTCCAGGGCGTAGAGGAACGGGTAGCGGCGGATGTTCTCGTCGGTCAGCAGGATCGCGTTTTCGTAGCTGAACGCGTCCAGGTTGGTGAGCCGCTGCAGGACGGTCAGAAACTGGCGGTCGGACTTGGGATAGTCGGTGGCCCAGGAGCGGCGTCCCCAGCCGTAGCTGCTGTAGGCCGCCCGCGTGAAGTAGAACTCGTGCCACTCGGGAGGTGGGCGTTGGGCGAAAAGCGGGTCGGTCGCGCCGGGCACCGGGGGCGGGATCGAGGAGGTGAGGGCGACCATGGCGTCCGCGGTCGAGGTGGCGGGCACCGGGGCGGCGAAGCGGTTGGCGCCGGGCGGGGGAACGGGTGCCGGGGTCGGCGCGGCGAGATGCGGCTCGGTGGGGCTATCGCGTCCCGGAAGGGCAGGAGGTGCGCTGAGAAGCGCGCCCAGGATCGTGCCCGCAGCCAGCACGCCGAAGAGCACGGCGGCAGTTCGTCTCGAACGCGCCCGTTCAGGCCATGTCGAACGTGCCAATTTCACCCTTCTTCCTCGAAAAACGGATATGCGCCGTCCATTTTTCAATGCTCCTTACGCCTGCGCGACCTTTTCTTCCTGTACGCCAGCCGCACCGCGAACAGTCCCGCCAGCGTCACTGCCGCCAGCAGCGGCCAGAAGGTGTCCGCCTTGACCTTCCAATAGAAGTGGAGGACGCCCAGCGATGCCGCAACGTAAGATAGACGGTGCAGCCGCTGCCAGCGTTTGCCCAGGCGCCGGATCCACCCCTTCGTGGAGGTGACCGCGAGGGGGACCAGCAGCAGCAGCGCCGTGAAGCCCGCCGTGATGTAGCGCCGCTCCAGCACGTCCTCGACGATGATCGACAGCTCGAAGAGGTGGTTGATCCCCACGTACGACAGGAAATGGACGCACGCGTGGAAGAACGCGAATAGCCCCAGCAGGCGCCGCAGCTGGACGATCCGGTTCCAGCCGGTGAGGCGGCGGATGGGCGTCACGGCCAGCGTCGCGAGCAGAAAGACCAGGGTCCAGCGCCCCTCGACGAGGATGATCGTCTCGACCGGGTTGATCCCGAGCGTGCGGCGGAAGAGGGCGGTGGTCAGCCAGATCGGCGGGGCCAGACCGACCACCCAGATGGCGATCCTGGCGAGGAGGATCCGGCGCCTCGGGTTGGCGCGCTTCGCCTCCACCGTCAGAAGTTCTTCCGGAGGTCCATCCCTTCGTACAGGTGCGCCACCTCGTCGGCGTAGCCGTTCAGGAACTGCGTGTCGATGCGGCGGGAGCCGAACAGCCTGCCGCTGTCGATCCGCCTCTCGGTCTTCTGGCTCCAGCGGGGGTGGTCAACATCGGGGTTCACGTTGGAATAGAACCCGTACTCGCGCGGGGTTTGCGTGGCCCAGGTCGTGGGCGGCTGATCCTCGGTGAAGCTGATGCGCACGATCGACTTGATGCTCTTGAACCCGTACTTCCAGGGCACCGCCAGTCGCAGCGGCGCCCCGTTCTGCGCGGGCAGATCCCTGCCGTAGAGGCCGGTGACGAGGAGGGAGAGAGGGTGCATGGCCTCGTCCAGGCGCAGCCCCTCGCGGTACGGCCAATCGATCCGGGGACGCCAGTTGCGCTCGGGCATCTGCTCCGGGTCCCACAGCGTCTCGAAGGCGACGTACCTCGCGGCAGCCGTGGGTTCGGCCCGTTTGATCACGTCGGCGAGCGGAAAGCCCCGCCACGGGACGACCATCGACCACGCCTCGACGCAGCGCAGCCGATAGGTGCGGTCCTCGATGGTGGAGGGCTTGATGAAGTCCTCCAGGTGATAGTCGGCGGGGTTGTTGCAGAGCCCGTCCACCTTCACCGTCCACGGATCCGTGATGAGGCGGTCGGGGGCGTTCTTCGCGGGATCCTCCTTGCCGGTCCCGAACTCGTAGAAGTTGTTGTAGCTGGTGATCTCTTCCCAGGTGTTGGGCTCCTCGTCCTGGGGCGCGGCGTGGGCCCGGCCCGCGCCCAGGAACGTCGCCACGCCGATTCCGGCCGAAGTCCCGAGGAACTTGCGGCGGTTGATGTAGACCTGCTCCGGCGTGATCTCGGAGGACGGGACGTCGCTGTTCTTCCGGATCCTGATGATCATTGTCGTGGCTCCTGCTGGGCTGGCGGGCGTTGCTGCACGGGATTGGGATACACCGCAGGTGGATGTTCGGTCCCGGGTTCCGGGCGTGTCAAGCGTGGCGGGGCTGCCACAAGTCCCTGAAGCCCGCCGCCATCCTGGGCCCCGCACCCGCATCTTCGTGCTTGAAGAAGACGAAGACGTCTCTCCATGCGGGCTGGCGCAGTGCCTCCGCCCAATCACGCAGTTCGGCGTCGGTGTAACCGGGACGCCGAAGTCTCGCGTAGCCGAACGAGGCGGTCGCCACGACGGGAGCCTCGCCCTCGCCGGTGTCGGCCGTGACGAGCGCGGCGCCGTGATCGGCCAGCGCCTGGTAGACCTCGTCGGTGAACCAGCTGGCGTGCCGGAACTCGAAGGCGGCGCGGAAGCCATCGGGCGCTCCCACCCCCTCGGAGAGGAGCGCCAGGAAGTCGCTGAGGCGCTCGACGTCGGCGCGCAGGTACGGGGGCAGCTGGAAGAGGATCGGGCCGAGGCGGGGTCCCAATGTTCCGACCGCGGTCGTGACCAGGTATTCCAGGGGATCGCCCGCGTCCTTGAGGCGCTTCATGTGGGTGATCCTTCGGCTCGCCTTCAGGACAAAAGCGAAGTCGTCCGGCACCTGCGCGGCCCATTTGTCGAGCAGCTCGGCCCGGGGCAGGCGATAGAAGGTGTTGTTGATCTCCACGCTGCTGAGTTGGCGCGAGTAGTACGCCAGCATCTTGTTGGCCGGCAGCTTTTCTGGGTAGAAGGGGCCCTTCCACTCCTTGTAGGAAAAGCCGCTGGTGCCGGTCCAGAGTCGGGGTACATCTCGTTTCATTGCTTTTTCGTCCCGGCGCATAACTATATGTAGTGCAACCGATTATCTAGTACGCCGCCGCTGAATGTAGTGGTGGAATGTAATCTAACTCATTGCGACCGGATGGCATGGGCTGCAACGCGCCGGATCGCGGATCGCCGGCGGGCGGGTGAGGAATCCTAGCCGGTAGACGACGGGGGCCAGAGCTAGTACTCGCCCTTGAATCGGTACGGCGGGCTATCTGGATCAATGTCAGATCGAAGGCTGTGGATCATGTAGAGGATCCGCATCGCGAACATACCTTCCTCCTCGTCTCTACATCGTTCGAATATCTCCCTCGTACCTTCCGGCCACTCCTGTGTAGCCCAGGAAAGCCCTTCGATCAGATCCTCCAGAGTCCTCGGAAACGAGAGATCACATAGAGGGATTGGATCGGCCTTCCGATCGGGCTCATCTATTCCCAAAGGTGGCCAAACACCGGCGCTCTTGCTCCGCTCCCGACGGGAGTAGCAGTCGAGCGCTTTCCAGATGATGTCCAAGGTTTCCCTGATCTCTGTCAGGTAGACCGGTTCAACCTCCTTCTGAGGAACCAGGTGTGCCAGACGTCTGTTGCGTAGCATCCGAAGGTTCTTGGTCGCTGCGACGGCCCGGTTCGTTAGCTTCCGCTGCTCAGCGACATCAGTTCCTAGGATGGCCAGGGTCACTCGACCTTTCTTGTCATCGTCGGTGAGCCGCGTCATGTGCATGACTAGGGAGAAGAACAGTTCTCGCTGAATCGTCGCGAAGAATTGTCCGTCCACCGTGTTCAGTAGTGCACGGGTCTTCTCTGAGCTGAAGAGCCCTTTGTACATCTGGTACAGCATGGCCGCATGGGTTCCCTCATTCCACAGAGTTTCCCATTGCTCTTCCGTGACATTCACAGACTTGCGTTCAGCTCGGTCTGATGACTGGCTCATTTCAGTCCCTTAGCTGCAAGTCGCGCGCGCAGTTGACGATGCGTTGAGAACCCAGAACGGCGGGTTGAAGGAGAACCGCCGGTGCCGGTCCAAAGTCGGGGTGCGTTTCTGATTGGTGTCACCATTCGAAAATGTGTTTGCGATGAGTTACCTGGGAGCCATCGGGAAATCAGCAGGCTCACGGTTCTGTACGGGATCTCTGCACCCCGGCCTGCCTCCTGCGTCTCCACCAGCGCGGCGCGGTTGTGGCGTGGACGTCGTAGCGGTGACGCAGATCGATGATGTCGCGTGGTGAGCCGAGGATCGTGAGGCGGTCGCCGGTCTCGATGACGGTGTCGTCGTGCGGCACGACGAGCTGCCCGCGCCGCCGGATCATGGCGGCGAGCGTGCTTTCGGGCAGCGCCATGTCCGCGATCGTCATGCCCGCCAGCGCGCTGCTCGCCCCTGCCGGCAGCACCTCGACGACGAGCATGCGTTCGTCGCGCAGCATGACCTCGCGCAGCTCGAGGTTGTCCTCGGCTTCCAGCCACTCGGTCAGGAAGCTCTCGTCGTCCACGCGGCCCGCGATCTGCGCCAGGATGCGCAGGTGGCGGCCGTGGTCGGCGGCGGGGCTCGCGAGGAAGAAGGCGGCCTGGATGAGCTCGTCTTCCGCCGGGGCCACGTCGGGCGTGCCGGTGTCGATCTCGATCCCTCCGCGAACGCGTGCGAGGACCATGCGCGGCCCGGGGATGGAGTCCAGGTGCAGGTGCGGCAGGACGACGCCCTGGGACATTGGCGTGAGGCCGGTGCCGACGCCCTCGAGAAGTCCCTGCGCGAGGACGGGCGCGCTCACTCCCAACTGAAGCGAGAGCGCTTGTGACGCGCGGTCCACCAGCTTCGAGAAGGGAACGGCGCCCTCGTAGTCCAGAACATCCGAAGACGCAATGAGCTTTTCAAAGGGGTCGGCGTCGCGCACGCCCTTCTCCTTCAGAATCTGGCGCAGCTCGCGTTCCAGCCCCTGGTTGCGCTGCTGACCCAGCCGCTCGAAGACGTGGTAGATCGCGCCCTCGCGGCGGACGTGGTCGCGGGCGTAGATGCTGTACCAGAGGATGCCGAAGGCGACGAACGCGACGCTGAGGAGGGTGGCCATCCAGCCCATCTGGACGATCAGCGGGAGCGGTATGACGATGCCGACGATCTGAACCCACGGGTAGAAGGGAGCGCGGAAGCCCGGGTCGTAGGGCGCGAGGCCGCTTTCGCGCATGACGATCACGGCCAGGCAAGCCAGCGCGAACATGATCAGCTGGAACGCGCTTGCGAGCTTCGCGATGCCCGACGGGTCGAAGAGCGACAGCCACAGGACGATCAGCCCGACGGTCGCCAGGACGGCCACCCAGGGCGTGCCCCAGCGGCTGATGCGGCGGAGCGCGGCGGGCAGCACGTGATCGCGGCTCATCGCCAGCGGGTAGCGGCTCGCGGACAGGACACCGGCATTGCCGACCGAGGTGAAGGCCAGGATGGCGGCCACCGTCATGACGGCCTCTCCGGCTGGGCCCGCGACCACTCTGGCCATGGACGCCGCGGGCGCCAGATTGCCCTCTCCGGCCGAAAGCGCCTCCACGCCGACCGCCCCCACCATCGCCCACGTGCCCAGGACATAGACGAGCAGCACCGTAGCGAACGCCAGCAGCATGCCCAGCGCGAGGTTGCGGTCCGGGTTCTTCACCTCCTCCGAGACCGAGGCCACGTGGGTCAGCCCCATGTAGGACACGATCACCAGTCCCACGGTGGCGAAGAACGGCGAGGTGCCCAGGTCGAACGCGCCGTCGAAGGCCCCGGGGTCCACGGCCGTGACGCCGGCCCCGATCAGCCAGCCGAGCATGGCCAGGAGGACCACGGTCATTACACGCTGCACCGCGCTTGTCGCCTTGGCGCCGAAGAGGTTGACTGCGGCGAAGCCCGCCGCGAAGGCGAACGCGATGGGACCGGCGGGGGCCTCGGGGAAGTAGACCTGCAGGTAGGCGCCCAGGCCGACCAGTGCGAAGGCGGACTTGAGCGTCAGGGTCGTCCAGGTGCCGAAGCCGCCGATGGCTCCCACGCGCTGGCCCATGCTGCGGTCGAGGAAGTAGTAGATGCCGCCGGCCCGCGGCATGGCGGTCGACAGCTCCGCCATGCTGAGGATGCCCGGCAGGAGCACGAGCCCCGCCAGCAGGTAAGCGAAGGGGATGGCGCTTCCGGCCTGCGCCGCCGCGAGCCCGGGCAGCAGGAAGAACCCGGAACTCAGCGTGGCGCCGGTCGCGATCGCGTACACGTCGAAGAGCCCGAGTTCGCGCTTGAGTGTCGCCATGGCTGTCCGTTGCCGGTGGTGGGTGGTCACCTCCAATACGATAGCCGGGCGCTTGCTCCGCGGGCGAATCTCCCCGAGTATCACCCGCTATGAGACACGTCCCCGGGAGGCTTCGAGCCGTCACGCTTGCCGCGCCCGCCGCGGTCGCCCTCGTGCTCGCCTGCGCCGGCTCGCTCGAACTCACGCCCTCCGACGCGGCCACCGTCCTGTCCGGCCACCACCTCGACCACCCCAACCCCGCGCTTCCCGGTCCCCACGGCGTCCTCACCCTCTACTACGGCAGCGGCACGGACAGGAACCGCGCCGAATACCGCGACTCGGTGGCGATCGTGACCGAGACCGTGGACGCCTCGAAGCTCGTGAGCCTCGGTGCCTCCGCGGAGTCGCGGAACAGCTACTGGGGGTTCTCGCCCGACAGCTTCCCCATCAACGCGCGCGTCTGGTACCCCGACGACCCCGGCCCACACCCGCTCGTCCTGGTCGTGCACGGCAACCACAACATGCGCGATTTCTCGGACCCCGGGTACGACTGGCTCGGCGAACTCCTGGCCAGCCGCGGCCATATCCTCGCGTCCGTCGACATGAACTTCATCAACGGCGGGATCCGCCAGGAGAACGACGGGCGCGGCTGGCTGCTGCTCAAGCACCTGCAGGCTTGGCGGCGTTTCAACGAAGACCCGGACGGGCCCTTCCACGGCCGGGTCGACATGGGCAATATCGCGCTCATCGGCCACTCCCGCGGCGGCGAGGCGGTGGCGCTCGCGGCGGCCTTCAACCGGCTGACCCGCTACCCCGACGACGCGTCCCTCGAATTCGACTTCGGGTTCGACATCAAGGCGGTGATCTCGATAGCACCGGTGGACGGCCAGTACCTGCCCGCCGACCAGCGCGCCCCGCTCAGCGACATCAACTACCTGGTCTTCCACGGCTCGCACGACGGCGACGTCACGAGCTTCCATGGGCTGCGCCTCTTCAACCGGGTGCGGTTCACGGGCGGCCGGGGCGCCGACATGTTCAAATCGGCCGTCTACGTCTACCGGGCCAACCACGGCCAGTGGAACACCGTCTGGGGCGCGCACGACAACGGTCCGCGCAGCCCACGTATCCTCGAACTCCGCGGGCTGCTCGCGCCCGAGGACCAGCGCGAGTTCGGCCGCGTCTTCGTTTCGGCGTTCCTCGACATCACGCTGAAGGGCGACGACCGCTACCGGCCCCTCTTCCGCGACCACCGCGTGGCGGGCGGCTGGCTGCCGAAGACCATGTACATCACGCGGTTCATGGACTCGTCGTTCCGCCCTCTGGCCGACTTCGAAGAGGACATCGACGTGACGACCGGTTCGGCCGCGGGTGTGACTCTCCACGGCGCCGACTTCAGCACCTGGCGCGAGGGCCGGCTGGAACTCCGCTCCAGCAACCGTCCCACAACCTCTTCGTCCCAACTCAACCAGGCCCTGTGGCTGGGCTGGAACAACAGCTACCGGGGGTCGGACGACCCCGCGCCACCATCCGTTTTCACCATTGTGCTGCCCACCGGACTATCGCAGGAGTGGGCCATCGGGGCCGAAACCACCCTCGAGATGCACGTGGGCGGCCTCGACGACGAGCCGAGGCCCCGCACGCATCCCGACGCCGACGAAGAAGGGGAGCAGGGGGATGAGGGCGACCGCGATCGCGCTGCTGCCGCGGCCGACCGGGACCGTCGCGAAGACCGCGCCGGCGACGAGGAGAAACCGCCTCTGCAGCTGACCGTCGCGGCGATCGACGCGGACGGCGACACCGCGCGGGTGAGCCTCACCGATTACGGCCCGTTGCGCAGACCGCTCACGATCCGCGTCCTGCGGCGCAGCGACCTGGAAGGCGACCGCTTCGCCAATCCCTGGGAGCTGGTGCTGCAGCACTTTTCGATCCCGCTGGGCGACTTTGCGGCCGACAACCCGGCTTTCGACCCGGCTGCGCTGCGAGCGGTGGCGCTGGTGTTCGATGGGAGCGATGCCGGCACGGTGGTGGTGGACGACGTCGGACTGGCGGAGATGCACCCGGGGTTCAGGGCGGCGCGCGTGCCGCCGGGGTGAGGCCTCCCTACCGGAACGCGACCCCGATGCTGTGCGAAAGCGCCCCGAGATCCTCATGGCGGTAGTCGCGCTGCGCGTAGTCGATCCGGATGCGGTCGCCCTCGAACCCGAATCCGAACGTGATCGGTGAGCTGTCCCCTTCCGCCACCCGGACCGCCCCGATCCGCACGATGAACACGCGGCGCTGCACGGGCCACCACGCCACCTCCAGTCCCGCACCCGGCACGATGTCGCCGTCGCCTTCGCGCGCGATCTGAACCGCGCCGCCAACGTCGAGCGGTCCCACCGGGGCTCGCCCGGCCGTTCCGGCACCAACCACCACGCGCCGCGCCAACGGCACCTCGTAGCGGCCCAGCTTGAGCCCGCGTCCCAGATTCTGCACCGTCAGGGCCGTCGCCACGCGCCCGATCGACCTGGCCGCACCTACGTCCACCGCCACCGTGTTGCCTCCGAGCCCGCCCAGGCGCTGTCCGATCAGCTTCGCCGCGACCCCGACGTCCACGCTGAACAGCTCGTCGGCGAACCCCAGCGCCGCCACGTACTCGGACGCGGACATGTGGCCGCCCCCGATCAGAACGGCCGCGTCGCGGGGAAGCGCCAGCGGCGATTCGGCAGAGGTGCCGTACTCGAGGAACGACACGCCGGCCGCGACGGTGCCCCCGAGCCAGGCCCGGCTTCCGCTCAGTGCAAGGTGCGTGGCCCCGCCGATCTTCGTACGGGAGCTGCCGAACCCTTCGCCCGCGATCAGCGCCGGGTGATGAAGGACCGCACGTGCACCTTCTCCGACCCGGAACGCCCCGCCGAGGGCCATGGCCCGGGTACTCGACGACAACTCGAGGATGAGGGGGCCCGGAACCGGATCCGCGCCGTTCGCGTCCTGGGCCCGTAGCGGCACGGTCCTGGACCCGAGCATCACGAGGACCAGAACGGCTGCAGCAAGACCGACTCGACGGCCGTGACACGCCATTGCGACTAGCTCCGCGTTTAGAGAATCGGAGGCGTCAACTGTGGCGACCTCCGGCCCCAGCCGTCAATCAAGGCGCCCTTCCAGCCGCCTGGCGTCCAAAGCCAGGGTCCGCGTGCACCCCGAACACCGGATCACGACCATATCCCGGTTGTAGGAGACGTCCGCCCGGGCCCGGGTGCGGATCACGGAGCAGCGCCTGCCGCAACGCGGGCACGCCGGATTCTCCACACCCACGGATACGGCCCGACGCAGCGCTCGCTTTTCCCGATCGTGAAATGGGTCCATGTTCAACGGTATCGTCGCTCGAAGTGTCTTAACGGGTCTGGCAGCGCGAATCTGCGCTTGCCGCACCCGTCATCTCCACGCCTCGCCACCGGACGACCGGTTCCGAACGGAAGATCACGCATTCGATGATAGCATTATTCGCGACAATGACCCTCGCAACGGCCGCAGCCGGGCAGGAAGCAGCACTGCGCCAGGCAGGCTCGCCCGACGGTGCCACGGGGGACCCGCCCGACGCAATCGTCTACGACGGCAGTGCGGGGCAGTTGGACATACCGAGCCCCTGGGTGGAGCAAGCCGAGATCTCCATCGATGGCGATATCGCCGAAGCCGCCTGGGAAAACGCCCCGCTTCTCACTGGCTTCACCCAGTTCGACCCGGTCGAAGGCGCGCCCGCGACCCAGCGCACGGAAGCCCGCGTGCTGCTCACCGACGACGCGATCTACTTCGCCGTCAAGGCCTACGACGACGTTGAGGGCGGCGTCCGCGCCACGCTCGGCGACCGCGACTCGTTCTCCTATTCCGACGACTACGTGCGCTTCGTCGTGGACACGTTCAACGACCGCCGGCGCGGCTACGTGATCATGGTCAACCCGTACGGCGTTCAGCAGGACGGACTCTGGGTCGTCGGGGGCGGAGGCAGGCGGGAGCGCCGGTTCGGTGCGCCCATCGACTGGAATCCCGACTTCGTGTGGGACTCGGACGGCAAGCTCCATGACTGGGGCTACGCGGTCGAGGTCAAGGTGCCGCTGAAGAGCATCCGCTTCCGCGAAGCGCCGGTGCAGGACTGGGGGTTTCAGATCGAGCGTCGCATCGCGCGCAACGGCTATTCGGAGTCGTGGGCACCAGTCACGGCCAACGTGGCCAACAAGATGGAGCAGTTCGGCCGGCTCACCGGCCTGCGCGACCTGGATCGGGGTTTGTTTCTGGAGGTCAACCCGGTGCAGACCTTTTCCAAGCAGGGAGTCTACGACGGCGACACCGGGAGTCTCCAGCGAGGTGGAATCGACGGCGATTTCGGCCTGAACGTCACCTACGGGATCACCTCCAACCTGACTCTGGACGGAACGTACAACCCGGACTTCTCACAGGTCGAGGCCGATGCCGGACAGATCGCCGTCAATGAGCGCTTCGCTCTCTACCTCCGCGAGAAGCGGCCCTTCTTCCTCGAGGGGACCGAGATCTTCCGGCTTCCTCAACAGCTTGTATACACCCGTTCGATCGTGAATCCGGTGGCCGGCGCCAAGGTGCAGGGCAAGATCGGCAACTTCAATGCCGGACTGCTCAGTGCCGTGGACGATGTTTCGAACCCGGACGGTTCCGGAACGCAGGCCAATCCCGTCGTCAACATGGTGCGTGTCCGCCGGGACCTTGGCACCACCTCCAACATCGGGATGGTGTACACCGACCGGACCTATCAGGGTGACCGCTACAACCGGCTGCTGGGCGTCGATGGGAGGTTCCAGTTCCGGGACCGCTACACCATGTCGCTGTTGGCCGCGGGCAGCCGCACGGCGGAAGGAACTCCGGACAGGCTGGGCGGCTCCCTCGTTTCGGCGCAGTTCGGCCGGTCGGGCCGCAACCTGCAGTTCGACGCAAGCATGTTGAACGTCAGCGACGATTTCCTGGCGGGCAGCGGCTTCATCCGGCGCACGGGAACCACCCAGTTGCGGTCGTCGATCAGCTACAACTTTCGCGGCCGACCAGGCGATCTGATCGAGCGCTGGGGTCCAAGCATCGAGACGGAGGGATTCTGGGACCACGATACCTTCTGGCAGCGTGGCTGGGCCGAGGAGCGTCGGGTGCGGCTGGGTGGGAGCGTTTCGTTCCGCAACAACATCACGATCTTCGGGAACTACTCCCGGTCCTATTTCCAGTTCAACGCGGCAGACTACCAGGGTCTGTTCACGACATCCCCCGACGGACGTTCGACGCCCTTCCTTCCCGACCAGTCCTTCTTCCAGGGCCTCAACTCCGGGACCGTTTTCGTCTGGGTCAGTCCTTTTGACAAGGTCCGATCCAACGTCCGGGTGACTCGCTCGGAGACGCCGCTCTTCGACTTCATCACCGATACGCCCGTGGACATCGCCGATTCCTGGTCCGGCGACGCCAGCCTGAACCTCTTCCTCACGACGAGTTTCAGTTCGGAACTCGGGGTCCGTCATACCAGCCTGTACCGGCAGCGTGACGGTTCGCTTTACTCGAGCGCGACGATTCCGAGGTTCCGGGCCCAGTATCAGTTCAACCGGGCCCTGTTCCTCAGAACCATCGTGGAGTACGGCAGTCAGGAGAGGGGCATCCTGATGACTCCCGGCGCCGGGGACGAAGTCTCCTACTGCGCGAGCACATCGTGCAGGACGCTGGGGGGATCCAAGTCCAACGACTTCTCCGTCGAGACGCTGCTGAGCTACGAGCCAACCCCGGGGACGGTCTTCTTCATCGGATACACACGGCTCATGGAGGATCTGGCAGCATTCCGCTTCCGTGACTTCCGTCCCGAGGCGGAGGGGGTCTTCGTGAAACTTTCCTACCGCTTCAGGGGGTAGGAAGAAGCACAGCCCGGATAGCCCCGGCAATAAAGGAGATCAATAAATGCAGATGGTGAGGACTTTGGGCGCGGTCGCGGTCACGGGAGCCGTCAGTGTCGTGTTGTTGAAGCTGCTGGTGGCGGCCGCGATTCCCCTGCTCGGGATGTTGTTCGGATTCATGGCCTTGGCCTTCAAGATCGGTCTGTTCGTCGCGGCCGGCTACCTCCTTTACCGGATGTTCCGCCGCCGCCGGGACGAAATGGCGGCCTGACCGGACGCCGATCCCTTCCAGCCGGTCGGCCTCCGCCGGTCGGCCGTCTGCCCTTTGCCCGGTCGTAGTCGACGCGCAGGCTGCGCCCGGCCAGCGTGGTGCCGTTCAGCGCCGAGATCACTGTCTTGGCGTCTCCTTCTCTCACCTCGATCAGGGAATGGCGGTCGCGGACATCGATTCTGCCCACCCGGTCACCCGGCACGCCGGATTGGTTCGTCAGGGCTCCCAATAACTCGCGTGGTCCGACCTCGTCGCGCTGGCCCGCGGACACGAACAGCCTGACCCAGCTTTCCGGAGCGGACGCGCTACCCGCTCCCACGGCGGCAGTGTCCTTCTTCGACGTCTTGCGATCAAGCAATAACAGTGCGGCGGCGGCCACTTCGGCCGCCGAAAAGCGGTCCAGCAGCGACTCCACGAGCAGATAGTAGGGCGCGATCTCCGGAGCCCGCGCCGCTCCGTGCAAGTCGTCAGCCAGGTGGTCCAGCGTCGCGGAGACGCGTTGCGGGCGTGCCGGGCGCAACCGTTTCAGGGTGAGGTCTGCGTCGGCGGCCATGTCCTTCAGGTGCGCGAGCTCGCGAATCTCCGCCAGCACGCGGGCCGGACCGCCGGCCCCGTGGCGAACCGTCGCGATTTCGGCCCCGGCGGGCACCGAGGCCGACAGGGTCGCGATGGAGCCGGGATCGGTTGCTGCGTCCAGCGCTTCCCGCGCAGCCACGTCCTCGCCGGGCGAGATCCACACCGGTACGGACTCGTCGCCCGGCGGCCCGGGCTGGTGCCCGTGGGTCGCAAGGAAATCGCCCAGGTCCGCCGCGTGATCGGCCGAAGGCGTGAACACCAGGACGTGGCGCACCGGATCCTCGAGAAGTTCAGCAGCGTGGTCGAGCACGGCTTCGGCGCGGTCGCCGGCGGTCACCACCACTTGCAGCGCGCGGGGCTTGTCGCCGGTCGCAGCGTGGCGTCTCCGCCCTCGGGGGGGATGCCTCGTGCCGGCTGGGTCGCGGCCGGCCTGCGTGCCGGGCCGTGGACGCGGAGGGACGCTGACGGCGCGGCGCGTAAACCGTGTCGCCAGCGAGTGCAGTGCGGGGCCGAACGGCAGGCCGCACACGATACGCTGGCACTCGCCGGGCAAGCCCCCCAGAAAGGCCTCCAGGTGATCGGCAGCGACGCTGGCGACGACTCCGTCGCCGTCGTGGAACACAACCGCCTGGAGATGCTTGAGCCCAATCGTGCCATCGTACACGGCTCGGAAGCGGTCGGCGGGCACCACGAGGAAATCGGCCCGCTCGGGGAGGTTCCACCGGTCGGTGAGTGCCGCGGCGCGAGCGCCGGCCGCCTCGCACAGGCCCGCGAGCGAACGCGCGAGTTCGGTGGCCTGACGCTGGCCCGTGCAAAGAACGAGGCAGGCGGGAGAGCCCGCACCCGCTTCGAGACGTTCGATCAGGGGGGCCGCGTAGGCCACCATCGTGCCGCTGCCGGGACCCGCCCGGCCGAGCAGATCGTTGCCACGGGCAATGACCGGGATGGCCGCGGCCTGAAATGGCGTAGGCGTCTCGATCCCCTCGTCCGCGAGTGCGGCCACGGTCTCGGGGCCGAGCGGCAGTTCGTCGAAGGAGGCGGCGTCGGGCATGGTGTGCTCAGGGGGCCGGGGCTCTACGCGCTGCCGGGGCGCTCGGGGCGGCCGCAGTCACCTTGTCCCGCCCGGGTCGCCCGAGCCGGGACCGCCCGCGTCACCGTATTCGTACGGCAGGCAGTTCAGGAAGCGCTGGATCTCGTAGTCCATGCGCGACGTACGCAACCGGTCGGTGCGGGCCGTGACCTCGGTGAAAGGGCCGTGGCGGTGGGCGCTCAGCACGACCGTTCCCTCGTCGCCCGTGTACGTGGCCCCATGGGATGTGTGCTTCGACCGCTTCAGGCCAATGTAGGCTGGCAGCCATTCCTCGGCCTTCTGCAGCACGTCCGCCGGCGGCAGTGCCGTCTTGCGCTCGTATCCGGCCATTTCCTTGCCGTCACTCCTCTTTGTCTGCAAACAGTTCGACCCCGACCCAGCGCGTCCACTCCGACACCCGCGCGGGCGACTTCAATCCCTCGATTCGCCGCGTTCCGTGCACGACGGCCGGAACCTCTGCCACGTTCCGGTTCTTCGCAAGTTCCCTGTGCCGCCGCACGGTCGCGGCAAAGCGATCGACGTCCAGCGCCGCCTTGGCTCCGGAACGGTCCAATCCGGCCGCGGCCGCGATCTCGACCAGCAAATCTATCCGCCCGATGTCCCTTTGGTCGACAAAGTGGGCTTCGAACAGGGCTCGCCTCACGGCGTGGTAACGATCCTCCTCCCGCGCCAGCTCCGTGAGTTCGTGGGCCTTGCGGGTCCAGGGAACGAACCGGGGCGTGTTCATTGGGCGCCCCTGCCCTTCGGCGCTGGCGGCGATCAGGGCATGGTAGGATCGCCAATCCCGATCGGACGGATCGACGAGTGTCCGGGGTGGAGGCCGCAGTTCGAGGGCGTGCCACTCGCAACGGTCGGTAACGCCCGCCTCGTCCAGGAGATGGCTGGCGAGGTACGATCCGGGATCCGTGAAGTCGAAGAAAAAGACGGGCGTCGGGGTGGCCATGCGGAGGGCGGGCGGTCAACGTGCTCGGGGTTGCCAACACACTGGGGTGTACCGATTGTCGGACGTGCGTCAGGGCTTCCTCACCATAAGACTAACCCATGACCTACTCCGAAAACATCGCGAAGCTGCGGCCCTCGGCCACCGTTGCCGTGAGCACCCTGGCAAAGAAGCTGGCGGCCGAGGGGCGGGACATCATCAACCTGAGCGCGGGGGAGCCGGACTTCCGCACCCCGACGGGGATCGCCGATGCGGGGATAGAGGGCATTCGCCAGGGACGTACGCGGTACACTCCCGCGGCCGGTCTCCCGGAGTTGCGCGCGGCCGCGGCCGAGTACATGACCGCCGAGACCGACTATCCGGCCGACCCGGCACGCGTGGTGATCTCGGCGGGGGCGAAACAGTCGCTTTTCAACGCGTGTTTCTGTCTCTTCGGGCCGGGCGACGACGTGCTCATCGGATCGCCGTACTGGACCTCGTACCCCGAGATGATCACCCTGGCCAGAGCCGACTCGGTGCCGGTGATGGGGAGCGAGGAACGCGACTTCCTGCTCACGCCCGACGACCTGGAGGCGGCCGCGACGGCGAACGCGAAGGGACTGATCCTGTCTTCGCCCTCGAACCCGACCGGGGCCGTGTACTCAAAGTCGGAGCTGTGCGCGATCGCGGAGTGGGCCGGCGGACGCGGCATCACCCTGATCTCGGACGAGATCTACCAGGAGATCTACTACGGCGAGGGGGTCAAGGCGCCGGGCGCGCTCGACCTCGAACGGGACAGGGTGGGTGACCTGGTCGTGACGAACGGCATGTCGAAGGCTTTTGCCATGACGGGGTGGCGGGTGGGCTTCTCGTACACGACCCGCGAGCTGGCGGCCAGGATGTCGGCGCTGCAGAGCCATGTGTCGCTGAACGCGGCGACCCCCTCGCAGATCGCCGCGCTGGAGGGCCTGACGCGGGGTGAGGAGGGAGCGCGCGACAGGGACCGCATGGTGGCCGCGTTTCGCCGCCGCCGGGATCTGGTGGCGCGCCTCTTCGACGAACTCCTCCCGGGGTGTTCGTATATCCGCCCTGGAGGCGCATTCTACCTGTACTTCCGCGTGGACGGGCTCTTCGACGACGAGGTGACGTGCGCCGGCGACGTCTGCACCCGCATCCTGGAGGAGGCGGGCGTGGCCATCGTGCCGGGCGAGGCGTTCGGCGACGCGCGGTACGCGCGCATGAGCACGGCGTCTTCGGACGAGGAGATCGAGGAGGGCGTGCGGCGCATGGCGCGGGTGCTGGCGCGGCGGTGAGCGGTCGCGACGGTCCCAACGGGGGGGTCGACCGCGTTCCGTCGGGCGCGCCGGACCCCTCGGAACTGGATCACGACGCGCTCGATCTGTACGTGCAGCGCCACTTTTCGGGCGAAGACGGCGTGCTGCGCGAAATACGTCGCCGCGCGGACGCCGCCGGGATGCCCCGGATCCAGCTTCCGCCTGCCACCGCGCGCGCCGTCCAGGTGCTGGTTCGCGCGGCCGGCGCGCGCCGTGTACTGGAAGTGGGCACCCTGGCCGGATACTCGGCGGTCTGGATCGCACGGGCGCTCCCTTCGCACGGCAGACTGATCACGATCGAGATCAACGCCGACCACGCTGCGGTCGCGCGCGAATCGGTCGAGGCGGCGGGCGTGAGCGACCGGGTCGACATACGCATCGGGGACGCGGTGGCGGTGATGTCCGAGCTGGGACCGGACGGCTCGTTCGATGTGGTCTTCCTGGACGCCGACAAGGAGCGTTACACCACGTACCTGGGCATGGCCGCGGGGCTGCTCCGGCCGGGTGGGCTGCTCATGGCGGACAACGCGTTCTGGGCGGGGCGGGTGCTGGACCCCGGCTCCGGCGAACTGGCCATGCAACTGGATCGCTTCAACCGCGCCGTCTCGGCCGACAACCGGTTCGACGCCACGATCCTGCCCGTCGGAGACGGCCTGCTGCTCGCGGTACGGCGCTAGCTGCGAAACCGCCCCGCCTGGCGGGACGCGTCGAGCACCGCCTGGGCCGACCTCGCGACCGACGCCACATACCCGCCTGCGAAGAGGCGCGCGTGTACAAGGAGCGGATAGAGCTGGTACGCCGCCATGCGGCGCTCGTGGTCCGGTTGCAGCGGCCACGCGGCCTCGTAGGCGTCGTAAAACGGCGCGGCGAACCCGCCGAAGAGCCGGCACATGGCGAGATCCACCTCGCGGTGGCCGATGTAGACGGCCGGGTCGATCACGAACGGCAGGGGGTCCGTGTCCGGGGCGGTCTGCCTCCGGCCGAACAGGACGTTGCCCGACCAGAGGTCGCCGTGCAGCAATGAGGGCCCGTCGGCGGTGGCCGCGGGAGCAAGCAGGCCACTCATCCGCGCCGCGGCCCGTTCCACCAGCGTGAGCCCGCGCCGCGACAGGGTTCCGTCGCTACCCAGTTCCCGTGCGAGCGGCAGGATGCGCTGTTCGGTCCAGAATTCCGCCCAATCGTCCATCCATCGGTTCGGCTGGGGCAGCGATCCGATGACATTGTCGCGGTGCCAGCCGAAACCGGGTGCATGCCGGACGGGCATCGCGGCGTCGGGCGTAAGCGGGTCTGCGCCCGGCGACGGGCCTTGGCGCGTGCGGTGCAATCGCGCCAGGCCGTGCCCCAGTTGCCGCCACGTGTCTCCGGTCGCCCTCGCCTCATCGATCCACTCCAGGAGCAGCCAGGGGACTTCGTCATCGTCGCCGCCGAGCGCGATGACACGCGGGACATCCACCGCATCCGAGCCCGCCAGTGCAGACAGGCCCTCCGCCTCCATCCGGAAGAAGTCCCGACCGGCACCGGCATTCCACTTGAGGCAGAAATCGTGCCCGGCTGTGCGCACCTTCAGCGCGTGGTTGATGCATCCTCCACCGATGGGCCGCGCGGACTCCACGGACGACCGATCCAGACCCGCAGCCCGGCAGGCGCTTTCGAGCACGGCCTCGACCAGCCCCGCCATACCCTCAGCGATTCGGCCTGGCCAGCTCGTCGAGCAGCACTCCGCAGGCCCGCTCCAAAATGCGGTAGACCTGTTCGAAGCCTCCCGGCCCCCCGTAGTAGGGGTCGGGCACGTCCGGATCGCCGCCACTCGGGTCGTAGTCGCGCATCATGACGATGCGGGCCCGATTCCGGTCGCCAGGCAGCGCTGCACCGACGCCCTGGCTGCGCCACCGACGCCCGCGGTCCCACAGCGCGCCGCCGTCCCGCAGCCGCGCCAGCGAGCGCTGATTGCTCCTGTCCATGGCCACGATCAGGTCGAATCGTCCGAAGTCGTCCATGACAACCTGGCGGGCGGTTCCGGTCAGGCGCACACCGTGGGATGCCGCGACGGCAATGGAACGGGAGTCGGGAGGCTCGCCCGCGTGCCAGGCGCCCGTGCCCGCGGAGTCGGCCTCGAAGCGGTCCGCCAGCCCGCGGATCTCGGCCTGGTGCTTGAAGATTCCCTCGGCCAGCGGCGAGCGGCAGATGTTTCCGAGGCAGACGAAGAGGACGGAGGTCTTGGAGTCGGACATTCTTGAAGGTATTACATTGGTCGGGGACCGAAACGCGTGGCGCGTACCTCTTCGACCGGGGACCGAAACGCGTGGTGCGTGCCCCTTCAACCGGGGACCGGAGCACACGGCGCGGATCCCTCCATCAAGAAACAGCATTTGACCGAATCAACTGGATTCTCGGGCTTCGGCCTTTCGGAAACGCGCCTGGCCGCGGTGGAAGCTCTGGGCTGGGCGCAGCCGACTTCCATTCAGCGACAGGCGATTCCCCTGGTCATGGGGGGCAGGGATGTCGTGGGCATCGCCCGCACCGGCACCGGCAAGACCGGTGCGTTCATGCTCCCCGCGCTGGAGAGGCTGGAGGAGGGAGAGGGACTTCAGGTGCTGGTCCTGTGTCCCACGCGGGAGCTGGCGCAACAGGTCCGCGACGACACCGACGCGCTGGCGCTGGGCACGGGCATACGATCGACCGTGGTGTGCGGGGGCGTTTCGTACGGCCCCCAGGTGGCGGCCTTCAAGGGCGGAGATGAAGTCATCGTCGCCACACCCGGCCGGCTGATCGACCTGCAGAAGCGCGGCACGGCGAAGCTGAAGAGCGTCCGGTTCCTGATCCTGGACGAGGCCGACCGGATGCTCGACATGGGATTCCGCCCCCAGATCGAGGAGGTGGTGCGCGGTTTGGGCAAGCGCCCGCAGACACTGCTTTTCTCGGCCACGATGCCCAACGCCGTCCACGATCTGGCGCTGCGTATGACCAGGGATCCCGCCTGGGTCGAGGTGACCCCTTCGGGCACGCTGGCGCAGGGCATTTCAGAGATCGCGTATTCGGTTCGTCCCGACATGAAACCCGGTCTCCTGATCCACCTGCTCGGTCAGCCCGGCTGGGAGCAGGTGCTCGTCTTCACCCGGACGAAGATCGGGGCGGACACGCTGAAATCGCGGCTCGACAGCGCCCAAATCTCTTCCGACGTGATCCACTCGGACCGGCACATGCGCCACCGCACCCGCGCGATCGACCGTTTCACGGCGGGCGAAGTGCGCGTTCTGGTCGCCACGGACATTGCGCAGCGCGGGCTCGATATCGAGGGGATTTCGCATGTGGTGAACTACGACGTGCCCCTGGACCCCGGCGACTATGTGCACCGTACCGGCCGCACGGGCAGGGCGGGCGCGACCGGCGAGGCCGTCACTTTCGTCACGGCCGCGGACCTCGGCGCCTTCCGTACACTGGAACACCAGTTGGAACGCCGGCTCGACAAGGTGCACCACCCCGACTTCGACTTTGCCGGCGGGGCGGTGATGCAGCGGCGGGAGCCTGTGCGCAAGCGCTCCCGGTCGGGACGCGGCATGGGCAGCCAGGCGGGCAAGCGTCTGGAACCCGACGAACTGGCCGCGCTTCTAAGCCATGACACCCCAGGACGGAAACGATGATTCTGAGGAGATACGGCAACGCCTACCACAGCGTCGAGACCAATTTCAACCCGACGGCGATCAACGAGATCGGCTTCATGCGCGACCGTGCGTTGTCGGTCCCCGCTGCCGACTTCGAGGCCCGCTACGAGGCGCTGAAGACGGGCGAAATCGGAGCGGAGGCCGACGCCGAAGTGCAGCGGCACGCGGAAAAAGACCTCCTGCGCAACCTGGAGCGCGCGCTGGCCCAGTGGGTCGAACGCCTGCAACCGGGGCAGGTCCTCGTCGTCCACAACGGGCGCGACGACTGGCCCAAGACGCGAGAACGGCGCGAGGCGGTAATCGTCGAAGGCGAGAACCGCTTCCATTTCCACTGGTGGGTCGACCCACCCCTCAAGGTGGGGATCTACGCGGCCCGGTAGGCCCGGTAGGCGGCCCGGCGCGCTACTCGTCCGTTACGCTGCCTCCCCTCCGGTGCTTTTCGAACCACTCACGCAGGTAGATGTGGGTGCGCAGGAAGTTCGAGGGCGTCGAGCTGGTGCCGTGCCACTCATTCTTGAAGCGGATCATCGCGGTCGGGACCTTCAGGACCCGCAGCGCCTGGTAGTATTCCTCCGTCTGGGGCATCGGGGTCCGCAGATCGCCTTCGCCGGTCATGAGCATTGTCGGGGTGGTCACGTTGCCGACGTACATGAGCGGCGAGCGGCGCAGGTGCTCGGACGGGTCGTCCCAGGGGAAGTGCTCGAAGTTGCGGTACCAGCTGGCGCCGTCGGTCGTGCCGACGAAGGACAGCCAGTTCGTCACCGGGCAGTTCGCCGAAGCCGCCGCGAAGCGGTCCGTGTGGCCGACCACCCAAGAGGTTAGCACGCCACCGCCGGAACAGCCGTACACGAACATGTTCTGCTCATCGATGTAGCCCCGGTCGACGACCAGGTCCACACCCGCCATCAGGTCGTCGAAATCCTTGCCGGGGTAGGCGTTCTTGATCGAGTTGCCGAAGGCGCTCCCGTAGCCTGACGAGCCCCTGGGATTCGTATACAGCACCACGTAACCGTTGGCGGCGTGGTTCTGCCATCCGAAGTTGAAGCCCACGTTGTACATGCCGTGCGGTCCGCCGTGGATCGCGAGGATGAGCGGGTACTGCTTCGACGGATCGAAGTCGGGCGGCTTGATGATCCACCCGTGGATGTCGTAGTCCTCGACCGACTTGTACCACACTTCCTCCACGTCGCCCAGCGTCACTCCCGCCATGACGTCCGAGTTCACGTCCGTCAGTTGGGTGATCTCGTTCGGGCTGTCGAGGGCGAACGCCACGACGTCACCGGTCCGGTGATGGTCGGACAGGGTCCCGACGGCCATTCCCGCCCCGATCGACGCGACGCTCAGCATGTGGTTGCCGTCCGTGACCTGCCTGACGCCCCCGTCTACGGATGCGAAGTAGAGGTTGCTGGTTCCCTCGCTCCTCACGGTCATGTACACGCCGCTGTTGTCCGCGGCCCAGATCATGCCCGAAGCCTGCCGGTCGAATCCCTCGCTGATCATCCGCGAGTTCGAACCGTCGCGGTTCATGACATGGATCTTGCGCGTGATATAGGTGTCGGTGGTCAGATCGTTGCCGGTATAGACGATGAGGCTGCCGTCGGGCGAGGGCACGGGTGAGCCGTCCGGACCCGAGCGGTCCGTCAGGCGGGTGATCTCGCCGCTGGCCACCGCTACCGAGTAGATGTCGGACTGGCGCCATTCGTGATCGGCGTCTTCGACACGGAGCGAAGTGAAGAGGATTTCCGTGCCGTCGGGTGTCCACGCAACCCCGTTGTGATTCCAGTCGCCGTCGGTGAGCTGGCGGGCCGTGCCGCCGTCGGCCGGCACAACGAAGAGGTGCGAGTAGCCCTCGTCGATGTAGCCGCGCCGGTCGCGCCGGTAGACGAGCCGGTCGACCACCTTCGGCCCCTCGGTCCAGTTGGCGCCTTCAGGCCGCCAGGGTAGGCTGATCGGCCAGGGATGATCCGAATCCACCGACATTGTAAAGGCGATCTGCGTACCGTCGGGGGACCACTGGACGTTGCCGGGACTGTTCTCGAGATGGGTGACCTGCGTGATGGCCCCTTCCGCGTCCATGTAGCGCACGAAGATCTGCGTCCCTTCGGGATCGCCCTCCGCGGTAAACAGGATTCGGTCACCGGAAGGCGACCACCTCGGAGAAGACCCGTCCTCCACCAGCCGGCGCCTCCTCTCCCCGTCCGCGTCCATGATATAGATCGACGAACTGCGGCGGTCGTTCTGCTTGTCGACCCAGCTCTGCGTGTAGATGATCTGGCTCCCGGCCGGCGAGATCCGGGGATCGGCCACCCATTCCCAGTCGAGATAGGTCTCGAGCTTGAGTGTGCCGTCGGGTTCGTTCTGGGCGGAAAGGTCCGCTGGCAGCGCGAGGGGGACGAGGGCCAGAAGCAACAGTCCTGGTGGGGTGGATTTGGCCATGGATTCCTCCTACGGTGTGGCGTACGGCTGTTCGTTTGGCCTTTTTCGGGGAGATCAAGGTATGCGCCGGTGCCGGTTGTGGAAAGCCGTCCGGCGCCGTGCAACCATGGCGCTGCCGCGAACGTCCAATTGTCTGAGTGCCCCACTGTCCTCCAACCACGGGCCTGCCCTCAATGCGCGACCTTGCAACCCTCTTGCCACGAACCCCATCAGTCCTCGCGGTACTGTGTCTGGCCTCCCTCGCGTGTGGCGAATCGGGACCCGACACCGGGGACGCCGCCGTCGATATCCCACTCGTTGCGTCGACCGAGGAGGTCTTCACCACCGGCGCCCTTGCCGGGGAGGACTGGGAGAATTTCGGCGTCATCGCCGGGACCGTCTTCGATTCCGAGGGCAACCTCTACGTCGTCGACGAAGGCGCTCGCCGCGTCGTCGTGATCGGTCCCGATGGCAGCCACGTGCGCACGGTGGGGACGCAGGGCGATGGCCCGGGGGAATTCAGCAGCCCCACGGCAGCGGCGCCTCTCGATGACGGCGGACTCGTGGTCTGGGACTTCAGTCTGCCCGGCGCCTTCGAGATCTTCGACGGGCGGGGCGAGTTCGTCCGCAGCGTGCCGGTCGACCTCTCGCGTGGCGGGCCCGGGTCGATGCTCCTTCCCCTGCCGGACGGGCGTCTGGTGTCGGCCGGCGGTCCCACTTTCCGAACGGGTGCGCCCGGCGAGGCGCCGGAGGGCGACGGAGAGGAAGAGGATCATCGCCGCCCCATCGATGTGTTCTCGCTCGACGGATCCCCAAAGACGGTTCTCTACCGTGCCTGGAACCTTCCGCCTACCGAGGCGGACGACGAAGTGGCGGGGAGCGACGAGCAGGGGCGGACCACCGTGGAAATGCGTTTCAGCAGGATGCGCGCCTTCGACCCGGGACTTCACATCGGCGTCCTCTCCGACGGGCACGTCGTGGTGGCGGACTCCACCGCGTACGAGGTCAAGCTGATCGGCCCGGACGGGACGGTGACCGGAAGCGTGAGCCGTGCGATCGCGCCCGAGGCCGTGACGGAAGCCATTATGGAAGCCGAAAGGGCGCGCCGCCGGGAGGCGTTCAGTGAGTCCGAAGGGGGTCCCCGCATGCGCATCGTGGGACCAGCGACCTCGATTGCCATGGACGAGGGCTTTCAGCAGCAGATGCGGGAGATGATGCTCGCGCAGGTCGAGTCGATGGTCTTCGCGCAGGAGATTCCGGTGATCGCCGAAATGGCGGTCGATCGCCAGGACCACATCTGGATTGCGCGCGCGGGAGCCGGCGGCGACGGCGATGGGCCGACGGACATTCTGACTCCGGATGGGGACTACATGGGTACCCTGGCCGCCGATGGGCTCCGGATCCCCGACGGATTCGGGCCCGACGGGTTGATGGTGTACATCGAATCCGACGAAATGGACGTTCAGTCCGTTCGCGTGGTGCGGCTGCTGGGGCTGGAGCCGTCGTAGGTCTGACTCCCGGGCGAGTCAGCGAAAAAGGGCCGGATGTCCGCCAGTGTGTACGAAGACGACCCGGTCGGACGGGGGAACGCGCCCTCGTCTGAGCCAGGCGATCATCGCCGCCGCTGCCTTGGCGGTGTAGACCGGGTCGAGAATCAGTCCCGTGCGGGCACCGAAGACCCGTGCAGCCTCGTCCCCCTCGGGGGTTGCCGCGCCGTATCCCTCGCCGACGAACGCGTCCGTCGTCACGACGCTGTCGGACAGGGCGCGGACGCTGTCGGCCAGTCCCTCGCGGCCGAGCAGGCGGGCAGCGTCCAGTGCCAGGCCGACCGCCTTGTCCCTTGCCAGCCCGGCGGGCTCGTCTGCACTTACCCCCACGAGCCGTACGGGCCAATCGAGTAGCGCGCACCCGAGAATCAGGCCACCGAGCGTGCCCCCTGACGAGGTGCACACAAAGATCCAGGCAGGGTCCGGCTCGTCGATTTGCCGGCGCATTTCCACCGCCGCGTGCACGTAGCCCAGCGCGCCTCGTGGGGTCGATGCACCCACGGGGACCACCAGCGCCTTGCCTCCGGCCGCACCCACGCGACGGGCCTCCTCCTCCATTGCCGGATCGCGGTCCGGACGCTCCGGGACGGTGACGATGCGCGCTCCCAGGAGTCGGTGAAGGTACGCGTTCCCGCGCGCAGGGTCCGCGGCCTCGCCGTTGATGACCAGTGTGCACCGAAGCCCGAGCTGGGCAGCCGCGGCCGCCACGACGCGGCAGTGATTGGAGTGCGGCCCTCCCGCCGTGATAAGTTCCGTCACACCGCGAAGCCGCTCGGGCCCCAGCTCGTATTCCAGCTTGCGGACCTTGTTGCCACCCAGTCCCAGCCCTGTTCGGTCGTCGGCCTTGACGAAGATGCGCACCCCCGTGCCCAGGTGCGCGGCGAGTGCCGGGGCGGCGATCAGCGGCGTGGGGACGCTGGCGAGCCTGGTGCGCGGGACTCGGCCCAGACGGGTCAGCACGATTCCGTCAGGACCCAGGCGACTCCGAGACCGTGACGCGCCGCGCGACCGCCCCCTCGATCCGGACGGGCTCGCTCCCCGGTCCGACGACCACGACCACGGAATCGCCATCGGCGTCCGTGACCGTGACGCGCGCGCCCGGCACCAGCCCGACGTCCTCGCAGTAGCGCAGGCGCTCCCGATTGTTGTCCGGGACCGACCGGACCAGGACCCCTGTCCCCGGCAAGACCTCGTCGAGAGAGCGGCCGGGAGTGGGATCGACTTCGCCGGTCCGCGTGGGTATGGGCGCGCCGTGCGGGTCGGTCGCCGGATTGCCGAGCGCGTCGGCCATGCGATCGATCAGGGTCTCGGACGCGGCGTGCTCCAGGCGCTCGGCCTCTTCGTGAACGTCGTCCCATGGGTAGCCGAGGCGCTGCACCAGAAATGTCTCGATGATCCGGTGCCGCCTCAGGATCTTGAGCGCTTCGCGGTGGCCCTGCCGGGTGAGCCGGACCCCGCGGTAGGGCTCGTGTTGGAGAAGCCCGTCTTCGGCCAGGCGCCGGATCATTCCGCTCACGGAAGCGGGCTGAATCTCCAGTGCCCGCGCCAACTCGCTTGTTCCGGCCGCCTTGCCGCGCTCGTTCAGGGAGTACACCGCCTTAAGATAATCTTCGACGGAGCGGGAGAGGACGGAAAATGTCATGGCGGGAAGATAATGGGTCCGGACGCCCGCCGGACAGCGAGGACTACCAACAAGTGCGCGTTGGCAAGTGTCCTTGGAAACGGCGATATTTCGTACTGTGCCGGCTGTGGTTGTCCCGTCAGGAGGCTTGCGGTGGAAGACTCGGTAGCGATCGATGCCAAGCGCATTCTGTTGCGCTATGGAACTCCGATTTCAGTGCTTGACAGGGTGAACAAGGAGGAGCGAATCAGACTGGCGCGCGCGATTGCCCGGACGGCGCTTCCGGACAGGGAGGCCAGGCTTCGCGAGCTGCTGGAGGAGGCCGGTCACCTGCACTAGCAGCGCCCGACGCGCCGGTCGCACCACCGCCGGCGCCGGTCCAGGAGGCGTCGCGTCGCCCCGTGGACCGGCGCTTTTCCGTCGGTGGCTATCGAATTGCGGCGGTCACGGGATCACCCTCGCGGCATTGGCGAAGTCGCCCGCCTTCACGAAGGTCATCTTCTCCGGGTCGATCCAGCGGCGCGCGGCGGCGTTGATCTGTTCGGCGGTCAGCGAACGGATCGCTTCCTCCTGGTCCGCCTGCCACGCCATGGTGCGGTCGAAGTAGAGATTGTTGCTGAGAACACCGGCCAGGATCGGATCCTGGGCGCGCATCAGGTTCGCGTTCTCGAGGTAGCCGTTGATGCCGGCTTCCACCTCGTCCGCGGTGAAGCCCTCCTCGAGCATCTTGCGCACTTCGTCGCGGAACGCGGCTTCGACCTTGTCCCTGTTTTCGGGAGCGTAGATGGCGAATGCGATGAACTGGCCGACATCGTCGATGGGGTGGAATCCCAACTGTGAACCCACGCCGTAGCTCAGCCCTTCCTCCTGGCGGATCCGGGTCGCGAGGCGCGAATTCAGGAATCCGCCCCCGAGCAGGTAGTTTGCCATGGTGAGCGCGGCCACGTCCTCGTGGTCGTCGGTCATGGGGAGCGTCTGCGCAGCAACGAAGAACGCGTTGGCCTTGTCCGGTGTCTCGATCTGGAAGTCCTCGGGGGCGATCTCCTCGAATCCGCGGTCGATGCGCGCGAACGTCACCGGCGCGGCCCAGTCGCCCAGTCGCTCCTCGACGATCTGCAGGGCCTCGCCGTCGTCGAAGTCGCCGACGATGGACATGGTCGCGGCCCCGGTGCCATAGAACGTCTCGTAGAAGTCCGTGACGTCGTCCAGGGTCAGGGCCTCCATCTCGGCGATCGACTCATCCGCCGTGGGCGTGTACTGGGGGTGACCGGGCTCGCGGGGATTCATGTGTCTCTGCAGTGCCAGTATTGCCTGGAGCTGTGGCTCGGACTTCTGGCCCTCCAGCGCCGCGAGCCGCTGCTCCTTCAGGGTCTCGAACTCGTCCGCTGGGAACGAGGGCTCCCGCAGGACCTCGGTGAGGAGGCGCAGGGCGTCCGGGAAGTTCTCGCGCGTGGCCTGGACGCGCCCCGACGCGCTGGTGCCGCCGCCCCCGACCGACACCTGCGCCTGAAGCCGGTTCATCTCATCCTGGATTTCCTGCCGCGTGCGGTTCACGGTCCCGCGCATCAGCATCGAGGCGGCGAGCGACCCGGCGGACCCGCGTCCCGTAAGCGCCTCTTCGTTCCCGAATCTGAGCGATACCGACGCCACGACCGTCTCACCGCGCGTGTCCTTGGGGAGCAGTGCGATCTCCATGCCGCTCGCGAACTCGCTGGACATCGTGCGAAGGTCGATGTTGGCGGGCGAAGGATCGAAGGCCTCGCCCTCGGCCACCGCCTCGTCACCCGTGTAGCCTTCGACGAGAGAAGCCACCTCGGGCGCCACTGGGATTTCCGCACGGTCGGGGTTGTCGTCCGGGATGAAGAAGCCGACAGTGCGGTTCGACGGCTTCAGATAGCTGACCGCGACGCGCTGGACGTCCTCGGCGGGGACTTCGCGCAGACGGTCGCGGTGCAGAAAGAACAGCCGCCAGTCGCCCATGGACCCCCACTCGCTCATCTGCAGCGCGATGGCGCGGGAATCGTTGAAGAGACGGTCGATGGAGGACAGCCGTGCGGCCCGCGCCCGTTCCACCTCTTCGCCCGTGACGGGGCGCGTGAGCACCTCCTGGATCGCGTCGGCCATCGCCGATGCCACGTCCTGCTCCGAGCCGTCGTCGCGCACCACTGCCAGGGTGGTCAGTGCGCCGGGCTCACGCCGCTGACCTGCGCCGGCGCGAACGGAGGCCGCCAATCCGGATTCGACGAGTGCCTCGTAGAGTCGGCCCGAGGGCTGGTTGCCGAGCACCCACGCCAACAGGTCGATGGCCGCAAAGTCCTCGTGATAGCCGGCGGGGACGTGGTACAGGTGCGAAACCAGCTTCGTGTCACCGGTGCGGCGCAGCGTCACCATCCGCTCTCCGTCCTGCACGGGCTCGGCGGTATACGTGGGGTAGATGCGCATGTCGCCGGTCCGGTCGGGACGCGGGATGGAGCCGAACTTCTCGACCACCAGCGCGAGCGCTTCGTCCGTGTCGAACTGGCCGGCGACGACGAGTTGCGCGTTGTCGGGCTGGTAGTACTTGCGGTAGAAGGCCTGCAGGCGCTCGATCGGCACGTTCTCCAGGTCGGCGCGCGCGCCGATGGTCGAATTCCCATAGTTGTGCCACAGGTACGCAATCGAGTTCATGCGTTTGGAGAGCACCCCGAACGGACTGTTCTCGCCGGATTCCCATTCGTTGCGCACCACCGTCATCTCGGACTCGAGATCCTCGGCGGCGATGAACGAATTCACCATCCGGTCCGACTCCAGGTCGAGCGCCCACTCGAGGTTGTCGGACGTCGCCGGGAAGGTCTCGAAGTAGTTGGTGCGGTCGAGCCAGGTCGTGCCGTTCGGCAGCGCACCCCGTTCGCTCAACTCCTGGGGGATGTCCGGGTGGTTGGGCGTGCCCTTGAAGACCATGTGCTCCAGCAGGTGGGCCATCCCCGTCTCGCCGTATCCCTCGTGACGGGATCCGACGAAGTAGGTGATGTTGACGGTCGTCTGGGGCGCGCTCTGGTCCGGGAACAGGAGGACCCTGAGGCCGTTGTCGAGGCGGTACTCGGTGATGCCCTCGACGCTGGCGACCATTTCCGGCTCCTGCGCGGAGGCGGTCGCAGGGAGGAGGGCGGCCAGGGCCAGCAGAAGCGCCTGAACGGACACGCGTCCGCGTGTGGCGACGCCGGCGGAATGTGACGGTAGGGATTGCATGCTCGCGCACGGAGGTTGGTACTTCGAACGGTTCACTTTCCTTCTCCAATCAGGGTGAGGGTTCGCAGTCGACCCAGAGCGGCCGCGACGTCCTGTATGCGGGGAACTGCGAGATCTCCGCGGCGACTCGGGTCCAGAACGTCGAGACCGCGGCGCTCCAGCGTGTCGCCAAGCGAATCCAGGATGTCCTCTACAGCCATTCCTTCGCCCATCAACTTTCGCGCATGAGAGAGCGCCAGCGCAATCGCACGGGTCTGGGAGCGGGAGACGATCTGACGCACTCCGCCGAGTTCGATGCGGTCGGTGCCGAAGTCCACGGTACGACGATCCCGGACCTTGATGTACTGTTGTCTGCGTCCCCGGCGGGGACTGACTGATCCAGGGTCCGGAAAACGGTGCCGCGAGGGCCACGCAACACCGCCGCGGGAGGCCACGCGACCCGTGGGGTGCGCGGCCGCGACGTCCTGCGCGGCCGTGGATACGTCGTGCGGCCGGTAGCGGATCATCGCGAGTACGCGGTCGGCCACGTCCAGGTAGTCTCCCGAACCGCCGATGACGAGAACCGTGCTGGTCCCCGTATTCTCATAAAGGGCCCGTACCCGGTCGATGAACGGGGTGATGGGTTCGTCGTCGCTCTTCACCAGCGCCTGCATGCGCCGGTCCCTGATCATGAAATTGGTGGCCGCGGTGTCCTCGTCGATCAGCAGGAGCCGGGAGCCGGCTTCCAGCGCCTCGACGATGGCCGCCGCCTGGCTGGTCGATCCGGAGGCGTTCGGGGTGGAGAAGGCCGTGGTGTCCTGGCCGCCCGGCAGCTTGCCGATGAACGGCGAGATATCGACGCCCGTGACCGAACGGCCATCCTCGGCCTGGACCCTCATGGCGGTGGGGTCGGTGACGACGAGTTCGCGCCCGTCGCCGGGGCGGTGGTTGTAGACGCCCCGCGCGACCGCGTCCAGGACGGTGGACTTGCCGTGGTAGCCGCCGCCCACGAGCAGGGTCACCCCGCGCGGTATCCCCATTCCGGTAACGGGAGGGCCGTTGGGGCGCTCCAGGGTGACGCGCAGGCTGGACGGCGACTCGAAGGGCGTGGCGCGGTCGCCGGAAAGGGGGCGGTCGTCGATGCCGCTTCGCCGCGGTAGCAGAGCGCCGTCGGCGAGAAACGCCACGAGGCCGTGCGCATCGAGCTGCCTGCGCAGGAAGTCCGCGTCTTCGTTGGCCTCCGCGTGACGCGCGATCTCGGTGGGTGCGTGGGCGCGGGCGACGAGGGAGCGTTCGACCAGCGCAGGGAGGGTGTCCAGCAGCAGGCGCTCGGCGGTGCGGCCGAGGACGCGACGCCCCGCGGCGGGGAGCCCGACCGTGAAGCGTGCCTCGATGGAGCCGTCGTCGCCGACCAGCACCGCCGTGTTGCCGAGGACAACCTGTCCCGGATCGGCCATGCCGACCTCGCCGCTCTTGCCGCTGCCCGCGCGCTTGCCGCGTGTGCGCCGGGCCACCGCCGCGAAGGTGCGCGCAAGGAGGCAGGAAAGGCCAATGCGCCGCGACGGTGTGGAAAAGGCGGCGGCTGCGAAACCCGCCGTGGAGGGATCCAGGATGAGCGCGAGGTTGCTGGGAGCCGCGAAGGGGTCGCCTTGGACCCGGCGAACCGCGAGAGTGTATGGGGGAAGGTGCCAGTTGCCCTTGAGGTCCCGGTATGCGGGGTAGCTGCGTCCATCGATGCGGCGCAGGGTCCGTCGAAGGCTGTCTTCCGTTCCTGTTGGCATGGGCTCCGGTCCAGGGAGGTTGCGATGTCGCGCTTTCAATATGGTTACGGGACAGTCGTGACCGTTGCTTTCGTCACCTCGGTGGTGGCTTGCCAGAGTGACGTGCGGATTGGCGTGGTCCCCGAAGATCTGGCGTGCGGTGATCTCAATCCGCTGTACCTCGCCGACGGCGGCGTCGGCCGCGACGGCATCCCGGCGCTCACGGACCCGGTGTTCGTGTCGGTCGAGAACCAGAGGGCGACCACGTACCTGAGTAGCGATGCGCGAGTGATCGGCGTCCTTCTGGACGGCGAGTGGCTTGCCATACCGCACAACATCATGTACCGCCACGAAATCGTGAACCTGACCCGCGGCTCCGAACAGGTCGCGGTCACCTACTGCCCCTTGACGGGGTCGGCGCTGGCCTTTGACCGGTCATCGGTGGACGGAGCGGAGTTTGGGGTTTCCGGACTGCTGTTTCAGGCCAACCTGATCATGTACGACCGGAACGCGGACGACTCGCTGTGGCCGCAAATGCGCGGAGCTGCAGCGTGCGGCTCCCGGATGGGTCAGGCGCTGACGCGCCATCCCGTGGTGGAGATGACCTGGGGCGGGTGGCAGGATCTGTTCACGGGCTCTACGGTCGTGGGCGTGGAGCCCCTGGACGCCGATGCCTACAGCGTGAACCCTTACGGGAACACATACGAGAACCCGGATAACCCGAACTACCTCGGATTTCCGATTCCGCGCGAAGACACCCGGCGTCCACCGAAGGAGCGGGTGCTGGGGCTGCCGGCCACCGTGGGCAGCGACGCCATCGCGTTTCCATTCCACGCGATGGAGGCCCGCGGGGAGGCCTGGGTTCACGAATTCGACTATGCGAGGGCCCCGGCGGCCGTGCTGTGGGACGCGAACAGGTTCGCGGCCGTCGCGGTGCGTCCGGTGGTGGGCGAACAGCGGCTGACCTTCCGTATCGAGAACGACGCGATCGTGGACAACGAGACGGGTTCGACCTGGAGCGTGGCAGGGCAGGCGGTAGCCGGACCTCTCGAGGGCGGACGCCTTGCCGTGATACCCGAGGCCTACGTCGCTTTCTGGCTCGCGTGGGCCGGGTTCCATCCGGGCACGGAATTGATAGTTGAGTGATCGCCGCGCGAGTGGCACTGACGCTGCTGGCGCTTGCCCTTTTTGCGGGCGAGGCCCGGGACGCATCGGCGCAGTGGGTCGAGGCTCCGGGCAAGGGGTGGCTGGCATTGGCGATCTACCACCAGGACACGCGCGAGCATTTCGGGACGCGCGGTGAGGTTCGTTCGTTCTTCGCGGAAGGCCACGCGGTCACGACCTCCTCGTTTCTCACCAGTGCGCTCGGGCTCGCTCGCGGCGTCGACCTCTGGACCCAGTTCTCGTTCAGCCGTCTGCGGTACGACGACATCGCGGGCCGGCGCGAGTCGACCGGCTTCGGGGACACCCGCGTGTGGCTGCGGGTTGCGCCGCTTGCGTGGTTGAACGCCTCGCTGCCGTTTGCGATCCGCGGCGGCACGAAGATGCCGCTCGGAGAGTTCGACGTCGACGCGGAGGTCATCCCGCTTGGCGACGGGCAGCGGGACTGGGAGGTCATGGCCGAACTGGGTCATTCGTTCTGGCCGCGCTCCCTGTACCTGTCCGGCTGGGCGGGGTATCGGTGGCGCGAAGAGAACACCGAGTCGAGAAAGGACTTCGGAAACGAGTTCTTCTACTTCGTGCAACTCGGTGGAAGGGTGGGCCGGATCGGATACAAGCTGGCTGTGGACGGATGGGATGGAGCCTCGGGCGTCACCGAGGGGATCCGGATTCCGGGCTTCCAGCGGGAACTCGTGCAATTCCAGCCTTCCCTGCTGTATGATGTCGGTCCCGGCGCGTTCGAACTGGGCGCGCGGTTTGCACTTCGTGGGCGGAGCCTGCCGGCGGGGACGGCGTTGATGGCTCAGTACTTCAGCAGATGGGAGCCTTTCTGATGCTCGACCGGAGATATTGGCGCGCCGTCGGCGCGTTTGCCGTGCTGGGGGTGTGGAGCTGCGCACCTGCGGACAGCGTGCCGGGTGGGGAGGAAGCGGCCGTGCCGCCGCAGGTGGCGTCCTCCGTGGATGGTGTCGTGGTTGCGGCGCAGCCGCTGGCGGCGGAGGCCGGGGCGAAGATGCTCCGGGCGGGCGGGAATGCGGCGGACGCGGCGGTGGCGGCGGCCTTTGCCGTGTCGGTTGTCGAGCCGTCGATGAACAGCATCGGGGGCCGCACCCAGATCCTGCTGCGCTTGCCGGATGGAGCCTTCGCCGGGATCGACGCGACGACCCAGGCACCTTCGACGTACGATCCGGAGACTGCGCCGCAGGCGTCCTACGGATATCCCACGGTGGGTGTGCCGGGCGCGGTGGCCGGACTCACGAAGCTCCTGCGCGAGCAAGGGACGCTGTCGCTGGAAGAGGTGATGGAGCCGGCGATCGCACTGGCCGAAGAGGGGTTTCGGCTCCTTCCGGGCGAAGCGGCGCGTCACGGGGCGGGCGTCGACCAGCTCGCCGAATTCGAGGGCTCACGCGCCCATTACCTTACGCCGAGCGGTGACGCGCGCGCCGCCGGGGACCTCTTCGTTCAGGCTGATCTCGCGGCGACCCTGCGCGCCATTGCCCTGGGCGGTGAGGACGCGTTCTACCGGGGTTCCATCGCCGAGCGGATCGTGGCGGACATGGAGGCGCATGGAGGAGCCGTGACCGCACGGTCGCTGGCGAACTACCAGGCGCTGGACGCCCCCGTCGTGCGGGGGAGCTACCGCGGCTACGACCTCGTGGGCACGGACATTCCGGCCTCGGGCGCGGTCACGATCGGAATCCTGCACATGCTGGAGAACTTCGACATGAGCGCCCTGGACCACGACAGCTGGGCCGGCCTGGTGGGCGCGGCGGTGGCCAAGGCGTTCTCGGAGCGCGCCGCCGCAAGGGGAAGCGGGACCGGCGACCTGGCCTTCATGACCGACAAGGGCTGGGCGGCGGACATGGCGGCCGAGCTGGAGGTCCCGGGCGCGGTGGCGCGCGCGGCTGCGGGATACCCGCCGAACGCGGACGTGCGACTTGCCGTGGCGGACTGGGACGACGCGGGCTGGGGGCCGGCGCACGGACACACGACCCACCTGTCGGCTGCCGACGGCTCCGGCATGTACGTTGCGCTGACGCAAACGATCGGTCCGAATCTCGGCTCGAAGGTGGCGACCCCGGGGCTGGGCTTTCTCTACGCTGCCACGCTGGGCGGCTACCTCGGCTACATGGAGCCCGGGGAGCGGGCGCGCTCCAGCATCTCTCCGCTGATGGTGGTTCGGGACGGCGAGCCCGTGCTGGTCCTCGGGGCGGCGGGGGGCGCGAGGATCATCTCGGCGGTCGTGCAGGCCGTCCTGCGCGTCGTTGACCAGGGCATGAGCCTGCCGGACGCGCTGGCCGCGGCCCGGGTGCACCCGATCGACGGGGGCATCGCCATGGAAACGTCGCCCGGGATCGGATGGTCGCCCGAGGTGGTCGCCGAAGTCGAGTCGTGGGGAATGGAGGTCCAGGAGGTCGAGCGGGACGGTGCCTTCGGGCGAATCCACGGCATCTGGGTGAACGGCGAGACGGGCGAGAAGGTGGGGGTGGCGGATCCCGACTGGGAGGGAGCCGCAATCGTGCCGGGCGGGCCCTAGCCGATCTGGAAATCCACGCCGGCCTGGAGTGTGAGGGCGCGGTTTTTTGCGGTCGTCTCCGTTTCGTTCTCGAAGAAGGATCGGAGTCCGCGGGAGTAGATGAAATCGACCCTGAACCCCAGCCGGGACGTCGCGGCCAGGCGGGCACCGACGCCTGCGAGGATTCCGTAGTCCACAGTCGCCGTCCTGGAGTCGGCTTCGGGAGCGTCGCACTCCACCAGGAATGTGATCGGATGCAGCACGAGCCTCGCTTCCCGCTCGCAGGAAGTCTCCAGGGCCAGGGCAGGACCCGCGAGGAGGTGAACCGACAGGCGCTGGCCGATCACGGGCGCACTCGCCTTGCCCAGGGCCGACAACTGCAGGTACTGGATCCTGTAGTCCACGTCGCCCAGTTGCAGCAGGGTGGACGTGGAGCCGCGCCGAATGTAGCCGGTGCCGAACTCGATGCCGATTCGCTCGGACAGGGGGACGGCCAACGACAGGGACAGTGCGATTCCCCTGCGTGGCTCTTGAGAGTCGATCACCAGGCCGGTCACGATCAAGTCCGATGAACTGGCGCCCACTCCGATTCCGAGTGTGACCTGTGCGGCGGCACCCGGACCCGGGAGGAAGGGGAGCGCAACCGCAAGCAAGGCGGTCCAACGGCTTCTCATCAGGGTTGTTCCCGCGCATGGGGGGAGTGTTGTGACGCCGTGCACAATCCGGACGCCGTGCAGAATCTAACCGTGATGCCCGTAGTGTTGGCGTTCCACCCGGCAGGTCCACTAACATTTCGAGCACGTCCCAAGACCATGCTGGCTTGAGCACCTTCTGGAGGCCGACAGCCCGCACTTGCCCGGAGCAATGCCGTGAAGCTGCACTTGAGAATGACAGCCCCCGCTACCGCCCTCCCAGTGATGCTGGCCTTCGCGGCGTGTTCGCCCGCCCCCTACGATATCGTCCTCCAGGGCGGCCGTGTCGTGGATGGTACGGGGTCTCCCCCCGTCGTGGCCGATGTCGGTGTGCGCGACGGACTTGTTGCGGGTGTGGGCGACCTGAGTGACGCCCCCGCCGTGACCATTCTCGACGTGACCGGTCTCTACGTCGCGCCGGGATTCATCGATACGCACTCGCACGCGGGACCGGGACTGGCCACCGAGGAACTCAGTCACGGCGAACCGCTCCTCGCCCAGGGGCTGACCACGGTCGTGGTGAACCCGGATGGCGGCGGTCCCGTCGGCCTCGTCGAGCAGCGCGCCGAGCTGGAGGAAGAAGGCCTCGGGGTGAATGTCGCGCAGCTGGTCGGCCATGGGTCGGTGCGCGGGCAGGTCATGGCCAGCGACGACCGCGCTCCCACCGCGGACGAACTGGACGAGATGCGCGCGCTTGTCCGGACCGGAATGGAAGCCGGTGCCTGGGGCCTCTCATCCGGCACGTTCTACACGCCCGGCAGCTATTCGGAGAACTCGGAAATGATTGAACTGGCCCGCGTGGCCGCGGAATACGGCGGCATCTACACGAGCCACATCCGGGATGAATCGAACTACACCATCGGTGTGCTGGCCGCGGTCGAGGAAGTGATCGACGTGAGCCGGCAGTCCGGAATCACCGGGGTCGTGACCCATATCAAGGCGCTCGGTCCGCCCGTGTGGGGTTCCGCTGCGGCCATGGTGGAGCGTATCGAGGCCGCGCGCGCCGAAGGACTGTCCGTATATGCGGACCAGTACCCCTATCTCGCTTCGGCGACCGGGCTGTCGGCGGCACTGCTCCCGCGCTGGTCCCAGGCCGGAGGCAGCGGAGCCTTTGCGGAACGCGTGGCGGACCCGGACGCGCGCGCGAGAATCCGCGAAGCCATGGTCGAGAACCTCGCCCGCAGGGGCGGCGCGGACCGGATCCAGTTCCGCCGCTTCGAGGAGGACCCCTCGATCGAAGGACGCCTGCTTTCCGATCTTGCGACCGAACGCGATGCGGATCCCATCGATGTCGCACTCGAACTCATTCTCCAGGGCGGCCCCTCCATCGTCTCGTTCAACATGAGCGAAGACGACCTGTTGACGCTGATGACACAGGAATGGACGATGACGTCGTCGGACGGCGGGCTCCCGCTATTCGGCGTGGGTGTGCCGCATCCGCGGTCCTATGGTGCATTCGCCCGCAAGATCGGGGTGTTCGTCTTCCAGGACGAGGTGATGTCGCTGGAGGCCGCGGTGCGGAGCATGACGGCGCTTCCGGCCGAAGTGATGGGGATGGAGGATCGCGGCCGAATCGAGGAAGGCATGGTCGCGGACCTGGTGGTGTTCTCCGACTACTTCAAGGACAATGCGACCTTTACCGAGCCGCACCAGTTGTCGTCCGGGGTCGTCCACCTCTTCGTGGGGGGCGAGGCCGCGATCCTCAACTCCGCATTCACCGGGGCCCGGGCCGGGCAGGTGCTGGCAAGGTGACCGCCGATTCGCCGGGCAGCAGTCCGACGGCACTCACTCCCGAATCACTCCGTAGCGGCGCAGGACGTCCACCGTTTCGTCGATCGGGAGCGCCTCGCGCGTCCCGAAACGGCTGCTGACGGTCTCCGCCCTGAACATCGAGTTGTAGATCGCCTCCTCGGTGGATTCCACCGTCGCCTGGAAGAGCGCCGACATGTGGTCGTTGGCCAGGTCCTCGGTCGTACGCACCTGGTCTCCCGGCCGCCGCCGGACGCCCGGGGCGGTGGAAAAGCTCAGCACGTAGTCACCCGATCCATTGCCGGCGAAGGAGCCCGTCCGGGACAGCCCCATGACCGCGCGCATCGCCAGGCGTTCCAGGTTGCGCTCCGAGAGCGGCGCATCCGTGGCCACCACTATCATGATCGAGCCCTGCGACTGGCCGTCACGTTCCTCCACCTGGTTGCGAAAGGCGTATCGGCCGAGTTCCCGTCCGACGGGCGGGGCAACAGAGGTCAGAATCCCGGCAGGAAATCGTCTAACTACTTACAGGGCTGCACGATCTGCGTTTCCTGCCGTTGCCCTGGACCCTGCTGGACCGTGCCGCGAAAGCGGGAAAACCGGAGTCAATCGGCGGGAGTCCCGCGTCTCATCGTGGGCACCTGTTCCGCTCCAGATCGCCGTGATTAGAGGTCCTGCAAGACCAAGCTGCCGCTCCCTACCTACCTAAAGCGTCGGAGACAATCAGGCGCTTGTCGGAGTCCGCACCCCTAAGCTCCCGACTGTGTGCTCAACCAGTCGCACTCCTCGTCCGAGACCAAGTACATCAGAATCCAAGTCTGGAGCTTCTCATTGTGGTCGATTCGCCGGTCCAAGACGAACAGGGTATCGCCACGGAAGGTCTCCATGGGCCGGATCTCGAAGTCTCGGGGAACGGGTGCGTCCACGCACGCACTTGATAGATCTGACGACAGGATACCGACCCAAACCTTGGCGGTGAGTACGGGCATCGGTTCCATCTTCAGGGCCGTCTGATCGTGGTGGGTGAACAGGAAGCCGCCATCGCCACGCGCAAACAGTTGACGAAGTTGAGAACTGTTCTCTAGCACCTCGCGGAATGGGATGAGTTCGATGTCAATGCGTTCACGGAGGTCAGCCGGTACACCCTTACGGCGCACCACGGGGACATCAGCGGTGTCAACCACCTCACCCCGCATGTTCACGACGAACATTTCGTCCATCCCCGACCAGCCTTGGACGAACCGTCGGCCCGAGTAGGCGAGAGAACTGAGCCGGAAGGTCGCCGCGTAGGACCAATTGTCGCTCTCCGCCGACGCCAAGTACTCGGCCGGGAGGATTCCAAAGCTCTCGAATTCGTCTGTCGCTGGTCGCCAGCGGGTCAGTGACGTCTTGCGGCTGAGTTCGAAATCGGTCATCCAGACGTCCCCGCCTACCACTACCGCGGGCGTGATTCCGGCCAGTGCCGGGAAGGGCACGACCCGTCTGGTCTCACCAGTATTCCGGTCGAAGATATTCGCCCGCCGGGACTGGGTCGATTGCACCGAGATCGTCGAGTCGTCCAGAATGACCGGAACCCCCAATCCCCCACGAAACTCCCCCGGCCCCTCGCCCGGTCGCCCGTACACCAGCATAAGGCGACCGTCCCTGCCGAACCTGAGTACGCGTCCGGAAAAATGGTCGGGGATGTAGAAGGACCCATCGAATGGGTCGATGACCGGTGTGTACGGATTGCCGATGTACAGTGTGTCGGCTTCCGGTAGAAGGATGCTGTCGAGGGGAACCAGGGCCGGTCCCGCCGCGTCTGCAAAGGCGTGTTCTCCGGGTTCGGGGTTGCAGCCTGAGATCAGGATCATCCCGGCGAACAACGCGACGCGGCCACGGCAGGACCGGCCCATATGCTGGCCCGTCTTCCGTTAGCCCTCGACGATGATCGGAGGGAGAATGGCGCAGCAGACGGGTGCGCCGATCGAGCACTCGTCGGGGCACACGAAGTTGTTGAAGTTGAGAAGCCCTGAGGGACTGTCCTGCGCCCCCACCCCGAAAGGCAGGAAGCCCCACGTCGCTGCGGTGAGCGCCGCGACAGCGAACGCCCCCATGATCACTTTACGAATCTTCATCGTGACTCCTTTGTGGTGTGAAAAGGGTTACGGCCCTGGTGGGCCATCTTCCAACGTGCCAAGAACGGTCGGAAGATTCCGCTGGAACGTCAAGAGCCAGTCTTGTCCAACGGCAAATGAGCCTGAACGCGGGGCCGGTTTCCAGCGGGAA
>JAPPNN010000062.1 GCA_028873815.1 Gemmatimonadota bacterium | reverse complement strand
ACAGTTAGACGATTTCCTGTCGGGATATTGGATTCTGGCGACCCGCTGGGCCAGCAAATCTGACAGCGCGTCGTCAGATGACCTCCCGTCACGAGCCGACCGCCACCACCACCTTCCCGTCGGCCCGACCCGACTCCAGCAGCTCGTGGGCGGACGCCGTGTCCGAAAGCGGGAACACCTCCGCGATTCGCACCTCCAGCTGCCCCGCGCTCAACCATGCCGTCAGATCGCGGATCGCCGCCTGGCGCGCCGGGGCCGGAAGCAGATAGCCCTGCACGAAGTGGATCCGCAGGTCCTTGAAAGCGAGGGGGTAGTACGCGAGCGGCAGCTTCGGCCCCGACGTCGACGAATACGATGCGATCGTGCCGTGCGGGCGCAACACCTCCACGTCGGTCGCCATGTTGGCTGCCAGGTCGACCTCGATCACGCGATCGACCCCCTCGCCACCCGTGAGATCCCGCACCCGCGCCGCCACATCCTCGCGGCGATAGTTCACCACGTGGCGCGCGCCGCCCCCCACCGCCACCTCCCCCTTCGCGGCGCCGCTCACCGTCGCGATCACCTCGGCCCCGCTCAGCACCGCGATCTGCACGGCCATGTGTCCGACCGCCCCCGCCCCACCCTGCACCAGCACGCGCTTCCCCCGCACCGGCCCATCCCCCAGCACGGCGTAGTGCGCGGTGCAGCCGGGAACACCCAACCCGGCCCCGATCGACCACGGCACCCCGTCGGGGAGCCGCGCCGCCTGCGCGTTGGGCACCGTCACCCACTCGGCCGCGGTCCCGAACGGCCGCGCCCCAGCCTGCGCATTCCACACCCACACCCGCTCCCCAATCCGCCCGGGGTCGACCCCATCGCCAACCGCGTTCACCGTCCCGGCACCGTCCGAGTGCGGGATCACACGTGCGTGCCCCAACTCCATGCCGAGCCAGCCGCCCCGCCGCTTCGTGTCAGAGGGATTGACCCCCGAAGCCGCGACGCGAACGCGAACCTCCCCCCGCCCCGGGCGCGGCGCCTCGACATCACCGTACCGCAGCACCTCCCGCGCGGGGCCCGTCGCCCTGTACCAAACAGCCTTCATGGAGTTGGGCGACATCGCCTGGTATCGGGCCACATTGGCGGGCGGAGCAATGCTTCGTCGGGACAGGGCGGGCGCCCCTCAGCCGGGAAACAGGCTCCGGTCGATCGCGGGGACGAGGTTCAGCGCGTTCTCGTAGTAGATCTTGCGCAGGACGTCGTCGGGGAGGCCCAGGCCGTACATCTGCCAGAAGGCGTGGTAGCGGCGGTAGTAGTCGAAGTAGTCGTCCTCGGTCTCGAAGACGCGGAAGTACGTGTGAAATTCTTCCTGGTTGTACGAGTCCTTGCCCATCAGCACGCGGTCGCCGTACTCGATCAGCCATTCGCGCGCGAACCGCGGCTGCCGGCCCAGTTCGTAGACGACGGCGCCCAGGCCGACGTACATGTTCGGGATCTCGTCGAGCACCTCGCCGAGCCGCGCGAGGTCGTGGCCGAGCCAGCCCAGGTGCGCGGCGATGAAGTTGGTGTTCGGATGGTTGCGGAAGAGGTTGTGCTGCTCGCCGATGATCTGCTCGAAGGGCGGAAATTGGCCGGGAGGCCGGATCCGCCGCGGCCGCAGCCGCAGTTCGAGCCAGCGCTCGTTGAACCGGTCGTGGGGCTGCCAGAACTCGGCGGGGTCGGCGGAGTGGATGAGCACCGGAATCCCCAGCTCGCCGGCCTTGTCCCACAGCGGCGCCAGACGCGGGTCGTCGACCGGAATCCGGTTGCCGTCGGTGTCCCGATCAGCCATTCCCAGGCCCTTGAAGATTTTCAGGCCCGCGGCACCGTTCCTCACGTCCTCTTCCAGTTGTGCGGCGGCCTCCTCGCCCCAACCGGGCTCCCCGACGCCGAAGAAGTTGGTGTTGGCGAAGAAGACGAAGCGTGACGGATGCCGCGCGGTCATGTTCTCGAGCCCCTCGGCGAGCGAGAAGCCGCTGCCGCCGGAGAGGTTCACCATCACCGCCATGTTGAGTTCGTCCATCTCCCCCACCAGCCCGTCGACGGCGGCGGCCGACATCCCCCTGGCCCGCTGATGGCCGTGAATGTCCACGAACGGGAACTTCGCCCGGGTGAGCGGGTTCCCCGGCACGACCAGCGTGTTGCGCGGTTCGTAGTCGACGATGGTGACGTCCTGGGCGGCGAGCGGCGAGGCGCCAGGGAGCGCCGGGAAAAGGAACGGCGCGGCGAGAAGTGCCGCGGCGACGCCCGCTGGCCGGCGCCCGCGCGCTGCATGACGCCAGGACATCGTTCTACTCCCCATCAGGTTCTCCTTCCCGTCAGGTCCTGCGGATCTTCATCAACATGTAGCGTTTGTGCGCGGCAAAGCCGGCCGGATCGAGGACGGCGGCGCTGCGGACGGCGGCCTCTCTGGCACGCTCCGCCACGTTCTCCAGAACGTAATGGAGTGCCGGGTTTTTCGCCCGCAGCTTGTCGTGCGCGAAGTCGAGGGCGGGCAGCGCAATGCGGTCGGCGAGAAGGCGGGCGAAGCCGAGGGTCGGCAGCACGTTGGCGGTGATGTCGGCTTCGTGAACCACATTGTACCCGTGCGCCCTCAGGCGGGCGCGGAAGGCGTCGAGCCTCCATCCGGATCGGTTGGGGCGGCCGGCTGTGGGGGCGGCAGCAGCCACCCGGAAGTAGTCCGCCACGATCCATGTGCCAGATTGTGCCATGATTTTGTCCAAGACGGCGAAAACACCGTCGGGATCCATGTACTGCAGGGACTCCGCGTGGATGACGGTGCCAAAATGTGCCGTGTATTTGTCAACATCGATATCCTCGAAGCGGCAACCCAGGACGAGGATGCCCGGATAGGTGTTACGGATGTGGTCCGCCTGGAAGCGGTCGGGGGTGAGGCCGGTGACGTCGTGCCCGGCGGCGGCAAGGAGGGCCGGCATGCCGCCCATGCCACAGCCGGCGTCGAGGATCGGGGCGTCGGGAATCCCGGCGTCGGGAAGCGGGGCGTCGGGAGACTCGATCAGGTCCAGCAGCAACTCGGCGTAGCGGCGCTGGGCGCGGTGGAACGCGGCGAAGCTGATCGTCTCGGGGGGCGTGTCCGGGTCGTCGAAGTAGCCGTAGTGCAGGAAATCGCCGGGCAGCATGCGGTTGTACAGCTTGAGCTGGGCGTTGGCATGTACCGTTGGGACGCGGCGGTGTACCCGTCGGCGACAGAGCCAGCGGAACACGTGGTGCGGCAGGAGCGCCCGGCCGAGGACCTGCTTCAGGACCCAGCGGGCCCCGCTGCTACCCGAACTCACTCCACCGCACCGCCACTCGCGCGGCCCCGCCGCCTGGGATCGGCCACCCCTTCGAGCCGCCCGTCGTCCAGCCAACGCACGGCGTGGATCGACCCCATGTTCGCGTCCCGGGGGCTCACCGGGAACAGCGCATGGCCCCGCGCCTCCAGCTCGGCGATGGCCTCGTCACCGAAGTCGCCCTCGATCTCGGCCGACGCGATCCCGGGGTGCGGATGGCCGAACCGCGGGGCCTGCACCACCTGCTCGCCGTCCATCCCGTACTCGACGTAGTTGGCCGCGCCCTGGAGCAGGCATTCCATGAGCGAGCGGCTGGGCGTGGCCATCACCAGCGCCGGCCGGCCATCGCGGAAGAGCCAGAGCTGCGTGGAAAACCCGACGGGCAGGTCGGTGTACTTGCGCAGGTAGGTCGCGCGGTTCATCACGACGCCGTCGATGTTGATCCCGGTGCCGAAGGGCTCGGACGAGCTGGAATGGGTCCCCGCAGCCACGTTGCCCTCGGCGTCGACGATCACGTTGCCGCAGGTTGCGGCCGCGAAGCCGATGAAGGGGCGCGGCGGACTGTTCTGGATGTCCCGCCACACGCGGCGCGCGTTGTCGGGCGAAATGAAGTCGTCCTGGTTCGCGGGGGTGACGTCGGCGCCGCGGAGCCACAATTCCTGGGCCACCCGCATCTGGGTGTGCAGCGCTTCGACGCTCTCGGTGGGCGGGCCCATCGAGCGCAGATCCGCCGCCTCGAAGACCTGCAGGCCGAGCAGGAAGAGAAGACCGCTGGAGGGCGCGATCTCGTAGTCCCGGTAGGGCGCGCCGCCCGGTTCGCCGGACTTCCACGACGGGGACACGAACCCCTGCATGGCGGCGAGGTCGCCCATGGTGATGCCGCCGCCGCGCCGCGCGACCTCGTCCACCAGCTTGCGCGCGAACGGGCCCGTGTAGAAGTAGTCGCCGCCTTCGTCGCGGAGGCGGGTCATGGTTGACGCGAGTTCGGGGAGATGCACGGTGTCGCCCACCCCGAGGAGGTAGCCGTCGCGGAACCAGTTGTCGCGCCCCGGACCCGCGAAGCGCCCCACCATCTTGCGGTAGTGATGCGTGTAGGCCCAAAGAGTGTGGTCGATGACGAAACCGTTCTCGGCAAAGGCGATCGCGGGCTCCCACAGGTCCTGCCAGGGGAGCCGTCCGTACGCACCGTGGACCGCCTCGAGGCCGCGCACGTAGCCGGGCACCATGGCGCCGAAGCCGGTCCAGGAGCGCGCCTCCTCGTAGGGCTCGCTAGCGGGGGCGCCGGTGGGGAAGGCGAATGCCCCGCCGGCGGTGGAGAGTTCGCCGGTGGCGGCGTCAAAACAGGTGACGCCGAAGCCTCCGCCCAGGGTGGTCATCGCGGGTTCCAGGACGCATTGCACGAGCGCAGCCGTGATGTAGGCGTCCGCCGCCGTGCCGCCCCGTTCCAGCGCCCAGAGAGCGGCCTCGGTCGCGTACGGATGGTCGGTGGTGGCCATCACGCCGGAGCCGACGACCCGAACGTGGGCGCCGATCGGTCGGGGCGGCTTCATGTCGACACGGGACATGGCGGCCCAGTCGCGCTCGCCGGGGATGCCTGTGCGGCCGGGGAAGCCGGTGGGCGGGACACCCGCGACGAGGGAGGAGCCGTCGGCACACGCAGTGCCACCGACGACCCCGGCGGCAATGGACGATTGAATGAATGAGCGGCGATCCATGGTGTTTGCCTGGGCTCGGAAGTTCAGGTGATGGCGATCCAGCGTAGGAGCGCGTCCCGGACGGCCTCGCGGTCTCCAGGGGACAGAATGCCAAGTTTACGAATGATCAAGGTGCGGTCCAGCGTGAACAGCTTGAAGCGGACCTTGCAGGGAACAGTCAGATTAGCGTCACGCCAGGCGCCAAGGATCACGTCGCTTGGCCACTCGCTCTTCGTCGACGTGATCATGGCCAGGACGAGTTGGGCGTGACCGCGGTTGAATCCCGTGGACGAAACGACCAGCGCGGGCCGCCGTTTCGAGACGTCGCGATCCGTGAACGGGAAGGGGACGACCACAACGTCGTACGGCTCACAGATCACGCCATGCTTCCTCGTCCTCGGACTCGACCCATTCGCTCATGGTGTTCGACAACCCTTGCAGATAGCCGTCAGGCCCTGGCGTTACTCTGCGCACGACCAACTGGTCGCCACGCACGTCGAACGCGAGCACGTCACCCTCCCGCAGGTTGGCCGCTTCCCGGATACGCTTGGGGATGGTCGTCTGCCCACGCGCGGTAATCCTTGAGAACTCCATTTCTGATTCCTCCGAAATTCTGACTATTCCGAATCTACGTCTGAAGTGAAGGCAGATGCAACGTCTTTGGCCGCTGACAAGACGGCGGGCCGCCGGAACAGACCACCGCAACGCCACTTCCCGGTTCACAAGCGCATACTTACTATTCGAGTCCCTTCCACTCACCCCGCAGGAGAAACCGATGAAGATCGCTCGCACTGTCGCCCCCCTTGCCCTGACGCTCGCACTGGCGACTGCCGCAGACGCCCAGGACCGGCCGGCCAGCCCCCGTGGCGAGGCTGCCACACAGGTCGGCGGCTCATACAACGACAACGGCCGCTACGAGGGCGGCAGCTGGGTCGTCGTCGACTACGGCAGGCCCATCCTCCGTGGTCGCGACCTCTTCGGCTCCGGCGCCGAGTACGGCCAGGCGTTCCTGCGCGGTGCGCCCGTGTGGCGGCTCGGCGCGAACCAGTCCACCGTCTTCATGACCGAGACGGACCTCATGTTCGGTGGCCAGCGGCTGCCCGCCGGCGAGTACACCGTGTTCGCCGAACTCACCGAGAGCGAATGGACGCTGATCTTCTCCAACTGGGGAGCCAAGGCCAACCCGCGCGACGAGGATCCGAACACGCTGTGGGGCGCCTACAACTACACGCCCGACCGCGACGTGCTGCGGACGTCGATGAGCGTGTCCACAAGCGCGATGTCCGCTGATCAGATGGTGATCGCCTTCACCGACATGACGAGTAACGGCGGCATGTTCACGGTCTGGTGGGGCGACCAGGTGGCGAGCACGGCGTTCTCGGTCGCAAGGTAGCGTGACGGAAGCGCTAGGGACCCGCCCCTAGCGCCTGCCCCCGATCAGCAGCGTGCGCTCCGGCACGTACCGGACCATGCGCATGCGGTTGATTTCGCCGGCGTAGATGTTGCCGTCGAAGTCGACGCCCAGGAACTCGATCCCCGGACCGACGTTCTCGTCGTGCTGGGGGATGAAGTAGGTGACCCAGGCCTGCTCGGTCTTGAGGTCGCCGATGCGAATGCCCTTCTCCCAGCCGAAGTTGCTGCGCCAGGGGTCCGGCGGGCCGGTGCGCAGGTCGCCGGAGAGGCCGTCGCCCGCGTAGAGGATGTCGTTGGGGTCGATGAACAGGCCGCTCGGCTTGCCGTACTGCGTCCAGATGTAGAGGAGGTCCCCCTCGGGGTCGAAGACCTGGATGCGGCTGTTGCCCCGATCCGCAACGTAGACGCGCCCACGGGAGTCGATCTTGATGTCGTGGGGATCGCTGAAGCGTGCGGGCTCACGGCTCTCGGAGCCGATGCCGCCCCCGATCGCGCGGATGAACGTGCCGTCGCCGGCCAGCCGGACGATGCGGTTGTTGCCGCCCCGGTGACCGTCCGCGATCCAGATGTCGCCGTTCGGCGCGATCGCTACGCCCGAGGGCCCGTTGAAGTGCGACTCGTCGTCGCCGTGGACGCCGGCCTCGCCGATCGTCATGACCACCTCGCCCTGGCGCGTGAGCTTGAAGACCTGGTGGCCCATCCCCATGGACTCGCCCAGCGCGGCCCGGGCATCGCCGTGCGCGCCGCCCTCCGTGACCCAGAGGTAGCCGTCGTGATCGAGGGCGAAGCCGTGCGGGAAGGCGAAGAGGCCCGCGCCGTAGCTGTCGACCAGGTTGCCCTCGAGGTCGAACTTCAGGATCGGGTCGAGGTCGGTGCCCGCGCACTGGTTCGCGCCGCAGCGGTCGAGGATCCACAGGTGCTCGCCGTCGGGGTCCGGAATCACCCCGCTGACGATGCCGAGGGTGCGGCCTTCGGGGAGTCTTTCCCAGCCGAGCGTGGCGCGGTACGGGTTGGGGAAGGTTTGGGCGAAGAGGGCGTCGGGCGTGGCCAGACCGGCCGATCCCGCCATGGCCAGAAGCAGGCCGACTGCAATTGCCTGTGTGCTGCGGCGTAGCATTATCATGTTGAGGCGGCTCGTGGCTGGGTCGCCATCGCGACGTGATCGTCGTTCCGTTTCAGCTGAAATCTATCGCAGGGATATGTCATGAAATCCAGAAAGCTGTATCCGGCGGCCATCGGGGTCGCGGCCGCTGCTGCGTTCGCCGCCGCCTGCGGGACCGCGGACTCCCCCGCCCCCGAAGTGCCGACCGAGGTCCCACAGGATCCGGTCTGCGATCCGGCCATCAGCGTACCCGACGGCTTCTGCGCGCGGGTCTATCATCCCGGTGTGGGCGCCGCCCGGCAACTCGCGGTGGCGGCGAACGGAGACGTGTTCGTGGCGATACGCAATCGCGGCAACACGACGGGCGGCGTCATGGCGCTGCGCGACCTGGACGGAAACGGCACGGCCGACCAGACGGAGCGCTGGGGCGATGAGGGCGGCAGCGGCATCGTGCTGGGCGACGGCGTGCTGTACCTGGCGACCAACAACGCGGTGCTGCGCTACCCGATCGCCGCCGGTTCGCTGACGCCGTCGGGATCGCCCGAGACCATCGTCGACGGACTTCCGAGCACACGCAATCATCCCACCAAGAGCATCGCGCTCCATCCGGACGGCAGCGTCTTCGTCGGCATCGGCTCTCCGTCCAACGCCTGTCAGGTCAGCCCGCGCACACCCGGGGTTCCCGGTCGTGATCCCTGTGGCGAACTTGTGACGCGGGCGGGAATCTGGCGCTTCTCGACGGACGTTCTCGACCAGACCCAGGCCGACGGCGAACGCTTCTCGACGGGCGTGCGCAACGCGGCGGCGATCGCGGTGCATCCGAGCTCCGGCGAGCTGTACGCGGTGATCCACGGACGTGACCAGCTGCGCGAACTCTGGCCCGCGCACTTCACGACCACCGACGGCACCGAGAAGCCCTCCGAGGAGTTCGCCCACATCCGCGAGGGGTCCGACTTCGGCTGGCCATACTGTTTCCACGACCCCAGCAACAACACGAAGGTGCTGGCCCCCGAGTACGGCGGGGACGGCGTCGACGTCGGGCGTTGCGCCGACATGGACATGCCCGCGATCGGACTGCCCGCGCACTGGGCGCCCAATGCGATGGCGTTCTCGACCGGCGGCGGCTTTCCCCCGGCCTACCGCAACGGCGCTTTCGTCGCCTTTCACGGGTCCTGGAACCGGTCGCCCGTTCAGGCCGGCTACAACGTGGTGTGGATCCCATTCGAGGGCGATGTGCCCACGGGAGACTGGTCGGTCTTTGCGGACGGGTTCGCCGGGGGGCAGATCACGTCATCGAACCAGGCGAACAACCGGCCCACGGGCGTGGCAGCAGGCCCGGACGGATCGGTCTACGTGAGCGACTCGCTGCGCGGCAGGATCTGGAAGATCGTCGCGGGGTAGGAGATGACTGCCATGCGCCGCCCCCAGCCCGCACTCCTCTTCTGCCTTCTCGTGCCCGCCCTGGGTGCATGCCGCGATTCCGTCGGACCGGCGGCTCCCGACCCCATCGTGCTTGCCGCCACCGTCTCCGAGACGGGGCGCTTTTCCGAACTCGGGAGCGAGGTGGCCCGGGGCTACCGTCTCGGCGTGGAGATGCTCAACGAAATGGGCGGCCTCTTCGGCCTCGCCGGTCGTGAGGTGAGGCTGATCCTGAGGGACGACGCGAGCGACGCGCAGACGAGTGCGGACATCTACGCCGAATACGTCTCGACCGACACGATCGACGCGCTGCTCGGGCCCTACAGCAGCCCGATTACGGAGGCCGTGGTGACGGTCGCCGAAGCCTCCGGCATCCCCCTGGTCGCGCCGATGGCCGCGGCACCCGGTATCTGGACAGGGCAGAACCGCCAGTGGAGCGTCCAGATGCTGAACGCGGGCCCCACGTATCTGCAGGGGTCGGTCGAGCTGGCTGCGCAGCACGGTGCCCGGACCGCGGCGCTGGTATACGAAGACTCGCAGTTCGCGGCGTCGGTGGCCGAGGGGGTGCGTGAGGCCGTGCGGACGTCCGGAATGACGCTCCTGCTGGATCGGCCCTATGCCGCCAACGGAGCCGACCATGAAGCGCTGGCTGCGGCGGCTCGCGACGCGGCGGCCGACCTTTTTATCGGTGGAGGCTACTACGACGACGCCGTTGCGTTCACGCGAGCTCTGTCCGCGGCAAACTACACGCCGCTCTTGGTCAGTCTCAGCCTGGGACCCGCGGAGACCGGGTTCGCGGAAGAGCTGGGCGACCTGGCACGCTGCGTCGCCGGCAACGCCGCCTGGGTTCCCACGATCCGCACGTCGGGCTACATCGCCAGCAGCGCGGAATTCGTCCGGCGCTACGAGACCGCCCATGGCGCACTGCCGAGCTACTACGCCGCTGGAGGGTTCGGCGCCGTGGAGCTCCTGGCCGAAGCGATCGACGCCGCCGCGCCTGCGGGAGGCGACATCGATGGCGCGGCCGTCCGCGACTACCTCTTCTCGACCGCCACCTCGACCGTGCTGGGACCGTTCGCTGCGTACGCGCTGGGGGATGGCCAGGCCGGCGCTCAGAAAGCCCTGAAGGGGCTGCAGGTTCAGTGGCAGGACGACGGTGCGGGCGGGCTGACTCGGAGGATCATCCACCCGGCCGCGGTGGCGGACGCGGAGCCGTGCTTCTGGCGGTAGCGCGGGCGGTCTGGCGCCCGAACATCTTCCCCAGCGCCTCCCGGTCCGCCGCGCACACGCCCCGTTCGGTCACCAGTCCCGTCACCAGCCGCCTGGGCGTCACGTCGAAGGCGTAGTTGGCCGCACGGGTCCCCTCCGGCACGACCCGCACGTGGCGTTCGACGCCCTCCTCGTCCACGCCCCACACACGGGTGACCTCCTCCGGGTCGCGCTCCTCGATTGGGATGCTGGCGCCGTCGTCAATCGACCAGTCGATGCTCGGCGACGGCGCGGCCACGTAGAACGGGACGCCGTTGTCGCGGGCCGCGAGCGCCAGGGGATAGGTGCCGACCTTGTTGGCCACGTCACCGGCGGCGGTCGTGCGGTCGGTCCCCACGATCACCACATCCACTTTGCCGCGGCTCAGCAGGTGCCCCGCCGCGCTGTCGGACACGAGCGTGTGGGGCACACCGTGCTGACCGAGTTCCCACGAGGTGAGGCCCGCACCCTGGAAGCGCGGCCGCGTCTCGCGGACCCAGACGTGAACGCGCAGGCCCTCGTCGTGGGCCAGGTACATGGGCGCGGTCGCTGTGCCCCAGTCGACCGTCGCCAGCCAGCCCGCGTTGCAGTGCGTCATGACGTTGAGTTGGCGGGCACCGCCACTCGCGCGCTGCCTGCCCGCTCGCGCGATGTCCCGGAAGATCCCCAGCCCGTGCTCGCCGATGCTGCGGTTCCTGCGCACGTCGTCCTCGCACAACCGGGCTGCGAAGTCGTAGGCCGCGTCCTCGCGCTCGCCGGGGGACAGGCCGCGCAACAGCACTCCCGCAGCTTCAAGCGCCCAACGCAGGTTGACCGCCGTCGGGCGAGTCCCGGCCAGAAGAGCGGTCGCCCGCTCAAGCGAGGCATCAGACGGATCCGCCCGCATGGCCAGCGCAATCCCGTACGCCGCCGTCGCGCCGATCAACGGCGCACCCCGCACGATCATGTCGCGGATCGCCCACGCCGCGTCCGCGGTGGACTTGAGGCGGATGGTCTCGAACCGGTGCGGGAGGAGCGTCTGGTCGATGACCCGGACCTCCCTCCCGTCGCGCTCCGTGAAAATCGCGCGGTAGGGCACGCCGCCGACGTTCACGGGGACGCCCCTAGTCCCTGGCCCCGCCGCCCATCAAGTCACCGGCCTCGCCTCCTCCGCCAGGTGCACCTCCAGCCACGCGGCCCAGCGCGCCCACAGATCCAGCAGCGTCTCCTTCGTCGCGGGTCCGTGGTCCTCGAACGGATAGAGGTACATCGCCGCCTCCTTGCCCAGCCCGTTGAGGGCGTGGAAGAGGCGCGGCGAATGGTCCGGGGCCGTGCCGACGTTCTGGTCGTGCATCCCGTGGTAGAGGAGCAGCGCGCCGGTCAGGTTGTTCGCGTAGACGAACGGCGACATCCCCAGATAGACCTCGCGCGCGTCCCAGAAGTGGCGGCGCTCCCGCTGGAATCCCAGGGGAGTGAAGGTGCGGTTGTAGTTGCCGTCGCCCGCGATCCCGGCCTTGAAGAAGGGCGTGTGGACCATGGCGTTGACCGTGCCGAACGCGCCATATGAGTGGCCGCCCAAACCCAGCCTGCGGCGGTCGATGATGCCGCGCGCGTCGAGTTCGTCGATCACCGCGGCCAGGTTGTTGCGCAGGTCGTGCTGGTAGTTGTTGTTGATCCGGCCGGCCTCGCCCACGATCGGGGCGTCGGGCTCGACCACGACGTAGCCCAGGCGGATCAGGTACTCGATCGACCGGGTGCCGAAGTTGGGGAAGGCGTTCTTGTTGAAGGTCCGCGCGCCCTCGTCGTACGACTCCTGGTCCTCGTATTCCCGCGGGTAGAACCAGAACATCGCCGGGCGCTCCTGGCCCTCCTCGAAGTCCGGAGGCAGCGTCACGTTCACGAGGAAGCTGAAGCCGTCGGGACGCTCGACCGTGAACCGCTGGCGCGGCGCGTTGGTCAGGTCGGGCGTGTAGTCGACGTTGTTCGTCAACTGCGTGCGCGTGCCGCCCTCCACCAGGAACGCCTGGCCGATTTCGGTCGGTGATTCGCGCTGTACGACGAAGCGGCCGGCTGCCGCGTCCAACACCGAGGTGATGCGCTCGAATTCGCCGTCGTTGGAGCTCTCGTAGACCCTTTCCTTCTCGCCCGTGCGGATGTCGACGCGGTCCATGAACGACCTGGGCGACTCCGCCAACGGATCCTCGGAATACCGAGTCCCCATCAGGAAGACGGATTCGGCTCCCTCATCCCCCGAGATCTGCACGAACTGGGTGCCGCCTCCTCCGCCACCACCACCTCCGAAGCGGATGAAGGCGCCTCCGCCCGCGCTCCCGCCGCTCATCAGCACCGAACCCGGATTGGCGTAGAAGTCGTCGGAGTCCCACTCGCTGATCGTGTAGCGCGTCTCGGGGTCGTCCAGCCGGACCGCGTACTCGGTCACGGTGCCGCCGCCCCCACCGCCGCCGAAGCCCGCCGGGCCGCCTCCGCCCCCACCGGGCCGCTGGGTGACGAAGAGCCATCCGTAGTCGGACGAATAGCGATGGTTGGCCATGCGCCGGTCGCTCTCGTAGAGGATCGTGGTGTCATCTTCGCCGAACGGCGGCGACCAGAGAACCACGCGGTCCTTGCGGCGGGCGTTCGGACGCTCGTCCTCTTCCTCCTCCTCCGCGGCGGGCTCCTCGCCCTCTTCCTCTTCGGATTCGGGTTCCATCTGCAGGAAGACCAGCCCGGTGCCGTCCTCGCGCCACGCCAGCTGGCGGCGGTCGGCCTCCTCCTCGTCCCCCGCGACTCCGGGGGCAGACGGGGCACCGCGGATGCCGGTGTTGAGTTCGGTCTCGGCGATCTCGGCGAGCACGTTGCCGTCGCGGTCCCAGATCTCCTCGACGCGCCCGAAGCTCGTGACCGGGACGATGTAGCTGAACGGCTCGATCATCGTGGTGACGCGCGCGTGCTGTCCGTCCGGCGAGAAGTCGAAGCTGCGGATCATCACGGGGTCCCCGACGTTGGTGACGCGGCGGTTGTCGACCGCGACCGTGGCCAGCTGACCCGTGAGGTGCCACGTGAGCAGGGCTTCGTCGTGGGGCGTCGCCATCAGACTGGCGTAGGTCCGGAGCACGTTCCTGCCGTCTTCGGTCTGCTTGACCTGCGGGCCGCTCGGGATGCCCGGCGCCATGGGACGGGACGGGCGATCCTCGGGTACGAGCACGGTCGCGATCTCGTCGCCGCCGGAGGTCCACTGGAAGTTGGTGACCATGGTTGCGAGCACGGGGTCGCGCGTGATCTGCCGCGAGTCGCCGCTCTCCGGGTCGGCCACCTGGATGTGCGTGGCGTCGTCGAAGTGGACGTAGAAGGCGATCCGGGAGCCGTCCGGGGACCATTGGGCCGCCGAGACACGCGCGCCGTCGGGGACCTCGATGTCGGTGACGGATCCGTCGGCCGCGGAGATCACCTGCACCCCGACCGAACTCCGAATGGAGAGCCTGCGGTGCCGATTCGCCTGGGGCTCGAGGAACTGGCCGCCCAGCTCGTCGAACGGCCGCGAAAAGCGATCCATGGTGACCGGACCGTCGCCGACCTCGCGGAGGAACCAGCGTCCGTCCGGACTGCGGTCGTTGAGCGTCACGTTCAGGTAGCGCGGCGCCAGCACCGCATCGGCGATCTCGGCCGGCGGCTGCACCCATTCCCTGGCGGCCAGGAGCTGCTCCGCCGGGCTCGGCGGCGTCTGGTCGGCGCCGGCGTCCTGGGCCGATAGCATGCCGCCGCGCAGGGCAATGGCAAAAATTGCCAAAAGCGCCCAGAGCGCGTGGGGAATCCTGCTGGCGAGCGTGCCTGGAGAAGCGAGGCGGATCATGACTTCCTCCTGTACGTCGTTTTTCGTGGCCTCACTGGTGATTGCGGGGAACGATAACGTGGGGCCACGGCGGCAAACCCGACAGGGGGCGGGGCTCCCCACGGGACCGCACCCTCGCGGCGAGCCTGGCGAAATGCGACTTTTTCGCCCCCGCACGCAAGGAGGAAACCAGTGTCAAACGCAATTCCGGCCACCCTGCCCGCACTCGCGGCCACCCTGCCCGCGCTCGCGACCGTCCTGAGCCTGGCGACGGCCGCCCTGACCCCCACGTCCGCGCAGTCCGCCGCCGAATGGGACATCACGGAGCCCCGCGGCGAGACCCGCGAGATCGCCTTCACCACCACCGAGGGCACCTGGATGTCGGTCGATGTCTCGCCGGACGGGGCGTGGCTCGTCTTCGACCTGCTTGGGCACATCTACCGGATGCACACGGGCGGCGGCGAGGCGGCCAGCATCACGCAGAACTCCAAGCTCGCGCTCAACATCCACCCCGTCTTCTCGCCCGACGGGTCGGAGATCGCGTTCATTTCGGACCGCGAGGGCCAGAACAACCTGTGGATCATGAACGCCGACGGCTCGGATGCGCGCCCCGTGTTCACGAACATCAACATCCGCGCGATGGAGCCGGTATGGACCCCTGACGGCCAGTACATCGTCGTGCGGCAGACCGACATGGCCGGCGCAGGGCTCTTCTCCTACGGCCTGTTCATGTACCACCGCGACGGCGGCACCGGAATCGAACTCGTCCCCTACACCACCGAGATGCCGGGCTGGCCATCGGTCTCGCCCGATGGTCGGTACCTCTACTTCCACCAGTTCGTGGGATCGATCCTCCCCTACGGCGGGCAGGACTCGTCGAAGGGGGACTTCCAGATCCGGAGGCTGGAACTGGCCACCGGCGAAGTCACCCGCGTCACGAGCGGACAGTCCCAGCAGCAGGGACGGATGACGAGCGGCGGCGCGTTCGCCCCCGAGGTGTCCCCCGATGGACGCTTCCTGGCGTTCGGGCGAAGGATCCCCGACGGTCTGCTCGAGTATCGCGGCCATGTCTTCGGTCCCCGGACCGGGCTCTGGCTGCGAGACCTGGAAGACGGCACCGAGCGCCTGGTCATGGACCCGGTGGAGTGGGACATGTCGCAGGAGATCACGCGCGCCGCACCGATTCTTCCCCGGTTCACCTGGTCCCCCGACGGCAGCCGCATCTACCTGTCGCAGGGCGGGGGCATCCGGGTCCTGGACCCGAGCAGCGGGAGCGTGGGGACCGTGCCGTTCACGGCGAGCGTCCAGCGCACGATTTCGGAGATGGCGTACGCGACCAGAAGCATTCCGGAGGGAAGCTTCGATGCGCGCTTCCTGCGCTGGCCGACCGGGTCGCGCAACGGCCGGCACATCGTGTTCGAGGGCGTGGGGAAGCTGTGGATTCAGGATGCGGCGGGCGGGGAGCCCCGCCGGCTCACACCCGACGCTTTTGCGGGCTTCGAGTACGCGCCGGCGTGGTCCCCGGACGGCGCGGAAATCGTATTCACCACCTTCGACTGGGCCGACGGCGGGCACGTGTGGCGGGTCTCGGCCGATGGGGGTGAACCGACGCGCGTCTCGGACCGCCCCGCCGAGTATATGAACCCGGTGTGGAGTCCGGATGGCGGTGAAATCCTCGTGGCGCGGAGCGCCGGCGCCACGGCGCGCGGCCGGACACCGGAGGACAACCCCTGGCACGAGCTGGTGCGGTTTCGGGCGGACGGGGGTGGCGATGGGGCCGAGGCGCAGGCGGGCCAGGCGGGTCCGACTGGCGGCACAGCCATCGTGAGAGTCCCCCGCCAAATGGGGGCTTCGGCACCCCTGGCAAGCTGGGGCACAGACCGCCGCATCTATTTCGTGAGCGGCGGCACCCTCGTTTCCGTGACGACCGACGGTGCGGACCGCCGGGAACACGTCCGCCTGCCGGCATCGGTGGAGGCGGTGGCGTCTCCGGACGCGGCGCACGTGGCCTTCGTCACGGTGGGCGACGTCTTCGTGGCTCCCCTGCCGGCGGCGCGTTCCTCCGACGCGGTGCCCGCCATTTCGCGCAACAGCGGCAGCCTGCCCGTCACCCGACTCACCACCGAAGGCGGGCTCTTCCCGCGCTGGCGCGACGCCTCGACGCTCGAGTTCGGCGGCAGCGGCAGCATGTACGCCACCCACGACCTGGCCAGCGGCGCGACGTCAACCACCGACCTCCGCCTGACCGTCTCCCGGAACGTCCCGGAGGGGTCCGTAGCGATCACCAACGCTCGCGTGATCACGCTTGACGACGCGGGCGTGATCGCAGGGGCCGATGTGGTCACCGCACAGGGGCGTATCGTCTGCGTGGGCTCGTGCGACACCTCCGGCGCCGACCACACCATCGACGGCACCGGCAAGACCGTCATCCCAGGCTGGATCGACGTGCACGGGCACCACAACCGCCAGTCCGCCGGGCTCCTGCCGGAGCGGGGCTTCGAGCACGCCGCCTACCTGGCCTACGGCGTGACCACGACACGCGATCCGGCCGCATGGTCGGCCAACACGTGGAGCGCCAAGGACCTGATCCAGGCGGGGCGCATGATCGGGCCGCGCATCTACGCGACCGGAGAGACCCTGACCGCGGGCGACACCCCCTGGAAGGCCGACGTGGTCTCGCGCGAGGACGCGGATCATCAGGCCGCGCGCCTGCAGAACTGGGGGGCCGAGAGCATCAAACAGTACCTCCAGCCCAATCGCCGGCGGGCCCAGTGGCTTGTGGACGCAGCCCGGGAACGCGGCATGATCGCCACCTCCGAAGGCGGCAACTTCGACATCTCTCACAACATCGGGCTGGTGATGGACGGGCACGCCGGCTTCGAGCACGCGCTCGTGCAGTTCCCCATCTACTCGGACGTGTCGCGGTTCCTGGGGCAAGCCGGCTTCTACTACTCACCCACCGTCGTCGTGGGCGGATCGTCTCCGTGGGCCGAAGAGTACTTCTTCCAGCGCGAAGACACCTGGCTCGACGAGAAGAGCCGCCGCTGGCTCCCCTGGCGGCACCTGATCCCCCACGCGCGCCGGCGCATGATGCGCCCCGAGACCGACTACGGGTTCAAGCTGGTGGCCGAAGGGCTGGCCGACGTGATCGCCGCGGGCGGCTATGGCGGCATCGGGTCGCATGGGCAGCAACACGGACCGGCGTCGCACTGGGAGGTGTGGATTTACGCGGAGGCGCTGGGACCGCTGGGCGCGCTGGAAGTCGCCAGTGTGCACGGGGCCCGCATGATCGGCCTTCAGGACGAACTCGGGAGCATCACGGCGGGCAAGTACGCCGATTTGATGGTGCTGGGGTCGAATCCGCTCGACGACATCGAGAACACGCTCGACATCGATCTGGTGATGAAGGACGGAGTCGTGTACGACGCGGCGACGATGGACGAAGTCTGGCCCTCGCCGCGGCCCTTCGGGAGCTACTACTGGGTCAACGACGAGATCATGAAGACGGATACGTTGCCGGTCGGCCGCTGGCGCCCCGGGAACTGAGGGGGCGCCAGCAGCCGATCTGGCCAGATAATCTGGCTAGAACTTGAGCTGGCCTCTCAGCGTGAGCCCGTGCCGCGCCCCGTTGAGGACGCTTTCCCGCCGGGTCGCCTCGAGGCGCATGTTCATCACGCGGCTGATTTCATAGCGCATCCCGGTGCCGAACGCACGGTCGCCGCCGTCCAGCATGTAGAGCCGCCCGTAGGGTGTGCCGCCGAAGTCCGTGAGCCCGTATTCGACTTCGGCGTCGAGTCGCGCTCGCGCGGGCGTCAGGCCGGTGCCCATTCGGTCGGTCACGCCCCTGTCCCACAGCTGCTGCACGCCGCTCGACGCCTCGCCCCAGGCCGGAGCCAGCCGCATGGACAGACCTTCGCCGCGGCGATGCATGTCGAACTGGATCATGCCGCTGACACCCCATTCCTCGTACCCGAAGTGCCCGGTCGCCAGGACCCGCCCACGACCCTCGACGATCAGCCTCGACCTTGGGCTCGCGTAGCGAAGCCCACCCCCAACCTCGGCGCCTTCGCCATTGGCCCCATCGCCGTCGTCGTACCGGAGTCCGCCCTCCACGAGGGCCGAAACCTCGTGTCCCCCGAAGAACCGATACACCTGCTGCCACTCCAGGGCCAGGCGTCCGCGCCGCACTTCGAGGGACATCGCTTCGACCTCCGCGCTTCCTTCCACCTCCGCCTGCGACATCCAGCCTTCCGCCCGGACGCGCAGCTTGGCGGAGCCCGTCGAGACGAGAATTCCGCTGGCACCCACAGCTCCGGACAGCAGGGTGGTACCGCTCCGGCGCAGGGCCTGGCGTTCGTCCTCGATTTCGACGTCGCCCCAGCCGAAGCCGCCGGTCGCCCACGCAACCACGCCTCCGCGGCCGAGGAACCACGCGGCGTAGGGGTTCACGGTGGTCATCTCGCTCATGTAGGTGCCGTCGACCTCGCTGGCCCCGGTTTCGTCCGTGAAATCGAACTCGCCCATCGACCGGCTCGCCGCGACGCCCACGAGGAGATCCCAGCGCAGCTGCACGTCGGTGCCCACATGCACGTTCATCATGTTCCCGTCCCAATCGACCCGTCCGGTGCGGCTGCGCGACAGGTTCTGATACTCGCCACTGCCCCACGCCGCGATGTTCGGGATCCCGCCCGCCGCCGCCTGCTGCATGCCGCTTCCGCCGAGGGGCAGCAGGAAGGATGCCCCGTCGAACAATTGGCCCATGCCCAGGTCGCGGTCGCGGCCCGGTCCGAACCCGGGTGCACCGGTCACGTTCAACCCGGAGCCAAGGAGGCCCATGGTCGACTGGCGGCCATACGGAACGCCCGCGGCCACCGCTTCGATCCGTCCGCTGATCGCCGAGACGGTGCTCGCGGTCAGTGCCGCGACGGCGTGGGGCAACACCTCCGCGTTGACGCGCCCGGCCCGTTGCACGGGATCGTCCGTGCTGGCAAAGGCGACGTTGGAAGGCAGACCCGTGCCGGCAGCGTTGATCGCCGAGACCCGGTAGTGCCGCGTGCTGCCCGGGTCGATTCCGGTGTGCGAATACGAGGTGCCGGTCGAGCCTGTGGAGGGCACGAGGACGCCCCAGGTACTGCCGGCGTCCGCCGAGATCTCGACCTTGTAGCTGGTGATGGTAGCACCCCCATTGTAGCCGGGCGCGGTCCACGTGAGGTCGATCTGCGTCGGACTGACATCTGCCGCGTTCAGGCCGGTGGGCGCGTCCGGCACGGTGGCGTCGGTGGTGGCCCGCACGACGCCCGAAGATCTGCCGCTGCCCACCGAGTTGATCGCGAAGACCCGGTAGTAGCGGGTGGTCGCCGGATCCAGGCCGGTGTCGGAATGCGTGGTCGCGGTGGAGCCGGTGTTGGCCACGAGATTGGTCCACGGCCCGTTGCCGCCCGACGCGTACTCGATGCGGTACCCCGTCAGCGCCGCACCCCCGTCGTAGCTCGGGGCCGTCCAGGACAGGTCGATCTTCGACGTGCCGTCAGCCGTGGCGGACAGCGCGGTAGGCGGACCCGGGACCGTCGCGTCCGTCGTGGCGGTCGCGATGTTCGAAGCCGGGCCCGTGCCGGCGACGTTGACCGCGGAGACCCGGTAGTGCCGTGTAGTCGCGGGTGCCAAACCGACGTTCGAGAACGAGGTCCCCTTGTGGTTGCTGCGCAGCGTCCTCCAGCTCGTCTTGTTGCTCGAGGACTCGATCCGGTAACCGGTGATCTCGGCCCCGCCGTCGTTGGTCGGCGCCGTCCACGCCAGATCGATCCGGGATTGTCCGTTGGCGGTGGCGGTGAGGCGCTGGGGCGCGCTGGGCACGGTGGCGTCGGTGGTAGCGTTGGCGACGTTCGACGCCGGCCCTCGGCCCGCCGAGTTGATCGCATAGACCCGATAGTGCCGGGTGCTGGCCGGGCTCAGTCCCTTACGCTCGTACCTGGTAATCGTGTTGCCCGTGTTGCCCACGCGGGTCGTCCAGTTGTTCCCACCGTCCGCGGACTCCTCGATCCGGTAGCCGCTGATCGTCGCCCCGCCATCGGAAATGGGTGTTCGCCACGACAGGTTGATCTGGTTCTGGCCATGCGCCGTAGCTACCAGATTGCTCGGCGCACTGGGCACCGTGGCTTCGGTGATGGCGGACGCGACCCTGGAGAATGGGCCTTGACCCTCGGAGTTGATCGCCGCAACCCGGTAGTACCGCCGGCTTCCCGGGTTGAGACCCGTGTGCGTGTAGGACCTCGACGTGGTCCGAGTCACCAGAAGCCAACCGGACGTGCCCGTGCGTGACACTTCGATTCGGTACTGCGTGATCCGTGCGCCGCCGTCATCGCTAGGCTCCGACCACGCCAGCCGGATGCGCGTGCGCCCGTCGGCGGTCGCCGAGAGAGCCAGCGGTGCGCTCGGCCGGCCGATGTCCGTGGTGGCGTTGGCCACGTTGGACGTGGGGCCGTCACCCTCGGAACTGAGCGCAGCCACGCGGTAGTACCACGTGTCGCCGGCGTCGAGGTTGCGGTGGGAATAGGTGGTCCTCGTCGAGCCCGTGTTGGCTTCGTGCACGGTCCAGGAGCCGCTTGTGCCTTCCCGGGTTTCGATCTGGTAACCGATGATGCCGGTGCCCACGTTGGTCGGGGCCGTCCAGGAAAGATCGATTCGGTCCTGTCCGCGCGCCGTTGCCGTCAATCCCGTGGGCGCACCGGGCACGTCGGAGTCCGTGGTCGCGGAGGCCTCGTTGGATACCGGCCCCCTGCCCTCGTCGTTCCACGCTGACACGCGGTAGTGCCAAGTCTCACCCTTCCGGAGGCCGGTGTGTCTGTATGTCGTGCGCGTACTCTCGGTGTCGCGCTCCTCAATATCCCAGTTCGCCCCCCCATCGTCCGACACCTCGATGCGATAACCGGTGATGCTGCCACCGGTACCCGGGCTGGCCGGCGCCCGCCACTCAAGTTCGATGACGGTTTGCCCATCTGCGGTGGCCGTGAGGTCACGGGGCGCGCTGGGGAATTGGTTGCTGGCCGGGGTGTTGTTGTCAACGCGTCGGTTCTGGAACGCGGGAGCTTCGTTGCCCGCTTCGTCCTGGATGCCGCCTCTGTTCGCAGGATCGTACTCGATTCGTACGTTGTCGCCTCGTTCGACCGCGTCGGCAAGCGTCAAGATCACTTCGTCGCCACGGATCCTGACTCGATCGGGAAAGTGATCCGCACTACCCACACTGACGATGAAACGACCGGTGTTCGGCTCCGAGTTCTCGTCGAGGTCCTCGTCGTACGTCAGGATGAGTTCGTCGCCGTCCACTTCGGCGTCTTCCAGCACCGGCGCTTTCGTGTCGACTTCGAATTCCTCGCGGATATCGTCATTGGGCGTTTGATCGGACTCACTGCGCAGAGAGCCGGCTTCGATCGAGATGATCAGGTCTCCCTTGAATTCGCGATCCGGCTCGACATCGATCCAGTACTCGTTATCCGCCACTCTTTCCAAATCGGAATCGCGGGTACCGTTAGTGATCTCGACATCATTCCTGTTGAAGCCGACAACATCCTCCGAGAATACGAACGTGACCCTGAAGGTCTCGTTGGTGGGATGCGTCTTATTCGACGTCATCGTCACCGTCGGCTTTGGACGAACCCCACCACGCCCAGCAACGTTCCCATCACGCCCCCCCTCCGCACCCACCACCCGCTCGCCATCCCCATCCTCAAAGGGCGTCTGCTGCGCATGCACGCTGGTTTGGGGAAGAAGGACCACACCCGCCACGACCCAAGGCATCCATGCTCGCATTTGGCACCGCCCCCTGGAGGACCCGGGAGACACCGCGAGCGGGTCCCCGGGTTGTCGAGGCCGGGCTGCGCGCGCCCGCTCATCGGATGCGGCTACCGACCTCACCCGTACTACTTAATCTCGGAGAAATCCGCCGGGTGTCTACACGGGGCCAGCAAAACGGTTCCGTAGCGGTCACGTGGACGGGCCCGCAGGCAATGTGGCCTTGGGGACAACAGCCCCCGCCCTAGTTCCCGAAAAGCGCGCTCTTCCCCACCTCCGAAAGCCACATCGAGCGGCTCGAGTGTCCGACATCCGGCACGACCATCTGCACGTGGGCATTGTCCTCGTACAGGGTCTCCATGAAGCGCACGAGGGTCAGGCCACGCTGATAGCGGTTCGGGCCCTGCAGGTTGGCTCCGCAGCTGACGTCGAGCGACGCGCTCAGCGTGTCGGCGTCACCGACCAGGATGCGCACGTCGCGGCGGGTCAGCAGCGCGCGAATGGTGTCGGCCTCAAGGCGTGAGGCGTAGCTGTTGCGGTCCAGCAGGCCGTAGTGCCATTCGTCGTAGTCCGCGCACCCTCCGCCGGGCACGGTGAACTCGGCGTTCGTGTCGAGGCGCTGGGGACCCAGGTAGAGGTAGGTCGACGGATTCGCGACCACGTACCGAAACGAAACCCCGTCGCGCGCGCCGTCTTCCACCAGGCTCGACGCGGCGAAGCGGTGGAGCACCTGTCCTCCGGCCGAATGGCCCGTCACCGTGATCTCCTGCACGGCCGGGAAGCGGTTCGCGTCCAGCAACTGCTCCACGACCGTCTCGAGCGCGGCATAGGAACTCACCCGCGGCGTAGGGCCCTCGGGCCGGGACAGGTTCCCGCGCTTCCAGCCCGGGCTGGACCAGAACGGCTCGTCCGACTCCGGACCGTCTTCATCGGTTTGGAAGTGGGGCGAAACCACCACCGTCGTGGGCCCGAGACGGGCCTCGGCGGCGGCCGTGAAGCCGCTCTCGAAGTAGTTGTCGGCGTCGCGGTTGTTGCCGTGCACGACGACGAGCCCCCGCGTCACGCCCGGATGTCCCTCGGACAGGAGGTGGGTGCTGAATACCGGGAGGAAGAGACCGTTCGCGATCTCGACGCGCTCGGCGCAGGTCGCATTCGCGAGCGTACACGGCACGGGCCGGGCGGGAGGATCGACGGGTGTGGGCGTGTCGGTCGGCGTGGTCATGACGTCACCACCGCCGCAGGCCCACAGCAGGCCCAGGCCGGCGAGGGCGCCCGCGAGTCCCGGCCGGCTCATCGCACCCTCCGGTAGTGTCCCATGAACCCCATGTCCATCTGCGTGACCCCCCCGTCCGGACCGATCGTGAAGGTCACGAACGAGCTCCCGTACGCCTGGCCATCGCCGCCATCGTAATGAAGCTGGAACACGTCGTGATGCCAGTGCTCCATGCTACCCGAGAACGAGCCCGGGGCTCCGAAGTGTACGCGCAGGCTGCCGTCGTCGCCGTGGACCACATGCGCGGTCGCGGCGCCGAAATCGTCCGTATAGCGTCCCGCGTAGCCGGCGAGGGGAAGCGATGGCCGCGTCCCGGCGATGCGGCCAGACGCTCGCGCGTTCAGCGCGGCCTCCACCTGGGCGTGGATCGCTTCGGTGCGGGCCATGACCTCGCCGTGCCAGTCCTGTCGCTCTGCCCCCAGCAAACGCCCGAAGACCCAGGCCGCGATCTCCTGGTGGGGATAGTACGGGGTCCACATGCTGCCGTTGGCCAGCACGACGACGCCCGCCCGCAGCTCGGGGAGCATCGCCGCGTATGCCGGAAAGCCGAAGATGCCCCCGCCGTGGGAGATGTACGTGTGCCCGAGGAAGCTCGCGCGCGCCCAGCCCAGCCCGTAGCTGCCGGAGGCGGGATCGGCGAAGGCGAACGAGGAGGGGGTGCGGATCTGTGGCGTGTGCATTTCGGACACGGTCGCGGAATCCAGGACGGCGGTGCCGTCGAACCGGCCGTGGTCGAGCTGCATCCGAAGCCAGTTCGCCATGTCGACGACGTTGGAGACGACGCTGCCGGCCGCCTGCATGTTGTCGTAGGACTGCCAGGACAGGACCCGTCGCTTCCCGTCGCGGTCCACCCCGTGGGGCATGGCCACATTGCGTTCCGGCGCGTCGTCGATGCCGGGGATGCCGGTGGGCGCGCTGCCGAGGAAGGTCGGTGCGACGTAGGCGGAGTCCCAAACGTCGTATGGACTGGTGCCAGTGTTCCGCATTTCCAGGGGCGCCAGCAGCCGTTCGCGGACCCATGCGTCCCAGGTCGTGCCCGCGGCCGCCTCCACGACGAGTCCGGCCACGCCGTAGGCCTGATTGCTATACCGGTACTCCTCCCGCAGCGGGCCCTGGTTGTCGAGCAGGCGAAGCCCTTCCGCGGTCTCGCGCCCGTCGACGACGGCCAGCACCGGATAGGCGGCGCCGGGCATGCCGGACTGGTGCGACAGCAGGTCGCGCAGGGTGATCTGGCGCGTGATCCCGGGGTCCTTCACGCGGAACCAGGGGAGATGTGCGACTACGGGGTCATCCCAGGCGGCCAGCCCTTGGTCGACGAGGGCGCCGATGGCGGCCGCGGCGAAGGACTTGGTGACGGAGCCGATCTGGAAGAGGGTTTGCGCGTCGATCGGGTCGTTGCGGCCGACTTGCTTGACGCCGAAGCCATGTGCGAAGACGACCTGGTCTTCGTGGACGACGGCGACGGCGAGGCCAGGGAGGTTCCAGTCGGGTAGGGATTGGGTGATGTAGGCGGCGAGGTCGGTGAGGGGGGCGGGGGTTTGGGTCGGCGTGGGTGGTTGGGCGTCCTGGGCGTTGGCGGTTGCGGCGGCGGTTGTGCTTGCTGTGACGGTCACGCAGCAGAGGGCCAGCATGCGCACGGCGGTTGGCCACCTGCCTGCCGTCAGAAAGTTCTTTACAGCTAACCCTGACGTAACGTTAGGGATTGATGACTGGCCGTTCAGCACGAAGCCTCCCCCCAAGGTGTCATTTGTGGTCTGGATTCGGTGGCATTGGATCGACCTCGACCCTGCGTGTCGCCGAGATCTCCAGGTCGCTACCGATATAAGAAATGTCGGACGATTGGGAAGCGCCAATCTTCCTCGCTGATCGGGACGGGCCTGGCGTCGGTGACGAGTTCGATAGCCTAGCTGCCAGTTGGGTGCCGCCTGGTGTCCATCGTCTGCTGGAATCGGCGCGGGCCCGAGTGGTGAGCCGCTACTGCCCATCGCCGGTTTGCCGCGGTCTGGCGTGGCTTCTTTACCGCTAACCCTCACGTTACGTCAGGGTATCTGGGCGATGCGCCCGGGGGCCGGGACGCCACGAGTGTCCGGGGTTGCGCCGTTCCACATTTGATGGACGGGCGCCCATACGAGCATGCCGGTGTCCCGGAGTTTGCCGCGGAAACCCAGGTGACGAGTGGCCGGCGGGCTGAAGCGGTTTGGCCAGGCGGGCGGGCTGCCCATAGGAGCATAGCGGTGTCCCATCTTTTGCCGCGGAAACGCGGAGTCACGGGGCGGTGTCCGTAGGGCAAGCACGCCGTCCTCCGGCCGGTCGCCGGATGTCTCTGCCTGGCGGACTCCGGGATGTCCCTGGCCATCCCCTGTCCCAAACCGTCCATACGCAGGCCGATCCCGCTATGGAACGGGTTCTGAAATGGCGACCTCGGCGAGGTCCGGGACCGCCTGCCGGATGGCCGCCCAGAGGCCGCAGGAACCCCGCTGGCGGGCGAACGACACCCGGCGACCCTTCGGCGTCGTTTTGACCTGACTTTTGGCGTCCTGGGGCCGCGCAGAGGGTCGGAAATCGGTAGTTAAATTTCAGGTGCGCAGGACGGCGGGCCCCACCGCCACTTGCGCGATTCACATAAGCCGTTGCCGGACTTGCACCTGGAGGATCGCATGAACACCGCCCAGCTCGGAGAGCGGATCGCCGAACTCGCCGCCCGGATCAACATCGCCACCCACGAGATGCTCACCCTCGTCGCCGAGTTCGACCGCCGCGAGGGGTGGGCCGACGCCTTCGACTCCTGCGCCGAGTGGCTCGCCTGGAGGACCGGGCGGACGGTGGCGACCTGCCGCGAGAACGTGCGCGTCGCGCATGCGCTCGAGGACCTGCCGAAGACCTCGGCCGAGATGAAGGCCGGGGGGCTCTCCTACGCCAAGGCGCGGGCCATCACCCGGGTGATCGGCCGCGCTCGTAGCGGCGTGCGACTGGCCTTCCCGCAAGGGATCGCTGGCTCGGGAGCGACCCCGAGGGGACGGGGGCAGGTGATGCGCAAACTCACCTGCCCCCGAACCCGTACCAGGCCCTCGGACTGGGGGGTCGCTACCGTCACGGCCTGAGCGCCCGGCACGCCACGGGCGAACGGGGCGCGAGGCCGAAAGATGTTCCCGCGCCAGCGCATAAACGGGAAGAGCGGTGCGCATCCGCGGACGGCCAAAGTGCGCATCGACCTCCCGTGTCGTTTGCGCGTTCAGGTACGGCTCTGAGCCGGAGCACGGGTCTTGCCGGGTTCGAAGGGGCGGAGTCCCTCGCCAGCCTCCGCAGGGGACGCACGGAGTGTGGCCCCAAGGACTCCCCACCTTTTGTCAACGGTTTTGAAGGCGGG
>JAPPNN010000014.1 GCA_028873815.1 Gemmatimonadota bacterium | reverse complement strand
GCGAGGGCGGGAGCAAGCGCACGCTGGCGGGCATCATCTTCGGGATCGGGATGGCGGTGGGCGCGGTGAACTTCCTCGGCTGGCTGTTCTGATGCGGGGTCTGACGCGCTGGCCAGGCTACGCGGCGCTCAACCGTCCGCTCACGGTGCTGGGCGTGGAGCGGCGGCTGTTCCTGCTGGGCGCGACGCTGGCGGTCGCGGTGTGGAACGCGACGGCCTCGCTGGTGGCGGGCGGCGCTGTGTTCGCTGGTTGCTACGGCGCGGGCTGGCTGGCGGGCCGGAGGGATCCGGCCATGCTGGCGGTGCTACGGACCGCCGCCCGTTATCCGGCGCGGTACGATCCGGGCAAGTGGGCGGACGAGCCGTGGCATCTCCGCATCCGGACGGACTCGAAGTGAGAGTCGCGGAGGAACGCCGGGCCTACGAGGCGGCGGGCTCGCTGGCCGAGGAGCTGCCCTACTGGGGCTGGCTCGACGATGGCCGCACCTGCCTGACCCGTTCGGGCGAGTTGGTCGCGGCGGGTCGGATCCGGCCCGCTGTCACGGACGGCCGCACGCCCGAACAGATCGACCGGGTGCTCGGTCTTTGGCAGCGGTTGATGTCGGGCCTGAGTTCCGACACGCGCCTCCAGTTCCACATGCTCCGGCGCCCCGGCCTCGCCGAGGGTCTAGACGACCGCGGCTCCGACATCGCGTCCCTGTCGGGTCGCAAGCGAAGCGCGTTCCTCGCCGGGCGCGTCCAGCGGCTCGAAGCGTTCGTGGTCTGGTCGCACGACCCGGGCCTCCGCCCGGCGGGTGGAGGTTCCGGGCCGGGAATCTTGTCGCGGCTCGCGCGAATCCGGAAGCGCCGCAGCAAGACGGCAGCCACCTATCTGGCCTCGGAGATCGAGGCGGCCGCGGGCCGGTTCCGGGCGATGATCGACGCGGGCCGGTCGCTGGTGGCCGAGCACACGCCCGTCGAGATGCTGGGAGCCTTGGAAGGCTCCCGCCTCCTCTCCGAACTGATCAACCGCCCCGGCACGTTCTGGGACGGCGCGACGGGCAGCGGCATGAACTGGCGGCTCGCGCTGTCGGAGCTTGAAGCCGAGCGCTCGCACCTTCGGCTGGCCGGCGAGCCGGTCATCCTCTACTCACTCCTGTCGCCGCCCGGCCAGGCCCACGCGAACCTCCTCCGCGACCTGTACTGCCTCGACGCGGTGACGACGGTCTCGCTGGAATGGCGGCCGTGGGCGGTCGAGGCGGCGCGGCGCCGGATCCGGAGCGCGCAGCGCCACTACTTCTCTCGGCGCTACTCGATGATGGCGCACGCGCAGGACGCCCAGGGCACGGCGGCGGCGATGGTCGATTCCGCCGCTGCCGCCGAGTCCGACCGTCTGGGAGCGGCGCTCGTCGAACTCGAAGCCGACGGCGTGGCCTACGGCGAGGCGTCGCTGACCGTGGCGCTGCACGGCGAACTCGACGGGATCGAGCGGCTGGACGGCGACGTGCGCCGCCTGTTCGCCGCGCACGACGCGAAGGTGATCCGGGAGGGCTACGGCCAGCTTCCCGCGTGGTTCGCGCGGCTGCCGGCGCAGCCGCGCAAGCGGCAGGTGCGGAGGGTGTTCGTATCGGCCGGGCTCGCCGCGTGCCTCGCGCCCGTGTTCGGCCCTCCGAGGGGGAACCGGAAGAGCCGTCATCTCGACCGCGAGCCGCTGGCGGTGTTCGAGACGCCGTGGCGCACGGCGTACCGCTACGACCTGTTCGCGGGCGACGTGGGCCATACGCTGATCCTTGGGGCGACGGGCTCGGGCAAGAGCTTTACGCTCAACTTCCTGCTCGTCGAGGCGCTCAAGTACGATCCGCGCATCCTGATCCTGGACCTGGGCGGCTCCTACCGCTGGCTGACCCGGTTCCTCGGGGGCCGGTATCTGGAGCTCGCGCCCGGCGAGGCGGAGCCCACGCTCCGGCTCACGCCCTTCGCGCTGCCCGCGACCACGAGGACGTTCCAGTTCCTGACGGGCTGGGTGCTCCGGCTGCTGAAGCTGGGAGGGTACGAGGCCGGCGGCGCGGACACGAGCGAGATCCGCGCGCGGATCGAGGATCTGTACGCGCTCGGGACCCAGCGCCGCACCCTGACCGTGCTGGCCGGTTCGCTCCCCTCCGCGATGTGGCCCGCGCTGAGCCGCTGGACGGAGGGCGGCGCGTGGGGCGCGTTCTTCGATAACGCGCCATCGGGACGCACGGACATCGAGTTCCGGGACTGGCAGGTGATCGACCTGGCGGGCGCGGCCGAGCACGCGGACCTGTGCGAGGCGGCGCTCGCCTACCTGCTGGAACGGATGCGCCTGGAGATCGAGGATCCAACCGAGACGGCGCGGCTCAAGCTGATGGTCGTGGACGAGGCGTGGCGGTACATGCAGGACCCCGCCGTGCTGAACTACCTGGCCGAGGCGGCCAAGACGTGGCGGAAGAAGAACGCCGCGCTCGTGCTCGCGACCCAGTCGGCCGTCGACGTGACGGGGACGCCGGGCGCCTCGGCCCTTCTCGAATCGATCCCCACCAAGCTGTTCCTCGCGAACGCCGAACTGCCGGACGAGGCCGGGGCGCTGTTCCGGCTGAACGAGTCGGAGGTCGCCCGGATCCGGGCGTTGACGCCCAAGCGCGAACTGTATCTCCGCCGCCCGGACGAGGCGGCGGTGCTCCGCCTCGAAGTCGATCCCGAGAGCTACTGGCTCTACACCTCCTCGCCCTTGGACGCCGAGAGGCGCGCCGAAGCCGTGGCGAGGCACGGCCTTGTACGGGCGCTCGAAGCGCTCGCGGGCCGAACCCACTCCATCCCACCAACCGAGAGGACGTGAACAATGAAAGCAACACCAACCGCCGCGATCCTGCTGGGGATCGTCGTAGTCCTGCTGGCGCTGCTCCTGGCTGTGGTTCCCTGCAATGCCGCCGCGCAGCAAGCCAAAGGCGATGCCGCCTACCTGCGGGTGCCGGTGCCGCAGGAAGGCGAAGGGCGGATCCCCCGGCTCCGCGCGCGCGTGCGACATACGACGGTAATCGTACTTCCGGCCGGGGAGAGGATCCTCGACTTCGTGACCGGTGACTCCGAGTACTGGCACCTGACTGGCGCGGCGAACGTCGCCTACCTGAAGCCGCTGGCCGAGGACGCTGCGACCAATGTCGCACTCGTATGCGAGTCCGGTCGCATCTACTCGTTCCTCGTGTCGGAAAGCGGCGAGAAGCCACCGCATCTCGTGGTCCGTGTCGAGGCAGGCGCGGAGGCGGAAGTGATGTCCGGCGCTCCCGGGTTCGTCGCCCGGAGCGAGGTCGCCGCCTACCGCGAGATGGCGGCGCAGGCCGCCGATGCCGCGCGGCTGGTCCGCGAGGAAGCCGAGGCCGGGATCGTCGAGGCGCGGGAGCGGGCGGCCGCCGAGATCGAGGCGTTCCGCGCCGCCTACCCCGAACGGCTCCGGTTCGAGTACCGGCTGGACAGGGAGGCGTCCGAGCGGCCGTTCCGGGTCGAGGCGATGTGGCACGACGGGGAGTTCACCTATCTCCGTTCACGCGCCCAGGAGTCTCCGGCGCTCTACGAACTCCAGGACGGTGAACCGAGCCTGGTCGCGTTCGATCTCACCGAGGACGGCCTCTTCGTCGCCCGCCGTGTCCTGGACGACGGCTGGCTCCAGATCGGCGACAAGCGGGCGGGCTGGCGGTTCGAGCCCAGGGAGGGTTCGAGATGAGCCTCTGGAAGCAGTTGGTGAAGGAGCCGAAGGGCGCGCTTCCGGGCGGTTTCGTCACGAAGGCCGGGATCGCCCTGATCACCGTGCTCGTGGCCGGGCTGCTGCTGTCCTCGTCGTTCTCCGGTCCCGACGAGACGGCCGAGGGCGTCGCCCCCGCGCCGGCCCGGCCCGTGGACGACCGCACGGGCCGGTCGCTCGACGGGCGCCTCAGCGACGAAACCGACCGTCAGAGCCAGCAGGCGGCGGCCAATGCGGACCGGCAGCAGCGACAGTCCGGTGCCGCGGGGCAGGACACGGCCGGACAAGACACGGCGGCAAGTTCAGGTGGCACCGGGACCGCCGTGAGCCGGGCCGAGTTCGAGCTTCGCGAGGCGCTCCGGCTGGAGGAGGTCGAGCGCGAAGCGCGCTCGCTCCGCTCATTCCCCGTCGCGCAGTCGCACCGCGATCCGAGCGGCCCCCCGGATGCCGCGGCGTCGCCCTTGGTGCCGGAGTCTACCGATGCGGCACTCGACGGGGCGCTCGCCTCCCTCGGGCAGTCCCTTGCGGCCCTCCAAGCCGAGATGGCGGCGGGGCTGGCCGCAGGAGAGTTCGCGCCCGGTACCGGAGGCCCGGCACTGCGGGCGGACGTTCCCGCCGCGTCCCGCACGGCCGAGCCCGGCCGTTTGGTCCGGCCGGTTGACCCGCCGGGCTGGGAGCGGATCCACGAAGGCACGTTCCTGGAGGCTGTGCTCGTCACCCAGTTGTCGGGGGAGTTCCCCGGTCCGGTTCTCGCCATGGTGTCGGTGCCGCTGTATTCGGCCGACCGCCAGCGGGTGCTGATCCCGCGCGGCGCGCGCGTCGTCGGCACGGCCCAGGCCGTCCAGAACCGCGAACAGAGCCGTCTCGCCGTCTCGTTCCACCGGTTGCTGCTGCCCGATGGAAGCTGGATCGACCTTGAGTTCACCGGCCTGAATCAGGTGGGCGAGAGCGCGCTCCGCGACCAGGTGAACCGCCGCTACCTCTCGACGTTCGCCGCCGCCGGGGCGGTCGGCGTCCTGAGCGGCCTCACGCTCGCCGGAGCCTCGCCATACGGACTTCAAGCGGGCGTCGGCCAAGGGCTCGGAGGCAGTGCCACCTCGATGCTGGACCGGTATCTGAACCGTCTGCCCGAGATCACGATCCGCGCGGGCCACCGGCTCCGCGTCTGGCTCACCTCCGATGTCCTCGTCCCCACCCCTCCGACACACCGATAAGAGAAAGGACTTCCCCATGCGCCACCGCATCCTCGTCCCAGCGCTTCTCGTCCCGATCCTGCTCCTCACGGGCGCTCGTCCCGCGAGCGCGCAATTCGACTTCGGCAGCTGGTTCCAGCGGGCCACGATCATCGCGAACCAGATCACGCAGATCTCGCACCAGGTCACCCAGATCCGGTCGATGGCCCGCCAGCTTACGGAACTCGAAGACCAGCTCGACCACATGGAGCGCGCCGCCAAGGGCGAGATCGACGCGCTCCTCCGACCGTTCTCCGACCTTGCCGCCGATCCCGTCGGGCTAGTGCGCGACGGACTCGGTTGGCGCTCGGACTTCACCGGCCCGGCCCGGGGCACGGTCGATGCGGTCCGGCGCTTCGGGACGGGCGGCTCGTTCACCGATCTCTGGCGCACCGCCCACGGCACGGCCGACCGGGTGTCGGACGCCGACATCCTGGCTCTGTTTGCGAACCTTCCGCCCCAAGCCGCGACGCGCGCGCTGGAGGACCACCGCCGCGCCCGCGAGGCCGCCGACCGGCAGCGCGTGCTCGACTACGCGGCGCTGGACGCGGCGGCCGCGCTGGCCGGGACCATCGAGAGCGCGCAAGGCTCGTTCGGCGACCTCACGGCGAATGGGAACTTGTCCAACACGGCCCTTCAGCAGGCCGGAGTCGCGGCCTCGCTGAGCCAGGGGAGGATCAACGCGGCCCTCGGCCAGGTGCTCGCCCATCAGACGGCAATGGAGGCGAGCCGGGCGAGGCAGGCCGAACTCGCCCACCTCGAATGGCTCGGCCGCTGGCATGACGGCCGGGCGCGGGCGAACGCGTTCGCCGGGACGATGCGGAACGCGGCTTCGCTGAACCGGGCCGCGCTCCGCGACGGGCTGCTGTTCCGCGTCCCGTCGTTCTACCGGTAGGGGCGCGACGGCCATGCAACTGCCCCCGCAGTCTATCGACCCCAACGTCCCGGCGCAGATCCCCGCCGACCAGCTTCAGGACTTCAAGAGCTTCCTGGACGTGGTGCTCGACACCGTCGTCGGCGGAGCCGCGCCCGACGTTCACACGCTGGGGCTCCAGCTCTGGGGCGGGCTCGCCGCCGTGATGGTCGCCTGGACCGGGCTCAAGATCGCGTTCAGCGGCACGTTCCAGCCCTGGGAGATCGTCAAGCTCGTGATCGGGATCGCGATCCCCCGCACGCTGCTCCACTACTACGTCGTCCCGATCCCCGGCGTCGGGCTCACGTTCCCGGCCATGGTCGCCGGAGGCGGGATCTGGCTCCAGAACCTGTTCCTGTCCGACGTGGTGTCGGCCGGCTACACCGAGATGACCGCGCTCGTGCAGGCGTACTCCGCGCACCTGGGCGCGGCGTGGTCCACGGGCAACCTGCTCTCGGTCGTGACGGCGGGCGCGACCGTGATCTTCTCCTCGCTGGTCACGCTCGTGATGGGCGCTTCGCTCGTGGTTTGCCTGCTGGCGCTGTTCTGCGTGACCTACGCGCAGGTGATCTGGGCGCAGGTCGCCATCGCCATCGCGATCCTGCTCGGTCCGGTGTTCATCGCGTTCCTCCTCTTCGAGCCGCTCTCGTTCCTGTTCTGGGGATGGTTCCGGACGCTCATGGTCTACACGCTCTACGGCGTCGTGGCCGGTGCGGTGCTCAGGGTCTTCATGGGCGTCGGCATGGGCTACATCACGACCTACGCCGATGCCCTGATGGGCACCGGCACGGCGGACCCGTTCGAGCTCTGGCTCTGGGCCGTCGTCCTCATGCCGCTCGTCGTCTCCGGCCTCATGGCCGGGCTCAAGGTCGGCGAGCTCGCCTCGATGCTCGTCTCCGGCTCCGGCTCCGCCGGGTCCGGGTTCGTCGCCCTCGTCATGCAGGGGGCGAGCAAGGCCGCCGCCCCCGTCAAGCCCGTCTGAGATCCTAGGAGATGCCCGAAATGAAGAGAACGCGAATGAATGGAGATGGAGACGCGGGCCGTGAGTACGCCGAGATCTGGGGCGAGGCGGTGCAGGCGAACCGGAAGCTCAGGACGATCCTGATCTTCCTTTCGGCAAGCATCGTGCTCGGCGTCTTCGTGCTGCTGCGCATTGCAGGCGCGGAGCCTCCCAAGCCCATCGTAGTCCGGGTGGACGAGGTGGGCCGCGCCGAGGCGCTGGCCTACGAGGCCGCGACGGCCCAAGCGGATCCGCTCGATCCCACGACCAAGTACTTCCTGAACCGGTTCGTCCACGACTTCCACTCCCGCCGCCGGGCGACGGCGCAGGAGCAGTGGACGCGGAGCCTGCGGTTCCTCTCGACGGATCTGGCGAACGCGGCCTTCCAGAGGGACGGCGCGGAGGTCGCGAGCGTGGCGGCGGGCACCGCCGAGACCGAGACCGAAGTCGAGCAGGTCGTCCTCCGCATCCACCCCGCGCCCGAGGCGCCGCACGGCGCGACCGCGGACTTCGACCTCGTGCATCTGAGGGGCGAGCAGGAGCTTCGGCGCGAACGATGGTCGCTCACGCTCCGCTTCGAGTTCCTGGACTCGATCCCAACCGAGCTGGTCGTCCACAACCCGATGGGGCTCCTCGTCACCTACATGCGGGCCGACCGGGCGCTCGTGACGGGAGACGAGCGATGATCGCGCATCTCAAGGGCCGCGAGAAGGCGCTCGAAGCGTTCGGGTGGACGGGCCGAGAGGCCGAGTGGGTCGCGCTGGCGTGCCTCCACAGCGGCGTGTTCACTCGCGACCAACTCTCCGACTGGCTCGGGATCCACCGCCGCAGCGCCCGCCGGTTCATCCGGGACATGACGGACCGGAGGATGGCGTCCATGGACCGGCTTGCGGGCCGAAGGGTCTGCCGGATCTACGCGCGCGCCGTCTACCGGGCGCTCGGGGCCGAGGACATCCGCCATCGCCGGATCGCCTCCGTCCCGGTGCTCCTCCGCCGCCTGCTCTCGCTGGACTACGTGATGGGTCACACCGGCCAGGTGTGGCTCCCGACCGAGCCCGAGAAGGTCGGTGCGTTCGAGGCGCTCGGCATCGAGCGCGCGCTGCTCCCCGTGCGCGTCTACCGGGGGGGCGGAGGCAATACGCGCCGCCATTTCCCCCTCAAGCTGCCCGTCGCGCTCGACGCAGAGGGCGCGGTGTTCGTCTACGCCGATCCCGGTCACGAGACCGCGACGGGGCTCCAACACTGGGGCCGCACCCACCAGGAACTCTGGGGCGCGCTGCGGGACCGGGGCCTGCCGGTCGAGGCCGTCGCGGTGGTCCTGGGCGATGGGGAGTTCGACCGGGCGGAGAACGTTCTGGCCAACTGGACCTCCCCGGCCCGGTCCCCCAGCCGCTCGAAGGTGTCCGCGACCGGCCGCGAGATCCGCCGCGAGATCGAGCGGATCGAACAGGGCATCCGCCGCCGGGACGAGAGCGTAATCGGGGAGCACGGCAGCCTCCGGGGCTGCTTGGTCCGGCTCGCGGAACTCCGGGCCGCGCTACCGACCGCGCCGTCCGAGGCGATGATCGACGGCTTCACGGTGTGGCGTTCGAGCCGCCTGTCGGGGGACGTGTTTTGAGCGCCGGAAGCGGACGGAGGTGGCAAGTCCTGCGTGTCCGGCTCACTTTGGGGGTCGCCGGACACGAGATCGCCGTTCGGCCGGACACGGCCCCGGCCGTCGATGTCGCTGGCGCGCTTGCGGTTGCACCACGGCCAGCGGAGCGCGGGTGCCGATCCGCGCACGCTGGACGTGGCTGGGAGCGACCCCCCATCTCGGCAAACCTCGATTGGCGCCGGGGTGGATGGAGCCGGACAGCCCCATCCTCCCCGCCGCTGCGGGGTCGCTCCCAGCCAGCGGTCCTTCCAGGAAGGGTGTCCAGCCGATGAGAACGGGCACGCCCGCCATCATCGGGTCCGCCATCGGCGCGGTCGGCGCGCGGGCGCTCAAGGCGCCGTTCCCGCCGCCGGGCGCGAACCAGTATCTCGACCTGATCGCCTCGAACGATCCGGGGCTGCACGCCGTGCTCCGCGTCTGGCACTACGCTTGGCCCGCCGTCCTGGTCGTGCTCGCGGGCTCGTTCGCGCTCTCGGTCTGGCGGGTCTGGCTCCAGCCGCTCTTCCGGCCCAGGCGGCGCGGCAGACTGCCCGAGTGGCCCGCTTCGCCCGCCGACGAGGCGCCCTCGCTCGTGCTCGGCGAACTGCACCATCCCACCGTGCCGGAAGAGAGCGAGCAGCCGTCGTGGCTCGTGATCCCCGAGAAGGGGCTCTACACCGGCACACTCATCGTGGGCGCCGTCGGCACGGGCAAGACCAGCGGCTGCATGTACCCCTTCGCCCGCCAGATTCTCTCGTGGCGGGCCGACGATCCCAAGCGGCGGGCGGGCGCGCTCGTGCTCGAAGTGAAGGGCGACTTCTGCCATCAGGTGCGCGGCATCCTCGAAGACGCGGGGCGCGCGGACGACTACCTCGAAATCGGGCTCGGCGGGTCGCTCCAGTGGAACCCGCTCGACGATCCGTTGCTCGACTCCTACTCGCTCGCATACGGCGTCGCATCCCTCATCAACCAGCTCTTCGGCAAGTCCAGAGAACCGTTCTGGCAGCAGGCGTACACGAACCTCGTCCGGTGGATCGTCGAGTTGCACCGCCTCCTGCCGGGAGGCTGGGTCACGCTCCGCGACATCTACCGCTGCACGGTGGACGCGGAGCTTCTGGCCCGGAAGATCCGCGAGGCCCGGGATCTGGCGGACCAGGTATCCCCGGTGGATGCCGTCATCCCCGACGACGCCATGATCGCCCACGCGGACGCGCTCACGAAGTGGGAATGGGAGCCGGTCGGTTCCGGCCGGGTGCGCTCGCGGCTGGACGGCAAGCTGCGGGCAAAGCTGGCGAAGCTCGAAGTCACCTACGCGGTGGAGGCGGCCGGGGGCGGCGCGGGCGGCGAGTACCGGGAGCGGGTCGAGGCCATCGAGCGGTGGTACGACAAGGACTGGTCGGCGCTCGACGCGAAGCTCCGCACCTCGATTGTCGAGGGGATCTCGGTCTTCCTCTCGCTCTTCGACCAGCCGGACGTGGCGGGCGTGTTCTGCCCGCCGCCCCCGAAGGCACCCGAGCCGGAACCCGCGGGCGGCGGCGAGGCCGAAGGGGACGAGGGCGCGAAGGCTCCCCCCATGCCGGGCCTTCGCAGGAGGCTGCCGCCGCTCTCCGAGTTGATCGAGGGCGGCAAGGTGCTGGCGCTCAACATGCCCGCCGGGGCCAATCCGGCCCTGGCACGCGCCATCGGGGTCCTGCTCAAGAGTGCGTGGATGCAGGCGCTGCTCAGGCGTCCCGCAGAGGCCGCGCTCCGGCCCGAACGCTACATGCGGCCCGCCGTGTTCATCTGCGACGAGTACCAAGCTTTCGCCACCGTGGGCCAGGACGATCCCTCCGGAGACGAGAAGGCGTTCGCGCTCACGCGGCAGTGCCGCTGCATCCCCATCGTCGCCACGCAGTCGCTCTCGTCGCTCCGCTCCGTGCTGCCCTCGGGCGAGGCGTGGCGCACGCTCGTCCAGACGCTCCGGACACGGATCTTCCTGTCGCTTTCCGACGAGGCTTCGGCCAAGATCGCGTCGGAGATGTGCGGGAGCGTCATGAAGACGCGGGCCTCCTACACGTTCACCGAGACCACGGGCAGGCCCGAGTTCTCGCTCCTGTCGGGCCGAGCCGGGGGCGGGCGCGGCTCCATCGGCGCGAGCAAGTCGTTCCGCCGCCAGAGCGAGCCGGTGTTCACGCCCCGCGAGTTCGCCCTGCTCGCCAACTACCAGGCCGTCTGTCTTCCGTACGACGGCGTGAAGTCGCTTCCGGCCACCCGCGTCTACCTGAAGCCCCACTACCTGCCGAGGGAGACGGGCTACTGGAGGCTCCGGGAGGAGGGCCGGATATGAAGCGCGCCAGCGGCGTCGGCCACCTCGTCCCGTTCCTTCCGGGCCTGGAATCCCTGCTCGAAGACCCGGAGGTGTCCGAGATCATGATCAACGGACCCGCGAACGTCTGGGTCGAGCGGGCCGGGAAGCTGGAGCCCCACGAGGCGCCCGGACTCACCGGCGCCTGGCTCCACCGCGCGGCGATCCACATCGCCCGGCCGCTCGGGCTCGACCCCGCCGCGAGGCCCATCCTGGACGCTCGGCTGGAGGACGGGTCGCGGGTCGCCATCTGCACTCCGCCCGCGAGTCCCGAGGTCGCCATCACAATACGCCGGTTCGGGGGAAGGGCGTTCTCCGCCGAAGACCTCGTGCGCATGGGCTCGCTGCCGGAGCCGGTCCTCGAAGCCGCCCGCCGGACCCTGCTCGCCCGCCGCAACGTGCTCGTGTCCGGCGGCACGGGATCGGGCAAGACGACGCTCCTGAACGCGCTGATCGAACTCCTGCCCGAGGACGAGCGGATCGTCGCCATCGAGGACACGCTCGAACTCCGGATCGACCGCGCCAACTGCCTCCGGTTCGAGGCCGGAGCCACCCACGACACGCCCGTCTCGATCCGCGACCTGGTGCGCCACGCGCTCCGCCACCGGCCCGACCACATCGTCGTCGGCGAGGTGCGCGGGGCCGAGGCCGCCGACCTGCTCCAAGCCCTCAACACCGGACACGGCGGGTCGCTCACCACCGTCCACGCCAACAACGCGAAGTCCGCGCTCTCGCGCCTCGCCAGCTGCGCCATGCAGGCCGGGGACGCGCTGCCCTGGGAGGTCACCTGCCGGGGCGTCGTGGACGGAATCGCGCTCGTGCTGCACACGACCCGCCGCGACGGCCGCCGGTTCGTCGAGGAGGCGCTCGAAGTGCGCGGCTACGATGCGGCCACCGGCCGCTGGATCACGGAACCGACATGGACCACCCAATCACCGAAGGAGGTGACCGCATGAGAAGCATCGACGGGACCATCCGCGTCGAGACGTTCGAGGACTTCGACCGCGAACTCGCCCGCGACAGCGGCGACACGCTCGAAGTCGACGCCTTCCTGGCCGAGCAGTACGGCCTCTTCCCCGAGGACGTAGGCGACGAGGACGAGATCGCCGCCGCCTGGGACGACCCGCACGGCGCCGCCGGCGAGGAGGTGGACGCATGAACCACGACGAATACCACCGCAAGTTCGCCGACGCGATCATCGAGCAGATCCGGCAGGGCACCGCGCCGTGGCAGAAGCCGTGGGCGCCGGGCGAGCGCGTGATGCCCATGAACGTGGACACCGACCGCTCCTACCGGGGCGGCAACAGCCTGCACCTCGCCTCCGTGCAGCAGGAGCAGGGCTACGGCGACGTGCGCTGGGGCACCTACCGCCAGATCCAGACCAAAGGCGGGCAGGTCAGGAAGGGCGAGCGCGGCACCCGCATCCTCTCCTTCCAGGACAAGAAGCGGATCGCCGTGACCGACGAGCAGGGTCGGCCCAGGAGGGACGCCGAGGGCAAGAAGGTCTACCGCTACGAGAAGCTCAAGGCGCCGTTCGTGCGCCAGTACACGGTGTTCAACGCCGAGCAGGCCGACGGGCTGCCCGAGCGCTCGAACCCGACGCCCGAGCCGCTCTGGAAGGTGCACCAGGAGGCCGAGCGGGTCATGGAGGATGTCGGCGTCCCGGTCCGCCACGTCCAGGGCGACCGCGCCTACTACCACATGAAGCGCGACGAGATCGTGCTGCCCGAGCGCGGGCAGTTCCCGTCGGCGAACCACTACTACCAGACCGCGCTCCACGAGCTGGGCCACAGCACCGGCCACGAGAGCCGGATGAAGCGCGACACCCTCATCGAGGGGATCAACAACGGGTTCGGCTCGCCGGAGTACGCCCGCGAGGAGCTGCGGGCCGAGATCAGTGCGATGATGACCGGCGAGCGCGTGGGCGTCGGCCACGACCCGGCGCGGGGCGCCGCGTACGTCGAGGGCTGGATCCAGGCGCTTGAGGAGGACCCGCGCGAGATCCGGCGCGCCGCCGCCGACGCGCAGAGGATCTCCGACTTCGTGCTCGACCGGCACCGCGAGCGCCTGGCGGCCCGCGACCCCGTCGCCGTGGCGGCGGTCCGGACGCCCGCGCAGGGACCGCAGCGGATCGTCGTTCCCGTGCCCCGGATCCCGGTCCCCGAGCGCGGCTTCGGGCCGAGCCGCTGACCGATGAGAGGAAGAGAGATGTTCGGCCGCTCGGCCGAACCGGACCCGCGCCCCGCCGCGCCACCCAGCCGCAACAGCCAACGCTTGCGGGACGGCCATCGCCGAGAATACGCCGCGAGACGGGCGCGCGGGTCCATCTCCTATGAAGACCGCTGTGCCGGGGCGCTGACCGACATCGGCGTCTTCGGCGCGGTCTCCTACCGCGATCTCGCCGAGGCTCGCTTCGGCGGCCACCCACACACCACCCGGAGGGCGGTGAATGCCTGGGTCCAGAAGGGATGGGTCCGGGAGCACCGGGCCACCGGACCGAAGGGCAATCCGTTCAAGACCCTCTCGCTCACCCGCGAGGGTGTCATCGAGGCCCGGAAGAAGGCCGCCCGGCGCGGAATGGACCCCGCGCAGCGGATCCGGACCGCACGCATGAGGCCCGAAGAGGCCGGACACGACACCGCCATCTACCGCGCCTGCCGGAAGGAACGGCAGCGCCTCGCGGAACGGGGAGCCACGGTCAGGCGCGTCCGGCTCGACGCCGAACTCAAGAGCGCCGTCGCGCGCGGGAGCGAGGCCGTCCGGCTCAAGCACGGCAGGCGGGCCGCCGATGACGAACGCCGCCGCATCGCCGACGAACTCGGACTTCCGCTGGACGAGGGGGACAAGGTGCTCTACCCGGACGCGCAGATCGAGTACGAGGACGCCGAAGGGCGGACTGGCCGCGTCAACGTCGAGGTCGCCTCCGGCAACTACCGCGAACCGGCCCTGCGCGCGAAGGCCGCCGCCGGGTTCGCCCTGCACGCCAACGGACCCGCAGCGGCGGGCCTGCTCCGCAGGCTCGGTCTGGGGAGCGAGAAGGGCTCCTGGCTCAAGGGACCGGCCGACCGCGATCCCGCCTCAGTCGAACTCTGACCCGGAAGGGAAAACCAATGCAGCCATGGAAGATCAGCGCCGGACTCACCGCCGCACTCGCAGGATCGGTGTTCCTGCTCGGCGGGTCCCGCCTCGAATACCTCGCGCCCCATTGGCCCGCGATCCTCGCGGAACACGGAATCTCGCTCGCGCTCCACATCGCGCTTGTCCTCACCACGGTCGCGGCCGCGATCTACGCCGTCGCCCGCACCACGGGACTCGCCGACCTCGGACGCCGCGTCGATCTCGCCGAACGGTCCGTGAGGCGCGGCGAAGGGGATGTCGGCCTCGCGGACTCGCTAAAGCAGGATGAGGAAGGAGACTGGAAATGACCCGGAAGCGCGGACGGAAGACCAAGCCCGCATCCGTCGAAGGTCTGCCCGCCGACTGGCGCGGGAAGGCCAAGGCGCTCCGGCGGTACGGGAGCGAGACCGCAGCTCTCGTGCTGGACCTTTGCGCCGAAGACCTCGAAACCACGATCCGCGAGCGCGACGAAACCACGCTGTCGCTCGTCGAGGCCGCCCGTGAGAGCGGCTACTCAAGGGAACATCTGGGCCGCCTCGTGCGCGACGGAAAGATCCCCAACGCCGGGAGGCTCAACGCGCCCAGGATCGCACGCATCCACCTGCCCCGGAAGGCGACGCCACCCGCCGTGCCACTGGTGCGGGACGCCCCGCGCCGCGAGCTTTCCAACAGGCAGATCGTGCAGTCCATCATCCAGAGAGGAATGGAAGATGGCACGCACGAAACGTGACCGGCGCTCGTACAGCGCCGGAGAATGGGGCCGCAACCGGGTGAGGGTGTTCCCTGATCCGAAGACCGGCCTCTACCAGATAGAGTGGCGAGAAAACGGGCGCAGGCTCACCCGGTCGCTCAAGCACCGCGACTGGAGGCGCGCGAAGCGGCAGGCCGACGAGGCCGCCGCCGGGTTCGCGAAGCCGGAGCCGAACCGCAGGCAGGAGGCCGAGCCCGAGCCGCTCACGCTGGAGACGCTTTTTGACATCTACAGGGAAGAGGTGACACCCACCAAGAGTAGACGGGCGCAGAGGTACGACTGCCGTACGATGGAGATGTTCCTCCCGTTCTTCGGAAGGCACCGCAAGCCCGCGACACTGTCCCAGCGCGATTGGGACCGCTTCATCTGGGAACGGCGCGCGGGCAGGGTAGGTCGCAGTCGCAGGCCAGTGTCCGACCGGACCATCGAATACGACCTGAAATTCCTGCTCGCGATCCTCAACTGGGCGGCGAGGTCGAGGGATGAGGAGGGGAAGTTGCTCCTCGATTTCAACCCCCTAAAGGGTCTCAAGGCACCGAAGGAGAAGAGCCCCACCCGCGTGGTTCTCACGGATGAAGAGTACGAGGCTCTGCTACGGGTGTCGCCGCGTGTTGACTGGCGGTTCCAAGTGGCGCTGGTCATCGCTCACGAAACGGGACACCGCATCGGCGCGATCCGCAAGCTTCGCTGGTCGGACATCGACTTGGAGCACAATATCATTCGGTGGTGTGCGGAGAACGAGAAGACTGGGTACGAGCACCGGACGCCCATCACGGTCGAGGTGCTCACCGTCTTGGAGGAAGCGCGGATGCGTAGCCATAAGGCCCATAACGCTCCTGTGTTGCCTGCGCCCAAAGACCCATTGAGGTGCTTGGACCGATCCCGGGTGCGCGTCTGGTGGCAGAGAGCCGAGGCACTTGCAGGACTGGGATCCAAGCGCGGTCGGGGTTGGCACTCCTTAAGGCGCAAGTTTGCATCCGACCTCATGAACCAGCCGCTCAAGGTGCTCTGCGAACTCGGAGGGTGGAAGACTCCCCACACGATCCTCCAGTGCTACCAGCACGTAAACGTGGATCGGCTCAGACAGGCTCTTGAAGACCGCCGGAGAGCGGCTTCCGTGGTCGAACAGCGGGAACAAACAGCGGGAATCGCACTAGGGAGACCTCGTAAGTCCAAGCAGGGCGCTTAGCTCAGTCGGTTCAGAGCGCCTGCCTTACAAGCAGGAGGTCGGCGGTTCGAATCCGTCAGCGCCCACTTAAGGAGCGTATCTCAGGCTGAGGGTCATCGTGAGGGCGCTGGTGTCGTGCGTTTCGACCGTGTACACGATGGGGGAGCCACGACCCACCGAGGATTCGTGGCTGCGGAGCTGGTCCCATTCGCGCGGCTGGCTCAGGAAGGCTCCGAGTCCCCTGGCGTACCGGATCTTCTGGCCGATCGTGAGCCCTTCCGCGACCCGGTAGTCCACGCCCGCCAGGATCTGGACGCTCAGCATGGCGTCGTCGAGCACTGCCGTGCCGATCGTGGTGGTCCCGGCCAGTTTGGCGCGGAGCACGGCGTCCTCGAAGGTGGCGATGCGGTCCGGGTCGTCGTTGCGCTTCCACAGGCTGAGGTAGTCGATGGACATCCGCTGCACGCCCGCCCCGGCTCCGACGTACGGAATGAGGCGGCGATCCGCGGTGCGGAGATCGACCGCGAAGTTCGTGAAGACACCGTGCACGGCGACGTCGCCCGCGCCGCCTATCGCCGTCTCAAGCTCCTGGTCGGCCTTTTGCGCGGTCACCACGTCGCCGATCTGTGTCGGCGCGTAGTCGTGATACGACGCGGCGTGGTACCGGTACCCGATCTCGGCGCGAAACCGGCCGAACCGGTAGCCGGCCGCAATTCCCGTCGCGATCCCGGCCGAGCCGCCGGATTCATTGGTCCACTCCGTGGGCGGAGGCGGCGTGTCGCACTCCGTGCCGGTTTCCAGCCCGTCCGGGTTGATCAGCAGGTCGCACCGGGTTCCCCAGTCGTTGTCCGTTCCGACGAGACGCAGGGCCGGAGCGAGCGCGGGCCCCAGTTCGGACCCCACGTAAGGTTGCGCGGCCGCTTCGCCGGCGATCGCCAGGAACGCGGCTGCCCAGATCAATGGTCTCATGTTCCTCCTCCCTATGGCCCAAGCGGCAGACGGGTACTACAATAACGCGACGTTATGGAGTGCTACACGAGCGGTGTCGCCACGGTTTCGGAGGTCATCGCATGCTCGTTGGTCGGGAATCTGACGCTCAAGTTCCAAAAACCGACCCTCGGGCAGGCCGAAAACCCCTCTGGACCCCGTTTTCACCCCATTTCGGGGGTCTGACGGATTGGCACGCTGCTTGCGCTAGGAAGACGCACATGAACATTCCCTTTTTTACCGTCCCCCCGAATTCCCGGGGCCAGGACGTGAACATAGACCTCCGGCCCGTACCGGGCCCGCCGGCGAATCGCCGGGGGCCGGCACGCGCCGATTTTCCCCATTCCTACCGAAAGGACAGTGGAATGAGAGACAGTCTCAGAAAGTACCTGGCGGCGGCAACGTTGCTGGTGCTTCCCATCATCGCCGCGTGCGGAGAGGACGTCATGCCTCCTCCGCCGACGGGCTCCATCGTGGGCCAGGTGTCGATCGAGGGCATGGGGATCGACGGTGTAACCGTCTCCCTTAGCAACGGGGCCTCCACTGCTACGGCTGGCGGCGGGAACTACCGCTTCGACACCGTGGACCAAGGGTCCTATACGGTCACGATCAGCGGATTCCCCGCGGACGCCAGCTTCGACGCAACCTCAGCTCCCGCCAGCATCGGCGACACCGGCGGGACGGTTACCGTGGACTTCCGCGGCACCTATATCCGCACCGCAGCCATTATGGGGGACGGTAACGGTAGAGAACATGGGCCTCGGCGGGGTCACTGTCAGGCTCTCTGGCATGGCCGACGGTGAGACCACGACTGACGATTCGGGCCAGTACTCCTTCACGGGACTGCGCGCCGGAACGTACTCGGTCGAGATCTCGAGCTTCGACACCAACGAGGTCAGCTTCTCGAGCACTTCCGGTGCCGCGACGGTTGGCGTCGGCGAGTCGAAAGTCGTCAGCTTCGACGGCACGTATCTCCGCACGGCGGGAATCCAGGGTCAGGTCACCGTAGACGGTGAAGGCCTTGGCGGCGTGACGGTTACGCTGGTGGGCGAAGGCGACGAGCAGACCGACGTGACGGACGCGGGCGGACTGTATTCATTCTCCAAACTCAAGAGCGGCACGTACCAGATCGCCATCACGAATCCCGATCCGGACGACTACGAGTTCGCGGTCACCTCGAAGAGCCAGACGATCGCGACGGGCGAGGTAGCCAATGTGCCGTTTGAAGGCACGCTGCTGCGGACGGCCGGAATCGCAGGCCGAGTCAGCGTCGAGGGCATGGGCCTTGACGACGTGACAGTCACACTGGCCGGCGCGGAAGAGAGAGAGGCTACGACGGCCAATGGCGGACAGTACTCCTTCGCTGGGCTTGCGGCGGGCACGTACGTGCTCACCATCGCCAACCCGAACGAGACGGCGTACAGCTTCGACGAAGCCGAGATGCAGAAGACGGTCGTGCTGGAGGATGACCAGTCGGCGATCGTGAACTTCAGCGGGACGCACACGCGAACCGCCTCGATCTCGGGCGTTCTGTTCATCGACGAAGTGATGGATGACAAGATGCGCAACGACGGCGAGCCCACGATCACCGAAGCGCTCGGACCGTGGCTGGCGTCGCTGGCCGACGACAACCCGGCGAAGGCAGCGGTGGCCGGCCTGCTCGCGAGCGCGAAGGTGACCCTGCGCGGACCCGATCTCAACACCGAGACGGACATCGCGATCATGCCCGACGGCAGCTTCACGACAGGTGAGGCCCTGATGGCGGGGTCGTACCAGGTCGAACTGCCCGCCAACGACGACGACGTGGCGGCCGGACTCGATATGGCGGGTGTTGCGTTCGTCGGCGAGTCGATGGTGGTGACCGTGGAAGCGGGCGGCAGCGCGACAGCCGATTTCCCGTTCCGGATCACGAAGCAGACGTTGACCACCGCTGCCCACATGGGTGCCGGCGATGTCCTCGGCGTGGCCGTGCCGGGCGTCAAGCTGGCACTCTTCGCCCGGGCCGACATGACCGGCGATCCTCTGGATGAGCAGACGACCGACGATATGGGAAGGGCCACGTTCAACTTCGACCGGGATGCCAACACGGGCCCGGCCGGCAATGACGACATCGTCTTCGTGAAGGTCATGGAGTCGGGCAACGATGCGCTCCAAGTGAGCGGCAACGAGTTCGTCGAGATCGTCTACGAGGCGACGGAACGGATCTCGATCGCCGACGCTCAGGAAGTAGCCACGCTGATCAACGTGGCCGTCAACTTCGACTTCTGGGTCAAGACGGCGGACACGCGCGACGGCAATCTGGGACTGGGCGGCTGGACGGTCCAGTACTGCATGCCGATGGCGAAGACGGACGAGGCGGATGCAGTGGTTTGTGAGGGCGACGATGCGGCTTTCATGGACCTCATGATGGGTGAGGGCGACGACGCCGAGCCCGTCAAGTCGGATGACGGTAAGGAGGACATGGCGAATCTCGGTAAGGTAAGTGTCTCGGACATGATCACCGATCCGAAGATGCTGCCCGCCACATACTACGTCCGTGTCAAACCGGCTGCCGTAAACGAGGACGGCACGCCCGCAAGCAACAGCGGCCAGCCCGATGAGGGTGAGATGTGGAAGCAGGGCAACCCGCTGATGCACAAGCACACGGGGCTCGATCTACCGCCCGAGAAAACGCCCGACCTGATGGCGCATCGGATCACGTTCACGACTCAAGCCATCTACGTCGGAACCCACCGGGAACTCGACGATCGCACCGGGTTTACGGACTTTCTCGGCGTCGGTGGTGGCGACGACCGTCCGACTGGCCACGCAGCCGGCAAGATCAAGGTTCGGTTGATGTTCGTGAACGAACGCGGCCGGCTGGAGCAGTACGTGTACGACGACGACAAGAAGGCTGACACCGACAACGCGCCTGCGGTGAAGACATTTGGAACAGGGAAGACGGTGAAGTTCCCATTTGTCGATGCCAGTAAGGAGATCGTTGTTGTGGCGGACGCGCCCTCCGGCATGAAGATCGTTCCCGATACCCGGTCCTCCACCGAGATTGACGCCTACGGCGACGGGCTCAAAGACTTCCCCGACGGTGTGATGGTTGGTGCGTTCGGCGAGGGCAGTGGCGGTCGCCCCGATGTCTGGATCTGCCCGCTGTCACGTCTCAAAACGGAAGATCCGAACGACCACTGCTCGACCTTCGCCTACAAGTGGGCCGACGGTGAAATCAGTGGTAAAGTAGCAGGTCTTCAGGAGGGAGACGAGGACGTAGTCGTCATTCTCAGGCCTGTTCGCAGCAACCCTGACTACTCGTCCAGTTTTGCGGACGAAGTAGAGATCGATTACTCAGCGGCCGGGCCGACCGATTACGACTTCAGCGACGTGGAGGATGGCCAGTACCGCGTGGTCCTCGAAGGCCGCGCCGGCGGCTGGGAGGCCGATTCGACCGCCGTCATCAACATCGTGCATGATGAAGGGGCACGCGGCGACGATACCGACCCTGGATCCGCCGGTTACAGCGTACAGAAGAACCTGAGCGCGACGCAGCTCCGATACGCGATCCAGGGCATCGTGGGCAATGATCGTAATACCGGTGGTAGCCTGTCGCGTAGGGAAACCAGAGCGGGCGTGACATTGGAGCTCTACTACGCCTCCGTCGCACCCGCCAGGGGCACGCTCGCGGGTAAGCGCAAGAAGATTGGTTCTGCGATCGCGACCGCCGAGACCAACGCCGCCGGTGTCTACGAGTTCACTGAGCTGAGATCAGACACCACGTATGTAGTCAAGGCAATCTCGGAAACGGGGCAATACAGGATTGTACGGGCCCGCGGGTCCTTGCAGGAACTGCGCAAGGACTTCATGTATTCCGAGGCTGTGGTCAAGGCTGCAGCGTACGATCCTGGCTTCCCCGCGAATCGCCCGACTACGGCCATCATGCCACGGTGGGATCATGCTATGGGCAAAGCTGTAGCGACGGGCTTCCAAGGCGCAGACTTCGTGCTCTTGTTCGAGGATACGTCGGCGGACGGTATCGTGTCCGATCCGAGCCTCGATTCCGCGCATGTGGACACGGAAGTTCGGCTGCACCGCTGTCTGACGCCGCCGACGCTCGACGCGAACGGCGAGGCGAACGACGCTGCTGACGCGCTTACTTTCCGTTGCGGCACCCTGCTCGAGAGCTGGCCGGTGACGACGGTTACGGTCGATGAGAGTGGCGATTGGTTCGCCGAGGGCCTTCTGGAAGGCTACTACGAGGTCTCGTTGGTCTTGCCACACGGATACGTGAATTCAACAGACGCCGGTGCCCAGACCGGCACGAATGGCACCGCCGGGTACTTTGACTCGCAAGTGGCGGACGGGCTCACGGATGGCTCGAGGAGTGGCGATCGCTTGAGCACGTTCCACATCGTGAATCGTCGCGCGACAACGGGGACCGATGCGCCTACTGTACGGATCAGAGACGGGAGCTTGGTCTTGTCGTCGGCTACCCGGCAGTACATCGCCTACGACAAAGCGGCCGTCGAGTTGAGGCTGACGAACACGACTGCCTCCGCAGGGGCAAGGTTGCAGGTGCCGATAGGAGACGGCACGGTGTTCAAAGACTTTACCTCTGGAGTAGCGAGTGCCTGGCCAGTGAATCCTGGCGATAACGGTCTTTCGGTCAATATGAAGCCGGCGACGGGGTATGGTGCCGGGACGACTCATGATCTGAGTGGCACGCACACGATCCATCGCGATTACGACACCAGGATGAGTTCATTGCAGATTGACGGCGATGGAGCATCGAATCCGGACGACCGTGTGTTCACGCGTAGCGGTCTGATGGCGATCAGTGGCTTTGTTGCCTCAGAGGAGCTGGACTCGGATCGAATCAACGGTGTCACAGGTGCTCAAGGGGCGAATGTGAACCTGGGTACGATATCGATTGACAAGAACACGGCCACCCTGACGCTGACAGCGGAGGGGATAGCGGACGGCCAGACCGTGTCGATGACCGGTGTTGGGACGGTCTCCAATACTGCGGGCACCGCTCCGACCTTCAGTACCAACACGGTGACGTTCAACGATACCGCATACACAGAGACGATGGTGGTGACAATCACGATAGCGGATAGTACTTCCGGCCACGCGGCGCGGAACGTTCGCACCTACATCATCACCTTCGCCCAGCCCAAGGTAAGCTAGGGCTGGTGATTGATCGCCTGAGCTAGGTTAGTTGCCTTAGCGAGGGACGAACACCGCCGCCCCCGCCCGGTTCGCCGGGCGGGGGCGGATCTCTCGTGTCCGCACCCGGACACGGGCAATCCCAGCGGTTCGTCAACGGCCCTGGTGAACGACCGCGAGAGAGCAAATCCGGGCAGCAACTTGGGCGGCGCCGAAAGCAAGGTATTGCCCGTCCCGGCTAGAGATCCCTAGCCGATTTGGAAGATGGCTTCGGCGAATCCCGACCTGGTCGATAGAGGAAAAGGAGTTGCCCCCCGCCCGGCGAACCGGGCGGGGGGCGGTTGTCATCACTTCTCTAGATCAGACCAGAGAAGTGGATCCACGGACTACGAACCTTCACGTCAGTTAGGGGAAGTGCCCCTGACCTTGAATGTGTACGTGCGGGAATTCGTTCCGATGTCTGGAGTCTGAGTGCCATCCCGGCCACTATCGGTCAACGTGATGGTAAACGTCAGGTCCAGATGTGCGGTGCTGGTCGCAGAGGGCACGGGCGTCATTGACTGCGCTGTGTTGCCTGTTAGCGTCACACCCGCACCATTGGCACTTGCTTGGAAATTGACGTCAAACGCCGTACCACCGGCAGCGGGTCTCTCTACCGTCGCGAGAATGCCAAGATCGACCGTGGTCGTGCCGCCACTTGTGTTAGCGGGGTCAAGCTCATCCGTGCGTCGTCCCTCGGCCGCAGGGAACCCTGAGATAGCCTCCAGCGCATCCCTGTCGATCACGACGTTGGTACCGGCTCCTCCTGGGAGCTCGATCTCCAACACCTTCAACCGCGTGTCCCTGTCGCGATGCAGTGTGCGGGGGGTGAAGTTGGCGTCGGCATATCCACTTGGGGCCGTCGCCTCGACGGTGAGGGTATTGGTCCCCGCTCTCAGGCCGCGCCAAGTGCCGGCTGCCCCGACCGCGAAGGGCACCTTCGATGTCGCGCTGTAGACCACCTTGTACGTCGTGCCCGTGGCTGCACCGGTGCCGTGGCCCAAGGTCGCTTCTACCGACCCAGTGGTGTACGCCACATGGCTAGTTGACGCCGTTCCGCCAGAGACGACCCCAACTGTGCGGCTACCGTCCTTGATCCTGACGGTGGGTGCAACGGTCGGAGCGGCATTGTCTGCGCCACTCAGGACGATGTGGAAGGTCAAAGTTCCGTCGTCCGATCCCCGGCCATCGGTAATCTCGGCAATCTGAGTCTCAACGTATCCATTCGTCGGATCTCCGGTGGTCGGCGCTGTGCCTGCTGCGCCATCCTCATCCGAGTGCGCATAACTTCTAGGCAGATCGACGGTGACCACGTAGTTGCCTTCCAGAAGACCACCTTCGATCTCCCAGTCGCCTCTCGCGTTCGGAGTGGCCGTTGCGAATGGCGCCCGTCGTCCGGCCGGCTCCGTATTGCACATGTAGCTGTTATCGTCAGTGACGGCGGCCTCACCGTCGTCTGTGGTGTCACCATCACCATTTCTGTCGCGAGCAGCGACGGCGCCGTCCGTCTGACACCGGAACAACTCGATAGTCGCCTCTGCATGTGCTCCCCGAACGCTGGGATCGCTCACCTTTCCGAAGGCGGTTCCATCGTCCCACAGCAGCGCGAAGTTGGCCGTGCCGGCGTTATGGAAGAAGTTTCTCGCATGGTCCCACTCCGGCGGGGTGCCGCCCGTGAAGTTGGGGTTGAAATTACTCGCAGCCGACACGTACGCCTGAGAGACCATACCGAAGTCGTCGGCCTTGATGGCCAGAGATCCCCGTTTCCGCACAGCCTTGTAGCTCCCGGGAACGTTGACGGCCTCGACGATGTACTTCTGGCCTTCAACCAATCCGGTGAATGCGTAGATGCCATCACGGTCCGTCGTCGCCGTCACCGGGTTGCCGTCCGCGTCCACAACAGCAGCGCCCTTGACGGCCTTGCCCGCGTTGGCACCAGTTCTCGGCACAGACGCTTTGAAGAGCTCAAGAACGACTCCGTCCTCTGTTTCCGTGCTGCTAACGGTTCCATTACTGTCGCGGTCGTTCGCGACTACGCCCTGAATCGCCAGCCGCAGCGACGTGGCGGTGAGTTCGTCGCTGTCGATCGCTACGGACGCGCTACCCCTCTCGTTCGGCTCCAGTTCGTCGTGGACGACGGTAACCATCACCGAATCGGCGCTCCACTTGCCAGCAACACCTTCCAGCTTGACCTTGTACCGTCCGTCCGCGACGCTGGCAAACCTGAAGCCTGGGGATGCGGCCGAGACCTTGGTATCATCTTCCAGGTCGGCGGAGTATTCCTCGTTGCTGTTTACGGGCGTCAGCGTCACTACGACATCCTCGTCACCCCTGCGGAGACCGCCGATCGAACCCGAGATGGTGCCGTCGGCCCACTTGTAGCCAAACGTCGAGCAGTTGTCGGTTCCATCCTGCCGCTGCAGCGGGCAGAGCCACACGTCAGGACGGGCACCGCCGCCACCCGCGCCTTCACCGAAGCCGCCGACGATGACGCCATCGCCGAACGCAGCAGGATAGTCCACGTCGGTGTATGCGTCGATCACCCGCCAGTCGCGATCATTGGGGATGATCGTCATGCCACTGCCGGCGTCCACTTCCACCGTGATTTTGGCGTTTGCGGGGACGTGCGCGAACTTGACCTGGCCATCGTCGCCGAACATCGCCTCTGCCGCGACATCGGGCGTCTCGGCATCAAGATCGTGATCATACTCGAACGGTCTGAGGCGCCCGCGGGCATCTTCCTGCATCAGGCGCACCTCGATCTTGTCGACCGCGTCGCCCGTGGGGAACTTGTCGCCGCCACCGACGCCGATGTTGTCGGTCAACCCGGTCCGGTCGTCAAGTTCCCGGTGCGCGCCGATGAACAGCGACTGGGTGGTGAAGCTGACATACACCGGCCCCTTGTCGAGGTCCATGTTCTCTGCCGGATCGTTGTTCGCCGGCAGGATGAAGCCGTCGTGTTCATGCATGAGCGCGTCCGTCTGCTCGTACATCTCGCCCATGTCGATCTCGTCGTCCTGGTCTGCCGCGGCGCGGATGTAAACCATGGCGGGCAGGTTGTCGGTGTCGGCCATGAACGACAGGGTGCCCTTGCCGTCGGCATCGGTCAGCATCGCTTCGCCGTCAGCGTCCTCGGCCGCCGTGAACACTGCAGGGGTGCCGTCCTCGGCGTCCATGCAGGTGTTCGCCTCGTCCACGTCCATCGTGGCCGGGTCGTCCGCCATGGGCATGCAGTACTCGTAGGCCCAGCCTTCGAGGCCCATGTTGCCGTCCTTGGCGTCCTCGTCGCTCTTGATCCAGAACTGGATGTTGACCGCGCTGTTGAGGAGCCGCACATGCGCCGGAGCGGCGTGCGCCCGGGCAATGCCGGGATACTCGATCTCGATGACGTTGTTGGCGGTCACGACCAGCTGGTCGCTCCCGGTGTCATCGACCTTGACGAACACGAGGTTGTCCGTCTCGTCGCTGCCGGGCCTGGAGTCCATGGCGCGTGGGAAGTCAAACTTGGCCATCCCGGCGATCGGACCCTCGCCGGCCGTCGCCATCGCCTCGGCCAGCATGTTCGTGCCGTCCTCGGCATCTTCGGCCGTGGGATAGAGTGAGAGCATGACGCCGTTGACCGCGTCACCCACGGTTTCCTCGTCGCCCATCACGGCACCGACCGTGATCGTCTGCGTCGTGATCCGGAACGGGAAGTTGACTTGTTCGGCCATGCCGGCCGCGACGTGCACGACTGCGCCGGTCAGGTCACCGTCGAAACTGAAACCAGCTGCGGCAAGGCCTGCGGCCACCTCGTCGGTCATGTTGACCAGCACGCGGTATGAACCCGCCATCAGGCCTTCAAAAGCGAAGGTCCCGTCGGCATTGGCCGCACCCGGGGTCACGTCATTGATCCCGGGCCCCTGCAACAGGAGCGGCATGCCCGGCGCCATTGGATCCGGGTTCACGAGCGGAGGCTCGTTCGCCGTGTACATTCCGTCGTTCGGGCCCTCGTCGATGTACAGCAGTCCCGTAACCGACGCGGTCCGCGTGTGTGTGCCGCTGAAGTTCACGATCGCAGACTGGTCGTCCGCCAGCGTGACGTTCTCCGTCAAATCTTCTTCGGCAAAGTTGTACGCGACCTCGTCCGGGTTGGTGATGCTCACCACGTACGTGCCCGCCGCCAGTCCCGCAAAGGAGTACTGGCCACCATCGGATGTCGTGGTCGTTCTCTCCTCTGCGCCGGCCAGGTTGACCGTCACGTCGTTGAGACCCATGCCCTCAACGCTGACCCGGCCCGCGATGCCGGCCGTCCGCAGCAGCGTGCCTTCGAACGGCACGTTGGCTACCTCGCCCGTCGCGATCGTCGCGCTCTTCGAGGTCGTCGCGAACTCGTAGTCGTCCGGATCGGGATTCGTGATCGCAACCTGGTAGGTGCCGCTCTTGAGCTGCGAGAACGCGTACTGCCCGGAGGCGTTGGTGGTCTCGGTGCGGTCCTCGCCCTCGCCCACCAGCGTAACCGTCACGCCGCCAAGGCCTTCACCGTCCACGGTCACCTGGCCCTGGATCCCCGCAGTGCGGAGATACGTGCCGTCGAAGCTGACGACCTTGGACTCGCCGACGCCGACCGTCGCGGCACCGGAAGTGCTCGAGAAGCTGACCTCGTTGGTGTCGAATCCGGAGATCTCGACCGAGTACGTGCCGGCCCGCAGTCCCGTGAAGGAATACTGGCCCGAATCGTCAGTCGCGGTCTGGCCGTCGCCCATGCCGGAGATCCGTACCGTGACCCCGCCGAGGCCCATATTCTCTACCGTTACCGTCCCCCACCTCGCAAAGAAAGTGGGCGTTTGCGACCCGCGGCGGTCGGTCGGTATCTTCCGTGCGTCGGGACCGAACCGGCACGGGGGGAGGGGCCAAAGTGGAGGGGAGGCGGTTATGGATTGGTGGCAACTCGCGGCTCTGACGGGAACGTGTGTGGGAACTGCCTTGGCAGGGATGGCGGTGTTGCGGTACAAAGTCGAAGAACTGCGCGGAGTGGGTTGGGAGACGTGGGCGGGGAGCCCAAGCCAGGTCACCGGGCGAAGTGATGGCCCACTGTTGAGATCATCCACCTACCATCCGCGATCGGCATGGGAACTGCGTCGACGCTCCGACCTCCGCCATGAAGTCGCCGACATCGGCTACCAAGTTACCGGTCTCCAGAGGGAGCAGACCGACCTCCGCCGGGAACAGACCGACCTCCAGAGGGAACAGACCAACCTCCAGCGGGAACGGATCGACCTCCAGAGGGAGCAAACCAACCTCCAGCGGGAACAGGCCCAACTCCAGAGAGAACAGGACGAACTCCGAAGGCAACAGGCCGAACTCCGAAGGCAACAGCAGACCCTGCGTCAAGGCCTCGCGGAAGTCCGCGGCTACCTGAGGGGCCTCAACCTCTAGCTAGATAACTTAGCTAAGTTGAAGACCTATCAGCCTCCACCCCCCGGCGCCGCCCCGTTCGCATAGAAGTTCGCCACCGCCCCGCGGCCGGCCGACTGCGCCCGGCTGTAGTACGCCGGCATGCGCTCCGACTTCCAGCGCCCGGCCACCATCAGGGCGGGCAGCCCAACCCCCGCGGCGGTCAGGTCCTGGGCCATGCCGATGCGGGGCGAGTGCCCGCTGAAGCCGTCGCCCAGCCCCGCCGCCCTCGCCATGGCCGCGATCCGGTTCGCGATCGAGCGGCCCGAGCGCAGGCCGAAGACGCGGTCGCCGGCCTCGGCATCGGCGGGACGGATGCGCCGCAGCGCCTTGGCCGCGCGCATCCCGACATACAGGACGGCAGAAGCGTTGTTGGTCTTGGAGCGCCGGATGACGACGCGAGCCGAGCCATCCGACCAGAACTCCACCGCATCCCAGCGGAGTCGCGCGGCTTCGCCCCTTCTGAGCAGGGCGTCCCGCATCACCGACGCCAGGGCGATATCCACGTCGCCCCGGTGCTGCGCGGCCTCGAGCGATTCCGTCCGGCCCGTGGGACCCCGTCGCTGCCGGTGCGCGGTCCGCTCGATCGCCCGGAGCGCGGTCGCGGTCAGCGCACGGGCCTGTTTGGGGTCGCCCCGACCCTCCTCCGCGGCCTGGTTGCGCAGCCCTGCCAGGGTGGCCTTGACGCCCTCGGCCGCCGTGGGCGACGGGTACCCGCGCTTGCCGTGGTGGAAGCTGATGGCCTTGCGGTCCATGGCCAGCGTGGAAGCGGAACGCCCGATGCCCGCCCTGTACGCCAGGTAGGCCGCCACGGTCAGGGGATCGGCCGGCAGCGGCTCCAGCCCCTCGGACACCGCCCAGACCCTGAAGCGCTCCCACGCGCGCTCATAGGCGCGCAGCGTCGCGGGGCGCCGGCTCTTGTCGAGTGCGGCGGCGATCGCGTCGATGTAATGATCGGCGAGACCGTTACCCGGCCCGGCGACGGGGAACATGCGACCAGGCATTCTGGATCCCCCGCCGTCTCTTCCCCCCTCCCGTACACCCTCCGCCCCGCCGCTCGTGGGATGGGTCATGGGTCCGATGTCGCCGCCCTCCTTCCCGACTCCTCACCGAAATGCTCTGCAAACCACTCGAACATGCGCTGCCAATGGTCCGCGAAATCGGCCGCCGTGCTCGCGCGCCCGGCCCCGTGGCCGCCCGCGGTGTAGTGCACCCACACGACCTCCTTCCCCAGACGCCGGAGCGCGTAGTACATCTCGCGCTGGTTTGTCGCCGGCACGTTCCAATCGCCCTCGCCCGACAGCATGAGCAGGGGGGTCTCGATGCGGTCCGCGAACATGACCGCCGAGTGCTCGATGTACTTGTGCGGCTGCTCCCAGAGCGTCGCACCGATCCGGTCCTGCCCGACCTCGGCGGCCGCGTAGTTGCGCGTCGTGATCTTCGGCGAGTCACCCAGGAACGAGATGATGTTGACCTTGCCCGACACGTTGGCCGCCGCCGCGAAGCGGTCGGTCTGGGTGATCAGCAGGTTGGTCGCGTAGCCGCCGTAGCTCTGCCCGTAGACGCCCACCCTGTCCGGGTCGACGAGCCCGCGCTCGATGATCTTGTTGATCGCGTTGGGGACGGCCTTGAGCCACGCTTCGCCCGGAAAGCCCTCTTCGAAGCGCACCGACGGACGGAACCCGAACCACCCCTGCGCGGTGATCAGGTTCATGTTCTCGTTGAACCCGTTGTCGAAGAACTGCTCGTAGATCTCGGCCACGAGCGGGTAGGTGCGCCCGGGCTCGTAGTTGGCCGGGTAATACAGGATGCCGTAGAGAGTATTACCGTCGACGTCCAGGTATTCGATGAGTTCGCTGCGGGTGAGGGCGACGCCGTCGAGCTGGGGGTTGGAGGCGGTGAGCTGCCGGGAGGCGGAGAGGTCGCCGCGCGCCGCGTGGATCTCGTCGGGGCGGTCGCCGTCCGACATGGTGTAGACGATCGTGCCGCCGTCGTCGGAGACGTTCCAGGAGCGGTAGAGGTTGCTGTCGAGGACGAGGGTCTCCACGGCGCCGGTGGCGGTGTCGAGGCGTTTGAGCCCGCGCTGCCAGCGGTCGCGCGCGGAGTAGCTGTAGTAGACGTGGCTGCCGTCGTCGCTCCAGCCCTGGACCTGGCGGCGGGGGCGGGCGTCTTCGTCGGGTTCGAGTTCGAGGAGGGTGCGCAGGTTGTTGCTGGCCGGATCGAGCAGATGCCAGGCGTCTTGTGAGGCCAGCAGCAGCACGTCGCCGTCCGGGCTCCAGCGCTGGACCGAGAAGCGGATGCGGGTTGAGTCGGGGTCGGGGTCGGCACCGCGGGCCTCGTCTTCCGCCGCGCCGCCGGCCGCCGCGTCGCCTTCCGCTTCGGCTGGATCCCCCCGGTGCCCCGCCGTCACGTCGACCGCCTCGTCCTCACCCAGCCGACGCACGAACACCGACCCGTCCTCACTGTACGCGAACGCATCCCGCGCGTCGTTCCACGTCACGTTCATGCGCTCCTCGCCGGTGTCCCGCAGCAACTCGGGCACGCCGCCGTCCGCGAGGTCGAGGCGGAACAAGGCGTAGTCGGTCCCGTCCCGCCGCGTGTACGTCGTCTTCGTGCGCGTCGCCGTCGAATAGGTGACGTACGAGCCATCGGCCGAGAACCCCAGCCCCGCGGGCGCCGCGTCGCTCATGATCTCTCGCACGCTGCCGTTGCCGAGGGACACAAGCGCGGTGATCTGCCGCGCGGCGATGTTCCTCACGCGGTCCCAGGCCAGGAAGTCGTTGCGGGAATCCTGCACGATCACCGGCGCCTCGGTCAGGGCGACGAAGGCCGCGCGAGCCTCCTCAGCCCACCCGTCCGGCCGCAAGCCCAAGCAGCACACCGGACCCATCGGGAGCCCACACAAGCGGCGACGACGACGCGATCTCCTTGTCGGTGCCGAGCGCCACCGTCTCCGCGCTGCCCGCGCGCGCGTTAAAGACCCGTAGGCGATACGCCCCGGCCTCGACCGCGAAGTACGCCAGCCGCTCCCCGTCGCCCGACCACGCGAACCCTCTCAGCTGGGTCGGCTCCTCATGCACCCACGTGCGCTCCCCGCTCCGCGTGTCGATCACCATCAGCCGCGTGGACACGGGGGAGATGTACGTCGGGTCGCCGAAGCGCTGATGGTCGACATCGGTGCGGTCGCGCCGGGTGCGCACGGTCGCGGCCACACGGGCGCCGTCGCTCGTGACCGCCGCGATGCCCACCAGGTTGACATCCAGCGCGATCTCGGGTGTGAAGGGGCGCTGCTGCGCGTGGGAGGGGAGGGGAGTGAGGACGGCGAAGGCGGCGACGACTGCGATAGCGGTTGTCAGCGCGGCGGCCGTGATCGCGGCGGCAGGGATTGCGGCGACGCTTCGGAAGGCGCGCGCGGGACTGGGTGCGACGAGGGTCGCGGGCGGCTGCGGAAAGGCGGCATACATCGGAGTCGACTCCTTGGCCGGAGGACACAAGCCGGATGTCTCGGCGCCGCCAATATGGTCAAGCGTTACGCAAGGGACAATACGCCGTTGCGCGTCATCCCGGGATCACAAAATGTAAACTTTACTTTACATTTTGCCTTCAGGAGGTCTCGGGTGCGAGATCGATCGATGTACGCTCCTTGACGAGCATCCAGATGCCCGCGGCCACGCACAGGAACGAGGCGGCCCAGATCCAGTAGCCCGGGAGCAGGTCCGACACCGGATCGCCCTCGGTCACAACCCAGATTGGCCAGTACACCAGGTTCATGAGACCGGCGCCCCCCACGAGCCACCGGAGCCAGCGGCCGCGCTTCCGCCGGGAGGTACGGAGGATCAGCAGGCTGCCCAGCATGATCAGGTTGGTGAGCGCGCTGAACCGGCCGAGCCAGCCGCCCCAGAGCAGCGCGCTCCCGAAAGCGTCCCAACCGGACTGGGTCCCGAAGGAGAAGAGACCGCCGCCGCTCGGACCGTCGGTGTACGCCGGCAGCACGAACGACACCGCAAACAGGGCCCACCCGGCGTAGATCAGCCGCCGCCACCTCGGGCTTCCCGCCCGGGCGAACTCCTTCGACAGGTCCGCCGGTTCGCCCATCCCCCCGCTCGCGTTCGCGAACGCCGTCACGGGGCTCAGTGCCGGAGTCAGCTCCATTTCCAGATCAAAGCCAGCCCGGAGGTGATCCTCCAGCTCGTCCACCTCGCGCGGCGACAGCGAGGATTCGCGCTCCATCTCCTCTCGCCAGCGCCCGACCGCCTTTTCCAGGTCAAACATGGCTGCCTCCCCACGACATCTCGAGCGCCCCGTGCACGGCTCGCCAGTTCTGCCGGTCACGCACCAGCTGCCCCTTGCCGCGGCTGGTGAGCCGGTAGTACTTCCGCCGCCGCCCCGCCTCGGTCAGTTGCCAGCGGCCGGCGATCAGCCCGTCGCGTTCCAGTCGGTGCAGGACCGGATACAGCATCCCGTCCGACCACTGCAGCTCTCCGTCCGACAGCAGCTTCACCTGCTTGAGAATCTCGTAGCCGTAGCTCTCGCCGCCCGCCAGGATCGAAAGCACCATCGGTCGCGACGAGGCGGCCACGAGTTCCTTGGATATCGACTTCTTCATCCTGACCCACTCCTTCACCGTGACCCGTTCCGGTTGCCTTGATGTGCAATGTACCTAGAGGTACACGGTATACGTACCCGCTGTTCCACACAGGGTGCCGATGCGCGCTGGGCTCCCGCCCGTCTACAGCGCGATATCGCCGCCCGGATCGCGGCGACGCAACCGCTCGAGCGCGGCCTCCGCCTCCTGGATGCGTGCCCGCCGCAGCTCCTCGTCCACCCTCGCGGCCTCCCAGTCCGGCACGCCGTCCGTCTCCGGCACCCGCAGAACGGCGCCCTCCCGGATGTCCTCGGGAAGCAGTGCCACTGGGATGTCTCTTCGGCGCGTGTCGTCACACTGCACGTCCCCGTCACGCACGAGCACGGCGACCGCGCCGTTGATGCGGTCGACTACCCAAATAGCATCATCTTTCACACCAACTCCCCTACTGCTCCGTCAGGATGCGGTAACGAGGCAGAATGGCCGTGCTCACTGCCAGCCTCACAGCACCCAGTTGGTGGTATGCCATGTGGCTGCCGGGTCTTGCGTATTGCTGCAACAACACGATCTGGGTTCTAGGCATCAGGATAAGCAAGCCGGTTCGTTCACGCGGAGGTACTCGTCTAGGAATACGTCCATCACACCCTGAACCTGCGAAACGACGTAGGTACCGTTACCTCCGTGCGTGCCCGTGGACCCATATTGCCAAGTAACGGCACGGTTATACTGCTCGGTAACTGGGTCGAACATCGTCTTCCAGAGTTCCACGTCCACGGCAAAAGCGTACCCGACAATGTGGACTTCGATCGAGACAAGATTCAATCCGCTTTCAGTATACTGTCGAGCGGAACGCAGCCGGCTTCGGGCAGCCCGCGAAACGGCTTCTTCGTCCAATCCGTTTGCCTCTTCTCCAGCGTCTTCCACCGTCACCGCCAGCACGAGCGGTTCGCAGTTCGTGAAGAGTTGAAAAAGCTCTCTCTGCCGCTCAAAACCCGGATTCTGCGCTACTATGGATCCCGGCGAGGTACCAGCGATGACGGCGACGGCCAAAGTCCATGCCCACCGACCATGTGCATGGTGGAATCTCTTCCGTTGACTCATATGCTCTACTCTCCCTAGGGCCGACACCCGGTGGACTCTAGACACACCTGTTTCCCGAGACTCAGGGCCACCCGCCGGGACCAAGGCATCATACCGACGGTCAAGTTCCGTGTCCAACTCATCCCCTCACCTTTGAGTCACCATCCGATATCGTCCATTGCGGAAACCCCGCACCGTGACCTAACCATCGAGATCCGTCCTGTACACCTCGCTTGCTGCGGCGTAGTAGGCCGCTAGTGCCAGTTCTCCAGGATGGCCATAGGCGTTGCCGCCCCAACCGAGATGACCACCACCTCGGGTCGACCCTCAGCCAGCGGGTCCTCCGTGAAAACGTTGTCGCTACCGTGGTGCGACGCTTTCAGGACCGTGATGTCGGGTACGGCCCCGTCCGTGACCAAGTAGTCGAGGGCCTCCGTCTCGACGTCACCTGTGAGCAGAACGGAGAACTTGCCGTAGCGGACCAATAGCGCCACGAATCCGTCGTTGCCGTGCCGGCGAGCCGGGTGAGTAGCGAGCACCTCGACCGAAACATCTCCGAGGTGGATGGCGCGGGGCTCTGACGCTAGATAGGTGATGAAGGGCCGAGCCAGCGGCACGTCCACCTGCCGCTCATCGTCGTCCGCGACCACGACGGCCATCGGCGGCTCCACCCGGTCGACCACCCAGATTCGGGTCGCCGGCATTCCTCCACCTCCGTCCCCGCCAGCCACGCCCTGGGCGCTCAATACCTGTAGGCGACCACGACCGCCCCTCGCGCGTCGTATAGCGTTGCGGTGTCGCCGTTGTTGTTCCACACGGCCCTGCGATAGCCCATATGGTAGCGGCTGCCGTCGGAGCGGCCTGGCCCGCTGTAGAGCGTGATCGTCGCACCGGGCGCCAGAACCGCGCCCGCGGGGAACGAAAAGCAGTGATTCGCCAGGTCACACAGCCGCCACCCGCCGATGGCCTGTGCCGCCGCTCCCAGATTCTGGATCACGACGTACTCTCCGTTCGGATTGCGGTTGTCGTTGCCCGGCGCATCGGCGTATACGCTGAGACGGAGGTCGGCGCCGCCACCGGCCGCCCCCGCGCCACCCGCCGCCGCTGCGGCCGCAACTCCCGCACCCGCCGCTCCTCTCGCGCCCACCACCGCGTCCCCCTCCGCGACCACCGCACTCTCGATCCCGCTCCGCTCCCCACCCGCTCGCATCACCAAAGCCACCTGCTCCCCCCGCACAACCCCGAAGTCCCCACCCGCAAACCCGAGAATCGCGACGTGCCCCGCCACATCCGTCCGCAGCACGGTCGCTCCCACCTCGGCATACGCCCGCAGCGCCGCCGGCCGCGGATGCCCATAGCCGTTCCGCCCCACCGAAATCACCACGACCTCGGGCCGCGCGGCCTTCAGAAACGGCCACGTGAACCCGTTGTCGCTCCCATGATGCGGCGCCTTCAGCAGCGTCAGCGCGGGGACGACGCCCTGGCCCACCAGATGCGTCAGCTGCCGCACCTCCGAATCGCCGCTCAGCAGCGCCGTGAAGCTCCCGAACCGCACGACGAGCGTAACCGAGCGGTTGTTGGTGTCCGTCGTCGCCTGCGGCAGCAGCGGCAGCACCTCGATCTCGGCACTCCCCAGCGAAATCGTCCGCGGGACCGCCTCCAGGTACGTGATCTCCGGCCGGGCCTCGAGCGCCGCCAGCAGCCGACGGTACGTCGCCGTCGTATGGGGCTGCCCGTTGTCCATGTAGAACCGCACGGGCATCGACCCAATCACGTCCGCCATGCCCCCGATATGGTCCGCATGCGGATGCGTGGCCACGAGCAGATCGATCCCGTCCACGCCCATCTCGCGCAGCAGCGGCACGATGTCCCCGCGCCCCGCATCGACGAGCGCCGTCTGGCCCTCCGGCGCACGGATCAGGACCGCGTCCCCTTGGCCCACGTCCAGGAAAGTGATCGCAAGGGTCGTGTCGGCGGGGGAGGGGAGTGGGGTGTTGGCGAGCGCAGCCCTGGAACCCGCGCGACCAGCCCCGTCCCAGCCACGGGCTGCCTGCGGGAGCGCGGCCATGGCGAGCCCGGCGAGGACCGCGCACATGGCCGCCGTGGCGGTGACCGCCGACCTCGTCCCGGGGACGTTCGAGGAGCACATGCGTCCCAGAGTAGGGATGCTGCCGTGCCCGGGCTACCGTGTGGGTCGCGCCTCTGCCGCGTGAGTTGCCCCTACCCGGCCAAGGACCCGCTCAGCCGTTCGGCAGGCTCCGCACGCGGTTCAGCAGTTCCTCACCCGTGCCGCACGAGGCGACCGCGCCCGCCGCATCGAGAAGCTGCTCGGGATCGGGATTGTCGCCAAGTAGAGCAGCCAACCGCGCGGCTACCTCCCGTCCGAACATCTTCCGAGCCCTTCGACACAGAATCCTCGCATGATCGCGGCGCTCCTGGCGGATGCCCTCGTCGCGGCCCTGGCGAATGCCCTCGTCGCGGCCCTGGTCGCGCCCCTCGCGGAACCACTTCGGCCGAAACCACTTCCTGCCGTATTCCTCCAGGCTTTGGTGGTACGCAGCTGACACCTGACCCATCGTCCTCACCTCCCCTAGCTGATCCCTCGTTATCCGTCTCGTGGACACTAACACCTCGGCAACGCATTCGGCCATGAAGTGGTCGTAGCCGTCGCCGGTCTCTTCGGCGACCTGCCGTAGTGCCGCCATTCGAACCGGCGCGTAGTTTCCGAGGCGGCTGCGAACAACGCCCTCGCCCGGCCTCCCGCTATCGAGACAACCGCCATGCATCGTCGACCCGTCCCGTCTTCCGTCCCCGTCCCGCTGCTTCCCACCGTCCTCGCACTCCTCGCTGCCTGCGACGCCTCCTCGGGGCCGGCCACGACCATCGCCATCGACAGCGCCGGAGTAGAGGTCGTCACCAGCGATCCGTTGAACTCCGACGCGACCTGTTCGCTGGGGGCCGAACCGATCTTCAGGGTCGGCGACGACGAAAACGACGAGGCGCACTGGTTCAGTTCAATCCGTGGCGTGGGGCGTCTCTCGGACGGCTCGGTGGCCGTGGTTGACCGGACCAGCGCCGAGATCCGGATCTTCGACGAGACGGGCCGGCATCTGCGGTCGATGGGGCGACCGGGAGAGGGGCCGGGCGAGTTCAGCAATCCGTGGAAACTCTGGATCCTTCCGGGCGACACGCTGTGGGTCGGAGACTACCGTCCCTGGCGATACCAGGTCTTTACGGCCTCGGGCGAATGGGTACGTGCCGCCCGACTGGATCCCGTCTATCCGAACCCTACGCGCCAAGGCGGCGTCCTGGACAATGGGATTTCTATCAACACAACGGAGAGTTGGAGCACCCGGCGTGACGACTTCTCTACCCCGGACACACTCGTCGTCGAGCTCCATGACGCGGGCGGGCGGATGATGGGCACGCTCGCCTATCTCCCGACGAGTCCCGTGGGCCGGATTCAGATCTCGGAGGTAGCGGGCCTCGTTCGTCGACCAATCTTTGCGCCATCAGTCTTCGCAGACGCCAGGGGCGGCACGATCGCGCTTGCGGTGGGTCGGGACACCGAGGTCAGACTGCTGGACGACGCCTTCAGACTGCGACGCATCGTCAGGTGGTCCGACCCAGACCGGGACGTCACCAGTGCCGATGTCCAGGCGTGGCGAGACGACTACATCGAACGCCGCGGGGGCCGCAATTCGCCGGAATGGGACGAGCGCGACGATGCGACTATCGATCCCGAGGTCCCCGCTGCCGATGAATTCCCGTCGATGTCAGGTGTCAGGATCGGCCGCGATGGGCGCCTGTGGGTCTTGCCCTACCAGCGGCCGCGGGCCGACCGGGTCCGGTGGATGGCGTTCGAGCCGGACGGTGCCTTTCTATGCCACCTGCAGAGCGCGCAGACCGGCCTCACAACGTACGAGTTCGGCGAGGACTACTGGCTGGGCGTTCACAGCGACGAACTCGGCATCCAGACGGCCGTCATGTACCCCCTTCACACTCCGGCCCCCGCCGATGCCCCGGCCGGCTCCGAGATGCCCTGACTGACACTTTCCCGGCGCCCGCCACGAAGGGGTCAGTCGAGCCGGGTCGGAACCCGGCGAACGAAGCGCAAAATGATTGACACCCCCGGCGCGGCGGGCGAGCTTTTCATGCTGGCGTCGCGACGGCCGCCGCCCGCGACGCCGTGATCACGGCCGCGGGCGCGCCGCCCTCGCCCGCCTGCGGTCGCCGAGGGTTCACGAAGGGGTCAGGACACACATGCTAAAGTCATTTCGGGGCCGGATCATCATCATTCTGGCGGTGCTCGGCCTCTCGGCGGGTTACCTGTGGACGAGGGGTCTGAAGCTGGGCCTCGACCTGCAGGGCGGGATTCACCTGGTCCTGGAGATCGACGACCCGGACGAGACCCTGACGCCCGAACGGCGCGCGGACGCGATCGACCGGGCCGAGCGGATCATCCGCACACGGGTCGACGAGTTCGGCGTGGAGGAACCGCTGATCCAGAAGAGCGGTGCGGATCGGATCATCGTGGAGCTCGCCGGCCTGGACGACGAGAGCCGGGCCAAGGAGATCATCAACCAGCAGGCGTATCTCGAGTGGAAGCTGGTTCTGGAGACGACCGAGATCGATCCGGCGCTGGAACGCCTGGACCGGGCCGTCGTCGTCGCCATCGGGGAAGAGGGCCTGCGCGAGATGGGCCGGGCCACCGAGGTCACGGAGACCGGCACCTCGATCGAGCAGCTCCTGTTCAGCGACCCGGAGGATACCGTGGCGGCGGCTGATGGCGCCGCGGAGGCGGGTGACGCGGCGACGGCTGACGCACCGGCTGCCGAGGACGAGGCCGCCGACAGTGTCGAGCCCGAGGAGGAGGAGCTCAACCTCCGTCCCTTCACCGGTCTCCTGAACCGGGGCGACGTGGGCACGTACACCGTGGACGCGGCGGACGTGGAGACCGCGGACGATTTCATGGCGCTGCCGGAGTTCCAGCGCGCCATGCCCAGGAATGTCAGCCTGCAGTGGGGATGGGATTCGATCCCCATCGGCGGACGCTTCTACCGCGAGCTCTACGTTCTCGAGGAGGAGCCGTTCCTCACCGGCGACCAGCTCGACGACGCCACGGCCAATCGCGACCAGCAGTTCAACCAGCCGCAGGTGCTCTTCGAACTGAACCGCCGCGGCGGACGCGCGTTCCAGCAGCTGACCGGCGCCCATATCGGCGACCGTATCGCGATCGTGCTCGACGGCGAGGTCGTCAGCGCGCCGGTGGTGCGTGACCGCATCGGATCGCGGGGCTCCATCGACCTCGGCTCCGCCGACATGAGCGAGGCGACGGATCTGGCCCTCGTCCTGCGGGCGGGTGCGCTGCCGGCGCCGCTCCGGATCATGGAGGAGCGCGCCGTCGGGCCTTCGCTGGGACAGGATTCGGTGGACCAGGGGAGGATCGCAGGGATTGTGGGGATCGTCCTCGTGATCGTGGTCATGATCCTCTACTACAAGGTCGCCGGGATGCTGGCGATCACCGCGCTCGGGTTCTATCTGGTCCTGGTGCTCGGAGGACTGGCCGCGCTCAACGCGACCCTGACGCTTCCCGGGATCGCGGGGCTCATCCTCTCGATCGGCATGGCCGTGGACGCCAACGTCCTGATCTTCGAGCGCATACGCGAGGAGCTAGCGGCCCGCCGCGCGCCCCGCACGGCGGTCGACGAGGGCTTCGGCAACGCCCTGTCCGCCATCGTCGACGCCAACCTCACGACCCTGATCACGGGACTGATCCTGTTCCAGTTCGGCACGGGGCCCGTGCGCGGCTTCGCGGTGACGCTGTGCATCGGGATCGTGGCATCGTTCTTCTCCGCCCTGTACGTGACCCGCACGCTCTTCCTGATGTACCTGTCGGGCAAGCGCGGCTCGGATCCCGTCAGCATCTAGCGGCACACGCAAGGGACCAGCATAGCCATGTGGCTTTTTCGTCAAGCGAAATACCAGTTCATCTCGATGCGCCGGAAGGCGTACGTCGTCTCCGGCATCCTGCTTGCGCTCGGAATCGGTGCGATGATCCTCAACATCGTGCTCATCGGATCCTGGCAGAACTACGGCGTCGATTTCACCAGCGGCGCCCTCGTGCACATCCGGTTCGAGGAGCCCACGAGCGACGACGAGCTGCGAGAGGCGCTCGGAGGGGTCAATGCCCCGTCGATCACGCGTTTCGGGCAGGGCAACGAAGAGTTCGTGGTGCGCGCCGGGCTCGCGGACGTGGATATCGACGATGTCGCGGCGGGCATCGCGGCGCAGGTCGCGGCCGCGTACGGGGACGACGGCTTCGAGGTCGTGCGCCGGGAGCTGGTGGGACCGAAGATCGGCGCCGAGCTGGAGCAGCGGGCGGGCCTCGCGATCATGTTCTCGCTCGTACTGACGCTGATGTACATCGCGATCCGCTTCGAGCTTCGCTTCGGCGTGGCGTCCGTGATCGCGACCGCCCACGACATGCTCATCACCCTGGGCCTGCTCGCGCTCTTCCGCGTCGAGATCTCCCTGCCCACAGTCGCGGCCATCCTGACCATTCTGGGGTACTCGCTGAACGACACGATCGTCGTGTTCGACCGCATCCGCGAGAACCTCAACAGGAAGGGCGGGCGGCGGGAGGACCCGTACAAGCTCGTCAACCGTTCGATCAACGAGACGCTGCCCCGCACGGTCCTCACCTCCGGCACGACCCTGGCCGTGCTGATGTCCCTGCTCGTGCTGGGTGGGGGGGTGATTCGCCCCTTCACGATGGTCCTGATCCTCGGGGTCATGATCGGCACCTACTCGTCGATTTTCATCGCCGCGCCGGCCCTGCTGGAAATCCAGAAGCGGTACGGCACCGGCGAAGACAAGAAGAAGCAGCGTGCCGCGCGGAGGGCCGCGGCGGTGTAGCAGCCCGTGGACAGAATCCCCCCGGCATTCGAACGGCGATGCAACGGACTGCTAACGGGGTGAGGTTCGCCGACTCCCACTGCCACCTCACCGACCGCGCGTTCCGGGCGGATCGTGCCGCCGTCCTGGCAAGGGCGCGGGAAGCCGGTGTCGTCCGCGTCGTGACCATCGCATCGGACGCCGAGGACTCGCTCGCCGCGCTGGAACTCGCCCGCGCCAACGACGACGTGTGGTGCACGGCGGGAATCCATCCCCACGCGGTCAACGGTGCGGCCGCCGCGTCAACCCTGGACGCCGCGTCGCGGCCGGGCACCGCGTCGACGATGGATGCCGTGCGAGACGTCGCCGCCCACCCGCGGTGCGTCGCGATCGGCGAGACGGGGCTCGACTACTTCTACGACAACGCGCCCCGGGACGCACAGCGCCGGAGCTTCGCGCGGCACGTGGAGCTCGCCGCCGAGCTGGACCTGCCGGTGGTGGTGCACTCGCGCGAGGCCGAGGCCGACACCGCGGCGGTGGTCCGCGAGTCCGCGGGGCAGGTGAGGGGCGTGCTGCACTGCTTCACCGGGTCGCGGGAGCTGCTCGCCGAGGCGATGGCGGCGGGGTGGTTCGTATCCTTCACGGGGATCGCCACCTTCAAGAACTTCGATGCCGACCTGGTGCGCGACGCCCTGGCCGACCGCTACATGATCGAGACCGACGCACCCTACCTCGCGCCCGTGCCGAAGCGCGGACGCCGCAACGAGCCCGCCTTCGTGGCGCACGTGGCCGCGGCCGTGGCCCGGCTCCGCGGGGAGACGCCGGAGCGCGTCGCCGAGGACACCTGGGCGAACACGGCCTCGTTCTTCCGCATTCCGGAGGAGCCGTCGTGACGCGCATCCGGGTCCTGCCGGACCACGTGGCGAACCAGATCGCCGCGGGCGAGGTCGTCGAGCGCCCGGCGTCGGTGGTCAAGGAACTGGTCGAGAACGCCCTCGACGCGGGCGCGGGCGTGGTGCGGGTGTCGATCGAGAGGGGAGGGAAGGGACGGATCGTCGTGGCCGACGACGGTTGCGGCATGATGCGCGAGGACGTCCTGCTCTGCCTGGACCGGCACGCCACCAGCAAGATCCGGCATGCCGAGGACCTGCAGGAGATCCACACCCTCGGGTTCCGCGGTGAGGCGCTGCCGTCGATCGCTGCGGTGTCGCGCATGGTCATCGAGACCGCGGTGGACGGCGAGGAGACGGGCACCCGGCTGCGGGCGCTGGCCGGCAGGATCCAGGGGATCGACGACGCGGCGCGCCGTCCCGGGACGACGGTGGACGTTCGCAACCTCTTTCTGAACACGCCGGTGCGCGCACGCTTCCTGCGCAGTGCGCGGGTGGAGACGCGGGCGGCCTCCGAAGTGCTCCACGCGCTTGCGCTCGCCGATCTGGGGACGCGCTTCGTCTTCGAGGTAAACGACGCGACCGTCTTCGACCTGCCGGCGGACCGCCCTCTGGCGGCGCGGATCGGCGCGATCTGGAAGGATGCTGGCGAAGCGGGGCTCATCCCGCTCTCGACGCAGCGCGACGGTCTGCGTCTCTCCGGCGTGGTGCAGCGGCCCGACCTGGCGCGGCCCGGGTTCCGTCGCGCCGGGCTGTTCATCAACGGGCGCCCGTTCCGCGACGGCGCGATCATGCGCGCCGCGGACCGCGGATACCGCACCACCGTGTCGCAGGACAAGCGGCCCTGGGTCTTCCTCTTCCTGACCGTTCCGGGCGGCGAGGTGGATGTGAACGTGCATCCCGGGAAGGCCGAGGTCCGCTTCCGCGACCGCACCCGGATCGAGCAGTTCGTGGAGGCCTCCGTGCGCCAGGCGCTCGAGGGGATCGAGTCGGCGGCGACAATCGGGAGACCGCGCCCCGTGCACGTCGTACGCGAAGGCACGGGCGAGGGCTTCGGCGCTCCTGCGGATGACGCCGCGGACGACGCCCTGGACGACATCGCGCAAATGCACCTGTTCCGCCGCGGGGCTCCGGGCGAGGGCGATCCGGCGGCGTCCGAAGAGGACAGCGCCCCAAGGCCCCCGCGTCCCGAGTTGCTCCAGATCCACAACAGCTTCATCCTCGCGGAGACCCGGGACGGCGTGATCATCGTCGACCAGCACGCCGCGCACGAACGGGTGCTCTTCGAGCGGATCGTCGCGAGTTTCGAGGGCGGGGGCGCGGAGGGACAGCGGCTGCTCTTCCCGATCGCGATTCGCCTGACAAAGCCGGAAGTGGAGATGATCGAGTCGGTTCTCGAGCCGCTGGCGCGTCTCGGTTTCGAGATCTCGCCCTTCGGGGCCGACGCGATCCTCGTTCAGGCGGTCCCCAGTCCCCACCGCTACTTCGATGCGGAGCGGTGCGTCCGCGAAATGCTGCACGAACTTGCCCACGGCTCCGACCACATGAACTCCGCGCGCAACCAGAACGAGCGCGTGGCCATGAGCTTCGCGTGCAAGGCGGCGATCAAGGCGGGGCACGATCTTTCGAACGATGAGATGCAGGAACTCTTCGACCAGCTCTTCGCGACCGAGTTGCCGTACCACGACATCCACGGCCGCCCGACGGTCGTGCGCCTCGGCCTGGATGAACTCAGGAAGAAGTTCGGCCGCACATGACGCCGGCGATGCGCTTTCTCGCCATCGTCGGACCCACGGGCGCCGGCAAGACCACGCTCTCGCTCCTCGTGGCCCGTAGGCTCGGCGGCGAGATCATCTCGCTGGATTCGCGACAGATCTATCGCGGCATGGACATCGGCACGGCCAAGGTCACGCCCGCCGAACGCGCGCTGGTGCCCCATCACGGCCTCGACCTGCGCAATCCGGACCAGCGCTACAGCGCCGGCGAGTTCGGCCGTGACGCCCGCCGCTGGATCGACGCCATCGAGCGCCGCGGCCGCGTGCCGGTGCTGGCGGGGGGCACCGGGTTCTTCCTCCGCGTGCTGACCGAACCGATCTTCCGGGAACCGCCGATGGACCCGGTCGAGAGGCGCGCGCTCGAAGCCGTGCTCGCCGGGCTGCCGCGCGATGAACTGGAGCGCTGGGTGCACAGATTCGATCCCGAGCGCGCCGAGGTCGCGATCGCAGGGGGATACCAACGCATGCTCAGAGTACTGTCAATCACCATTCTGACGGGTCATAATCTATCATGGTGGCATGTCCGTCATCCCACCGAGGGTGAAGCCGTTGCCGGCGTGGTCTGTCTGCTGGAGGTTCCGCGCGACGTGCTGGACGAGCGCATCCGCCGGCGCGCCGTCGAGATGGTGGAGGGTGGATTGGTGGAGGAGGCGGCCCGTCTGCTCAGGGACGGCTACAGGCGCGGGGATCCCGGGATGAACGCCGTCGGCTACCGGGAGATGGTGGACCATCTGGCCGGCGGGGTGACCCTGCGCGAGGCCGCGGAGCGGATCCGGGTCGCCACCAGGCGCTACGCCCGGCGACAGTCCACGTGGTTCCGCCACCAGCTGGGACCGGGGACCGTCCGGATTGACGGCTCGGCGGCGCTCGAGGCGCAGGCATCCGCGGTGATCGACGCGTGGGCGGCGTAGCGCGATGAAGGTCGGGATCACCTGCTATCCGACCTATGGCGGTTCGGGAGCCGTGGCCACCGAGCTCGGGATCGGATTGGCCGCGCGCGGGCATGAGGTCCACTTCATCTCCTACGCCCAGCCATTCCGCCTCTCCGGTTTCAGGGAACGCGTCTACTTCCACGAAGTGGAGATGGAGCAGTACCCGCTTTTCGAGCGGCCGCACTATACGCTGGCGCTGGCCGCGGCGATCCACGACACCGCGCGGCGGGAACGGCTGGACCTCATTCACGTCCACTACGCCATCCCGCACGCCACGTCGGCCTGGATCGCGCAGGAGATGCTGGAAGAGAACGGCGGCCCGCCCCTGGTGACCACCCTGCACGGCACGGACGTCACGCTGGTCGGGCTGCATCCTTCGTTCCACCCCATCACGCGCTTCTCGATCATGCGTTCGCAGGGGGTCACGGCGGTGTCGCGCTTCCTCAAGGAGGTCACCGTGCGCGACTTCTCGGTGCCGGAGGAGCGGATCCGCGTGATTCCGAACTTCGTGGACACCGACGTGTTCCGCCGCGGACGCGATCCGTCTCACCGGGAGGTCTTCGCGCCCCGCGGCGAGAAGATCGTGATGCACGTGTCCAACTTCCGTCCCGTGAAGCGGGTGATCGACGTGATCGAGGTCTTCGCGGGCCTGCGCGCGGCGGTGCCGGCCCGGCTGGTGATGGCGGGCGACGGTCCTGACCGGCCCCGGGCGGCGGCGCGGGCACGCGAGCTGGGCGTGGACCGGGACGTGGTCTTCCTGGGCAAGCACGCGGCCGTCGAGGAGTTGCTGTCGTGCGCGGACCTCTTCCTCATGACGAGCGACCGCGAGTCGTTCGGCCTGGCCGCGCTGGAGGCGCTGTCGTGCGGGGTCCCCGTCGTGGGATACCGGGCGGGGGGTCTGCCCGAAGTGGTGCCGCACGGCGAGGCGGGCTTCCTCGTCCCGGTGGGCGCCGTTGACGATGCGACGGAGGCGGCGATCGGCCTGCTCGCCGACGATGCGCGGTGGGGGCGGTTCAGCGAGGCGGCGCGGACGGTGGCGGTCGAGCGGTACGGGGTCGAGTCCGTCCTGCCGCGCTATGAGGCGTACTACGCGGAGGTGCTTGGGCGTCCGGCGGGGGGAGCCGGGGGATGACGTGGTACGAGGGCGCGCTGCTGGGGCTGATCCAGGGAGCGACGGAGTTCCTGCCCGTGTCGAGTTCGGGACACCTGGTCATGGGCCAGGCGCTGCTGGGGATCGAGCTGCCGGGGGTGACCTTCGAGGTCGCGCTGCACTTCGCGACCCTGCTGTCGGTCCTGATCGTGTACCGGCGACGGGTTGCCGGACTCGTGGCGGGGGTGGCGCGTCTCGATCCCGAGCACACGCGCTACGCGGGACTGCTGCTGCTCGCTTCGGTTCCGGCGGCGGTTGCGGGGCTCGGTTTCGGCGGGTTCTTCGAGTCGCTTTTCGACACGCCGGCCGTGGCGGGCGCCGCGCTGCTGGTGACCGGGTGCGTGATCTGGACGGCTCGGCGGGCGCTGGCGCGGGAGCCGGGCGGGCGTCCCGGCGCGGGTGTGGCGGTCGTGATGGGGCTTGCCCAGGCGGCCGCGATCGTGCCCGGGATCTCGCGGTCGGGCGCCACGGTGGTCGCCGCGCTCTGGCGGGGCGTGAGCCCGTCCGAGGCGGCCGCGTTCTCGTTCCTGATGTCGGTGCCGGCGATCGGGGGGGCGGCGCTGCTCAAGCTGCCCGCGGCCGAATGGGGGGAGGGCGGCGCGCTCGCCGTGGCGGCGATCGTCGCGTGCGTCACGGGGGTGTTGGCGATCCGCACGTTTCGCATGATGCTCGAACGCCGCGCCTTCCACCTCTTCGCGCCCTACCTGTGGGTGGCGGGTGCGGCCTTCCTCGTGTTTGCGGGGCGGGGATGAGTGCCGCACGCCCCGCGGATGCCGCGCCGGACGGATCCGCGCCATGGGCCGGCCGCTCCGCCGGCGAATGGATGCGCCGCTTCTCGCTGGGAACGGCCGAGTTCCACGCGCGCATCGGCTCGACCAACGACCGTGCGCGGGTACTGGTGCGGGAGGAATCGCCCTTGCCCGCGCTGGTCGTGGCAGACCGGCAGAGCGCGGGACGCGGCCGACGGGGGCGGCGCTGGGCGTCGGACACGCCCCTGGGCCTTTGGTGCACCGTGGCGCGGGATTGGCCCGCCGGAGACCTCGGGCCGCTCTCGCTGCGGGTGGGACTGGCGGTTGCGCGCGGGATCGAATCGGAGGCCCGGGGGCTTCGCATCGAGGTGAAGTGGCCCAACGACCTGCTCGTCTCCGGCCGCAAGCTCGGGGGCATTCTGTGCGAGCGCGCGGGCGGGGCGGTGCTGGTCGGGATCGGCATCAACGTCAACCAGCAGATGCGTGACCTGCCCCTGGGACTGGCCCCGGCGGGGACCTCGGTGCTGGTGGAGTCCGGACGCCGAGTCCCGCGCGGACGGCTGCTCGAAGCGGTTATGGAGTCGTTGGCGCAGGTGTGGGCCCGGACCGGCCGTTTGATTCCCCGGGAGGAGCTGGCGGCGCTGCAGGCGCGTTCGCCGCTCGATGGGCGGAGGTTGTCCGTTGACGGCGCGGTGCGCCATTCTTCCGGACGCCCGCGAACCGTCCAGGGGCTTGTCGCGACATCGACAGGCATGCACCCGGACGGCTCGCTCGGGCTGAGGGACGAGGGCGGTCGGCGCCTGTCGCTGATCGCAGGATCCGTTTCACTCAAATCCACGTTGAAACCCGGGAGTTGAGCATGGCTTGCCAGCTGGTCGCCGACGTGGGGAACACGGAAACCGTATTCGGCCTCCTCGATCTCGACGGCCGGGAGGTGCTCGAGCACTGGCGCGTCAGCACGCGCGTGCCCAGGACCGAGGCGGAATACGAGGTTCTGCTGAGGGCGCTGCTGTCCACGAGCCCTGGGCCGCCGGCGACCATCCGGCGCGGCGTGATCGGCTCGGTGGTGCCGTCCGGGGACCGTACGCTGCGGCGCGTGATGTCGTCGCTGGTCGACGGCAACGTCTTCAACGTGAGCGCGCGTTCCGACCTCCCGATCCGGCTCGACGTGGAGGAGCCGCTCACGGTCGGCGCGGACCGGATCGTCAACACGCTGGCGGCCAAGGTCCGCTTCGGCCGCGACACGATCGCGGTGGACCTCGGCACCGCCACGACCTTCGACTGCATCACCGCCGACGGCGTCTTCCGTGGCGGAGTGATCGCTCCGGGCCTGAGCGCGGGTCTCGACTGGCTGGCGCGCAGCACCGCGAAGCTCCCCACGGTCGAACTGGTGCCACCCGCCGAGGTCGTGGGGCGGCGTACGGAGACGTGTATCCAGAGCGGCGTCTTCTACTCGGTCGTGGACGCGATCGACGGGATGGTCCGCCGAATCAGGGCCAGCTGGGGGTCGGAGGACCTGCTGGTCGTGGCGACCGGGGGCTTTGCTCCGGTGGTCGGGCCCCACGCGGCCACGGTGGACCGGATCGAACCGTTCCTGACGCTGGAAGGGCTGGGGATCGCGGGGGCGCACCTGGATCTCTGACGGGCCGGGGTCTTGACCCTTCGGCCGTGATGCGCGAGACTCCATTGCTCTTGTTAGCACTCACTCTCGTCGAGTGCTAAACAGCGGGCGCACTGCCCGCCAATCCAAACCAACCCCATTCCAAGGAGGAGCGCGCATGTCGGCCGCGAACAAGATCCAGCCCCTGGCGGATCGGGTGGTGGTGAAGGCACTCGAAGAAGCCGAGCAGATGCGGGGTGGCCTGTACATCCCGGACACCGCCAAGGAGAAGCCGCAGGAGGGCGAGATCGTCGCCGTGGGACCGGGCAAGCTGTCGGACGAAGGCAACCGGATCCCGATGGAGGTCGCTTCGGGCGACAGAGTGCTGTACGGGAAGTACAGCGGCACCGAGGTCACGGTCGACGGGGATCAGTACCTGATTCTCCGGGAATCGGACATTCTGGCCATCGTCAACCACTAACCCGGCCGGGAGCGCCCGCTGGCGCTCTCCGGGAACACAACCAGGAGACAAACGAAAATGGCAGCGAAGGAACTGGACTTCGACATCGAGGCACGCTCCCGCCTCAAGGCAGGTGTGGACCAGCTCAGCCGGGCGGTTCGTGTCACGCTCGGGCCCAAGGGCCGCAACGTGGTCATCGACCGCAAGTTCGGCTCCCCGACGGTGACCAAGGACGGCGTGTCCGTGGCGAAGGAGATCGAACTGGAGGACCCGGTCGAGAACATGGGTGCCCAGATGGTCAAGGAAGTGGCCACCAAGACGTCGGACGTGGCCGGGGACGGCACGACGACCGCGACCGTGCTCGCGGACGCGATCTACAGCGAGGGGCTGAAGAACGTGACCGCCGGGACCAACCCGATGGGCATCCGCCGCGGCATCGACAAGGGCGTGGACGTGGTGGTGCACGCGCTCGCATCCACCTCGACCGAGACCAAGGGCAAGCGCGAGATCGCGCAGGTCGGGGCCATCTCGGCCAACAACAACATGGAGATCGGCGAGCTGATCTCCGAGGCGATGGAGAAGGTCGGCAAGGACGGCGTCATCACCGTCGAGGAGGCGCGCGGCCTGGAGACCGAACTGGACACGGTCGAGGGCATGCAGTTCGACCGCGGCTACCTCTCTCCGTACTTCGTGACCGATCCGGAGCGCATGGAGGCCGAGCTCGAGGAGCCCATGATCCTCATCCACGACAAGAAGGTTTCGTCGATGAAGGACCTTCTGCCGATCCTCGAGAAGGTCGCGCAGATGGGCAAGCCGCTCCTGATCATCGCCGAGGACGTCGAGGGCGAGGCGCTCGCGACGCTCGTCGTCAACAAGCTGCGCGGCACGCTCAAGGTGGCGGCCGTGAAGGCGCCCGGCTTCGGTGACCGGCGCAAGGCAATGCTGCAGGACATCTCGGTCCTGACCGGCGGCCAGGTCATCTCGGAAGAGGTGGGATTCAAGCTGGAGAACGCCGTGGTCAGCGATCTCGGGACCGCCAAGCGGGTCGTGATCGACAAGGACAACACCACGGTCATCGACGGTGCCGGCGCGGAGGACAAGATCCACGGCCGGATCGAGGAGATCAAGGTGGCGATCGACAAGTCGACGTCGGACTACGACCGCGAGAAGCTGCAGGAGCGGCTGGCCAAGCTGGCCGGCGGCGTGGCGGTGATCAACGTCGGCGCTGCGACCGAGACCGAGATGAAGGAGAAGAAGGCGCTCGTGGAGGACGCGCTTCACGCGACGCGCGCGGCCGTGGAGGAGGGCATCGTGCCCGGCGGCGGCGTGGCCCTGCTTCGGGCGCAGACGGCGCTCGACGAACTGAGCCTGGACCGCGAGGACGAGCAGGTCGGCGTGAACATCCTTCGTCGTGCCCTCGAGGCGCCCATCCGGCAGATCGCCATGAACTCGGGCGCCGAGGGATCCATCGTGGTGGCCAAGGTGCGCGACGGTGAGGGCGGCTTCGGCTACAACGCCCAGACCGACGAGTACGAGAACCTGGTGAAGGCCGGCGTGATCGATCCGACCAAGGTCGTGCGCAGCGCGCTGCAGAACGCCGCGTCGATCGCGAGCCTCCTGCTGACCACCGAGGCGGTGGTGGTGGAGCGCCCCGAGGACGAGAAGCCGCCCATGCCGGGCGGTGGCGGCGACATGGGCGGCATGTACTAGGGCCGCACCACGCACCAGGCCGGCGCGGGAGCACCGGTACCGGGGCCCTCCTGGGGCGCGGTGTTGGGGTTGCCGCGGCGGTCGTGCCGCGAATGGGCGGGAGGGGGTCCGGGCGCGTCAGCGGCCGGGCCCCGTTTCTCGTGCGGTGGCGGCCCGTGGACAGCTTAGCTCCCCGGCGGCTCCTCGAAGTCGTCCGCCAGGATGTCCGTTCCCAGGTAGCGGTCGTCCGCGTTGGTGTACCATCGGCGTTCGACCGGGATCCTCATGCCCCGGACCTCTCGCTCTCCGCTCAGCAGGATGTACTCGCCGTCGCCCGCCGCCTCGTCGTGGTAGAAGCGATAGCCGATCAGCCGATAGCTGCCGGGCTCGAAATAGAAGTACCAGGTGTCGGAGCCGACCTCGGGGTCGTAGGTCACCCTGGCCACGCGGCTCGGCTGCCCGTCGAATTCCCCGTCGCCGATGGCCGGGTCGATGTGCGTGCCCGCATCCTGGAGCTTCATCGGCAGGCCCCACAGATACAGGTAGTAGTTCCGCATCCGTTCGATCGCCGGGCAATCGAGGCGATGGGCCGTCACCTGGTCTTCGGTCGGAGCCTGTCCGCCGATCGAGGCGAAGCAGGTCCCCTCGGCCGTTCCCTTGATCAGGAGTCCGTCCGGCGTGTCTTCCCGGTAGTTGTAGTCGCTGCGGGCGACGTCCATGTGGATGGTCGCCCGCCGTTCGCTGCCATCGGGGCGCGACTGGTCGATCACCAGGGTGTGCCTCAGTTGCGGCCAGCTGCCCTCGGGGTCGTGATAGGCAATGGCGGCTTCGAGGAGTTCCGGGCCGGTGGCTGGGGGGCCCGGCGGGGTCCGCTCGCCGGCGCAGGCCGCCGCGAGGAGAGCGGGCGCCGCGGCGGCCAGGACGAAACGAGTCATCGGCATAGGTCCTTTTCCGGTGTTGGCCGTCAATCTGAGGGTCCCGCGAGTGGGCGAGCAACAAGGCGAGTGCACTTCCCAAGCGCGAGTGTCCGGGCCCACCTTGAGCAGCGCGCAAGCTCCTATCGAGCGCCAGTGGCTCCAACCGGAGGACAAAACCGTGAAACCGACACGCCTCGCCTTCCTCGGCCGAGCAGCCCGCGGCCTGTTTGTCGTCATTCTTGCGGCCGCCCTGACCGCCGTTCCCAGCGCCGCGCAGGAGGTCGGCCCCGAAAACGGCACGCTGATCGTCGCGGGCGGAGCACTGAGCGATCCGGCGGTCTTTCGTCAGTTCGTCGAACTCGCGGGCGGGCCCTCGGCGCCGATCGTGATCATTCCGACGGCGGGCGGCGGAGAGAGTTACGGCCAGTTCTTCGGCGGCCGGCGGCGCTTCGAGGAGGCGGGTGCGCGCCACATCACGGTTCTCCACACCTACGATCCTGACGTCGCCGACACGGACGAGTTCGTGGCCCCGCTGCTCGAAGCGCGCGGTGTGTGGTTCACCGGAGGACGCCAGTGGCGGCTTGCCGACTCCTACCTCGACACGAAGACGCACGACGCGCTCTGGGGGGTCCTCGAGCGTGGAGGCGTCATCGGCGGGTCCTCGGCCGGTGCGTCCATCCAGGGATCGTACCTGGTCCGGGGCGATACCCGCACCAACACGATCATGATGGGGGACCACGAGGTGGGGCTCGGCTTCCTGAAGGGCGTGGGCATCGACCAGCACCTGCTTCGCCGGAACCGGCAGTTCGACCTGATCGAGGTGATCCGCGCCAAGCCGGAGCTGCTGGGCATTGGGATCGACGAGAACACGGCGATCGTGGTGCGGGGGGACCGCTTCGAAGTGGTCGGGCAGAGCTACGCGGTCATCTACGACGCCAACGCGACGCTGGACAGCGGGGGGCTGTTCTACTTTCTGGCGCCGGGAGACCAGTACGACATGGCGGCGCGGGAGGCCTACCGTCCGACCAGGGACCAAACGCGGTTGCAGCGGGTCACCGGGACTCCCTGGCCGCCGTCGAGGTAGGCGACACGGGGAGGGGGGGACGCGCGACGGAATCGGACCGCTTGGCCCGCGACCCCCGCGGCCGGGCCCACATCCGTTTTCAAGCGTGTTAGTTTTCGCGCCATGAATGCCCCGTCCATCCACGTAACGCTCCCCGACGGCACGTCGGTTGCGCTGCCCGAAGGCGCCACCGCGGGCACCCTTGCGGCCGCGATCGGGCCCGGTCTGGCGCGGGCTGCGCTCGCCGCGGTCGTCGACGGCGAGATCGTCGATCTGAACCACCCCCTGCCCGACGGTGCGTCCGTGCGGCTCCTCACCGAACGCGATCCGGAGGCGCTGGGCGTGCTCCGCCACTCGGCCGCGCACGTCCTGGCCACCGCTGTGCGCGAGATGATCCCGGGCGCGGGAATCGGGTTCGGTCCCGCGATCGACGACGGCTTCTACTACGACTTCGACGTTCCGGAGCCCTTCACGCCCGAGCAGCTCGAAGCGATTCAGGAGCGGATGGACAAGGTCGTGGAGGCAGACCACCCCTTCGAGCGCCGCGTGGTCTCGCGCGAAGAGGCGCGCGAACTCTTCGCCGACGACCCCCTCAAGCTGGAACGGCTCGAGGAGTTCGCCGAGGACGAGGTCATCAGCGTCTACCAGGACGGTCCCTTTCTGGACCTCTGCCGGGGCCCGCATGTGCCCAGCACCGGCAGGCTCAAGCACTTCAAGCTGCTCAGCGCGGCCGGCGCGTACTGGCGCGGTGACGAGCGGCGCCAGATGCTGCAGCGGATATACGGGACGGCGTTCTTTGCCGCTAAGGACCTGCGCAAGCACCTGCACCGCCTCGAGGAGGCCCGTAAACGCGACCACAGGGTGCTGGGGAAACGTCTCGACCTCTTTTCCATTCAGGAGGAGGTGGGCCCGGGCTTCGTGCTGTGGCATCCCGCCGGGGGACGCGTTCGCAACACCATTGAGACCTTCCTCAGGGAGACGCTGGTCGACCACGGCTACGAAATCGTCTTCACGCCCCACGTGGCCAGCGAGGAGCTGTACCGGATATCGGGCCACCTGGACGTCTTCTCCGACGACATGTTCCCGGCGATGGACGACGACGGGGAGCGGTTTCGCATGAAGCCGATGAATTGTCCCCATCACTTCATGATCTACCGCTCGCAGATCCGCTCCTACCGCGACCTGCCCCTGCGCTTCGCTGAGCTGGGGACCTGCTACCGCTACGAGCGCTCCGGGGCGCTCCACGGAATGCTGCGCGTGCGTTCGTTCACGCAGGACGACGCGCACATCTTCATCCGCGAGGACCAGATCGAGGAAGAGTACGAACGCCTGCTGGACCTGGGGGACTACCTGCTCAGGGTCTTCGGCTACGAGTACCGCACGGCCCTCTCCACCCGTCCCGAGAAGGCCATCGGCGACCCGGCCGTCTACGACGCGGCGGCGGACCGCCTGGCCGACGTGCTGCGGAACCGGGGGCTGGACTACGAGCTCGACGAGGGGGGCGGCGCGTTCTACGGGCCCAAGGTCGACATCCTGGTCACCGACGCGCTGGGGCGCGAGTGGCAGGGCGGCACTTTCCAGCTGGACTTTCTGATGCCGGAGCGCTTCGGGCTCGAGTACGTGGGCTCGGACAACCGGCGTCACCAGGCGGTGGTCATCCACCGGACGCTGCTGGGGTCGATGGAGCGCTTCATCGGGGGGCTGATCGAGCACTACGGCGGGGCGTTTCCGCTGTGGCTGGCGCCCGAGCAGGTCCGCATCCTCCCGGTGTCGGAGCAGTGGGCTGCGTCTGCGCGCGAGCTGGCCGGGCGACTGACGGAAGCGGGGCTCCGGGCGGAAATCGACGAGCGCGACACGCTGGGCTACCGGATCCGCCACGCCGAGACGATGAAGGTGCCGTACATGGGCATCGTGGGTGAGCGCGAGGCGGAGGCCGGCACCGTGTCGGTGCGGAAGCGGGGCGCGAAGAAGAAGCAGGTGACGATGGAGCGGGGGGAGTTCGTGCGGCGTCTGAAGAGCGAGGTGGAGAGCCGGACGCTGGGGTAGGGCGGTGCCCCGCAGTGGCGCGCTATTGAATACAGTCTTGCATGCAGGCGGGTGGAACAGTACTGTGCAGTTGTGATAATCCGCTGACCGAAGGCTGGTGAGCACTGTGCAGGACGCAGGCTACTCTGTGATGGGGCAGCCGGGCGCTGTCCCCAGGCGCCGTTTCCGGCGGTATCCCGCGCAGCGTTCGGCCCTGATCCAGCCCGGGACCCCTCTGAGCTCCGGCCAGGGTCTCTCTTTTCTCTCCTGCGTTTTTCCCCCCGAAGCATCCTGGTCGCCGTGCGTTACGGCGTCCACGTGCAGGACCAGTCCGGGTTTTCCGTGAATCCGGGACCCCCATGAAAAGGAGGTGTGCCATGAAACGAAGTTTGGTACGAACGCTTGGCCTGGGGGTCCTGGCACTGATTGTGCCGGCGGCCCTCGCGGGCCAACAGACCGGCACGGTAACCGGTTCCGTGACGGATGCGATGAGCATGCAACCGCTGGCGGGTGCGCAGGTCAGCATCGACGGCACCAACCGCGGCGCGCTGAGCACCGCGGAGGGGCGTTTCGTCATGCTGAACGTTCCCGCGGGCACGTACACGATCCGCGTCCAGCTCCTGGGCTATGGCGCGGGAGAACAGACGGCAACGGTGACCGCGGGCGGCACCGTGTCCGTCGCCTTCGAACTCACCCAGCAGGCGATCGAGGTCGAGGGAGTGGTGGTCACCGCGCTCGGCATCGAGCGGGAGGAACGGGCCCTTACGTACTCGGTCCAGACCGTGAGTGCGGATGAGCTCGAGCGGACTCCCGAAGTCAACCTCGTGCAGGCGCTCCAGGCCCAGTCCGCGGGCGTGCAGGTGATCCAGTCGAGCGGCCGGCCAGGGGCATCCTCCTTCATCCAGATCCGTGGACAGTCGACATTCACGGGGTCGAGCCAGCCGCTCTTCATCGTCGATGGCGTACCGGTGAGCATCGACCTGGATCCGGAAAGGGGAGGGAGCATCTACGGACGCGGCCAGGCCGGCAACCGGGGCATGGACTTCGACATGTCCAACGTCGAGGAGATCTCGGTGCTGCGCGGAGCCGCCGCCACGGCGCTCTATGGATCCAGAGCCGCGGCGGGAGCAGTGGTGATCAAGACGAAACAGGGGCGGCCGGGCATGCCTGTCCGCTTCGAGTTCTCCAGCTCGGCACGCCTGGACGACCCGATCATTGAGGGCTACGTGACCGACTGGGCTGCGGGACGGGACCGCTTTCTGTGCGACGGCAGGCTCCAGTCGGCGGGTGGCTACTGCCAACCCGGATACCCCACCGCGACCGGTTTCGAAACGCGCACAATCACGAGTTCGGGTTATCCGGGCTGGGGTCCGCACAAGGACAGCATTCCGCCGGAGGTGACCGCGGCATTGGGCGATATCCTGTTCGAGGATACTCGCTCGCAGTTCTATCAGCAGGCCCGGACGCTGGAGAACTCGCTGCGCGCCACGGGCAGCCTGGGAGATGCGGGATCGTTCACGTTCGGTGTCTCCTACCTCGACCAGGGAGACATCACCCCGACGGGCAAACTGGAGCGGCTCAACCTGAGCGCGAACGTCAACCTGCAGATGTCCGACAGGCTGATGTCCACCACGAGCGTCCAGCGCGTCAACACTCAAAACCCGTGGCCGGCCGACTCCTGGGTCAGTGTCCATCACAATCTGCTGCACATTCCGCCCAACGTCGACATCCGGACGGCGTGGAACGATGACGGCACGCCGGTCATGTGGGGCACGAACAGCCCGCACTACCAGTGGGTGATGGAGAACGAGTACCGGGACAGCAACGTGAACCGCTGGATCGTCTCGCAGCGCTTCGCGGCGGAGATCGTGCCGGGCGTGAGGCTTTCGAACACCTGGGGCCTGGACACGTATCTCGACCAGCGGCGCACGTATCAGAACGAGCGGCCCTGGCGCACCGCCGATGGACTCAATTCCGGCGGGACGCGGCAGGAGAAGCTCAACCGCACGCAGATGAACAACGACCTGGTGCTCAGCGTGGACCAGCTGCAGTTCGGCGAGGACATCACCGTCAGCGGGCTGGTGGGCGGCAACATCTGGATGACGGACAACAGCCGCATCACGGGCCAGGGCTTCGACATCGTCATCCCGGACTACTACAACGTGGAGAACTTCCAGCGCCAGGACGTCTACGCCTCCCTGCCCGAGGAGAGGCGTCTGCTCGGGGCTTATGCGCAGGCGACCGTGGACTACAAGGGCTGGTCGTACTTCACGCTGACCGGGCGTAACGACTGGAGTTCGACGCTTCCCAAGGAAGCGAACAACTACTTCTATCCCTCCGCGAGCGTGGGCGTCATCTTCACGGACGCCATGGACTGGCGTCCCTCATGGCTTCAGTACGGCAAGGTGCGTCTCTCGTACGCAAGGGTCGGGGCCGACGCACCGCCGTACAGCCTGTCGTCGCGGTACTACTCCGCAAGCGCGCCGGGCGTACACCAGGGAAGCTACCAGTTCGACCCGACGACAATCAGCTTCCCGTTCCGGGGCCAGGTCGGGTTCATTCAGGGCACACAGCTCGGGAATCCAAACATCAGGCCGGAGTCGACATCGGAGATCGAGGTTGGGCTTGAGCTGCGCGGGCTGAACAACCGCGCCAGCCTGGATGTGTCGTACTACGACAAGAAGAGCTATGACCAGATCTTCTCGGTGCCGGCCTCGGCGGCCAGCGGGTACACCTACATCACCCGGAACGCCGGTGACCTCCGAAACAAGGGCTGGGAGATCTCCGTCCGCGGGCGGCCGGTCCAGCTGCAGGATCTCACCTGGGATCTGAGCGCAAACTGGACGCGCAACCGGAATTCGGTGATCGAGCTGGCGCCGGGCATCGACAACCTCCACCTGGCGGGCTATTCCTGGCCGAGCATCCGCATCATGGCGGGCCTGCCATACGGTGTGATCTGGGGATACGGCTACCAGCGGAACTGCATGCCGGAGACGGGCAACTACTGCTTCCCGGACCAGCCTACGGGCGCACTGATCCTCGGTGACGAGAACTGCGCGAGCGTCCGGTACAACCGGGCCGGCGACTGCCATGGCCTTCCGATCCGGACCCAGCGCCAGCTGCCCCTCGGTACCGCGCTGCCGGACTGGCTCGCAAACGTCAGCAGCGTCATCCGCTACAAGGGTTTCGGGCTGTCGAGCCTCTGGGACATGCGCAAGGGCAGTCAGATTCTCAACTTCGAGATCCAGTACACGACGGGTCGGAACGGACGCCATATCCTCACGAACGACCGGTACTCGGTGGTCACCCTCGAAGGGATCAACCAGACGACCGGCCAGACGAACACGAAGTCGGTCGTGAAGGATCCGACGTTCTACGAACTCATGTACGGCTACGACAAGCACGAGGGCCAGATCGAACCCGGCGGCTTCATCAAGCTGCGTCAGGTCACGTTGTCGTACGACATCCCGCGGAACCTGCTGGGCCGCATCGGTGTCGACCGCGCTACGGTGTACGCGACCGGCCGGAACCTGGGCGTGTGGTCGGACTTCTCCATGGGCGATCCGGAAGCCGACATCTCCGGTGGCTTCAACAGCGCCTGGCAGTACTACCGGCACTTCCCGGCACCCCAGACGAGAGGTTACACCTTCGGCGTCCGGACGAGCTTCTGACCCATTGGGACCAAAAGAAAGGAGAAGCGCCATGTTTGACATGAAAAAAGTCCCGATGGCCCGGACGGTGTCGGTCGTGCTCCTCGCCGTGTTCGCGGGTGGCTGCGAGAACTTCCTCGACGTCAATACCGACCCCAACGCCCCCGTAAACGCCCGTGTCGATGTCCGCCTGCCGGCCGTCGTCACGGGCATGGTTCACACAGTCTACTACGGCGACCCGGGGCAGTGGACCGTCGAGTGGATGCAGCAGACCTCGTACAACAGGGACTCGCGCGGCTACGACGAGCTCCAGCTCTACGAGGTGCAGGACAACTCCGCAAACGGGGCGTGGAGCTACCACTACGCCACGATGCTCAACGAACTCAAGCTCATGATGGAGGAGGTCGACCCCGACGCGGATGCGGCCTATTACGGCCTCGCCAAGTTCCTTTCCGCATGGGTCTGGCTCCACACGACGGACCTGTGGGGCCCCGTGCCGTTCACGGAGGCGCTCGACCCGGCCGTTCCGACGCCGGCGTACGACGACCAGCTTCCGACCATCTACGGGCAGGCGCTCGCGATGATGGACGAAGCGGTCGCCTCCATGAGACAGACAAGCCGCAGGACCCCGGGCGCCAACGACCTGCTCTTCAACGGCGACATGTCCCGCTGGGCGAAGCTGGCGCGCACGGTTCAGGCCCGGCATCAGCTCCGCCTGGCGTACGCACCGGGCGAGAATGCGCAGGAGCGTGCACAGGCGGCGATCAGCGCGCTTGGCGAGGGCCTCACCAGTACCGCCGACGATGTCGTCTTCGAATACCCGGGAGGAGCCGGGGCACGCAATCCGCTATGGAGGTACGTCGATCGGAACCTCCTGTTCACCGCGTCCGGCCTGACGGTCGAAATGCTCAAGGAGCGCAACGATCCTAGGCTGCCGATCATGGTGGAGCCGGCGGTCAAGGACATGGCGGCCGGCGAAGTGGTGTACCGCGGGCACTACAACGCGGATGAACCCGCGGCGGATTCGACGATATCCGAGGTTGGGCACTTCTTCACGGCCGAGGACGCGCCCCTGAACGTCGCCAGCTATGCCGACGCGAAGTTCACGGAGGCGGAAGCGCGGCTGATTCTGAGTGGGCCGGGGGCGGCCGACGCCCCCTACCGGGAAGGCATCCGTGCCATCATGGAGAAGTGGGGTGTGGACGCGGCGGACATCGATGCCTACGTGGACGCCCGGCCGATGCTGGCGTCGCTGTCCAACCCGCTCGAGGAAATCATCCGGGAGAAGTGGATTGCCAACTACCTGACCGTCGAGCCGTGGAACGACTGGCGGCGTACAGGCTTCCCCGCGATCGAACCCGTGCCGAACGCATTCCTTCCCGCCATTCCGGTACGGATCCGCACGCCCGAGTCGGAGCTGTCCAGCAACTCCGAGAATGTCACGGCCAGTGGCGTCGACCCAGGCCTGCAGGGGATGTTGTTCTCCGGACCCTCGGTATGGTGGGGCGGGTCGCCGCCCGCCGGTCTGACGGGAGGCAACTAGCAGACCTGCTGCCGCCCGGCCCGGGCTGGTCGCGCTGATGGGCGCGATTCGGTCCGGGCCGGTGCGGTGGTGTGAGTTGCGCGCACGGTCGGTCGAGGCAACGCTTTAGCGGACCTGGCCAGCTGGAGTCCGATGGCCGACACTGGATTCGTGGAGGGGACGTGGTTCAAAAGCACGGCTGGATCCTTCGGTGGGCGCGTGGCTCGGCCCTGGTGATCGCGGGGTTCTTCTCGTCGACGGCGTGCGTGACGTATACACCGGTCGATCTGCATCTCGTGCCGCCGGGAGAGGAGGTGCGGGTCCGCTTCACCGACGACGGGGCCGTGCGCGCTTCACGGCACCTGGGTCGGATAAGGACCGAGCTCGACGCCGCCGTGACCCCGCAACCACCGGACTCCGTGGCCGTCATCGTGTGGCTCGGAAAGAACTACCCCGGTACCCAGTTCGAGAACGTGCGCGAGACGATCGTCCTGCCCGAGGACGAGGTACGTGACTTCCACCTCAGGAGGCTGTCCGTCAAGCGCACGGCAGCTGCCCTGGTTGGCGCGGCGGCCGTGTTCGCGCTTCTCGTGGATCAGATATTCCTTCAGGAAGACCCGAACCGTCCCCCCGAGATCGACGACGAGAATCCGCCGCCGGCCGGCATGACGCTGTTTCGCATCCCCTTTGGGTGGCCGAAAGGATAGAACGAATGAAAACCAGACTTCCTGCTCTCGCCGGGTTGGGCCTGGCCATCCTCGTTGCGGTCGCGGCGTGCGCCACGGGCGTCGGTTCCGGCGGCGGGGCCCAGAGGAACTCGATCAGCGGGGGCGAACTCGCCGCCACAAACAGCCAGACTGTGTTCGAAGCGCTGCAGCTGACGCGGCCCGAATGGCTGACCGGACGGGGGGCCGTGTCCGCAACCAATGCGGCCGAGGCCCGGGCCAACGTGTACATGTACGGCACCCGCGTCGGCGACCTCGATTACCTCAGGCAGGTGTACGTGGTCGACGTGGCCGAACTCCGCTACTGGCCGGCGGGCGAGGCCAGCGCCCGTTTCGGCATGGGGAATCCCCGGGGCGTGATCGAGGTCATTCCCCGCTAGTCGGGCCGGTCGGCTCCCGTCAGGACCGCGGGGACCACGTCAGGATCCTGGGGGTCCGTTCGGACGGATGTGGATCGCCGCGCCGCCGGCTACCGCGGCCACGAGCGCGGGGCCGCCCTCCCGGCCCACGTGAAGGAGTTCCAGTCGGCCCACGCGTCCCTCCAGCCAGAGCCCGCTGCCGCTCGGCGGTTCCACGTCGAAACCGCCCGCTCCGTCGCCGCGGAGGAACAGTCCGACGCCGGCGTCCAACCCGGGCACGCTGTGTTCGAACGCATGGATATTGCCCGCCAGAACCAGGTCGATGGCGCCGTCGCCGTCGAAGTCGGCGGGAACCGCGCCGGTGACGGCCGAGAGCTGGGCCGTGCGCGGGAGCGCGCGAGGGTCGAAGCGGCCACCTCCGGTGTTTTCGAGGTACGTGGTGGCCAGGGTGCGAACCTCCAGCCGGTCCGCCGCCGCCATCCTCTCGGGGCCGAGGATCTCGGGCAAGGTGGCGCGCGCAAACGCATCGAGCGTTGGGTAGATTCGCGGGACCCAGGGGAGCATGGACGCCATGCGGTCCCGTCCGAACCACGGGTACAGACGGTCCCCTTCGTGATACGCGGGCACGCGTTCCTTCTGCCCGTCGCCGTCGAAGTCCCCCACGTATAGCTCGAAGGGCCCCTCGGCCGAGGGGCTGTAGGGATAGTTGAGGCCGACGTTGCCGGCGACGATGTCGAGGTCTCCATCACCGTCGAAATCGGCCGATGACAGGGTCTGCCACCATCCGGTGAGGCCGGCGAGACCCGCCTCGACCGTTGTATCGCGGAAGCGCGCTCCGTCGTTCAGAAGCAGGGTGGGGGGCATCCACTCTCCCGCCACCAGCAGGTCGGGCGTGCCGTTGCCGTCCAGGTCGGCCCACAGGGCGTCCGTTACGGTTTGCAGTTCCGCGAGTGCCGGGGCCACCTCGGCGGTCACGTCCGTGAACGTCCCTCCGCCGTTGCGCAGCAGGCGGCTGCCGGTCCCCGGACCGGTGCCCGGCACGCTGTGGCTTCCTATGAAGAGGTCCGTCTGGCCGTCGCGGTCGTAGTCGCCCGAGGCGAGAGTCGTGCCGGGCCCGGCGTCTTCCGTGGGGATCGCCGGTGATTCGCGGAAGTCCCTGCTCCCCGCGTTCAGGAACAGGCGATGTTGGTGCCCGGGCCTGTTCAGGGCGGCGGCGTGGCTCGACACGGTCCAGATGTCGTTCAGGCCGTCGCCGTCCGCGTCGAGGATTGCTGCGGCGGTGGTTTCCGACATGGCGGCTGCTGCGGGTAGTTCAGCCAGGGCCGCGTATGCTCCGTCCTCGCTCTGGAAGTACACGAGGGTCGGCTGATTGTCGCTGCCACCGAAGACGAAGTCGTCGAGCGCGTCGCCGTCCAGGTCTCCCGCCGCCAGGGCGACCCTCTCCCGCCTCGAGGGATACGGTTCCAGTGAAGCGTCCGTCACGGACAGGCTGGCCGTGTGACGCGGCGGGGGCTGCAACCGGGACGTGGCGTCGGCAAAGAGGGGCGCCGGGCCGGGCGGTGGTGGCGCGGGCGGCCGTGCATCCGAGTGGGTAAGCGTGAGCGTGAGGCCGGCTGCCACCCCGGTGCGCGTCTCCACGGATCCGTCCGGCCAGCGAACCTCCACGGTGTCCACCATCGCACGCTCGCCGAGGCCAAAGTGCAGGACCGGTTCCACCGACGACTGGTATCCACGGGTGAGCTGCATCTCCTGAAGCTGGCGGGTATCGCCGGCGGTCAGCCGCACCCTGGCTCCGATGCCGAACGGATTCCCCGGGGGACCGCGCAGCCCGATTCTGAGGAAGTGGGCTCCCGCCGACTCGCCCGCGTCGTTCCTGGTCTCGCGCGCGTTGTTCCTGTAGACGAACGCTTGCTCCTGCATGTTGGTGACGACCAGGTCGAGGTCGCCGTCGCGGTCGAGGTCGGCGTAGGCCGCCCCGGTGGAGTACGCCGGCTGGTCCAGTCCCCACTCGGCTGCCCTGTCGGTGAAGGTCAGGTCCCCCTGGTTGCGGAAAGCGAAATTGGCTGTCCTGCGGCGGGGCATGTTCCCGATGAGCTCCAGGATGAGCGCCTCCGTGACGCGCCCTTGTGCGGCCTGGACCTCGGCCATGCGCCGCTCCATGTACGCGTCGAAGTCGGGGTTGATGCTCACGCCGGCCATGCCGTTGGTGACGAACAGGTCCTGGCGGCCGTCGTTGTCCAGATCCGCGACGAGCGCGGCCCAGCTCCAGTCGGTCTGGGCGACCCCGGCGAGGTACGCGACATCGGAGAAGACGGGGATGGTGCCGTCCGGGGTCCCCCGGTTCCACTGCAGCGCGTTGGCCATGTACTGGCGGTGCAGCCCCTCGCGGGCCAGGAGCACGAACCGCTCCTGCTCCCTGCCGGTTTCCCGCGTCTTGCGGCCGTAGTGCGTCGGCAGCTCCATCTCGAGCACCGCCAGGTCCAGCCAGCCGTCCCCGTCCAGGTCGCCGATGTCCGAGCCCATCGACGAAAGCGGGATGTGCCCCATGGACCGGTCGATCACGTTGCGGAAGGTTCCGTCCGCCTGGCCCAGGTAGAGATAGTCGGGGCCGGAATAGTCGTTGGCGACGTAGATGTCCGGGAGGCCGTCGTTGTTGAGGTCGCCCACGCTCAGCCCCAGTCCGAAGCCCAGGTTGGAATCGACCAGCCCCGCCTCGGAGGCGACATCGACGAAGTGGTCGCCATCGTTCCGGTAGAGCTTGTCCACCTCGAGCGGCGAGCGCCCGGTTTCCAGTTGCAGCAGCGTCCGGTAGGCGGGGATGCCGTGGTTGAGGAGGTACATGTCCAGATCGCCGTCGCGGTCGCTGTCGAAGAACGCCGCCTGCGTGGAGTACGCCGGATCGTCAAGACCGTAGGCGGGGGCCTCTTCGGCAAAGACGGGAACGCCGCCTTCGTCCCCGCGGTTGACAAACAGCACGTTGCGCCGCAGGTCGTCCTCTCCGAAGGGACCCGACTGGCTGACGTGGATGTCGAGGCGGCCGTCGGCGTTGATGTCGACCAGCGTTACCCCGGTGGCCCATCCGTCCGCGGGGCCACCGACGCCGGCGCGGTCCGTCACGTCCTCGAACCGCAGCCCGCCACGGTTCAGATACAGGCGGTTCGGACCGATGTTCGCCGTGAAGTAGAGGTCGGGCAGGTCGTCGCCGTTCAGATCTCCGGCCGCCACGCCCGCGCCGTTGTAGTAGTACTGGTAGGCCAGCCCGTTTCTCGCCGCGGTCTCGGGCAATCGGTTCACGAAGGTGACGCCGGTGGCGGAAGAGGGCATCAATGTGAAGAGCGGCCCGGATGCGCGCTCCGGTACGTCCGTTTGGTCCGGCCCACCCGGTTCGTCCGGTCCGCGGGGGTCGCACCCGGCCGCGGCGAGGGCCAGCACCAGCGGAAGCAGGCCCGGCTGACGCGGCAGAGGCATGGGTTTCATGGGATCGTCGGTGCGGGGAGCGGCTACGCCACGTATTGTACATGACTATCCGGCTGCGGCGAATCCGGCGATCCCCGCGGGCAGGCGACCGTGGCGTCAGCCGCGTGTGCGGCACTCCGGGAGGAGGGTATACCCGTGTGCAGATTGATGCTTGTCCCCATGGCGGGTGTTTTGCTCGTCGGCAGCGTCGCAGATTCGGCGCTGGCACAGGAGCGACGGCAGCGCACGGAGGCGGAAGCCCGCGCGGCGGCCGAGCGCAACCGGGCGGAACGTGCCAGGCTGGAGGCCGAGACCGGCCGGCCGGTCTCGCTCATCCACGACTACGTGCAGGCCACGGTCGGGCCCGTGCCCGAAGAACTCGGGGTCGATGGGTTCTACCAGAAGTACGTGGATGCAGACGGAATCCCGGTGCTCTCGTCGACCAAGGTGCCCGACATCGCGCTGCTGGTCGTGCGCGACATCATCAACACGATGCTGGTGGCGCGGCCGGACCTGCGCGCATCGATGATCGAGCGGGATTGGCGCACGGGCGTGATCGCCGAGGTCGAAATGACGATGGACATTCCGGAGTACGGAATGCGCAAGCGGCCGGGCGCGCCCGAGGACGAGCCTATCATGCAGGCGGACCGGGACTATCATGCCAACCGGTCGCGCGGACTGGGCGGGAACCCCACGACCGGGGCCGAGGAAAACATCCTCGGCTATCCGGACACGCGGTATTTCGGCGAGCATATCTTCGTGCACGAGTTCGCCCACGCCATCCACAGCGCGATCCGCGACGTCGACCCGGGAATGGCACAGGAGATCGTCGCCGCCTACGATGCCGCGATGGCCGCGGGCAAGTACGAGCACCCGGACGGCCGCAGGCACTACGCGACCACGAATCCGAACGAGTACTGGGCCGAGGGCGTCCAGTGGTGGTTCTTCTCCAACTACGGAGAGTGTTTCACCGGGGATGTGACGGTGGAATCGCCGGAAGAGTTCGTGGCGTACGACCCCGTGCTCGGCGAGCTTCTCGGGCGCGTCTTCAACACGCACCACATCCCGATGGACATCTTCCACGGGAAGCGGATCCGGCCCGTGAGCTGTCCGGAGCAGCCCGGCGGCGCGTAGGCGAAACCGCGTGCGCGGTCCCGTCCGGCTCGCCGGCTGAAACCCTACGGTGGGCCGGGCGGAACCAGGGTGGCGCTGAGGATCCGGTCGAGGAGCGGGAAGTTCCGGTCGAGGTATTCGTTGCCGCCCTCCACGATGGGGCCCTGGCGCCCCTGCCTCACGCCGCTCCCGGACTGCTCTCCGTAGCCGGCGTAGAGGCGGTCGAGCACGTCCATTCCCTCGACGACCCGCCCGAAGATCGCGAAGGGCTCCACGTCGTTGCGCGTGTTGTCGCCGAGGTTGATGTAGATCTGGGTGTTGCGGGTGTTCGGCTCGGGCGACATGGCGAAGGCCAGCGTCCCGCGAACGTTGCTGCCTTGGGCCGGGTCGTCGGGGATCTGCCGGTCGAGCCACGCGGCGTTCACCCGCGGATCGCCGTGAAGCCCGAACTGGGCGATGTACCCCTCGCTGACGCGGTGAAACCGGGTGTCGTCGTAGTATCCCAGCCGCACGAGGTTGTAGAACCGGTCCGCGCCGATGGGCGCCTGGTCCCGGACCAGCTCCATCACGAAGTCACCCTTGTTGGTCTCGAAACGGGCACGCCATACGGGTGGTGAGGGACGGGTCCACTCCGGGTTGGACGGGTCGAGGAGCAGGGCGGCCTGGTCGCTCCGAACAGTGACCACGCCCGAGCCCGCGGTCCCGTCCACGGGAACGTCGAAGCTGGCGGCGGCCCCTTCGTCCACCTCGAACGACGCGATGGGCTGGTCGTCGCGCGGCACGTCGTCACCTGGCACGTCCTCGCGCGCCACGTCCTCCCGGGGCACGGCCCCGCGCCACACCTGGTAGGCTCCCGCGGGCAAGCCGGCCACGCGTACGGTATTGACGTGCGCCGTCGGGTTCCGGCTTTCAAGCTCGAAGCGGAGTTCGCCGAGGTCCTCCGTGAACGCGATGGGCCGGCCCGCCGCGAAGCGGTCGACCTCGGTTTCGACATGGAGGCGCCGCTCTGCCAGGATCGCGTGGAAGCGCCGCCGCACGCCGTCCCGCGGCACGACTTCGATTCGGCCGGCCGCGGGGGCCTGTTGCCAGGTGCCGCCGAAGCAGAACCGTCCGAAGATCGGGTCGTCGGCCAGGACAGTGCGGGCGCAACGGAGGCCGCCGCAGAAGCCCAGGTCGATCTCGCACGAATAGTACCACGACCCGCGCGAGTGCGGCTGGTCGAGCCAGGTCTCCCCGTAAGGCGCGGGTTCGAACCCGCCGCCCGCGCCGCCGTCGTTCTCGGGGCCCGGATACCAGTAGCCGTGGTCGGACTCAGGTGTGCCCGTGTTCATCAGCGCCCAGGCGCTCAGGAAGGACGCGTAGCCGAGCCGCAGGTACGGCCACGGGTCCTCCGTATGGTGGAGCCCGTAGTCGAGCACGCTCCAGCCTCCCATCTGCGACATGTAGCTGAGGGTGTACGAGTTTCCGTCCGAGTTGCGGATGTCGCTTCCCAGGAGATAGTACGCGTTTTCCAGCCAGCCGCGGCAGAAGATGTTGGCGGCCATCTGGGCTTCCATGAACTCCTGTGCGGCTTCCAGCGGAATGCGCGTCGAAGGCGGATAGTCGACCCATCCCACACGGACTTCGCGCGGCTCCTCCGGGGCTCCGGCGTCGGCCACCGCCAGCGCATATTTCGCCAGGGCGTGCGTCTCCTCGAAGCCGGTGGTGTCGAACGGGTACTCCGAGCGGAAGAGGTCGGGCCGGTCGGTCACGAAGGTTCGCACCTTGCGTTCCCAGTGCGGGAGCAGGCGCTCGGCCTCGTCGCGCATCCCCTCTGAAAGGAGCGCACCGACGACGTCCTGTACGACCAGCCCGTTCATCAGGCCGGTCCCGTACGCCGACCAGCGCTCGATCTCCCAGGGGATGGTGAACAGGGCCAGAGCGGTTCCGTAGGCGCGCATCAAATATTGATGCGCGGTCATCGCCGTGTGGATTTGGGGGTGGTTTCGCGCGATCCGGTACATGCTCAGGTACATGAGCGTGACATGCGGGTAGTCGTAGATCCGCCACAGGTGCTGCCTGCCCGCCCGTCCGGGATCGTCGCTCTCGCGGTTGGTCTTCCAGTCGGGTATGCCGTAGATGCCGTAGGAGAAGGTCTCGTCGGTCGTCCGCTGCAGTCCGCCCCAGACGAAGTTCTCGATGTAGTAGTCGAGCGCCTCCACCTCCTCCTGGACGGGGAATTCCGCGTTCTTGGAGGCGAGGAAGGCCGGTTTGCTTAGCCCGGGGTCGTCGCAGCTGACCGCGTAGATGCGCCAGCCGACAATGCGGTCGTAGTTGTCGGGGCCGAGCAGGACGCGCGTGTCCATGGCCCACTCGCCCAGGAGGCCGTCGTACCAGAGGGACGGGTCGCGGTGCTGGTGGGCGGCGATGAAGGCGGCGCGCTTTGCGATGAGCGTCTCGAGCGGTTCCGTGGCGAAGAACTCGAGGTGCATGTGGAGGCCGTCGCCGAATCTGACCGTGAGACGGTTCTCCCCGAGCCGTGAGAAGGCGACTTCGTAGATGACGGCATCGCCGGTGTTGCCCACGCGTCGGAGGTCGGTGGCCGCGGGGTGCTCGGCGTCCACGCCGTGAATCTCCTCCCGCGTCCGCAGCGCGATACGGGCATGAAGGTCGGTCGGCACGGTCATGCCGGGCACCACCTGTGCGTCCACCAGACCCTGCTCGACGAGAATCTCCCGTGCGTGGTCGTAGTCGTCCGCCCAGCGCATGGTGAAGGAGTAGGACCGCTCCGCGCCCGGCTCGAGCGTCAGCGCCGTGTTGGGCTGCCGCCAGTTGCAGCCGCGTTCCGCCGCGACCGCTCCCGCCGGCGCGGAGTGGATGAAGACGTGGTAGCCGTCCTGCGCCTCCCAGTACTCGAGCCCGGTGTGCCCGTCGGGAGTGAGCATAAGATAGGGTCCCACGCTGTTGCCGCGTGTCCACACGAGATACGATCCGTGCCCCGCGACCAGGCCGTGCTTGAGCACGGGCGGGGACGGGTTCTGCTCCCCTCGTGTCGGGCGGTTGCGGTTGATGGGGAGGGGAATCGCCAGATCCCCGATTTCCAGCGGCTGGCCGGTGAGATTGCGGACGCCGATCGTCCACCGGATCGAGTCCTCGGCCACGGTGAAGCGGATGTCGACTTCCGGCGCCGCCGATCCGGGGGCCGCAGCGACGGTGGTGCGCTGTTCAGTGCCGCCCGCTTCCGTGCTGACGGTTCGGCGGGCCGCTTCGTCGCCGGTGTCGAGGCGCTCCCAGGCGCCGTTTCCCTGGCGGTAGCGGAGAACGACTTCGCCAAGACGCGAACCGGGCGCTACGTACTCGGTGGGTATGGTGTCGTCGGCGCACCGCAGGCCGGTGATTGCCCCGTCCTCGAAGGCCACGGCGAACCGGGAGGCCTGGGCGGGTCGGGGGGTGCCGGCGGGTCGCGGGCGGGTGCCGGGGGTCCCGGGGACTTCTGTTGCCGCGCCCAGGGTTGCGAGGCCGGCCGCCTGGAGGAATTGGCGCCGGCTCGGGCCTGTGGTGTCTCGGCGGGACGACTCCTGGCGGCTCGGGCCGGTAGTGTGCCGGCGGGACGACCCGCTGCGGCTCGAGCGCGACGTGTCTTTGCGACTCATGAGATCGGCTCCCCGGCGCCCCAGATGTCGCCGACGGTGAAGCCTTCCGGAAAGGGGTCCTCCGGATCGACCACGTACTGCGCGAACCCGGTGATCCAGGCGTGGCCGCTCAGGGTCGGGACGACGGCGGGGTAGGGGCCCACGCGGGTCTCGCGCACCAGGCGGCCGGTGAACACGGTTCCGAGGATGCCCTCGTGACGGAAGTCCTCGCCCAGCGCCAGTTGGCCCTTGGCGTGGAGCGCGGCCATCTTGGCGCACGTGCCGGTCCCGCACGGTGAGCGGTCCAGAGCCCCGGTCCAGGATTCGGGCCGGTCCCAGTCCAGCGTCCCCGTCGACACCACCGCGGCGTTCTTCAGCGTGGCGTCGGCGCGACTGGGCGGCCCCGAGATCACCCCGATGGTGATCCCGGCGACCTCCGGATTCTCGGGGTGCACGGCGGGCAGTTGCTCGCGCGCCGCCGTCTTGATCATCTCGCCGACGCGGGTAATCTCTCCAGCGCGCTCCGGCACGAGTTCCAGCCCCAGCGGCTCCGCGTCCGCGATCACGTAGAACATGCCGCCCCACGCGACGTCGACGGTCACGGCACCGAGGTTGGGCACTTCGATGGTGGCCTCGGTGTGCACCGCGAAGGCCGGTACGTTCTCGAATGTGACGCGCCTGACCTTGCCCGCCACGACATCGGCCTCGACCCGGATCAGCCCGGCGGGCGCCTCCAGGACGAGCGAAGTTCGCGGTTCCTCCGCCTTCACCATGCCGGTCTCGATGAGCGCTGTCGCCACGCAGATCGTGTTCGTGCCCGACATCGGGGGGTACTCGGTCTGCTCCATGATGACGAAGCCGGCATCCGCCTCGGGGCGCGTCGGCGGCAGGATCAGGTTGCAGTTGGCGGCCGGGTATCCCCGCGGCTCGCGAAGCATGCGCCTGCGCAGGTGGTCCTTGTGGGCCTGCAGATACTGCATCTTCTCGAACATGGTCGCGCCGGGCACGCCGAGCACGCCGCCCACGATGACCCGCCCGGGCTCCCCGTCGGCGTGCAGGTCCACCGCCTGGATGACTTCGGTCACGCGCACGGGTGCCACCCGAAACCGGCTCCGGCCAACCCCGCTGACACGGCTGCCCGGCGAATCGTGGTCATCCGTCGAGGCCCAGGAACCTGCGGGCTTCCGACAGGTAGCGGTCCGGGGCCCCGGCTGCCTCCAGTCGGCGGAAGTGGCGGCGGGCGTCCGCGATACGCCCTTCCCGCGCGTGGAGCCGGACCAGGGCCAGAAGCGATGGAAAGCTGAACCGGAAACGCGCCGCCGCCTGTTCGTGATGCTCGACCGCGCCGTCGAGGTCGCCGTCACGTTCGGCAAGCATGCCGGCGCGGGTGAGCACCCGGGACGCCGTCGGTTCGTCGAAGGCGCCGATCGATGCGAATTCACCACCGCGAAAAACGAACTCGACCGGAGACGGCTCGCGGACCATCCCCAGCCCCCGCTCGAGGAGCGCGCGCGACTCTTCTTCGTCCACACCATCGAGCAACTCGCTGAGCATCACGATGGCGTTCAGCCGGGAACCGTCGAGGTCGAGCACCCGTTCGAGCAGGCGCCGTGCGTCCGCCGCGTCCCCATCGTGCGTCGCGAACTCCGATTGGACCTCCAGGACGCGCCGGTCTTCCGGATCCAGTAGCTGTGCCGTCGCGAGGTCTTCGCGTCCGGAATCGGACCTTCCCGTTCGCAGCTGCGCCAGCGCCAGCTCCGCCCATGCGGACGGATCCCGGCGATTGATGTTCTCGAGCGTGTGCCGGAGCGCCTGCTCGGCTCCCTCGTAGTCTTCCCTCAGCATTCTGCCGCCCGCGCGCAGGATCCAGGGGTTTGCGATGCCGCCGTACGGATTGGGCGACTCCTCGATGTCCAGCGCCGAATCCAGGGCCAGTTCCATACTGTCGAGCCTGCCGGCGAAACGGTGGACGTCGGCGAGCCTCAGCAGCGGCTCCGCGGATTCCGGATGCAGCTCGGCGGCAGTGCTCAGGAGCGCGGCGGCGCGGCGGTGGTCGCGCGTCTCCAGAACCATGTCCTCGGCCAGCCCCGCGTAGCCGGCGATGGCCTCGGGGAAGGCTTCGATGGACAAGCGGTGCAGACTCCTCGCCTCGGCGTAGTTGCCCCGGAGCCGGTGCGTGCGTGCGAGCAGGTCCAGGAGACCGGGGTGGTCGCCGTAACGCCTCAGCGCCTCGCGCGCCGCCCGGGCGGCCCCGGTCAGGTCACCCGCCCGGATCAGCGTGTTCCCGTTCTGCCGGGCCGCGCGCACCTCGACATCCAGGTAGCTGTCCCGCCGGTTGATCCGGCCGAGGAATTCGAAGAGCGCGGGGTCCTTCACACGCAGGTGGTCCCGGGTGTGCTTCGACGTGCCGCGCTGATCCTTGAACTTGACCTCGGAGATCACGGCCTCGGCCGCCTGCGCGAAGTACTCCATCTCGTTGAAGTCGGCGTAGTAGTCCAGCGTGCGCCGCTCCGCCTTCGCGATCTGGAAGAGCCGCGCGACCTCGGCCCGCAGACTGTCGGGAAACATGCCGTGCACCTGGTGCGTGAACTCGTGCGTGACCACGTTCCAGCGCTGGTAGCGCACATCACGCACCCATTCCTCCCCGCCGACGGCGTGAAATCCGCCCTGCCCCTTGACGTCGTCCCAGAGCCGCAGATCGAAGGTTCGCGTCCCCCTGGTGCGCTCCTTGTGGGGCGACTGCCAGAGCAGCTTGTGAAACGGCAGCAGGTGAAAGGTGGCGCCCGCGACCGCGAGGGCGGGCAGGTAGTTGCTGAAGGGCTCCACGGACAGCCGCACGATCTTCCGCAGCTCGTCGTCGAGCCGCTCGTAGTCCGGAAACACCTCCCGCAGGCCGGGCGGCTCCGGCGCATCGCGCTGCTCGAAGAGCGCGCGCATTTCGTCCAGTCCCACGATTGCGCGGTCCCGCATCCGGCGAAGCGCGTAGCTGATCCCGTAGTGGGCGAGACCGTATCCGGGATGATCGGCCACGATGCGCTCGAACCAGCCCAGCGCGGTTTCGAAATCCCCCAGGTGATAATGCGCCGTGCCGATGCCCATGAGCGCCACCGCGTTCCCGGGGTCGGTGGCCAGAACCTCGTGGAATGGGGCCATCGCCTCCCGATACCGGCGGGCCAGCAGGTGTCCGTCGCCAAGGGCCAGGAGTTCGCCGACCCGACCCTCGAACTCGCCGGGATCCGCCGGCACCGAGTCGTAGCCGAGGAGCGATCCACCGTTGCCGAGGTAGGAGTGAGCGGCTTGTGAGAAAGGGTGGAGGTCGATGGCCAGTTCGGCGTGCCGGTAAGCTTCTTCGAGGTTGCCGTCGCTTCTGAGTACGGAGGCCAGCGCGGCGTGTGCGTCGGCGGACAGGGAATCGGCGGCGACGGCCCCAAGCACGGACGCTCTCCACTCGGCGTTGGCCTGGGCCTCGCGATGAATGCGCGCGGCCAGCAGGTGGGTGGAGGCGAGGGACGGATCCAGGGCCAGCGCCTGTTGCAGGAGTTCCCGCGCGTCTGCGTGCCGGTCGGTCCAGAACGCGACCTCGGCGAGGCCCAACATCGCTTCCGCCGAGGACGGCTCCCTCTCGAGGACCGCGGCGAAGATCGCGTCCGCGGCGGCCAGATCCATCCGGTCGAGGGCCAGCCGCCCTGCGAGAAGGACGACTCCGGGACTTTCCGGTGCCGACTCCGCGGCTCGGTCCAGCGACCGGGCTGCCTCTCCGAAACGGTACTGGCGGCGGCGAAGGCTCGTCAGTGCAAGCAGCGGTTCGAGTTGGTACGGGTCGTCGGCGAGCAGCTGCCCAAGGATCGAATCGGCCTCTTCGTAGCGGCCCGCCTGCATTCGCAGCGCCGCCATTCGGCAACGGAGTTCATGCGACGCGGGCCGCTCCTCGATCAGACGCTCGGTCGCGGCCGTCGCGGAGTCCAGTTGCGCGCGGGTCTTGAGCGGCTGGACGCACCCGGAGTCCTGGACGGCAAGTGAGAGCGTGAGCGCCGCGATGACGTTCATCGTTGGGCGCCCAGTACGACCACGGCCGGTTCCTCGCCCAGCGGCACCACGTAGGCGCCCCGCTCCATCTGTAACGCCTCGGCCGGCGCGATGCGGCCCACGCCCTCGACGGCAGCGGGCTGCTCGACGCGCAGACGCGCGCTGCGGACGGCCGCCGTCGCCGGCGAGAGCGTTACCCGGACCGCCGCTCCGGACAGTTCGACGGCCTCGAATGTCCCAGCGTCGAGCGTGAGCCAAAGACCGAGCGGCGCCAGGTACACCCGTGAACGGGCGGCGTCGAGGGGTGTTGCGTGAACCGAGCCCGTTGCCGCGCCCGTGCCACCCGCCGCCATCCTCAGGTTCCCCCCGAACGCCAGCCACCCGAACTCCGGATCGTTGACGACATAGGTGCCCGCGCCCACCGCGTGCCCGAAGAACCCGGGCCCATAGTCGCCCGAGTAGCCGTCGATCCGGAGCCTCGAAGGATGGGCGTGGAAGGCGCTGGGACCGAAGCCGTCCTGCGTGACGTTGGCGATGCCGCCCATCATGCCGGCATGTCCCACGCGCAGCAGGTGGAGGTCGTTGGGGCGGCCGCGGTACTCCGACAGCACCGGAATCGCGTTCAGGGCCGAGCCGTAGTGATGGAGCTGACGCTCGACGCCGCGCAGCTTGCCCGCGTACATGAAGTCCCAGTACCTGCGTGCGCTCCCGTTGTATCCCCAGTGCGGCACCGTCGGCATGTACCCGAGGATCGCGTTCAGCGTCACCATCGCCTTCTCGTCGAAGCCGAAGTACCTGCACCAGGCGTAGACCTCTTCCTGCCCGGTCGAGTCCCACGGCATCTCGCTGCCGAAGGGGTAGCCGAGAGAGCGCCACACTTCGGCGCGCGCGCGCATCGTCTCCTCGAGCGCGGCGGCCTGCTCCATCCAGCCCTCCCGCTGCAGGTCGCGCAGGATCAGGAGGAAGACCGTCCCGTCCATCTGGCCGAACTGGGCGTACTGCGGAGCGTGCTCTGCCATCGCCACACCGGTCCGCCACGCGCGATCGAGGTACCAGTCCCAGGGATGATTGGTGACCAGGCCCTCCCGATTGCGGGCCAGGCGGTACAGGACCCAGTGCAGTGCGGCGACGTGGGGATAGTTGTAGGAGCGGACGACGGTCATGGCGTGTTCGCGGTCCCAGCTCGACCAGCCGCCGTAGGGGACGTCGTCGCTGTAGGTGCCTTCGGGCATGTCATCCGGCTCGTAGTAGAACAGACTCTTGCGGACGCCGTAGGCGAGCTCGCCCTCGTCGTACTGCAGGCCGCCCCACACCACCTCGTCCACGAAGCGCTGCATCTTCGCGAGTTCGGCCGGATCGGGCTGGACGAACTGCTTCATGATCGCGGCCAGCCACGAGCCCGATCCGCCCTCGTCCCCGAGCCCGGCAATCCAGGCGCGGTTGTCCTCGGTGACGTGGCTGCGCTCGTCGTAGTCGTAGCTGATGACCGAGGGGCTGCGTCCGAACGGATCGTCGGGTGTCTCGAACCACTGTTCGGTGGTCAGAAAGCGGCCCAGGTCGGCGACCGCCTCGGCAGCCGGCTTGATGACCCTGTAGTGGATGGTCTGGGCCAGCCCGTCTTCGTAGGTGACGGTCAGGCGTACGCGCCCCCACGCCTGCCCGCGCACGTCGTAGGCGAGCCAGCCGGACGCGGCCGGGTCGGCGCCGGCGGTTGCGAGCGCCTCTGCCGGCTCCGCGGAGCGCGTGATCGTGAGCGCTCCGGGCGGCTCCACCTCGAGCGAACGCACGGCGGCCGTGTGCTTGAGGAACAGCCGCGCCTCGATGTCCATCGGCAACACGTAGCCGGGCACCCCCACGGCGACCGGCCGGCGGTTCGCGAGCAGGGTGGATTCGATCGCACGGATCTCGTCGGCCAGGAGGAACTGGACGCCGTACGAGCGGCTTTCGCCCGGGTCCAGCGTGGCCGAGGTCGGCGGATTCCACGGATCGGCGGCGCTCCACTCTTCCTCTGCGTAGGCGAGGCTGTGCGCCATCCACTCGTGGAACCCCTCGAAAGTGACGCCGCGGGGGGTCGGGTCGCTCAGCAGCGGGTTGTAGGCTTCGAAGGGCGTGTCGCCCAGCGGCACCACGAGCAGCGCGGGCCCGTGACCGCTCAGGCGCGTGACCTGCAAGTACCCGGCGTCCCGTCCGATGTAGGGGTCGGAGAACGAGGACACCGCGTGCGCTTCGTCGAGCGACCGATCCGACAGGATGTTGTTGAAGACCATGGGGATTCCCAGCGCCCCGATCTCCACGGGAACCGCGCCCGGGTTGTGCAGTTCGAAGCGAAGCGCGAGGCGGCCGTCCCAGGACTCCCAGTAGCGGCGCACGCGCAGCGGGATATCGGCGGGGAGGGTGGAAGCCAGGTCGGCGGCGGCAAGGACCGGTGGCTCTGCGGACAGCGTCTCGATGGGATGGCGGGCGTCGGCGGTCGAGTATTCGCTCCAGTCGGCGGACCCGTCCGGGCGCAGGCGCAGCGTCAGGTCGCCGAGGTGGAAGTAGCCGTCTCCCCCACGGCGCTCCAGCCAGTCGGACGGGGTGAAGTCGAAACCGTCCTGATCGCGGGGCCCGAGCGCGGCCACGGTCTGCGAGGCACGCACGAGTTCCAGACGCCACGGGCCCGCGTCCAGCGTCTGCACGCCGTGGGCGAGCCCGAGGGTGGGAATGGGATCGGCGCCCCGGTCACGATCCTGTGCGCAAGCGCCGTACAGCGCCGCTCCCACGGAGATCGCGAGCAGCAGGGGTCGTTCCCGAATGTGCATCCCGCCTCCGTTTCACGGCGTCTCTGTCACAACATGGGACACGGGACGGAGGTACACTAGGAGTCCGTGGATAAAGCCGCCCGGATGCATCGCCGCTCGAATGCCGGGGGGATTTTGTCCACGGGCTGCCAGGAGTCAGTCCTGCCCGTAGTACGCGTCGCTGCCGTGCTTGCGCAGAAAGTGCCGGTCGATGAGGTGGCGAGCGGGGCGGGGGGCGTCGGGCGCGACCGCGCGGATCGTGCACTCCATGCGGGCGAGCACTTCCAGCATCTCGGAGCGCGCCACGGCCGCGTGCCCGTCCGCGCCCCACGTGAACGGTCCGTGGTTCGCGACCAGCACGGCCGTTACTTCTTCGGGCGAGACGCCGGCGTCCGCAAATGCCTCGACGATGACCAGCCCCGTGTTGCGCTCGTACTCGCCCGCGACTTCCTTCGCGGTCAGTTCCCTCGTCACAGGGACATCTCCGCGGAAGTAGTCGGCGTGGGTCGTGCCCATGCAGCGCACGGGGAGCCTGGCCTGGGCCAGCGCGGTCGCGAACTCGGAGTGCGTATGGGCCACGCCGCCGCAGGGGAACGCGCGGTAGAGTTCGAGGTGCGTGGGCGTGTCGGACGATGGGCGCAGATCACCGTGGGCCACTTCGCCGGTCTCGAGCGACACCAGCACCATGTGGTCCGGAGTCAGATCGGCGTAGGGGACCCCGCTGGGCTTGATCGCGAAGAGGCCCGCGCGGCGGTCGGCCGCAGACACGTTGCCGAAGGTGCCAGTGACAAGGCCGCTGCCAGCGAGCGCGAGGTTCGCGGCCCAGGTGGATTCCCGGAGCGCTCGCGCACGCGGGCTCACGAGCGGGTCCCGGCGCGGCTGGAGGGCTGGGCGGCGGCGGGCCCGGCAGCAGGTTGCGCGGGACTCATGACGCGCCGGCCCCGGCACCGGCCGCCGCGACGCGCTCCCGCAGCCCCAGCAGCCGTTTCATCATCGTGGGGAAGTCGGCGGCGGCCGCATCGACCCCGCCGAACGAGTCGTGCAGTTCACGGTACATGGCGTAGAGCTCGTCGTAGATGGCGCGCGCTCCCGGCTCCGGGTGGAAGCGCTCGTCACGCAGCGACGTCATCCGTGCCTGGGCGTCCTCGAAGCTTGCGTACCCCCCATTGTCGGGGCCGGCCGCGACGGCCGCGGAGATGGCCGCACCAAGGGCCGGGGTCTGCCGGGAACACGCGAGGAGCATCGGACGCCCCAGCACGTCGGCGTAGATCTGCATGAAGAGCTCGTTCTTCGCAGCGATCCCGCCGCAGCACACGATCCGGTCGATGGGAATGCCGCAGTCCTCCAGCCGCTCCACGATCACCCGCGCGCCGAAGGCGGTGGATTCGATGAGCGCGCGGTACACCTCGGCCCGGGTGGTTCCCAGCGTCTGTCCCAGGACGAGACCCGTCAGGCGCGGGTCGACCAGCACCGTGCGATTCCCGTTGTTCCAGTCGAGAGCAAGGAGACCGGACTCGCCCGGGCGGAGCTGCGCCGCCTCGTCGGACAGCCTGCCGTGCAGGGAGTCGTCTCCCTCGCAGACCGAATCGATCCACCAGTGAAGCAGATCGCCGACTGCGGACTGGCCGGCCTCGATGCCGTAGTAGCCGTTCATGACGGAGCCGTCGACGATTCCGCATATGCCGGGAACGTCGCCGAGCGGTGCGGTGTTGGGCGCGATCGTGATGTCGCAGGTCGATGTCCCGATGATCTTGACCAGGGTGCCGGGCGCCACCCCGGCTCCCACCGCTCCGTAGTGGGCGTCGAAACCGCCCATCGCGATCGGGATCCCGGCACGGAGACCGAGTGCTTCGGCCCATTGCACCGAGAGACTGCCGGCGGGGCGGTGCGGGGGGTGCGCCTCGTCGTAGAGACGGTCGCGCAGTTCGGCAAGCCGTGGGTCGAGCCGCGCGAGGAATCCTCTGGACGGAAGGCCTCCCCACTCGGGCGAGTACATCGCCTTGTGCCCGGCCGCGCACACGCATCGAAAAATGATGCGCGGGTCGGAGGCGCCGGCGAGCACGGCCGGCACGAAGTCGGCGAGTTCCACCCAGCTGGCAGCCGCCCCGAAGACATCCGGCGCCACGTTCAGGCAGTGCCAGACCTTCGACCAGAACCACTCGGACGAGTACGTGCCTCCGATGGGCGCCAGGTACTCCGGCGCGTGTGCGTGCGCGGCCTCGGTGATGTTGGCCGCTTCCTCGGCCGAGGTGTGATCCTTCCACAGCCAGGCGTGGGCCGCCGGATTCCCGCGCCACCTCGGGTCCAGGGCGAGCGGCCGACACGCGGCGTCAACGGGAATCGGGGTGGAGCCCGTCGTGTCGACACCGATGCCGACCACGCGGTGGCGCGAGAAGCCGGGGTCCTCCGCCGAGCTGCCGCCGCCCTCCGCCTCCGCCAGCGCGCCCAGCGTGGCCACGCGAACCCCGGCGACGTAATCCGCCGGGTTCTGCCGGGCGAGGTGGGGATCGGCGGCGTCCACGATCACACCGCGTTCCCCCGACGGGTAGTCGAAGACATGCGTCCCGACCCTGCGGCCGTCCGCGCACGAGACCACCACCGCCCGGACCGAGTTCGTGCCGTAGTCGAGACCGATGGCGTATGCGTCCGCGGAGGGGTCGTGCCCGCCGTCCCGCTCGGCCATCACCCGCACCTCACCCGCGGAAGTAGAGGTAGGCCAGCAGGATCATGACCAGAACGACCGCGGATCCGATCACGTCCCTCCGATCCCAGCTCTTCCGCGACGCCGAACGGTGCTCATCCGTCACCGTGGCGTACGTCAGCCCCGCTATGCGCCCGTACGACGGCGGCTCGGTCAGGTAGCTCACTACCACCATCACAACCACCGAGACCGTGAAGATGAAGAGGCTGTAGTACTGGAAGTAGATATTGTTGACGATCCACAGGAACGAGCCCGGATCGTAGCCGGCCTCGAAGCCCGCCATCCCCATCGAGACCGGTGTGTCGACCGCCAGGCGGAAAGCGCCCAGCACGAAGCCGACGACGAGCGCGGCCAGGCACCCCTTCGCGTTCAGCCGCTTCATGAAGACGCCGAGGAAGAAGACCGTGAAGATCGGCGGTGCCAGGTATCCCTGCACGCCCTGCAGGTACTGGTAGAGGCCGCGCGAGCCCTGGATCACCGGGATCCAGAGGAGACCGATGACGACCATTGTCGTGGTGGCGACCCGTCCCACCCACACCAGCCGCTGCCTGGACGCCGCGGGTCTCCACTTCTGGTACAGATCCATCGTGAAGAGGGTGGACGATGCGTTGAACACTCCCGCCAGCGAGCTCATCAGCGCCGCGAGCAGCCCCGCCACCACCAGCCCCCGCACCCCGACCGGCAGGATGCTCGTCACGAGCAGCGGGAAGGCGGCCTGCGCGGTGCCGGGGATCACGTTCCCGTCCGCGTCGACCATCTGGCTCAGCGCTCCGTAGTCCCCCGTGCGGGCCAGCGCCAGCGCGATCATTCCCGGGATGATGAAGATGAACACCGGCAGCAGCTTGAGCATTCCCGCGAAGATGCTGCCGCGGCGGGCCTCGGTCTCGTTCCGCGCGCCGAGCGCCCGCTGCACGATGTACTGGTCGGTGCACCAGTACCACAGCCCGATGATCGGCGCGCACAGAAGCATCCCCGGCCACGGGAAGTTGCCGTTGAAGTACCACGCGATCCGGTTCGGCTCCAGCACCGGCGCCCACGTCCCGTCCATTCCCTCCGGGATGATCGGTTTCCACAGGTTGAACATGTCCGGGTCGAGGGCCTCCCTCAGTCCCCCCCATCCCCCCAGCGCGCTCAGCCCGAACCACGTCAGCAGACCCGACCCCAGCACCAGCACCACCGTCTGCAGCGCCTCGGTGTAGGCGACTGCGCGCATCCCCCCGGCGACCGTGTAGATGCCGGTGAGCACGATCACGACCAGCGATCCCACCCAGAAGCTGTTCAGCACCCACGGCCCGAGCTGCAGCTGCACGTCGGGCAGGAGCGTCGCGAAGACCACTCCGCCTGCGAATATCCCCACCGCGATCTTCGTCAGCACGTAGCTCACCAGCGAGATCAGCGAGAGCACCCAGCGCGCGGCCGGCGAGAAGCGGCGCTCCAGGAACTCGGGCATCGTGTAGACGCGCGAGCGCATGAAGAACGGGACGAACACCCAGGCCAGCACGAGCAGGCACCACGCGTGCAGCTCGTAGTGCGCCAGGGCCACGCCGTCCGTCGCTCCCGACCCGGCCAGCCCCACGAGGTGCTCGGAGCCGATGTTCGATGCGAAGATCGATGCCCCGACGATGAACCAGCCGAGGTTGCGGTTGGCCAGGAAGTAGTCGTCCGGCGTGTCCTTGCGCCGCTGGAAAACCCACGCGGCGAGCCCGCCCACCACCCCGAGATAGGCGAGGATGATCAGCCAGTCGAGCGTTGCCATGGCGTCAGCCTGCCACCCCGAAGGTCAGAACGGTGCGCGTGCCGTATTCCTCGCCGGGACGGAGAATCGTGGAGGGGAAGGCGGGTTGGTTGGGTGAGTCCGGGTAGTGCTGCGTCTCCAGGCAGAACCCGCTCCGGTGACCGTAGACGCGGCCGGCTTTGCCCGCGATGGTCCCGTCGAGAAAGTTCCCCGAGTAGAACTGGATCCCCGGTTCCCCGGTGTGGATCTCCAGGGTGCGGCCGGTGAGGGGCTCGAACACGAGCGCCGCGCGATGCAGGCCTTCCCGGTTCCTTTCCGTTAACCCTGACGTTACGTCAGGGTCGTCCCCGTCCAGCACGAAGTTGTGGTCGTAGCCCAGGCCGGCCACGAGCTGTGGGTGATCGTCGCCGATGCGCGCGCCGATGGTGGTGGCGGTGCGGAAGTCGAAGGGCGTGCCCTCGACGGGCGCCAGGTCGCCGGTGGGAATCAGCGTCGTGTCGACTGGGGTGAAGCGACTGGCGTCGAGGGTGAGTTCGTGCCCGAGGATGTTGTCGGCCGCGCCCCCGGCGAGGTTGAAGTAGCTGTGCTGGGTGAGGTTGACGGGTGTGGCGCGGTCGGTGGTGGCGTGGTAGTCGAAGATGAGTTCGTCCGCGTCCGTGAGTGTGTAGGTGACGCGAACCTCCATCGTTCCGGGATACCCCTCCTCGCCGTCCGCGCTCGTGTAGGTGAAGGCGACGCCGACCGCGTCCTCGCGCTCGAAGGGCTCGCCCCCCCACACCACCTTGTCGAAGCCCACGTCGCCGCCGTGAAGGTGATTCGGCCCGTTGTTGGTCGCGAGCGCAAAGGTCTCGCCGTCCAGTGTGAACCGCCCCCCGGCGATGCGGTTGCCGTAGCGCCCGATGATCGAGCCGAAGTAGGGCGACCCCGCCTCGTAGGGCTCGAGGGAGTCGAAGCCCAGGACGATGTCGTCCCAGCGTCCGTCCCGGTCCGGTGTCTTGATCGAGAGGATGATCCCCCCGTAGGTGATGGCCCGCACCTCGATCCCGTTCGCGTTCGTCATCGTGAAGAGATCGACGACTTCGCCCGTCGCGGTCGTGCCGAACGGGACGGTGGCGATGCTTCGCGGCATGGGGGAGTCGTCGGGGACGCAGGCGATCAGCGTGAGCACGGTGGCCGCCAGGATGACGGTCGCCGGTGCCGCGGTAGGCGGGCCGCAGGGGACCCCTCCACGGAGTGCCAGGTAGGGGCCGGATCGTACACGGGCCATGAGAAGCGCTCTCTTCCGAGGGTTCCGGGGAGCCACTCTTGCTGGCAGTTTCTGCCGCCCCCAATATGCTCCCGGACATAGTAGAGTCTGCCCGTACCGGAATCCAGCGTAGCGACCCCTCTGTCGATGCGCACGCGCCTACCGCAGTTCGCGGCGGAACCTCCTCAACTCCGTGTCGTCATCGATGAACAGGCACTCCACTCCCGCCATCGCGGCGAAGTCCTCCAGGTGCTCGGCTGTCAGCGTGAGCGAGAACGCGGTGTGATGCGCGCCCCCCGCGTGGATCCACGCGGCGGCCGCGGTTTCCAGATCCGGACGCGGCTTCCACATCGCGCGTGCGACGGGGAGCTTCGGTAACGCCTCGAACGGCTCCACCACCTCCACCTCGCTGACCACCATCCGGAAGCGGTCACCGAGGTCCACCACGGCCACGTTCACGGCCGGGCCGGGGGCGGCATCGAACACGAGCCGCACGGGGTCCTCGCGGCCCCCGATCCCGAGCGGGTGGATCTCGCACGACGGGGTCCCTGCGGCGATCGACGGGCAGATCTCCAGCATGTGGGCGCCCAGAACCCCCTGGTCTCCGGGATCGAGGTGGTAGGTGTAGTCCTCCATGAAGCTGGTACCGCCGGGCAGGCCGTGGGCCATCACCTTCATGGACCGCACCAGCGCGGCGTGCTTCCAGTCTCCCTCGGCGCCGAATCCGCAGCCATCGGCCATGAGGCGCTGGACGGCGATGCCGGGGAGCTGGCGCAGGCCGTGCAGGTTCTCGAAGGTGTCGGTGAAGGCGTGGAATCCGCCCTCGGTCAGGAATGAACGCAGGCCCAGCTCGATCCGCGCGGCGTCGCGCAACGACTGGTGGCGCGCGCGGCCCGGCAGCAGCCCCTCCATCATCGAGTACGTGTCGGCATACTCCCCGCACAGCGCATCGACGGCGCCCTCGCTCGCGGCCTCGACGTGCGCCACGAGGTCCCCCAGCCCATAGCCGTCCACCGCATACCCGAAGCGGCGCTGGGCCTCCACCTTGTCGCCCTCGGTCACCGCGACCTGCCGCATGTTGTCGCCGATGCGCGCGATCCTCATGCCCTGGCTGTCGTGCCACGCCGCCGCCGCCCGCAGCCAGGTCGCCACCCTGTCCTGCACCGACCCGTCCCGCCAGTGCCCCACGACCACCTTCCGCTCGATGCCCAGCCGGGTGCAGATGTAGCCGAATTCGCGTCCCCCGTGGGCCGACTGGTTCAGGTTCATGAAGTCCATGTCGATGGTGGACCAGGGGATGTCACGGCCCATCTGCGTATGCAGGTGGCACAGCGGCCGCCGCAGCCGGCTCAACCCGCCGATCCACATCTTGCCGGGGCTGAAGGTGTGCATCCACGCGATAACGCCGATGCAGTTCGGCGCCCCGTCCGCCTCGCGCAGGGCCGCCGAGACCTCGTCCGGCGTCGTCACCACCGCCTTGAAGACGACCTTCACAGGCAGTGCTCCCGACCCGTTGACGCCCGCCACGACCGCTTCCGAGTTGGCCCGCACCTGCTCCAGCGCCTCCGGCCCGTAAAGGTGCTGGCTGCCGGTGACGAACCAGGCTTCGAGCGGCGCGTAGTCGATCACGCGGCTCTGCCCGTGGCGCCGCGCCTTCGCCCACCCGTGCGCCCGCCCGCGGCCTCATCGGCCCGCGTGCCCGCACAGGCCTCGTCCGGGGCCGAACTCACCGCAGTTCGTCCGCGCGCACCATCCGCAGCCCGAACACCGTCGCGATCTGGCTGTCCGGCTTCGCCTGGAGGCGCACGGTCACCTGTTCCTTGCCCGCGACCACCCCGGCCGGGAGCGGATACGCGACGTCGTAGAAGCGCGGCGGCTCGCTGCGGTCGACCTCGGCCTCGGCCACCCGGGTCCCGTCCACCAGGATCTCGAACGACGCCGGCGTACCCCGGCGGTCATCGCTGTAGTAGGTGGCGATGAGCGTCATGGGACGATCCGGCGCCACCGGGATGTCGAAGGAGAACCAGCCCCCGCCCCTGCGCCCCGGCCGGCCCAGCATGCGCTGGGTGACCGTTTCCTCGCTCCCCTGGTAGTTGAACGCGTCCTCGAAGACGCGCTCGCCGGGCTCCAGGTAGGCGACGGTCGCCCCCCCCAGCCTGCGCAGGCGCTCAGCTTCGGCGGCGTATTCGACCTTCTGCTCCTCCCATTCGTCCGGTGTGAACAGATCCCAGTACGTCGAGTATGTTCGCCGGTGCAGACGGAAGAACGGGTGCAGGTCCACGTCCGTGGCCCGTCCGGCGGCGTCCGGCTCGCGGCCGACGCCATCCGTGCGGAAGCGGCCCGCACCTGCGTCCACCGCTCGCACCCACGACGCCACCGGCTCCTCGGCCGCGACGAAAACCGGCACCTTCGGCGGCTCAGGCCGCTCCGAACCCTCGCCGCCGCGTTCGCGTTCCGGCCCCAGGTCCCCGGCCAGCACGATCGGACCCCACATGATCGACGCGCGGCGCGGGTTGTCCGGGAGCCCCTCCAGCCGGAGCGGCTTGGGCAGGTCGACCTCCACCACATCGCCGCTTCGCCACGTCCGTGTCAGCTCCCTGAACGTGCTGGCGTCGTATTGGAGCCGCCCGTACTGGCTGCGGCCGGTGAATTCCAGGCCATCGGGCCGCGCGTCGGGCGCCACCGCCTCGCCGTTGACCCTCACGGCGAAGCCGTCGCCCGCCCAGAAGGGCTGCCGCAGCATCAGCGTGAACTCGCGCGGCTGCCGTGCCTCCACCCGGATCGTCGCTCTCTCCCCCTCGGGGAACCCCGTCTCCATGGCCAGCCGGACTCCTGCGTCGGCCCAGTCCGCCGTGGAGGGCGCGTACAGATTCACCCACAGCCTGTCGCCGTCCTCGTAGTAGATCCCGTCCCCGTGGAGCGCGTGGCTCTCCATCCCCGACCCCACGCAGCAGGTGAAGCTGCGCTGCATGTCCTGGTACTCGCGCTGCACGCCGCGGCCCACCGGCACCATGTAGCAGGTGCGCCCGTCCTCCGGGTCGATCGAGGACAGGATGTGGTTGAAGAGCGCGCGCTCGTGGAAGTCGGCGTAGTGCGGGTCCGGCCGGAGCGCGAAGAGCTGCCGGGTGAGCTTGAGCATGTTGTAGATGTTGCATGTTTCGGCCGTGCGCCCGTCGATGCGGTCGCTCAGCTGGCCGGGCGGGCCGAAGTACTCGTCCTTGCCGTGGCCGCCGCTCGAGAAGGTGTGGTGCTGGACCACGCTGTCCCAGAAGAAGCTCGCACCGATCAGATCCTCGGGATTTCCCGTCAGGGCAAAGCGGTCCGCGGAACCGATGAGCTTGGGCACGGCGGTGTTCCCGTGCTTGCCGGCGAGGATGTCCTGGTGCCGCTGCAGGGGTTCGATGAAGGTGCGGTGCTCGAACTTGTACGAGAGGTCGAGCCAGCGCTCGTCGCCGGTGTCGGCGAAGAGATCGACCATGATCTCGTTCATGCCGCCGAACTCGGTGTTCATCATGTGCTGGAGCTGGGCGTCGGAGAGGCCCGATAGGATCCCTTCCGCCCATGTCGCGAAGGCGATCTCCATCTCCAGTGCGGTCTCGTTGCCGGTGAAGCGATAGGCGTCGCGGAGGCCGCCGAAGGTCTTGTGCAGCGTGTACCAGGGGGCCCACTCGCCGTTCAGGTCGAAGGATGCCGAACGGATCTCGCCGCGCGCGAGTTCCCCGAAGGCCCGCCGCAGGCCCGCCAGCGCGCTGAGGTAGCCGTCGCCGTGGGCGTCCTGCACCTCTTCGAGCTCGGTGACCAGGTAATCCGCGCGGTCCCTGTATCGTTCGTCGCTGGTGGCGGCCCACATGAGGCTCACCGCGGTGAGGTGGTGACCGGCGATGTGGCCCGTCAGGTTGCGTCCGTCCCCGTCCCAGCCGGCATACGGCTCGCCCTTCGGCGTGAGGCCGGCCCGGTCGCGGTAGTACGCGAGCATCCGGTCGGGCTCCAGTTCGAGCAGATAGCGGCCGTTGAGTTCCTGGGCGTGCTTGAGAGGGCCGCCGGTAAGGCGGACGGCGCTGAGCGGGAGGGCACGGGCCTTGATGAGCCCTGCCGCGGCGGCGAGGGCAGCGTTGCGAGCGCCCGATCCGGCGCCGATTGGGGAGCAGCCCAGCAGGGGCAGCGTGCCGGCCCCGAGGCCGACCTTGAGGGCGGTGCGACGAGAGATCGTCATGGGGACCTCCATCCCGCAGGTTCGGTTCACACAGGGTACACATTACGCTGGCCGGCGGTGCTCCGACAGGCCATAATCCGTGCATGAGGAGTTCGCGACGGGCGTTTATTCAGGGGGCCGGGCTGGGCGCGCTGGCGCTCTTGCTGTCGCGGTGCACCCCCGAAGTCCCCCGGGGCCGCGAGTCGGACAGGCGCGACGCGCCGAGGGACCCCGGCGACCGCCCCAACATCCTCCTGGTCACGACCGACTACCAGAGCGGGATGGACGTCCCCGCGATCGGCCACCGCTTCCTCGACATGCCCACGCTCGACCGCCTCTCCCGGGAGGGGGCGGTCTTCCGCCGTCACTATTCGACCGGGCCAATCTGCATCCCGGCGCGCAACACCTGGATCACCGGGCAGTACCCCCACACCCACGGCAAGTGGGAGAACATCGGCGGGTGGGTTCCGGAGACGAGCCCGGTGCTCATGGCGGAACTCGGCGCGCACGGGTATCAGACCACCGCGGTGGGCAAGCTCCACCTGGGCTTCCCCGACGACGAGCCGCTGGGAGGATTCGACCGCTGGGTCTCGGCCGACCGCAAGGGCAACTTCGGAGCCGCGGGCCAGCAGGACGACTACGCCGCCTTCCTGGCGGAGCGGGGCCTCGTGCGCGACGACTATCTGCGGATGGGGGTCGAGGCGCCGACGCCCCACGTCTACGAATGGCCATGGGACGAGTCCTGGCACATCGACCACTACGTCGGTGCGCGCGCCCTGGAGATCGTCGAGCGCGGCGAGCTGCGGGAGCCGTGGTTCTTCTGGGTCTCCTTCAACGGTCCCCACAATCCATGGGATCCGCCGGCCCGCTGCTCGGCTCCCTACAAGGAAATGGACCTGCCGCTGGGGCATACCTTCCCCGGCGAACTCGCCACCAAGCCCACCGACCACACGCGGCTGCGCTTCAATTACACCGGTGACATCCCCCGTCTGATCGACTCGGACTACCGGCGCCGCGACCAGATCATCCACGCCATCCGCGCGGGCCACTACGGCAACCTGTCATTCATCGACGAACAGATGGGCCGCGTCATCGACGCCCTGGAGCGGCGCGACGAGCTTGACGACACCATCGTCCTGTGGACCAGCGATCACGGCTCCCATCTCGGCGATCACGACCTGATCCACAAGGGCACGCACTACGACCTCTCGGTGCGCGTGCCGCTCGTCGTCCGCCACCCGCCGAGCATCGAGCCCGGCGTGCGGGACGGCTTCAGCGCCCACGTCGACCTCATGCCGACGATCCTCTCGCTGGCCGGTGCGCCGCCGCCCGAAGCGATGGAGGGCCGCGACCTCACCGCGCTGCTGACGGACGGCGAAGCTTCGGTGCAGGACGAGGTCTTCATCGAGGTCCGCGGCAATGTCTCGATCGTGACGGACCGCTGGAAGCTCGGGCTCTATCCCCACGATGGGGAAGGCGACCTCTACGACATGGAGGACGACCCGTTCGAGCTGATCAACCGCTTCGAGGACGGGGACTACGCGGATGTGCGCGAAGAGCTGTCAGAGCGGATCCGGGACTTTTCGCCGGTGTGGCCGCCGGCGTTCTCGGTGGTGGGCGGATGATTACGCGCCACACCCGTCCCCGCCGACTGATGGCCGCTGCCGCGCTGGCGCCGGCGCTGTGGCTGGGCATCCACGCCTGCACCGGCCCCGATGCCCGGCCACCCGCGGACGCCGCCGGCCGCCCCAACGTGCTCTTCATCGCCGTCGACGACATGAACGACTGGATCGGCCCGCTGGGCGGCTATCCCGGGACGGTTCACACACCGAACCTGGAGCGCCTCGCGCAGCAGGGCATGACCTTCACCAACGCGCACGTGCCCGCGGTCTCCTGCAACCCGTCCCGGATCGCGGTGCTGACCGGGTTGCGCCCGTCCACCTCCGGCGTCTACGACCTGCGCACGCTCTGGTACGACGCGCCCGCGCTCCAGGGGGTCGCCACGCTGCCCGCGCACTTCCGTGCGAACGGTTACCGCACCTTGGGGACGGGCAAGATTTTTCACGCCCTTTCGTGGCTGAACGGCGACTACGGCGTCGACCAGAACGACCGGAACGCCTGGGACGAGTTCCATCCTTCGCTCGATCAGCAGATGCCCGACGCGCGCTTCCCCGAGGGAACGGCGCGGACCGTAGACGAGCAGGGGTTCTGGCTGTATGAGTGGGAGCGGGTGGCGGCCGGTGTGGGCGAACTACCCGAGATCGACGTGCCCTACTACATGGACTGGGGCCCCTTCCCGGAAGGCGAACCGTTTCCGGACGAGCAGGTCACCGACTGGGCGGTGGGCCAGCTGGGCCGCGACCAGGGGCAGCCGTTCTTCCTGGCCGTGGGCATCTTCCGGCCGCACATCCCGTGGTTCGTGCCCGAGCCGTTCTTCGAGCTGTACCCGCTGGAGGACGTGCTTCTGCCCGAGCCGGGGGATTGGCGCGAGGGTCTGCCCGAGGCCGGGCAGCGGATGGGGGCGGAGCGCAGGGTCTGGCACCGCTGGATCGAGGCCAACGGCGAGTGGCCGCGGGCGGTACAGGGGTATCTGGCGTCGATCAGCTTCGCGGACGCGCAGGTCGGGCGGCTGCTCGATGCGCTGGAGGCGAGCGGGCGGGCGGATGAGACGATCATCGTGCTCTGGTCCGACCACGGCTTCCACCTGGGGGAGCGAGAGACGTGGGAGAAGTTCACCCTCTGGGAGGAATCCACGCGGGTGCCGTTCTTCGTCGTCGCGCCCGGTCAGGTAGAGCCGGGCGCCAGGTCGGCGCGCGCGGTGGATCTGTTGGACATCTATCCCACGCTCGTTGAGCTGACCGGGGTGCCGGCGCCCGCCCACGAGTTCGAAGGCGGCAGTCTGATGCCCTGGTTCCGCGATCCCGCGCGCCTTCGGGACCGCCCGGCGATCTCGACATTCGCCAGCGGCCAGCACACGGTGCGGACGGACCGGTGGCGCTACATCCGATACCGGGACGGCAGCGGGGAGCTGTACGACCACGACAGCGACCCGGAGGAGCGGACCAACCTGGTGGCGGATCCGATGTACGCGGATACCGTGGCCGCGCTGGCCCGGTGGCTGACGCCGATTCTGGAGGCGGAGGAGGCCAGGGGGACGGGGGGCAGCTGACGGCGGGTGTTCCGCGGTCGCGTGGTCGCGCTGGTCCCCAAGCCGGCGGTCGCGCGGTCAGCGTTCCAGTTCCGCGATCAGCGCCGGGCCTGCGGGGTCGAACGGGTGGGCCTGGGCGAGGGCGCGGGCGTAGCGCAGTGCCTCGGCCGCGCGGCCTCCGTCGCGGTGCAGGGTGGCCAGGGCAAGGAGCAGGTCGCGGTCGCGCGGGTGACCCTGCAGCGTGCGTTCGAGGACATCCCGGGCCATGGCGGTGTCCCCGGCCGACTGGAGGGCCACCGCGTAGACGTAGGCGAAGCGGGTGCCTTGGCGTTCCAGCTCGGCGGCGCGCTGCAAGAGAGGCATTGCCTCGCCCGTACGGCCGTTGCGGACCAGGAGGAGCCCCAGCGCGTGATGCGCATCCGCCGACCGGGGCGACAGCGCGATCGCGGACCGAAGCAGCGGCTCTCCTTCCGGATCGCGGCCGGCGCGAAAGTAGAGGTCCGCGAGGGTGACGTACGCCGGCACGAAGGCGGAGTCGAGTGAGATCGCCGTTTCGAGGGCTCGTTCCGCGTCTACCGGGGAGCCCTGGGCTGTTGCCAGCCACGCCAGGTTGAGCTGCGACTCCGGACGCTCTGCGCTGGCGAGCTGGGCTTCGCGGTATTCGGCGACGGCCCGGGCCGCAACCGGCAACGCGGCCGGCGCCACCGCCTCGACGGCGGCCAGACGCACGGCACGCACCGGATCCTCCAGAAGGGGTGCGGCCATGGCGGCGAGTGCCGGCGTCGGCGCCAGCCGAATCCCTCTCAGCGCGGCCATCCGCACGAGCGGGTCGGGATCACGCACGCCTCGGCGGACCGCGGCGACGCGCTCTGGGCTCGGATCGCCGCCCAGCAGCGTCAGCGCCGTTGCGCGGGTGATTGCCGGCGCTTTCGGGTCCTGCAACAACGCGTGCAGGCCCGTGAGGCTCCGGGGGTCTCCCCGGCGGGCCGACGCGATGGCCTCGGCGTAATGCTCGGTGCGCCGGATCGGGACACCGTCCGCCCGCCTGGTGATTTCGGTGGCCGCCTCCGCGCCCGTCATCCCGATGTGGCACGACGTGCACGGGTCCGGCGCCCTCACCACCTCGGCGACTGCCGGTTCGGGCACGCGGAAGGAGTGGTCGCGCCTTGCATCGATCCCCATGTAGGTGCGCGCCGGCATGTGACAGGAGACGCACCTTGCCGCCTCCGTTCCCGCCTCGTGAAAGTGGTGCGCGGAGGCGGCGAATCGCGCGGGCGCGTGGCACCGGGTGCAAACGGCGTTGCCTTCGTCCGCGCGGACGCCCAGCGAATGTGCGTCGTGACAGTCGTTGCAGGTGACCCCGGCGCGGTACATGGCGCTTTGCACGAAGGAGCCCCACACGTAGACCTCTTCCCGGATCTGGCCGTCCGCGAAGTAGAGTCCGTCCTCCAGTAGTGCCGGCTGGTGGGTGTCGAGCAGCGGTTCGCCGTGCAGGTATCCCCCGGTGATGGCCGTGCGGCGGGCGTGGCAGCGGCTGCATGCGTCCAGCTGTCCGTCGCGCCTGGGATCGCCGCGCGGCAGCGGGGTGCCCGTCACGGGGTCGGGCGTCCAGGCAGCCGGATCGTGCGGCTCGAAGTGGACGAGCAGCCCGCGGTCCGACGCCCCCGCGGCCCTGGGCGATGGGGCAGAACCGACTGCGATGGCCTCCGCCCACTCCACATGCTCCGAACCCGGTCCGTGGCACGCCTCGCACGCTACATCCAACTCGGCCCACTCGGTCGAGAAGCGATTCATGGCGGGCGAGTAGTTCTTCGTCAGTCCCGTCGAATGACACTCGGCGCACATCGAGTTCCACGTGAGGTCGGGTCCGATCCAGTGTCGCGTGCGCCCGGCGGCACCCGGATCGGCATCCTCGTCCGCTCTGTCCTGTGGCCCGTCCGCTCCGTCCTGTGGCCGGTCCGCCCCGTCCTCTGCCCGGTCCACCCCGGCCTCGCCCTCCCGCACATCGAACCACCGCTGCCCCCCATCGGCAGCCGGGCGCGAGTCCCACGCGACCGGAAGCACCTGGTAGCGTCCGCCCGGGAACTCGACCAGGTACTGCTGGAGAGGAGAGACCCCGAAGGTGTACGCAACGCGGTGGGCCACTGGCTCCGGTCCCTCCTCGCGAGCGAGGAACGCGCCGTCCCTGCGCACGAACGTCCAGGCCGCGCCACCGCCCTCGTAGCTCACTCCGCCGAAGTCGCCCAGAACCGACTCCGGGGTTGCGTCCTGCATCGCGAGGTCGTGGTGCGAGCCCCGCCAGAGTTCCGCTTCGGCGCTGTGGCAGGACGCGCAGACGTCGCTGCCCACAAAGGTCGGCAGGGACGCCGCCGTTCCCGTGCCGCTCTCCCCGCCGCACGCCACGACGGAGGCGGTCAGGAAGATGGTGTGCGCTCTTCGCATGTCGGTTCCGCCCGGTTGTGCGCGCCAGGATAGGTTCGGGCCCTCGCAGGCGGCAAGGAATGCTTGTCCGCCCACACGCAGCACGCTATATCGAAACCGGCGACGTTTGCCCCGGTCGGGACGCCCACCTTCGCAGGAAGAGAGGTTCATGATGCGTCCACCCGTCCTCCGCCGTTCCGTTCCCGCAGTCCTCGCCGCGCTCCTTCTCGCCGGCGACCCCGTCACACCGGTTGGCCGGACCGCGGCCGCCCAGACCGCCACCGCGATCGTCGGCGCCACGATCATCGACGGAAACGGCGGTCCGCCCCTCGAAGACGGCACGATCGTCTGGTCGGGCAACCGGATTTCTTCCGTCGGACCGAGCGCCGCGGTGGCTGTGCCCGAGGGCGCGCGCGTGATCGACGGCGCGGGCAAGTTCGTCACCCCCGGCTTCATCGACAGCAACGTGCACCTGTCGCTGTACGGGGCGGGCGAGACGATCGTCCGCTATTTCGACCGCAACGCGGCACTGACGCTCGAGGCCGCGCAGATGCAGCTCAAGCACGGCTTCACGACCGTGCGGGACAGCTACGGGTCGCTTCTCGCCCTGATGGAGGTTCGCGATGCGATCGCCCGCGGCGACACGGTCGGCCCGCGAATGCTGGTGGCGGGCAACATCGTGGGGTGGGGCGGGCCGTATTCGATCAGCTTCTCGCTCATACGCGAACGCGGCCTCACCCTCTTCCAGGAGCAGTTCAACGACTACATCACCCAGGGTTCCGGCGAGGAACTCATGGAGATGGAGCCCGAAGACCTCCGCGTCGCGATCAACGACTACCTCGACCTGGGGCCGGATTTCATCAAGTTCGGGGGTACGGGCCACTTCTCGAATCCGATCATGATCGGGTTCTCGGAGAGAGCCCAGCGCGTGATGGTCGAGGAGACGCACAAGCGGGGCCTCGTCGCCGAGACGCACTCCACGAGCCCCGAGGGATTGCGCATCTCCGTCGAGGCGGGGATCGATCTGATTCAGCATCCCGGGGTGCTGTCCTCGGACATGTCGGACGAACTGATCGAGATGATCGTCGAGCGCGGCATCGTGTGCGCGTTTCTCTCCAACACCGTCACCAGTAAGGCCTGGCAGGATCACCTCGATGCACAGGCCGAGCGGATGGTGAGGGAGGCCGAGGAGGAGGCCGAAGCGGAGACGGAAGGCCGGGACGAGGATGCGAGGAAAAAGACCTCGGCCGAGTTGCGGGCCGAGCGGCGTGCGCGCGGCGAGGGCATCGAGATCCGCCGCCGCAACACCGAGAGGCTCATCGAGGCCGGGTGCGTCACCACGATCGGGACCGACAACTACCTGGGTACAGCTCCCGAATTCCGGCGGACGCCCAAGGCCGAGAACCAGGCCTTCGGGATGGGCAGCGTCATCGCGACGGAAGGGCTGGTCGAACTCGGCATGACCCCGATGGAGGCGATCGTGGCCGTCACGAGGAACGGCGCGATCGCTTGCAAGATGCTCGACGACCTGGGCACGCTGGAAGTCGGAAAGTTTGCCGACATCCTGATCCTCGATGCGAACCCGGTCGAGGACATCGCCAACATCCGCGCGATCGGCACCATCATTCGCGACGGACGCATGGTGGACCGCGACGCCCTTCCGTATGAACGGATCTTCTCCAGGCCCGGCAAGGGCCATGCGTGGTGAGGAAGGGGTCACGCATGCTGGAACCCGCGGCCGGACGTGTTCCTTGGGACCGCAGGCGGGCGACTTGTAAACTTTACTATACATTATGTAAACTGTGGTTTACAGTTGTGCCAATCGGCTTGTGCCTTCAGGCTGCCGCCCCTCATTCTGCGGATGCCCAGCAGGTCGAGGCCCGCGGCGGCCAGCCCGGGCGGCTGGAAGTTCGGGTGGCGGGGGAGCACAGCGTCCGCGTCACGCTCAAGCCTCTGAGCTTTGCCGAGGAGCTTCCCTTCTCGCCGACGCTTGCGGCCGGCCGGACCTATCCGGCCCCCGTCATCTCGCTGGACCAGCTCACCGCGCCCGTTACGCGGCGAGTCGGCAACCTCGATGTGACGGTCCGCCCGGACCCACTCACCGTCGAGGTGCGGCGCGCCGATGGCTCCCCCGTCCAGACGCTGCGCTTCGCGGATGACGGCACGGTCTCCTTCCCCGTCGGCCCCCACCCCGTGCTCGGGATGGGCGAAGGCGGCCCCGAGCCCGGCCAGGACTGGCGCACCGATCACGTGGTGGAGTTCGACCGCCGCGGCCGCCTCCACGAGATGCGCCCACGCTGGCAGTCCAACGCGTACGGCTCGCGCAACCCGGTCGCGCTGCTCGTCGGCACCGAGGGGTGGGGGCTCTATGTCGCCACGCCGTGGGTGCACGTCGACCTGAGCGACCCGGACCGCGGCGCCTTCATCCCCTGGCAGCGCCCCGCCCCGCCCGTGCCTGGCCCCGGTGCGCCCACTCCCGCCGACGTTTCCGACGACGCGGACCGCACCTACGAGCGCCAGGTACAGGGACGCCCCCCCGCCTCCCAGCTCACCGACGTCTTCGACGCATTCGTCTTCGACGCGCGCGACCCCGCGGCCTTGATGCGGGACGTCGCCTACGTCTCGGGCGCCGCGGTCATGCCCCCGAAGTGGGCGCTCGGGTACATGCAGTCGCACCGGGAACTCCGCGACGGCCAGCGCGACGCGGAGGAGATCCTCACCTGGGTCGTCGACACCTTCCGCGAGAAGCGGATGCCGCTCGACGCGGTCATCTACCTGGGCACGGGATTCACTCCCACCGGGTGGAACACGCCCCAGCCCTCCTTCGACTTCAACCCCCGCGTCTTCCAGCGCCAGCCGCCGGAGGTCCTCGCGGACCTGCATGCCCGCAACGTCAGGGTCATCACCCACATCGTGCCCTGGCGCCGCGACCGCCTTCCCACCCTGCACGGCACGATCCCGCCCGCTCCCGGCGACATCCTCGACCGGTCGCACGTCTTCTCCTACTGGCAGGAGCACATCCCGCTGGTACGCGCCGGCGTAAACGCCTGGTGGCCTGACGAAGGCGACTGGTTCGACCTCTACGAGCGCATCAAGCGCCATCAGCTCTACTACGAAGGCCCGCTCTGGTCGACGCCGGATGTCCGTCCCTGGAGCCTGCACCGCAACGGGCACCTCGGCATCGCGCAGTGGGGCGGCTGGGTGTGGTCGGGGGACCCCCAGGCCACCTGGAAGACGCTGGAGGCCCAGGTCTCCGTGGGCATCAACCATTCGCTCAGCCTCAGCCCCTATTGGGGCTCCGACACCGGCGGCTTCTACACGACCTCCGAGCTCACCGGCGAACTCTACTCACGGTGGTTCCAGTTCTCCGCGTTTACCCCGTCGTTTCGCTCGCACGGGCGCATCTGGCGGCTGCGGCTGCCGTGGGGGTGGGGACTGCCGGACATGGGATTCCCGGAGGGCCAGACCGAGCTCCCGCCGGCGTCGGAGATGAACAACCCCGAGATCGAGACCATCACCCGCAGGTACGGCGAGCTGCGCTACCAGTTGATTCCGTACACGTACACGCTCGCGCGCGAGGCCCGGGACACCGGGATGCCGCTGATGCGCGCGCTGTGGCTCCACTACCCCGAGGACGAGCACGCCCGGGGAGTCGGCAGCGAGTACCTGTGGGGCCGCGATCTGCTCGTCGCGCCGGTCTTCAAACAAGGCGCCGCGAGCCGCGAAGTCTACCTGCCGGCGGGCGTCTGGTACGACTGGTGGACCGGGGAGCGGCACACCGGCGGGCAAGTCGTCACACGCGAGGTGGACCTGTCGACCATGCCGCTCTACGCGCGCGCCGGAGCGATCATCCCCTTCGACCCCGTGCGGCAGTACATGGACGAACCGGCGGACGAACCCACCACCATCAAGGCGTTCCGAGGCGCCGACGGAGAGTTCACGCTCTACGAGGACGACGGCGTCAGCCTCGACTACCTGCAGGGCCGCGGTACATGGACGCGGATGACCTGGGACGACGCCGAGGCGCGGCTGACGATCGAGCCGGGCGGGCCGCCGGGGGCCGTCAACCTGCTGCCGGAGGAGCGTACGTTCGTGGTGGAGTTGCTGCCGGGCGGGGAGACGAGAACGGTGCGGTACGAGGGCACACGCGTCGAGGTGCCGTTCTGAGCTGAACCGCTCCTAACCCGGCCGTGGGAACACCCGCGCCCGATTCGCCCACTCGTCCCACATCGCGGCCAGCCGATCCAGCTCACCGGGCTGGCGCGCCGCCAGGTCCTGTGTCTCGGTCCGGTCGAGCTGCGTGTCGTAGAGCTCCCACGGGCCGGCGGCCCCTCGCGCCACCGCCTTCCAGGCGCCGTCCATCACCGCCCGGCTCCCCTCGTGCTCGACGTAGATCGCGCCCCGGTCCAGCGGCCGGTCGTCCGCAAACGCCGGCACGAGGCTCACTCCTTCCATGGGCTGGATCTCCTCGCCGGCGTACTCGGTGGGGTAGGCGGCCCCGGCGAGCTCCACCAGCGTCGGCATGATATCGATGAGGTGGCCGGGCTGGTCCCTGAGTTCGCCAACGGCCGGGATGCCCGCCGGCCAGTGCGCGATGAGGGGCGTCGCGACGCCGCCGGTGTGGGTGAGGGCCTTGTAAAGCCGGAAGGGCGTGTTCGAGAGGTTGGCCCACGGCAGGCCGTAGCTCTGGTATGTGTCGTCGGGGCCGGGCATGACGGTGGGGTCGTTGCCCACCTGGATCGGCCGGCCGTCCAGGGTGAACTCGCGGCTGACGCGTTCGCCGCCGCGGAGGATGTAGTCGTACCACCCCTGCGTGTTGATTTCCTCGGCGCACCCGCCGTTGTCGGAGAGGAAGAGGATCAGCGTGTCGTCCAACACGTCCCTCCGCCGCAGCGTCTCGACCAGGCGTCCGATTGCGCGGTCCATCGACTCGACCTGAGCCGCGTAGACCTCCATGCGCCGCAGATGCCAGTCGCGGTTCTGCGCCTCGTCCCACGGCGGGGCTTCGGCCTCCCGCTCCGGGAGCGTCCAGCGCGGATCGACGATGCCCGCCGCCAGCATCCGCTCGTGGCGCTCCAGGCGCAGACGGTCCCATCCGGCGTCGAAGCGCCCCCGCGCGAGGGCGATGTCTACCTCCGTCGCGTGGAGCGGCCAGTGGGGCGCGGTGAAGGACTGGTACAGGAAGAACGGTGCTGCGGACGTGCGGTCGAAATGGTCTTCGATGAACTGCACGGAGCGGTCGCCGATGGCGTCGGTGTAGAAGAAGCCCTCCCCGAGTTCCTCGACGGGATCGTTGTCCAGGGTCAGGGTCTGGGGTTCGAAGTAGCTGCCCGCGCCGGTGATCGTGCCGAAGTAGCGGTCGAAGCCGCGCTGAAGCGGCCAGTTGTGCTTCGGCCCGTCGGCCTCGATAAAGCGGGTGACGTGCCACTTGCCTGTGGCATAGGTGCCGTAGCCGGCGCCTTTCAGCACCTCGGCGAGCGTGACACAGTCACGGCCCAGGTCGCCTCGGTACCCGGGCACGCCCCGGTCGTTCATCATTCCGCCCACCCCGGCCTGGTGCGGGTACAGCCCGGTCAGGATGCACGCCCTGGACGGGCAGCAGCGGGCTGCGTTGATGAAGTTTGTGAAGCGAAGTCCGCCAAGTCCCAGCGCGTCGATGTTGGGAGTGCGAAGCTCTCCACCGTAGCAGCCGATGTCGGAGTAGCCCAGGTCGTCCGAGAAGATCAGGACGACGTTGGGGCGGGCGACTGCGTCGTGGGACAGCTCAGTGCAGCCAGCCAGGCTGCCCAGCACGGCGGGGCCGGCAAGCGCGGCCGAGCCGGCCGAAACGCGGCGCACGAACTCCCGGCGGTTCATCAGAAAACCCTTATCGCTCTCACCCTGCGGGGGAAGTCCTTGTCGTCGCCGTGCACTCGGCCCAGGTCGGGGAAGTCGACGTGGGCGGCCATGTCGGCGCTGACCTGCGACGAGGCCCAATACGTGAAGTTGTCGGCCAGCCCGACGTCCCTGAAGTTGCCGAGGCCCCGGGTCCTTAGGATCTCGTACATGAGGACCAGCTCGTCGGTCGACGGCAGGAACCATCCCCCGATCCCGTTGAGCACGAGGCTGGCGCACAGGTACGCCGCCGAGCCCGGCTCGTCGCAGACTGCCAGGATGTCGGCCGTGTTCTGTCTGCCGGTCCCCACCGCCGTGCCACGCGCACCCGGGACTTCCCGCCGGAAGCACCCCCACTTCGCCCCGCCACTCTGGTCGAACGGGGCGGCCTCAAGGTATCGCCAACCCTCACTTACGTAGTCTGAATTCACGTAAAAGATGAATCCGCCGGCGGGACCCGTGTCGCCCGGCGCCAGTTCCCGGCGGGGTAGCCAGACGGACATCTGGCCGGCTCCGCGATTGGCCCACAGATGATAGGGCGTCAGCGTCACGGGCTTCGCCGGCGCGGACGGATCGGTCAGGCTCCGGGCCTCCGTGTCGATGACCGGGTGGCCCCCGAGCAAGTCGGCGTCGAGGCGCGTCTGCATTTCGCCGCCGTCGTCGAAGAGCAGGTCCAGGACATTGCCGCCCGCGACTTCGGGCCATTCGCAACAGTACACGATGGGGCCGCGCTCGACTGCGAACCGGCCCCGGTTCTCGTGAACCCGCTCGTCCGCGACCACCCTGCGCACCTCCACGGGCAGCACGACCTCGATTACGTCCCCGTCCCGCCACTCCCGCGTCAATGACACGTAGCCCAGCGGGTCGGGCGCCGCGTCCCCGGGACGACCGTTCACGGACACCGCTGCCCGCGCCTCGAGCTGATCTGCGTACGTGTAGAGGCCCTCCGGGTCCGGCAGGTCCCGGGCCCATCCCGGTATGCGCAGTCGGATGGTCCCTTCCAGCGCCTGCTCCGCCGAAACCGTGATCGATGACCTTCCGCCCCACGGCATTTCGCTCTCAACCGAGAGCCCAAGGGTGCCGCCGCCCATCTCGAATTCGGTTTCGCTGGACACGTACAGGTTCACGAAGACCACCCCGTCCGGGTCCTGTGCGTAGATGTACCCCGGCATGCGGGCCATGAAGCGCACCAGGTTGGGAGGACAGCACTCCAGCGAGGCGCGCTGCCAGCGCAGGTCGCGGCCGTCTCCGGCGCTCGCCAGCCGATTCACGTAGAAGTAGTGGTCCCCCGAGACCGACACTCCGCACACGGCATTGTTGTACATGCCGCGTTCCATCACGTCGATTTAGCGCGCGTCGCCCGAGGCGAGGAACAGGTTGTGGCTCAGGGTGATCAGCATCAGGACCGCGCACGTCTCCGAATAGGCGTCGATGTTCGGCAGTGAGTACGGCTCGCCGAAGCCCTCGTTGCCGGTCGTTCCGACGCCCCCCGTGATGTACATCTTGCCGCTCACGGCGTCGTGCCACATGAGCTGCGCGACACGCAGGTATTCCTCCATGCCCGTGAGGGTTCCCACGTCCGCCATGGAAACCGCGAGGGTCAGGCAGTTTACCGCGTGGCCCACCGCTTCGGTCTGCTCCAGGACGTGCATGTGGGACTGGTTGTGCCGGCTCCGGCCGACCGAGTCCTCGCGGCCCCTGAGGTCCAGGTAGTGCCTGGCCAGATCGAGGTGCCGCGGGTCGCCGGTGATCCGGTAGAGCCGGGAGCAGTTGAGAGAGTCCCGCTCTCCGCCCGAGAACGGTGGATCGTTGGCCTGGAAGTCATCTTGGAGGAGCGCCGCCGATCGAGCCGCCCTGTCGACCAACTCCCGTCGGCCCGTTGTCCGGTACCATGTTGCCGCGACCCCGAACTCGCGGTTGCTGGCTGGCGCGTCCTGGCTCGCGATCTCGTCCACCCTCCTGTCCACCCACGCCTGCAGCCATGGATCGGGGCGGGTGGCGAGCGACAGCATGGCGGCTTCGAGGACACCGCCCCTCGTCCGCCTCGGCGAAGCTTCCAGCTTGCGGACTTCGAGGGGAATGGTGACCTGTGCGTTCCTCTGGACGCGGGGGTGCCAGAAGTTGTCGGCCAGGACGACCGCGGAGGGAAGGCTGGGGCGAATGGGGTATTCGGCGGAGGGCGCGCGCCCCGACTTCCATCGTTCGATGACGGGAGGGCCGGCGGTCGAGGAGTGATCCGGCATCTCGGGCACCAGGGTTCGCTCCGTAGCCGAGTACGCCAGTGCGCCCACGGCCGGGGCGGTCCGGAGGAAACGCCGCCGAGGGATGTGCCTGCTCATGTCGGCACCTTCAGCCCGTCTGCCATTCGATGACCCCGAACTCCCGCCACTCGATGTCCTCGTCGATGAACATCGCCGCTGGCGGACCGATCTGCCCGGCCTCGTATGACACCGTGCGCGGTTCGACCTCCAGCCGCAGCGCACGGGTCACGACCGAATCGAACTCGATGGTGCTCCATGCGTCCTGCTCGACCGTGAATGCGCCACGCGCCGCCACCGGCCGCCACTGCCCGCCGTCCCGCCAGAGCACCCGCCACGACTCGGGGAGGTTGCAGAAACGCTTGTCGTCGAAGAAGTAGACTCGTGACGAGGAAACCCGCACTGGCGCCTCGAACACGTATTCCAGCCAGGCCCGTTCACCCACCGCGGGCCGCATGCGGAAGAAGCGGTGCGACTGGTCGGCCGAGTTGATCGGCTCCCGACCGTCGTGGATCGCGGCGAGGTCGTCGTTCTGGTCGTTGTACCCCGTCCAACCCTTCTCGACGCCGCCCGAGGTGCGTACGGCGGCGATCGGTGCGGGGAGCGTCGGCGGGAGCCAGGCCGCGGCGGGCTCGCGGGCCATCCACACGGCCATCTCGCCCATTCCCCGGTTGGCCCATGCGTAGTAGGGGATGGCGGTGAGCCGGTGCGGGACGGTCGGCGCCCCCTCGCCGCGGCTGTCCTCCCGGATCGCCTCCACGTCGCCCTCGACGACCTGAACCCCGCCCAGCAGGTCCGGCCGAAACTCCGAGTCGAAGGTGGCTCCGTCCGGCACGACGATGTTGAGCGCCCGCCCGCCGTTGTCCGGCCACTCCGCGCAGTAGACCAGGGGCCCACGCTGCAGGGCGACGCGCCCGCGGTCGTCCTGAATCGCCTGGTGGGCCAGCACCCGCCGCACCGGCATCGGCATGTCGAGTTCGACGACGTCACCGGGTTGCCATGTGCGCTCGATCCGGGCGTATCCGCGATCCAGCCGACGGGTGTTCACCTCCCGGCCCGCGGCCTGGGCGGCGCGTGACCCACCGCGTCCCACCCGTAGCGTCGGCGGCTCCGGATCCGCATCCGCGTACCGGTACAGCTCGCCCGGCATGAGCTCGCCGCGCGCCCACCCCGGGATCCGGACAAACAGCGGGAAGGTGGCTTCGCGCGCCGGATCGATGCGGATGCGGACGCGTCCCTCCCACGGATAGCGCGTCTCCTGGCGGATCCGCACCGGCACCCCGCCGACATCGAGGCGGGCGTCGGAGTTTGTGAAAAGATTCACATACAGACCCGCCGACGACGGATCGGCCGCGTACACATAGCTGCCGATCGAGGCGAGCAGGCGGATCACATTCGGCGGGCAGCAGGGAACGTTGATCCAGTCGAAGCGCTCGTAGTCGCCGAAGGACTTGAGCGGGTTCTGGTAGAAGAAACGGTCCCCCCGGAGGGACACGCCGACAAGCAGGGCGTTATACAGCACCCGCTCCATCACGTCTGCGTAGCGGGCGTCACGGTCCAGCAACGCCAGCCGGTGACACCACACCGCGCTTCCGTACGCGGCGCAGGTCTCGTTCCAGGCGCTGAGGTTGGGCAGTTCGTGGGGCTCGCCGTACTTCTCGTGGAAGCGCGTCGACCCGATCCCGCCGGTGAGGTACGTCTTGAGGTGGGTCTGGTCTTCCCAGATGCGATGGACCGCGTCGATGTAGGCGTCATCCCCGGAGAGCGCCGCGATGTCGGTCATCGCGATGTACAGAAAAGTGGCCCGCACCGCGTGCCCGACCGCCTCGGACTGCTCCACAACCGGCTTGTGATCCTGGGCGTAGGTGCGGTCGATCGCATACTCGCCGGTGCGCTCGTAGTCGTCCCGGCCCCGTTCGTCGGCGAAGAACTTCGCCAGCCTCCAGTAGCGCTCGTCGCCCGTGGTCCGGTAGAGCGCGACCAGCCCGATCTTCAGCCCCTGGTGACCGGAGATGTACGTCTCCTTCCCGGAACCGTAGACGGAATCCATCTGGTCGGCGAGCCGCACGACCGCGTCCAGGAGTCCGGCCTTGCCGGTCGCCGCCGCGTACGCGGTTGCCGCCTCCAGCACATGCCCCGAAACGCGGACCGACTGCCGCGGCGTCTCGATCCGCCGCTCCAGCTCCGCCAGCATCCCGTCGATGCGCTGGTCGGCGTACGCCTCCAGGTCGGGATCGGCCCGTTCCTCGAGCATGTACGCCGCCGCCTCGATGAGCTTGGAGAGGCTGAAGCCCCCGTCTCCGAACCTCTCGAAGCAGTACGGCAGGGAGACTGCCCGGTTCGCATCCATCCGCGGCCGCCAGAACTCGTCCGTGATCCGCACCCGGGCGGAACGGACCGGACGGAGCGGGTAGTCGTCAGCGACGGGTGAAAGCGGAGAGGCGTCGAACCCTTCGAACAGGTTGGCGCGGCCACTCGGGACATCCGCCAGTTGCTGGAGCGCCAAAGGGAGGGGAAGCAGTCCGGCCCCGGCCGCTGTGTACAGAAAGAGCCGGCGGTCCATGGCCCTGGGCGGCTCGCGCGCGGCGCCGGACTCACCCGTATCCCGCCGCCGGGCCGGTGCGCGCCTCTCCATCACTTCCTTCCGTTTCCGAGCTTCCGTTCCAGCTCGGCCACGGGTCCCTCCAGAATGGGCTCCAGCAGGGCCGAATACTCCGCGACCTGACGAGCGTAGCGCTCAATCCACTCCCACTGCGCCGCCGTCGGCCGTCCGCTGTAGTTGCCCACCTGGATCGTGAACCAGTTGAGGCGCCCCGAGAGGTTGACGTGCCCGGGGTCCCTGACATCACCGGCGAAGCCGAGCAGGATCGGCCGCAGTGCGTCGCGGACGGCCACGGCCTCCGCCCGGATCGCCGCGTCGTCGGAAGTCCGTTCCACCGCCTCCATGCGGGCGTCGAGCGGCCGCAGCCTGGCCAGCGCGTCCCGCACCGTGCACTCCGCCCGCTCGATCATGGCCGCTGCGCGGTGCCACTCGGCCATGTCCGCCGCCGATGCGTCCACCCTCGGGTCCATGCGGACCACGGCCGGCCGCTCGCTCGTCTCGCCATCCAGCGTGAGGCGCACCGAATACGTTCCCGGGAGCGCGCGCACCCAGGTGCCGCCGCCACGCCCCGTCCCACCGGGTCCACCACCTCCCGCCCCCGCCGGTGCCGTAGCGTCCTCGCCCTCGGGCATGCACGCCGATCGCTCTCCCAGATTCCACGCCAACCGGTTCACTCCGGGCTCCGCCGGCCCTGTCAGGGATCGCACCAGTCGCCGGTCCTCGTCCGTGACATCGACTCGCACCCGCCCTGCCGGGTTCCAGTCCGGGTCTACCCAGTACGTGAGCAGCGCTCCGTAAGGCTGGTTCGGCGCAACCCACACGCGATTCCCCAGCGTGCTCACATCGGCCGCCCGGGTGTAGCGTACGGCCGGCATCGGCTCGAACAGCTCGAGGCGCCCGAGACCGTCGCTCTCCGCCGCCGACACGCCTCCCGCCTCCGGCGCACCCCCGGCCGCCAGGCGCTGAAGCGCGGTCACGTCGTCCAGGATGTAGAACCCCCGCGAGTGCGTGGCGATCACCAGGTCGTTGTCGCGCGGGTGCATTTCCAGGTCGCGCACCGCCACCGGCGGCAGGCCCAGCCGCAGGTCCACCCACCTGTTCCCGCCGTCGAACGAGGCGAAGATCCCGAGTTCGGTGCCCGCATACAGCAGGTTCGGCGAGCGCAGGTCCTCGTCGACCACGTGCACGTAGCTGTGCAGCCCGTCGCTGATGCGCCGCCAGGTGGCCCCGAAGTCGTCGGTCGCGAAGACGTAGGACTCGAAGTCGTCCATCCGATGCTGGTCGATCGCGACATACGCCCGTCCCGGCACGGCGCGGGACGCCTGGATGCTCCCCACCCACGAGTCCGCCGGCGCGCCCTCGATGTTCGGGGCCACGTTCGTCCACGTGCCCCCACCGTCCCGGGTGACCTGCACGTTCCCGTCGTCGGTTCCCACCCAGATCACGTCCGGGTCCGGCGCGCTCTCGGAGATCGACAGGATCGTGCTGTGGTACTCGGCGCGCGTGTTGTCGGGCGAGATCGGGCCGCCGGAGAGCCGCTGCTTATCGGGGTCGTCGGTGGTCAGGTCCGGGCTGATGATGTCCCAGTTCTCCCCGCCGTCGCGGGTGCGGAAGAGGACGTTGCCGGCGTAGTAGATCACGTCGGGGTCGCTCGGCGACATGTGAATCGGCGAATTCCAGTTGAAGCGGTACTCCTCCAGCTCGGCGCCCCCGCCCGCCGGGCCGGGCGGATACGGCTGGATGTAGCGCTCCTCGCGGGTGCGCATGTCGATCCGGGTGATATCGCCGAAGTGGCCGTTGTAGTAGATGATCTCGGGGTCGCGCGGGTCTGCGACCGTGTACATCCCGTCGGCCATGTAGCGCAGCCGCACCCAGTCGCCCTCGCGCACGCCGACGCGGTTCCACTTCTCGTTCGGCCCGCGCCAGATCTCGTGGTCCTGGAAGCCGCCGAGGACGTTGTACGGCTCGGCCATGTCGAGACCTACATGGTACGCCTGCGCCATCGGCATGTTGTTCAGGAAATCCCAGTTCTCGCCGAAGTCGTTGGAGATCCAGAAGCCGCCGTCGGTGCCCGACAGCAGCCGCGCCGGGTCCGTGGGGTCGATCCACAGGGCGTGGTGATCCCCGAACATGCTCCCGCCATGTCCGCCGAAGGTGAGCCCCCCGTCCGTCGACACGCTGAACTGGCCCGCAAGCGTGTAGACGCGGTCCGGATCCACCGGGTCGGCGCGCACCTGCGTGTAGTAGAAGGGACGGTTGTTGAGGCGACGCTCGGCGCTGACCATTTGCCAGGTGATCCCGCGGTCGTCGGAGCGCCAGAGCTCGCCCTCCTCCTGGGACTCGATCAGCGCGTAGACGCGGTTCGGGTCTCCCGCGTGCACGCTGACGCCCACGCGCCCGATGACGCCGGTGCCGGGCAGGCCGTTGGCCAGCGCGGGGTTGGTGAGGCGGGTCCAGCTGTTGCCGCCGTCGGTCGAGCGGAAGAGACCGCTCCCGGGGCCGCCGCTGCGGAAGTGCCAGGGCCGCCGCAGGTAGTCGTACATGCCGGCGTAGACGATGTCGGGATTGAGCGGGTCGATCGCGACGTCGCTTGCGCCGCTGGTCTCGGTCATGTAGAGGACGCGTTCCCACGTGTCGCCGCCGTCGCTGCTGCGGAAGAGGCCCCGCTCCTCGTTCGGTCCCCACGCGTGGCCCATCGCCGCCGCGAAGACGATCTCGGGGTTGGCGGGATGGATGACGATGCGCGAGAAGCGCTCCGTGTCGGTCAGCCCGAGGTGCGTCCAGGTTGCGCCGCCGTCGGTGCTCCGGTAGATGCCGTCGCCGATCGAGATGCTGTTGCGCACCGCGCCCTCTCCGGTCCCCACGTAGACCACGTCCGGATCGCCCGGGTGCACCGCGATCGCCCCGATGGACAGCGTTCCGGCGTCCTCGAAGACCGGCTCGAATGTGATCCCGCCATTCGTGGACTTGAACAACCCCGACGATGCGGCCGCCACATACAGGATGTTCCGGTTCCCCGGCACCCCCGCGACATCGGCGATCCGCCCGGAGAACATGGCCGGCCCGATCTCCCGCCAGGACAGGCCGGAGAGGAGGGTCTCCTCGACGACGAACGGGCGTGGGCCTTGATCACCTCGAGGCATCCTGGTCTGGGCCCCGGCCAGGTGTTGAGCCGGAGCAAGCACCAGAAGCGCCGACAGCACCGTCTCGACTGCACGGTTTCGTCGCATGGGCTGCTCCTTCGCCCCGGCACGTCGCCGCATCGCCGCGTTCTTCGCGCGCGTCGAATCGCCTGGAAACTCGCGGGCGAGTCAGGCCGGGCATGCGGTTAGCATGGGGCTGGCCACGTGTGCGGGCAAGTGTCCGCCACGCCTCAAGTGTCCGCCAGCCGCGCTACCTCTCCGGGGTGCCTTCCTCGCCGGGCTTCAGAGCCGGCGGTTGGACGCGCGTGTGCCACGTCTCGACGACTTCCGGAAGCGGGTAGGCCTCATCGGTCGCGTAGGGGTAGCGCGTCATTCCGTGGAAGGGCAACGGATCGACCTTCCATCCCGCCGCGGTGTTGAGGTCGGAGTCCTTCAGCCATCCCTCGCTGTAGATCAGGAAGTCGCGCGTCCATCCGTCGGGAAGCTCTGGGAGACCCGCAGCATCGAAGCGGAGTGCGAGTTCATCGCCGGGTCCCATGATCGCATAGCGGTCGTCGGCCTCCAGCATGAGCGGCAGCACATCGCCGAACCGCGTGAAGGTGCCGGCAAGCGGCCGCCAGCGTGCACTCCGGGACACCGAGCCGTAGTCGAACCAGGGGGGACCGTTGCGCCCTCCCTTGCGGAACTCCCTGGAGAAGCCCCGGTAGCGCAGATCGGCCGACGCGGGGTCGAGTACCGTCATCCGCGTCGGGGCCTCGATCACGCCCACGGAGACAAAGACCTCATCCCAGTAGATGTTCATGTTGGTGCGGATGCGAACGCGGTGGTCGGCGGTGGGAAAGAGCCCGGTGAGATCCTGCACGATCATCTTGTTCTTTCCGGACGGGAAGCTGAGCGCGGGAACCACGGTTTCCCACTGCCCGTTCGCCCCGATGACCTGCAGGTGAGGCATGACGGTCCCGAGTGCCCGCGACTGGGAAAGCGCGACGTTGATACTTGCATCGGTCGGATAGATCCATCCGCGCAGATGCAGCCGAACCTGTTCGCCCGGCGCGAAGTCTCCCAGGTCGAGCACAAGATCGTGCGGTTCGCTCACGCCCTGATAGCGCAGCGGCTCGAAGTCCCCTACGTACACGTCGTCCGCGGCGGCAAGAGCCGGGAGGGCGTCGCGCCCCAGGTGGTCCGTAGCCGACCGTGGGCGCCGCCGCTCCGCGACCTGGTGGAGTTCGAGGCTGACCTGAGGCTGGGGAGGCACGAAGCGTTCGTCGACGAAGACATCGACGGACTTCGGGTGATCCACGGCGATCAGATCGATCTCATCGATATAGAAGATCTCCCACAGTTCGTCGGTGACCCGAAGCTCGTAGACGCCGTCCCGTTCGCGAAGCGCGTCGCCCGGAATACGGAGGTATTCCCGGGACGCCTCCGCCGGCGCGTATTGCGCGTCACCGCGCCCCATGAGGCCGGTGGGCATTCCCAGCGCACTCTTCCACAGGATATCGGTAACGAATTCGAAGCGTTCTCCATTCCAGGCGAACAGCGTCGGGCACGAGCCCTTGAGGATCTGTTCTTCGACGATGGACTGGTTGGCGCCGCTGTAGAGGATGTTCTGGGGCACCCCGTTGGGCCATCGCACGCGCACGACATCGGCCTGGGGGCGTTGTCCGAGGCCGAGATGGATTTCCGGCTGCCCGACGACCAGCGTCTGATACAGGGCGCCCGCCCGGACCTCGACCTTCGCTCCGATCCCGAAGTGGTTGTTCTTCCCGCTCCCGGTGGAAAGCCCGACAAGCCGGATGCTCAGGAAGCGGTTCCCGTTGCCGCCATCGTTGCGAAGCAGCCGCACCAATCCGTCCCGGGTCGTGACGAAGAGATCGAGGTCGCCATCGGGACCGAAGTCGCTGGCTGCGATCCGGCGCACCGGGGGAAGGGGAGGCACGAGTTGCGAGACGTCGTCGAAGCGCCCGGCGGCAGCGTTGCGGAACAGCGCAATGGTGCCGTCGCCACTGGCGGTCTCGACGGCCAGAGCGACATCAAGCCAGCCGTCGTTGTCGAAATCCAGGAAGACTCCGTCCCGGACGGAGACACCGGCCGTGGCGTCCAGTAGGGCTTCGGGTCGCTCGTCCGCGGCGAATTGGCCGCGTCCCTGGTTCAACCACAGCGCGATTCCCCTGTCACCGCTGGGCGCCGTGAGCAGGTCGAGCAAACCATCGTTGTTGTAGTCTCCGACCGAGACGACTCCATGCCCTGCCACCGCGAGGCCGCGCTCGGCGGCGCGTTCGATGAAGCGTCCCCCGCGTTCGTTGTCGTAGAGTCGCAGCGCGCCTCCGGGGTCGGCGAACACGAAGTCGAGGTCGTCGTCGTCGTCGAAATCGCCAAATGCCGCCGATCCCCCGTCCGCCGCTGCCTGCTCGACGCCCGCGAATGCGGTGACGTCCGTAAAGGTGCCGTCGAGGTTGTTGCGGAGCATGGCGCCGCCGCCGGCCAGCACCAGGTCGAGGTCCCCGTCATGGTCGTAGTCGATGAAGAGCGGAGTCCCGGATGGAAGCGCCACGCCAAGAGACGAGGTCATGTCGGCGAAGGAGTTGTCGCCCAGGTTCCGAAAGAGGGCTCCGCGCTCTCCCCGAGCCACGTAGAGGTCGAGCGCGCCGTCGTTGTCGAAGTCGCCGAAGGCCGCTGCGGCGGGAGGCGGCCCGCTGAGTCCGGCCTCGTCGGTCACGTCGGTGAAGCCGGCGGGATCGCTTCGCAGCAGCCGGCCGCCGGCGTAGATGTCGGTGTCGCCGTCACCGTCGTAGTCGACGACGGAGAGGGCGCTGGCGGCATCCCCGGTGCCGCCGCCGGGGATGCCCGCGCTCCTGGTCACATCGGTGAAGCGAAGCGATGCCAGGACGGACTCGGCGTCCCGCTCGTCCCCGCCCATGCCTTCGCTGAATGTGACGACCGGAAAGCCCGCCAGCACGCCGCCCGGTCCGGCGAGATCGCGCAGGCCCCGCTGGTAAACCGGGGTCGTGCGCATGACGTTGTGAAGGGGCAGCAAGGCTTCCAGCGCACCGGCAGCGTCGCTCACCCTGACTGCCTGCAGGGCCGCATGGAAGAGATCCTGCCCCTCTACCGGGAACACGGGCACGATCTGTCGGAGCATTTCAAGGCCTGCCGCGGCGGAGTCGGGGTTTTCCACCATCAGAAGAGCCTCGATGTGCTCGATTCGCGCGGCGACGTTGCCGGGTTGACGCTCAACAAGGTCGGCAAGTGTGGTGGCTCGACGGGAGACTGCCGGTTGGCGGCTCGAATCGGCATCGAGAGACGCCAGCGCGTACAGCGTCCGGGCGTGCCCCGGATCGACTGCCAGCGCTTCCGCAAGTTCCTCCCGGGCCTCGCCCCCCCGTTGGCCGGCGAGCAGGATGTCCGCCATGACCAGCCGTGCGTCCGGGTCGTTCGGCTCGAGGTCCAGGGCCCGGCGAACGGCGGCCTCGGCCTCCCGCAAGCGTCCCATCCGCAGGTACACGAGTCCGAGATTGGCGAATCCCGCCGCCTCGTCCGGGGCCATTTCCACGAGCCGCTCGAACTCGGCGGCGGCCTGGTCGAGCCTGTTCTCTTCGAGATGCGCGAGCCCGACCGCCTGGATCGTCAGCAGCGTCGCGGGGTCGCTGCCGACATCCCCGCAAGCCGTCGTTCCCGCGATGGCGATCGCGATGGCCATGATAAGCCTCATCGGCGTCATGCCGACTCCTCCCAGCTATCTGGATTCCTGGCGTACGGTCACCGTCGTACCCGCCGGCGCGGGCCCCACACGGGTGACCCTCCCGGTGCCCGGCCATCGTACCAGCACGCTGTCCGCCGCGAGGGCTTCCCCGAGACCGAAGAGGAGCGGCCGAAGGGACGACTGGGAAAGATACGACGATCCCGTCGCCACGAAACGCCGCTGACCGCGGTCCGCAGCGTAGACGGTCACGAGTGCTCCGAGCGCGTCGCGATTGGGTGCCGTGCCCTCGAGGAGCACGCCGATGCCCGAGGCCCCATCGAGGTCGTTGCGAAACAGCCTGGGCGTGCCGCCGTTTACCGTCAGCAGCAGGTCGAGGTCGCCGTCAAGATCGATGTCGGCGTGGGCGATGCCACGCCCGACGACCGGCTCCCCGAAATCCTCGCCCACCGCGGTGCTGGCGTCGTCGAACCCGCCGGAGCCGTTTCCCAGGAAGAGCTGTGGGCCTTGCGCGAAGGTCTGCTCCCGTCTCACGGCGTTGATGCCGGGCTCGATATGGCCGTTGGCGGCCACAATGTCGAGGGTGCCGTCGAGGTCGAAATCGGCGAAGGCGACGCCGAAGGTCAGCGGTACCATGGTCGGGCGCGAGAGACGAGCAGCCCCGGCCCGGTCCTGGAAGAGATCGGTGCCGATCCTCGTGAACAGCGCGAGCGGTTCGTGCGCGAAGTTGCCGATGGCGATCGACCAGCCGCCCTCGCCGGTCAGATCGGCGACATCGATGCCCATGCCCGCCCTGGCACGGCCGGCCTCGTCGAAGGCTACGCCGGCGCGTACGGCGATGTCCACGAAGGTGCCGTCACCTTCGTTGCGGTAGAGGAAATTGCGCTGCGTGTCGTTGGCCACCACGAGATCCGGCCAGCTGTCCATGTTGAAGTCCGTGACGGCCACGCCGAGGGACTTTCCCTCCGGGTTGTAGAGGCCCGCGGCGACAGTGATGTCGGTGAACCTGCCCCCGTTCCCCGGATTCCGGTACAGGCGGCAGGACTCTCCCTCGTATTGCTGGGGCGTCGCGTAGGACTTCGTGGTGCCGTCGATGGTCGTGAAGAGATCGGTCTCAGGCGTCCATTTCACATAGTTGCACACGTAGAGGTCCAGCCAGCCATCGAGATCGACGTCGACCCAGACCGCCGCGGTCGACCACGCCGGAGGCCCCTCGGGCGGGTTGCCTTCCACACCGGCGAGCGCGGTGACTTCGGTGAACCTGCCGCCGTCGTTTCGCAACAGGCGGTTCGGACCCACCGCGGTCAGGTAGATGTCGGGGTCGCCGTCGCCGTCGTAGTCCCCCACGGTCGCTCCCATCCCGTAGAGCGAGAGGTCGAGGCCCGCGGCTTCCGTGCGGTCGTCGAACCGCCCACCGCCGCGGTTGCGGTAGAGGCGCTGGGTGGGACGGTTGCCGCGCCCCTCACGTCCGGGCCACCAGTCGCTGTTCACCAGCAGCAGGTCGGGAAGGCCATCGCCGTCGTAGTCAAGGAACGCCGCCCCGCTGCCGAGCGTCTCGGGCATCCATTTTTCGCCGAACGCGCCCGTCTCGTGTGCGAAGTCGATCCCGGCCTCGGCGGCGACTTCGGTGAAGCGCAGGCGGGTGGTCACGGCGCCCTCGGACCGCGTTGCGTACCACCGGTCCACATAGGCCGGCGCGTCGTCGGCCGGCGGATCCCCGCAGCCACACACGGCACATGCCAGCAGCAGCACGCGCGCCCTCATCGGATGATCTCGAGCCGGTGGATGCGGATCCGCTGCGCCATGATGTTCGCGCCCGGATGGCGGGCCCGGTAGGCCCGCGTGATCTCCTGCGCGGACTCGTCGATTCCGTAGTAGAGGTACGCCGCTTCGGCGCGCGCCGCCGCCTCATCGCGGCCCAGCGCGCGCAACGACAGCATGCGGTGATAGTGGGCGACCCGGTCTTCCGGATCGATGTCGACCACGCGGTCCAGCGCGACCAGCGCCTCCTGGTAGCGCCCGTCCAGGAACAGCGTCCTGCCCAGCGCCCGCCAGGCGGCGCGGTCGTTCGGGAAGTCCCGCAGCACCCGACGGTACGCGGACGCCGCGTCTTCGTAGCGGCCGTCCTCCTGCAGCACCTGGCCCCACACCCATGCCGACCTCGGGTTGCCGGAATCGATCGCCTCGGAGCGTTCCAGTGCCGCGTAGGCCAGCGTGAGCCGTCCCTCGGCCAGGGCCGTGCGGGCGAGGTTGAGCGGTCCGTCGATCCGGCCGGGAGCCAGCTTTTCCACGCGGGCGAAGGTCTGGCCGGCACCACGCAGGTCACCCTCCAACAGCAGAGCAATCCCGTAGTCGTTGTGGCGCGTCCAGTCCGACTCCGCCGCCGGCACCGTGAAACCGGCGCCGGAAGCGGTCACGCGGATGCGCACTGAGTCGGACGCAATCTCCGTGATCGGCAACTCGGGCGGCGCATCGAAACCGCGGAAGCCCGCGGGGTTCGACTCGAACGCGAATTCGGTGTATGCACGCTCGAATTTCCTCCACAGCAGTCGCGCCGTCACCGTCAGCGGCGAGTTGGCCAGTGTCGTCGGCAGGGTGAGCCGGTAGTGCGCAAGATCGGCGGCGCCGGGCCCGATGACGTTGGCGTAGACCGCAGTGTGGATGTCCTGGGCGTTGCGCCGGTCGATCACGTCGCCGTTCATGTCGACCAGCACCGACTTGAAGGTGTGCGCGTTCGGATCAAGATGCCCGTCGGACCCCACAAGACCGCTCCCGAAGAGGCGCCGCCCCAGGGAGTCGGTGACGGTGAACTCGATCCATCCCTCGTTGGAGTCGTTGGTCCCGCCCGGGAAGGTGTGCCCTACGCCGAGATTCCGCGTCACCACGTCGAAAGTGATCGGCACACCGGACGGCAACGGCGATCCCTCGTCCGCAAGCAGCCGGGCCGAGTCCGCCCCCGGCGTTCGTACCGCGAAGATGTCGATCCGGAGCTTGTCGGCCCTGAGATAATCCGCAATGCGCCGCAGGGTCGCGTCATCGCCTCTGAGAAAGGGAAGCGCGGTGTTGGCCGCGACGAACCTGTGGGAGCGCACCATGCCGTCTTCCGCGGCGAGGTCGCCCAGCGGCGCGGGCTCCGGCGGCATGTGGCAGTCCTGGCACACCTGGCGTTCCGCAGGCAGGTAGAAGGTGCGCGCGGCGTTGAGAGACACGCCACTGTCATCCCAGCTGTCGAACTCGTTCTGGCCACGCAGCCAGCGATATCCGTTGACCGGCTCCGTGAGGCCGACCTTGTGGCAGGTGGCGCAGTACGCGGCTTCTCGAAAGAACGGCTTGAGCATGCGCGCGGCGTGCGCGCGGGGGCGCGCCTTGAGTGCAGCGTCGTGAAGTAAACGACCCGGCGACCCTTGGGGTGACGACGCGAAGACATAGGGGTCCTCCGACCGGTCCGCGATACTGTAGTTGCCGTTTCCGGTCAGGTCATGGATGCGGTCGATCGCGTGACACGCCAGGCACGTGAGGCCCGCCTGCGCTTCCAGCGAACCGCGGTCGATCTCGCTCGTCATCGCGCCGGCCAGCAGGAGTACGGGGTCATGGCAACCCGCGCACCACTTGCTCTTGGCGCGCCCCACGTCGCCGCCAGCGTCGCCTGCAGACGCGAGGTGACGTTCGATCCAGCGATTGGACTCCGTTGACTCGGAGCGCATGCTCCTGATCGTCGCTTCGTAAAAGGGATTGTTGAACGATGCGAAGCGGTGCGCCGACTCCGACCACTGGTTGACGATGTCCTGGTGACACCGGCCACAGCCCTCGGCTCCGATGCGCGCCTCCACAACGAAGCCGCGGGCATCGGCCTCGGCTCGAACCGCCCCCGGGTCGGTATCCGATTCATCTGGAGCAAGAAAGCCGCGTGGCAGCAACCTTCCGGTCGTGGTTGTCACGGGAGAAGGGAAGAATGGACTCTCGGGGGGCACGGCGCCCGTGGGCACCCAACCCGATGGCCCGAAATCACCCTGCTGGAGTGCGGCTGCGTCGCGGTCGACGCCACCCGCCACCGACGCGCCGACGACCGGCGCGTCGCGAGATCCGCCCGTGTGAACCGCCTCTGCACCGTGCACGACAAAGAACGCGAGGCTCGCGGCGGCCGCAGCGGCCAGGAACCGCGCGAAGCGAGCGGCGGTGGGCGGTGTGTGGCTCACCCGGCGATGCACCCAATAGCCCGCGACGGCCAGCACGGCCATTCCGCTGTGTAGCCACCAGGCCCAGCTGTTGCCCTGGCTCGCGGCTTCCGAAGTGATGAAGAGTCCGCTCGCGGCAAGCGTCAGGCCGAAAGCCGCGTAGGACGCCCCGGTCCAGACTGCCCCCGCGTGTTGGCGTGGCCACACCCTGGGGAGGTGCGTCACGAGGAACGCGGCCATCAGCGCCGCCAGCAGCAGCCCGGCGCCTGTGTGGGCGAGGAGAAGAGTCTGGTAGAAGCGGGGAAGATTCGACGCACCCAGGGCGAAGGGTTCCAGCCCCACGCGGTCGGCCAGACGTACCAGGACCAGATAGATCGTGTCGGCGACCATGAAACCGGCCAGCGCCAGCGCGATCGACAGCAGCCTCTGCAATCCGGGTGGCAGGAGCGTCGGCAACTCCCGCCGCGCGGCTGTCCGGATCCTTTTTCTCATGGGCCACTCCTGTCCCGGAATCGGGCCTGCCGGCTCGGACACGGCATCATGGGCCGGAACACCGGATGCGTCGGGGGCTGTGGGGTTCATTATCCGTGAGGATTCGGAAACGGCGCAAGCGCGGGATCCGGTGCCTGAACACGAGTCTTGACAGCCGGCCACCGGACTGCCTATCATATAAATCTATACCTGCCGTCGTCGGGGAGCCGGCGAAACCTCGACGGCTGGCGGTGTTGACAATCAGGAAGCAGAGGACTGACAGCCTCTCACCCTCGTAGCTATCGGGCTTCCGGGTACCAGGTCGGCGGCGGGCGCAAGTGCGTTCACCGCCAGGTCACGAGGCCCGGTCTTCCGGGCCTTTTTTGGTAGCCGGCGAATCCGTTTCGGAAGCGGCGCAGGGTGACTGGCGGCGAAAAACGGGGGCCTTGAGCCACCCCAACAACAAGGAGAGTTCCAAGATCGCGGAAAGACGTGTCAGAGTGAACGAGCAGATCCGAATCAGCCCGATTCGACTGATCGCAGAGAATGGAGGACAGATCGGAATAGTTTCGCTGGACGAGGCGCGCGCCCGGGCCGCCGAACGGGGACTGGATCTGGTCGAAGTGGCCCCCGATTCACGACCGCCGGTGGTTCGCATGATGGACTACGGCAAGTACAAGTACAAGGCCGCGCGCGCCGCCCGGGAGGCCAGGCGCAAACAGCACACGACCCAGATCAAGGAAGTGAAATTCCGGCCCGGGATCGAAGACCACGACTACGAATTCAAGCTCCGCCACGCGCGGCGCTTTCTTGAGGAGGGGAACAAGGTCAAGCTGACCATGATGTTCCGCGGCAGACAGATCACGCATCCCGAGCTGGGGCGCCAGGTGTTGCTCCGCCTTACGGAGGATCTCGGCGAACTCGGCAAGATCGAACAGTATCCGAACTTCGAGGGTCGTCAGATGTCGATGATCCTCACCCCGGTGAAATAGGGGTGCGGGCGGTACGGGACTGCCCTTCCTGCACCAACCACGACGAGAATTCAGGAGAAACCCATGCCGAAAATGAAGTCAAACCGGGGTGCCGCGAAGCGGATCCGTAGGACGGGGTCGGGGAAGCTGGCCAGGATGCGGGCCTACAAGTCGCACATCCTCACGAAGAAGAAGCGGAAGCGCAAACGCAGGCTTCGTAGCAAGACCACGGCGTCGAAGGCCGATGCCGGGCGGATCCGCCGGATGCTTCCGGGAACATAGAAACACAGTTGTAAATGCCAGGAGAATAGACCGATGCCGCGTTCGACTCGCGCCGTCGCACGGAATAGGCGAAAGAAGAAGATCCTCGGGACTGCGAAGGGCTACTTCGGGGGACGCAAGAACCTGTACCGGACGGCCAAGGATGCCGTCGAGAAGGGGTGGGAGCACGCCTACCGGGACCGGAAGAAGAAGAAGCGGAACTTCCGCCGCCTGTGGATCACCCGGATCAACGCCGCCGCCCGCCAGAACGACCTGTCCTATTCCCGGTTCATGAACGGATTGCGGCGGGCCGGCGTCGAGCTGGATCGGAAGGCGCTCGCCGACCTCGCGATTCGGAGTCCGGACGCCTTTGCGTCGCTCGCGGACCGGGCGAAGTCGGCCCTCAACCGGTAGGGCAAGGCGGCGACAGAGCCCCGCGGGGGACGGATCCCGCGGGTGCTTCCGGCTGCGCGCGGATTCGTGATCGAGGACCTGAGGAGGCTGGAGGCGGACGCCCTTGCGGAGGTCCGGGCGGCCCGCGATCCGCGTGAACTGGAGGAGATTCGCGTCCGCTATCTGGGCCGCAGGGATGGTCTGGTGTCCCGGTGCCTCAGGCGCCTGGGAGGACTGAGCCCCGAGGAGAGGCCGGCCGCGGGCGCCGAGGCCAATCGGGTGAAGGGCGCCCTCGACCGGGCCCTGGAGGAAAGGCGGGCGGCGCTGTCCCGGGATGGCGCGTCCAGCGAGGACGAGCCGGACCTGACGCTGCCCGCGCGGACCGCCTGGCAGGGCACCATTCATCCCGTCACCCGGGCCGTCGACGACATCTGGTCGATCTTCCGCAGCCTGGGGTTCACGCGTGCCCGCGGCCCCGAGGTCGACACGGAGTGGTACAACTTCGTGGCCCTCAACACGCCCCTCGATCATCCCGCCGCGGACGAGCAGGACACGCTCTACCTGGCGCCGGGCCTGCTGCTCAGAAGCCACACCTCTCCGGTACAGATCCGCACCATGGAGCAGTACCCGCCTCCGATCCGCATTGTTGCGCCGGGCATGGTCTACCGCAGGGACACATACGATGCGACCCATACGCCCGCCTTCGCGCAGATCGAGGGGCTGGTGGTGGACGAAGGCGTGACGTTCGTGGACTTCAAGGCCACCCTGGCCGAGTTCGCGCGGCGCTTCTGGGGACCGGGCACCCGCGTGCGGTTTCGCCCGTCGTTCTTCCCCTTCACCGAGCCCTCGGCGGAGGTGGACGTCAAGAGAATCATCGTGCGCGAGGACGGGCGGGAAGAGGAGACCGACTGGATCGAGATCATGGGTGCCGGCATGGTCGACCCCGCGGTGCTGGACAACGTGGGGTACGACTCGGAGCAGTACACGGGCTGGGCGTTCGGGATGGGCCCCGCCCGGGTTGCGCTCCTGCGGCACGGGGTGCGGGACCTCAGGCTCTTCTACGAGAACGACATGCGTTTTCTGGGGCAGTTCAGATGAGGGCGGCGGCGATGGCCCCCCGTGGCGCCGGCGGTGGACCGGTTTCGCGTGCCGCGGTCGGTAGGGCATGCCGGTGAAGGTTTCGTACCGCTGGATCCGCGACGTGGCCCCCGGGATTGGACTCGATGCGGCCGAGGCGATGGAGCGGCTCGCGCTGCGGGGGGCCCCTGTGGAGGAGTGGGTCGATCTGGCCGAGGGACTGAAGGACGTCGTGATCGGCCGTGTGCTGGAAGCTGGCCCGCACCCGAACGCGGACCGGCTGACGTTGTGCCGGGTGGCCGGGCCCGACGGAGAGGTCCCCGTGGTCTGTGGTGCTCCGGTGGTGCGGGTCGGGGCGTACTATCCCTTCGCCCCGGTGGGTGCGGTTCTGCCCGGCGGTTTCCGTATCGGGAAGCGCAAGATCCGCGGGTCCTACAGCGAGGGGATGCTCTGCTCCGAGCGCGAGCTCGAATTGGGCGAGGACCACGCGGGGATCATGTTGCTCGAGGGGCAGTACGAGGTCGGTGCGCCCTTCGCGGCTTCGGTCGGGCTCGACGATGTCCGCATGGACGTCGAAGTCACGCCGAACCGGGGGGACCTGCTGTCGCACGTGGGAGTTGCACGGGAACTGCATCCGGAGGGCCAGGCCGGGATCGCGCTGCCGCTGTTCCCCGGCGGTCGGGGCGAGTTGGCGGCCTCGTTCGCGCGCGGCGCTGGTGAAGCCTCTTCGGCCGGGTGCCGCATCCATATCGAGGACCCGGATCTGTGTTCCCGGTATCTGGGTGCCGTCATACGCGGCGTGACGATCGGTCCGTCCCCGCGCTGGCTTGCCGACCGCCTCCGCGCGGCCGGTGCTCGTCCCATCAACAACGTCGTCGACGCGACGAACTACGTCATGCTGGAACTGGGCCAGCCCCTCCATGCGTTCGACCTGGAGAAGCTGACCGATGCCACCATCGTAGTCGGGCGTGCCCGCCCCGGGGAATCGCTGGTGACGCTGGACGACGAGCCGCGGGCGATCACCCCCGACATGCTCATGATTCGCGACGCCGTCCAGCCCGTCGCGATCGCCGGTGTGATGGGCGGCCGTGACTCCGAGGTGTCCGGGCAGTCCACGGACATCCTGCTCGAATGTGCGCTTTTCGAGCCGCGGCAGGTGCGCGCGACACGCCGGGCGCTGGCGATGTCGACCGACGCGAGCTACCGCTTCGAGCGCGGCGTCGATCCGGCCGCGATGGAGGCCGCGGTGCTGAGGGCCGTGTCGCTGATTCTCACGACCGCGGGCGGGACGCTCGACGGGGAGATCATCGATGCCCACCCCCGGCCCTGGGCGCCCCCGGTCGTGCGTTTGCGACCGCCGCGCGCCAGCCACGTGCTCGGCGTGGATTTCACGCCGGACGCGATCTCGAAGCTCCTGGTCCCCCTGGGCTACGCGGTCGAGGCGGCGGGCGCGGACCGGCTCGACGTGACGGTGCCCGGTCATCGCACCTACGATACGCTGCGCGAAGTGGATCTGATCGAGGAGGTGGCCCGCACGCACGGCTACGACGCGTTCCCGGAGGTGATGTCCGCGGCACGGGCCGGGACCGTCCCCGATCATCCGCTCTTCCAGCTCGAGGACCGGCTGCGCGGCCTGCTTGCCGCGAACGGGATCAGCGAGGCGCAGACTCCCGCGCTCGGACCGAAGGAGCATGGGGACGTTGCGCTCCTCAATCCGATGTCACGGGACGAAGGCCACCTGCGCCGGGATCGTCTCCCGGGGCTGCTCACACACGTGGAGCGGAACATGTCCCGGGGCGTGCGCGACGTGCGCCTTTTCGAGATCGGGACGGCTTTCGCGCTTTCCGGGGACGGCCCTCCCTTCGAGTCGTCGCGCGTTGCGGTGGTACTCACGGGCGGGCGCACGCCCCCCCACTGGTCTTCCCCGGCCGAGCCCTTCGACGTCCACGATGTGGCCGGAGTGCTGGGATTGATCGCGCGCGAGGCCTGTCCGGATGCCGCGGTCGTGCCGGCGGGCGGGCGTGCGGACGGACCGGCAGGCGGGCGGGCGCAGCAGCTTTTTGTGCCGGGGAGGTGCTACGAGCTCGTCTCCGGTGCCGGCGAAGTGGTGGGGTGGGGTGGCCAGGTACGACCGGAACTGCTGGACCTCCCCCGCTGGGCGGGCGCGGTGGTGGGTGGGGAAGTCGTGCTCCCGGCCGTACCCGCTCCCCAACCCGACGTGACCGCGCGGGACCTGCCCGATCAACCCGCGGTCCAGCGGGATATGGCGTTTCTGGTTCCGGCCGGCACCGCTGCCGGCGAGGTGCTCGACACCGCGAGAAGGGCCGCGGGCCGCCTGCTGGAGACCGGGGATGTCTTCGATGTCTACGAGGGAGAAGACCTGCCTGCGGGCACGCGCTCCGTGGCTCTGCGCTTGCGCTTCCGCGCCCGGGGACGGACCCTGACGGACAGGGAAGTGGACAAGACCTGCCGTCGCGTGGTCAGAACAGTAAAGGAGAAGACCGGTGTCGAACCGAGAAGGTGAGCGTTCGGCCGCATCCCACGTGCCGGCCCTGACCCCGCTGGAGACGGCGGTGGAGCGCGCGGTCGACGAGCTCCGCGCGGTCCGGGAGCGTGCCGCCCAGGCGGAAGCGCGCGCGGAGCGCAATGAGCAGCTGCTGCGCCAGTTCGTGGACGGGCGGGAGGATCCCGGCGCGCTCGCGAGCCGCGTTGCAGAGCTCGAGGCCGAGAACGAGGGTCTGCGTGCCCGGATCGAGCAGGGACGCGAGGGTGTGGACCGCATCCTGGCCAGCATCCGCTTCCTGGAGGAGCGTCGATGAGCGGGTCGAGCGGCGGGTCCCGCAAGGCGATCCAGGTTCGGATCGCGGGAGAGACGTACACGCTGCGCACGGACGCGGACGAGGAGTATGCGCGCCGCTGCGCCGCACTGGTGGACGAGCGCATGCGCGAAATCGGCGGAGAGACCGGGCTGGACGCGAAGAAGACCGCGATTCTGGCCGCGCTTGCGCTTGCCGACGAGCTGTTTCGGCAGGAGGCCCGGACCCGCGCCCGTGCAACGGTCCTGGCGGGGAGAATCGAGAACGCACTGACAGAGTAGCAGACACGGAAGGATCGAGCAGATGCCCGACACCGAGCACACCCGCCTTTCCCGCCGCGCCTGGCTTGCCGCCTCCGGAACGGCCGCCTCCGGGCTCGTGATGACGCGCTGGGACGCGCTCAAGGCGGAGCCGCCTCTGGCTCCGATGCCGGTCCCGCCGCCGCAGGCCGCCCCATCGGCCGCCGACCCCACCAGGGTCCCCGGGCGGTTCGTCTCCGAGTTGGGGACGCGCGCCCCGGGCGAACAGCCCCGGCGCCTCTTGCGCACCCTCGCCCTGTCGAGTTCGTCGCGCACGCCGCTTCAGGACCTGCAGGGCACGATCACCCCGTCGGATCTGCACTTCGAGCGCCACCACGCGGGTGTTCCCGACATCGTCGCGGAGGAACACGAGGTCCTCGTGCACGGCATGGTCGAGCGGCCGATGGTGTTCCGGATGGCCGACCTGAGACGGTATCCGCAGACGTCCCGCATCTGCTTCATCGAGTGTTCCGGCAACGGTGGCGGTGCGTACAACCGCAGCCGCATGCCCACGGCCATATCCCCGCAGCAGCTGGACGGACTGCTCAGCACCAGCGAGTGGACCGGCGTCATGCTCTCGACCATCCTCCGCGAAGTGGGCGTGCGGCCGGGAGCCAGCTGGATCCTCGCCGAGGGTCGCGACGCCGCGGTCATGTCGCGGAGCGTCCCGCTGGACAAGGCGATGGACGATTCCATGCTGGCCTACGGGCAGAACGGCGAGGCGATTCGTCCCGAGCAGGGATACCCCGTGCGGCTGCTGCTGCCCGGGTGGGAGGGCAACGCCCAGGTCAAGTGGCTGAGACGGATCGAGGTCTCGGATCGGCCGACCATGACCCGGGACGAGACGTCGCGGTATACCGATCCGCTCAAGGACGGCACGTCGCGGATATTCAGCTTCGTCATGGACGCGAAATCGCTCATCACCTTCCCATCGTATCCCTACGTCCTGCCCGAGCGCGGCTGGTGGGAGATCGAAGGGCTGGCCTGGACGGGACGGGGCAGGATCACCCGGGTCGAAGTCAGCACGGACGGCGGGCGGTCGTGGTCCGACGCCGTCCTGCAGCCGCCCGTGCTGTCCAAGTCCACCGTCCGCTTCCGGCACCTCTGGAACTGGGACGGGCGCGAGACCGTGATCCTCAGCCGTGCGACGGACGAAACCGGCTACGTGCAGCCCACGGTTCAGCAACTCTGGGACGCGCGAGGAGAGGGCACGGCCTACCACCACAATCATCAGCGCGCCTGGAAGGTCGCTTCGGACGGCGTGGTCACGTTCGGTCTGGGGGACTTGCTGTGACGCCCGGCGGCGGGGTGTCGCGGTGGGCGGGCGCGGCGACCGCGCTGCTTCTGGCCGCGTGCGCGCCGGAGGAGCCCTCACCCGGGGCCGTGGTGGACGGGACGCCCCCTGGCCAGGTAATGGCAGACGACGGCGGCGACTGGCACGCCGCGCTGCCCGGGCATGCTCCCGGCCGTTTCGGCTTCGGCACCCCGGCCACCGAGGACCGTGTGGCCCTGTGGGACATCGACGTCAAGCCGGATGGCGAGGGGCTGCCGCCCGGCAGCGGTTCGGTCGCCGAGGGACAGGCGGTCTACGAACTCCACTGTCTCCAGTGCCACGGCCCAACCGGCACCGAGGGCCCCAATGACCGGCTGGTCAGCCCGGGTCCCTGGGAGCAGTGGCCCACCGGTCGCACCGTGGGTGGTTACTGGCCCTACGCCACGACCCTCTACGACTACACGCGCAAGGCGATGCCACAGACCACCCCCGGCATCCTGAGCGACGACGATGTCTATGCCGTGGTCGCCTACGTACTGCATCTGGGGGGTCTGGTGCCGGCGGACGCAGTGATGGATGCCGCGTCGCTCGCGGCGGTCGAGATGCCCTATCGTGACCGCTTCGTGCCAGACAACCGGACGGGAGGTCCGGAGATTCGCTGACAACCCGCTGAGAAGCCGCGCGTCGTACGGAGGGCTGCGGGGCGTCTGGGCGGTGCTTGCGCCCCGGTCGGTACGGGAATACTGTAGGCGCAATCAAGGAAGTCCGCGGCCGGATCCCCCGCCGTGTTTACCTTGTCGAATCACGCGGCCGGACGACGGTTCGGCCTTGGAGAAAATACATGGATCCGCTGGGTGTGTCCCTGGCGGTCGGCGCGGTTGTCGCGGCAATCCTCGGGTACTTCCTTGGGAGGAACCGGGAGCGCGCGCGGCAGCTTGAAGAGAAGGAAGCGGCACGGGACGAGGCGTCGCTGATCCGCAAGCGGGCAGAACAAGATGCTGACAACGTGCGCCGTGCCGCCGAGTTGCAGGCCAAGGAGGACGTGTACCGGCTCCGGGAGACCTGGGAGTCCGAAGAGAGCCGGCGCCGTGAGGATGTCGAGCGGGGTGAGCGCAGGTTGCTCAACCGTGCCGAGGCCGTCGACCGCAAGTCCGATCTCCTTGACCGCCGTGCCGATGCGCTGGAGGAGCGGGAAGCGGGGCTGAAGGGGAAGGAGTCCGAGGTCGCCGGGAGGGGAGCGGAAGTCGAGCGCACCCTGGCCGAGACGCGGACCCGGCTGGAAGCGCTCGCAGGGGTCACCGCCGACGAGGCCAGGAGCGAACTCGTCGCCGAGATCAAGGACGAGGCGCGCGCCGAAGCCGCCAACCGGGTTCGCGAGATTCGCGACGAGGCGCAGCGGACGGCGGACCGCGAGGCGAAGCGTCTGGTCGCGATGGCCATCCAGCGCATGGCGGCCGACGAGACCGCGCAGCTCACCGTCTCCGTCGTACAGCTTCCGTCCGACGAAATGAAGGGGCGGATCATCGGCCGGGAAGGACGCAACATTCGCGCGTTCGAGCAGGCCACCGGGATCGATGTGATCATCGACGATACTCCCGAAGCGGTCGTCCTGTCGGGCTACAACCCCGTGCGGCGCGAAGTCGCCCGCGTCGCGCTCGCGAAGCTGATCGAGGACGGCCGCATTCATCCGGCGAGGATCGAGGAGACCGTCGCGAAGAGCGAGAAGGAGGTCGAGGCCGAGATGCGGGAGGCGGCCGAGGAGGTGCTCTACGGGCTGGGAATCCACAGCGTGCACCCCGAGATCGTCAAGGTGCTCGGGCGCCTGAAGTTCCGCACCTCGTACGGCCAGAACCAGCTGGCCCACGCCAGGGAAGTTGCGCTGCTGGCGGGGAACATGGCGGCCGAGATGGGCCTCGACGTGCAGGCGACCCGGCGGGCCGGACTGCTTCACGACGTCGGCAAGGGGCAGACGCACGAGCAGGAGCTGACCCACGTGGAACTCGGGTACCGGCTCTGCAAGCGATTCAAGGAGCCGGACATCGTATTGAACGCGATCAAGGCACACCACGACGAAGAGCCGCACCGCTATGCCGAAGCCTGGCTGGTGACCGCCGCCGACGCGATCAGCGGCGCCCGCCCGGGCGCGCGCCGGGAGATGTTCGAAGGGTACGTCAAGCGACTCGAGAAGCTCGAGGAGATCGCGACCGAACACCCTGGAGTCGAGCGATGCTTCGCGATTCAGGCGGGACGCGAGCTGAGGGTCATGGTGGAGCCGGAACGGGTATCCGACGAAGCCATGGCACGCATTTCGGAGGCGGTGGCCCGCAAGATCGAAGGCGAGCTGCAGTACCCGGGCCAGATCAAGGTCGTCGTGATTCGCGAGACCCGTGCCATCGACTTCGCGCGCTAGCTGGAACACCTTTCAATGTTCGGGGCCCGCGACCCCCTGTTCGGGCCTCTAGTCACCACACGCAACCGCGGAACTGGAGATTCATGTCGGCCAAGATCATTTCAGGTAAGGAAATTGCCGGGACGATCCGGGATGAGTTGAACGAGCAGGTCTCGGCGCTGGCAAGGGAAGGGCTGGTGCCCGGGCTGGCGACCGTGTTGGCGGGCGACGATCCGGCCAGCCGGCTGTACGTGGGCATGAAGAACAGGGCGGCAGCGGAGGCGGGCATTCACTCGCGTCAGATCACGCTGTCGGACTCGGTTGAGGAAGCCGAACTCCTCGACCTCATCGCCTCGCTCAACGCCGACCCCGCGATCCACGGGATTCTCGTGCAGCTGCCCCTGCCTCGTCAGATCGACGAGTCCAAGGTCCTCCTGGCCGTCGATCCCGACAAGGACGTCGACGGCTTCCATCCCGTCAATGTGGGACGCCTTTCGACGGGTGACCCGAACGTCCTGGCGCCGTGCACGCCCCGGGGCGTGATCGAGATGCTCGTGCGCAGCGGGGTGGACCCCTCGGGCAAGCACGCCGTCGTGGTCGGGCGCTCGAACATCGTGGGCAAGCCGATGGCGCTGCTCCTGCTTCGCAAGGCGGCCGGGGGCAACGCCACGGTGACCGTTGCCCACAGCCGTACAGGCGACCTCGGCGCCGTGACACGCACCGCCGACATCCTGATTGCCGCGGTCGGGTGGCCCAACACCATCACGCGGGACATGGTCAAGCCCGGTGTAACCGTGATCGACGTGGGTACCAACCGCGTGGATGACCCGACCCGGGAGCGCGGGTATCGCGTCGTCGGAGATGTCGACTTCGAGGGCGTGCGGGAGGTCGCATCGGCGATCACCCCGGTGCCGGGCGGAGTGGGCCCGATGACGATCGCCATGCTGCTGGCGAATACCGTGGAAGCGGCGATCCGGCAGAACAGCGGCGCGCGGTGAGCGACGGCACGCTGGATCTGTTTGCGGATCGCGCACCCGCTCACTCGGGTGGTCCCTCGTCCGCCGCGGACGCGGGGGCCGGTCCATCCGAGGGGCTCCGGGCCTCGGGCATGCCCACACCCCGCGTTTGGACGGTCCGCCAGGTCAACCGGGCCGTGCGCCTGCAGCTGGAGCAGGGCCTCCCGCAACTCTGGGTGGCCGGCGAGGTCACGAACTTCCGGCGGCAGCGCTCCGGGCACTGCTACTTCACCCTGAAGGACGATGCCGCCCAGCTCCGCTGCGTCATGTTTCGGCGGGAAGCCGCCCGACTGCCCACGGACCCCCGCGAGGGCATGATGGTGAGGGTCTTCGGGGGGTTCACGCTGTACGAGGCGCGGGGCGTCTATCAGCTCGTGGCGGCGAAGCTGGAGGCCGAAAGCGAAGGCGGCATATGGAAGCTCGCGTTCGACCGTCTGAAGAGGCGGCTGGACGCCGAAGGAATGACCGACGCGGCCCGCAAGCGGGGTCTGCCGCCCTTTCCGGGAACGGTGGGGATCGTGACTTCACCGACGGGCGCCGCCCTGCGAGACGTAATCGCGGTCACGCGGCGGCGGGCTCCGTGGGTGCGGCTTCTGGTACGGGGTACGCGCGTACAGGGCCGCGGGGCGGGCGAGGAGATCGCGGCGGCGGTCTCCATTCTGGCGTCGCGAGACGTGGACGTGATCGTCGTGGCTCGCGGAGGCGGGACGATCGAGGACCTATGGGGGTTCAACGAGGAGCCCGTCGCGCGCGCCGTCGCCTCGAGCCTGGTGCCGGTGGTCTCGGGTGTCGGGCACGAAACGGATGTCACCATCTGTGACCTGGTGGCCGACGTGCGCGCCGCCACTCCGTCCGCGGCGGCGGAGGCGGTGGTACCGGATCGACGGGCCGTTGTCCGCACTCTGGACAACCTCGGGACCAGGCTGGGAAAGGGGCTCGCCGGGCAGGCGCGCTCGCGGCGCTGGCGGCTCGATCAGGCGCGCGACCTGCTTCACCGGCGCGGCCGGCGGCGCGTGGGGACCTGTCGGGATCGGCTTGTGAGAGAGGGGTCCCTCCTGGCCGGGATCATGCGGGAGCGAATTGCTCGCCATCGAGCCCGGCTCGCCCGCGGCGCCGCCGCCATGGAGGCACTGTCCCCCATGTCTACGCTCGCACGCGGCTACGCGGTCCCGCTCGACGACCGGGGCAGGCTCCTGCGCACGACCGCGGACTTCCCGCCGGCGCTGGACTTCGGCCTGCGGGTCGTGGACGGCGAGGTGGCGTGCACGGTGGCCGAAGCGGCAGGCGGCGAACCGAAGGCGACCCCCGGCCGGGCCGGGAGGGGCCGCAGGGCCGAAAGGGCTGACCGTGCCGGCTGAGGGGGGACTGGACCGCCGCCTGAGGCGCATCGAGGAGATCGTCGCGGCGCTGGATTCCGATTCAGTCGATCTGGACGAGGCGCTCGCCCTTTTTGAAGAGGGAGTGGCTCACCTCCGGCGCGCGCAGCAGATTCTCGAGACGGCGGAGCTCAAGGTTGAAGAGCTGATCGGCGCCCAGGGGGACGAGGTTCGGGAGTTCGAGGCCCCTGACCAGGGAGACCGCGATGACGGGGACCGCGACTGACCTCTCCTTCGCGGCCTGGCTGGACGACCGCAGACTTCGCATCGAGGCCGCAATGCGGCGCTGCATGGATGAGATGGCCTCGGTCGTGCCTGCCGGACTGCTTTCGGCGGTCGAGGACGGGGTCATGAGCGGGGGGAAGCGCCTGCGGCCGCTCCTGCTGGCCACCGCCTGCGAGGAGACCGGAGGCCGGCCTGGGGATCCGCTCTACGATCTCTCTGTCTCGGTAGAGCTGATCCACGCCTATTCGCTGATCCACGACGATCTTCCCTCCATGGACGACGCACCCCTGCGCCGGGGAAGACCAACCGTCCACGTTGTCCATGGCGTGCACACGGCCACCTACGCGGGCGCCGTCCTCATCCCCTGGGCCGCTGCGTGGGCCAGTCGCAGCGCTCGCGCGGTCGGATGTACGGCGTCTACGGCCAGGGGAATCGCAGCCCACATGCTCGAAGCGGTCGGGGCCGGGGGAATGATCGGCGGCCAGGCGCTCGATCTGCTCTCGGAAGGACGGTCGCTGACGGAAGAGGAGTTAGCGGCTCTGCACGGCCTTAAGACCGGCGCGCTCCTCTCCGCCTCGCTCGAAATGGGTGCGATGGCGGCGGGTGCCGGGGACCCGGTACTGCGCGCGATCGGCGACTATGGCCGCGCGCTGGGACTGGCGTTCCAGGTCATGGACGACGTGCTCGACGCCACCGGGTCGGCGGAAGTGCTCGGGAAGCGCCCTTCCGACGCGGAAATGGAGAAATCCACCTATGTTGGGCTGTTGGGCGTGGATGGCGCGCGCAGGCGGGCAGGGGAGCTCGTCGCCCGCGGACTGGCGGCGCTCGACGACGTAGGCCTGACCGCGCCCCGGCTCAGACAGCTGGCGCGCTTCGTGATTCAACGCAAACGGTGACGACCTTGGCATTCCGGCATATCGCGATTCTGGGCAGGGACGGCGCGGACCCCGGCATCCGCGACGCGTACGAACAAGTCGCAAGGGTTGCGGCCGAATTCGGCGCTTCGGCGTCTCTGGAACCGAATCTGGGATCCTCCACGGCCCAATCCGCCGAAATTGTCGCAAATATGTCCGATTTTGTCGTATCTGCGGAACCGCACGACGCTGTCACCGATCCTCCCGTCGACCTGGTCATCTCCCTCGGTGGCGACGGGACCCTGCTGCGCGCCGCCCGCTCCGTGTTCGGCCGGGGGATCCCCGTCCTGGGCATCAACATGGGGAGCATGGGGTTTCTGACGTCCGTGTCCGGCCAGGCGATCGAAGAGGGCCTGCGGTGTGTGCTGAGCGGCGAATACTCGATCGAGGAGCGGCGGACGCTTGAGGCCGAGGTGCGCTCGCCGGAAGGCATCGCCAGGGCCACGTTCACCGTTCTGAACGACGTGGTGGTACACAAGGCCGGTGCCGCCCAGGTGATCCGTCTCGACCTGTGGGTGGGTCCCGAGGACGATCCCGAGGAGATCGGCAGCTTCTCGGGCGACGGGGTCATCCTGGCCACGCCGACCGGGTCTACGGCGTATTCGCTGTCCGCCGGCGGTCCCATTATCGTGCCCGAATTGAACTGCTTCCTCGTCACGCCCATCCTTCCCCATACCCTCGCGGTCCGGCCCCTGGTGGTCCCGGGCGACGAGGAGATCACCGTGACCGCTCTGGACCGCCGCGAACCCCTCTTCCTGACGGTGGACGGCCAGGAGGGAGGGCCGGTCGGATACAGCGACCGCGTGGTGGTGCGCATGGGGGCGTCGCGGGTCCCCTTGGTCCGTTTGCCCGGCCACTCCTTCTTCACCACCCTGCGGCAGAAGCTGAGTTGGGCCGTCCGGCCGATCGACGGGGGGTGATTGGTCCCGTTCGAACATGGCGCCGCCCACCCCGCCGTCCCATTGTTCATGACCCATGTTCGTTGAGCTCATAATACACAACTTTGCTGTCCTCAAGGACTTGCAAGTTCCTCTTCAAGCGGGACTCAATGTCCTCTCAGGTGAAACGGGGGCCGGCAAATCCATCGTGGTGGACGCTCTGGCGATCCTGCTGGGTGGCCGGGCCTCGTCGGGCGTCGTGCGTTCGGGCGAAGGGCGCGCCCTGGTCGAAGGCGTGGTCGACATGCGTGGACTGCGCCCCGTCGCCGAGTTGCTGGCTGAACTGGGGATTGAGGCCGACGAGGACCAACTGGTGCTGCGCCGTGAAGTCCGCGCCGGGGGCCGAAGCCGGGGCTGGGTCAACGGCTCGCCCGCGACCGCCGGAATGCTCCGCCGCATCGGATCTCTGCTGGTCGACATCCACGGACAGCACGAGCATCAGCGGCTCCTCTCCGGCGATTTCCAGCAGCAGGTACTGGACGCATTCGGGGGGTGCACCGACGTTGCGGACCGCGTGGGGGAGGGCTTCCGGCAGACCGCCGGCCTGAGAAAGCGGCTTGCCGCGCTGGAGGAACGCCGCCGGGAGTTGGAGAGCCGCGCCGACTTCATCCGTTTCCAACTCGGTGAAATCCTCGGCGCGAAGCTCCACGGGGGGGAGGACGAGAAACTGCGCGTCGAGACGAACCGACTGGGGCATGCGGACGAACTGGCGCGGGAGAGTCACGCCTTGCACGAGCTGCTCCACACAGCGGAGGACGCAGTCAGCGACCGCCTCGCGGATGCGGCGGCCCGCCTGCGGCGCCTCGGCGAGAAGGACCCTTCGCTCGGGTCCCACGCGTCCACCCTCGAAGACGCGTACCACCAGGTGTCGGACGCGGCCGCCGAACTGGGCCGCTATTCAACCGAAATCGAGCACGACCCGGCCCGGCTTGAGAGCATTCGCCGACGCCAGGCCCTCATTCAACGCCTGCAGCGCAAGTACGGCCCGTCGCTGGACGAGGTGATCCAGCGGGGAGAGAGCCTGAGAAGCGAATTGGACGAACTCGAGACGGCCGACATGGACGCGAGCGCCCTGCGGGACGAACTGGAGCAAGCAGAAGCGGCCTGGCAGGCCGATGCCGAGGAACTGTCGCAACGACGCGAGGAGGCCGCGGGACGTCTGTCCGTTGCGGCTGAAGAGATCTTCCCCGCGCTCGGATTGGAGGGTGGGCGCTTTCACGTCCGGTTCGAGGGGCTGTCAGGCCCTTCGGCGAGGGGCCGCGAACGCATCCGTTTCATGGCCAGCATGAATCCGGGCTTCCCGCCGAGCCCACTCTCGCAGGTCGCGTCCGGCGGTGAGCTGTCGCGGGTCATGCTCGCGCTGAAGTCCGTGCTCTCGGACATTGACGATCTGCCCACCCTTGTCTTCGACGAGGTCGATGCCGGGATCGGGGGCATGGTGGCGGCCAACGTAGCCGACCGCCTGGCGGAGGTGTCCCGCGGACGGCAGGTGCTCGTGGTCACGCATCTGGCGCGAGTCGCGGCGCGCGCCTCCAACCACCTCGTGGTCGAGAAGGGTGCAGTGGATGGTGCAGCGGTGAGCCTGGTGCGGCGGCTCGAGGGCGATGAGCGCGTGCACGAGGTCGCCCGCATGCTGGGTGGCGACGCCGGATCCGGTACGTCGCTGGAGCACGCGCGAGAGCTGCTGGGCAGGGTGGTGTAGCGTGGGGTCGCCATCAAGGCAGTGGGCCTTCGGTCGCGTCTTCGGAGCACGAAGGGGTCGAGAGGACAACCTTTTGGCAGGAAACGACATGGAAGGAGTGGAACGAAGGACTCATCTTGGTGCGCGCCTGGCGGAAAGGCCGCTGGACGACACCCATCCCGACAGGGGAGAAGAGGAAGATGACGTACTTCGAGCGGTTGCGTGCGGTGCAGGGAGTTGGGCTGTGGATCCGGGCCGGTGTGGCGGTGCTGGCCCTGGTTGCGATGTTCACGATCATCGCGCCGCGATCTGGTTGGGCACAGGAGCCTTGTGCGGCCTACATTTCCGGCGGTGCCGGGAATCCGGCATCCGGATCCCTCCGGGGATCCGGCAAAGTCACCGTCTCACTGGGGTTCAGCGCCGGCGTGACCGGTGGCGCGAGCTATAGCTCCAACGTGGGCGTCTACGACATGAGTGATGGCTCACAGAAGTGGATTCGGTGCGACACCTACGTGGAATGGTTCGGCTTCTAGGCTGACATGAGCCCTTTGCCAACCGTCCTGATGAATCACTGGGCGCGGGCGGGTGCCCGGACGGGAGTCCTGCTTGCTACCGCGGGACTCCCGTTCCTGGTGCTGGCGGCGTGCGATGCCCCGTCTTCCGCTCCCGTCGCCGACGTTGCGTCTTTCACGGAGAGTGACTCCGCGTATACCATTCGCGGTTTGATCGCACAGTTGGACATCGATGATGAGCGGGCGCTGTTCGGCTCTGTCACGGCCGTGGTGGAGAACGCCGACGGAGGTTACGTGGCCGCCGATGGCTTGAATCAGCGGATGGTCTTCATGGACCGGAACCTCAACCCCGTGCGAACGGTGGGAAGGCACGGGGAGGGCCCAGGTGAATACCAGTTGCCGGGGGTGCTGATCAGGAATGGGGACCAGATTGCTGTAGTGGACCAAAGCCACGCGCGCGTGACCTATTTGACTTCCCGTGGCGATTTTGTCCGTGTGCACCAGGTGGGGGGCTTCTTGAGCGATGCGACGGTGCATCCCGAGCTCGGCCTTCTCGTCGTGGGGATGGAGTTCTCCGACCACTACCTGGCTCGTGTGGCCGAGTCTGGACAGACGGCCTTTGCCGAGGTGCCCGTGCGTTTCCGTGACCAATCAGCCGTATTCCAGTTGCCCATCGACTTGGTGGCGACTACACCCGATGGCCTAGTGCACGTCCTGGATGGTAGCCAACTGGTGCTTGCCAGCTATGACGGTGTCGGAAGGCTGGTGGGATTGGCCTATCTGCCTGAACCCATGCGCACATCCCTTTTGGAGCGCGACGCCAACCGGATTGAGGCGCTGGGAGGCGCAGCCAGAGTTCTCGGATCCCAGTTGGCGCGCTCGCTACAGGTGTTGGAGGACGGTCGGCTTTTCGTGCGGATCACCTATCTCGACACCGTGGGCCTCGTCCTGGACCTCAACACTCTGCGCGCAATTCCAGTAACGAAACCGGACGACAGCCAATGGGAATGGATTCCGCGGACCGGAGCCAGTTTCTTCGACGGTGACCGGCTGGTCATGGAGGGACTCAAGGACGGACCAGCCGCCCTGGTGATCGCCGAGACCGAGCTCGTTGCACGATGAAATCCAGCGTGTAGCCGGGCAGGTGCAAGCCCTCGGCGTCTTCGCGCCGTGGCCTGCCTGGTAGCGGGCATAGGGTCGCCGATTTTCTGGACTAGAGCCCGTGTATTGTGGCATTTTGTAGTCGCGTGGGGCTCACGGAGAGGACGCACTGGATGTTTCGCAGTACCGAAGAGCGGGATCCGGCGACGAGCCGAGGGAGGTCGAGGGATCTGCCGAGGCGATTGGAGCGCGCTGGAGAACCATTCCGGTCGATAAAACCGGAGTCGGCAAGAGTGCAACGGTGTGGAGGAATCAGTGAGCTTCAGAGCAGCAGTTCGGGTCTTCCTGAACGCGTGCCCCGGTCCGCCCATGGCAATCGTCGGACTGCGTTTCGCAGCCTTTCAGGCCGTGGGAGGCATCCGCGACCTGTGCCCCGAGGATTCGAGCACCGGCCAATCGCATCCGCGTAACGAGCCGTATCTGCGGTCGGTGATCGGCATAGCGGAGCGAATCAACTGCCGTCCCGCGTATCTCTCGAAAGCAGGGGCCCGCTTTGGGTATTCGTTCTCCAGGGCGCTGCGCTGGATCCGCTTCCTCCACGGGATCGCATTGCTCGAAGAAGGGGCCCGGATGGAAACCGTCTGTGACCGGCTCGGTTTCAGCGACCTGGCGGGCTGGAGCCGGTTTACGACTCGGCTCGTCGGCAGGAGTGCAGGTCAGCTGCCTGTCCTTCCCCTGGAACACTGGGTTCGAAAAGCTATTGACGACGTGTATTTCGGCCTGCCGGCGACCGGAGCTCCGCATCCCTCGAATTCGAAGCGGGTGGTTTGACGCAATCCATGGCCGCCGGAGCTAGCCCTGCCCGACGTGCCCGCGTAGACCGTCAGCCCCCCCACAACCCCACGAAGAACCGGAACCCGGCCTCGAACGAGCGCGCGTTCGGGACGTCCCCGCCGCTGCCCCCGACCACGTGGCGGTACACGGCGCGGATCTCGAGGGGTCGGCCGGCCACCCCGTCGCCCACGGCGACATCCCGGTTGTAGACGAGCCCCAGCATCAGCCGGCTGGACGAGGCGCCGCTCTCGGGCACCAGCGCTTCGGGGTCCGGAACGGCTGTGAGCCGCGCGTCCGCCGTTGCGAACGCGGAAACGACCATGCCCGCGGGCGGCACGGTGTCCGGCGGCGGGGCCGCGCGGATCGCGAACGCGTCCATCCCCTTGCGGAAGTACCGGTATCCCGCCAGCAGCCTCATCGTCGGCGCCACTTCGTACCACGGCGAGAGTTCCAGGAACTGGTAACCGCCCGGATTCCAGTCGAGCTGCACCTGCGATGACATCGGCGCGAAGGTGACGTTGGGGTCGAAGGCGCGCCGCTCCGTGGTCCCCTTCATCTGCAAACCGTAGCGGAGATCGGCCCACAGTCCCACCCGGCGCCAGCGGCCGTTCATCCACGCCCGCGCCTCGATGTCCATCTGCGCGTCACCGCTGCCGATGTCGATGAAGTTGGCGGGGTCGTCCTGCTGTCCCGTGGGGAGGCGGACGAGCGCGCCCGCGCCGGCGAAGACGTGGGTCGGCCCTTCCGGGTCTCCGGATTCGAGCAGGCGCGCGTCCACCCGCGCCTCGATATCGCCCAGTGCCCAGAGGGACTGCCAGTTCTCGAGCGGATAGCTGGCCGCGATGCCGTAGGCGGGGTCCATGACCAGGCCCAGCAACTCGTCGAAGGTCAGGGGACCTGCCGCCAGCGGCACGGATCCGGGCATCCCGGTGACGCCTGCGGCCTGGAAGGCTTCCGCCAGCGCCGTCAGCCGGGCCTGCAGGGCCACGCCGGCGGGCGACCAGCCCACGGGCGCGAACATGGTGCCGTACATCGTCGCGAGCGAGTTGCGGAAGATCCGCGCGTCCGCGACCAGCTCCGTCGCGTTGCGGCACTCGGGCGAATTGGGATCGGAGCTGCATGTGGATGCCCGAAAGGCATCGTACCTAGTGATCGAGTTCTGCAGGCTGGAAAGGAAGCCGTTCACCAGGCCGGGGTCCGCCATCCCGGGACTGAATCCGGCGTCGGCACTCGCAGAGTCGGCGGCGAACGTCAGCGAGAACTCGGTGTCGCTCCGGACGAACGGGACCTCCGCACCCACGGTCAGCCAGTCGAAGACCCCCACGTCCAGGGACACGGGCACGCGAGTCGTCGCCTTCTCCATCACCGCGTCCAGCGCCCCGAGACTGACGGCGAACGGTTCGCCCGCGGCGTTTCTCAGGGCCGTCGCGAACGGCTCCAGCTGGGGGAACACACCCGCATCGGCCGGCCCGGAGAAAGCGTCGCTCAGCTGCTCCAACCCGGCGGAGCCGCTCCCCCACAGGCCGTAGCGCGAAGAAAAGGAATAGTAGTCCCCCCGCAGGCCCAGGCGCACCGTGCCCCGGGGTACCAGCGGCGAAAAGGGCTCCTGTGCGGCGGCGGCAACGGGCGCGCAGACGCAGAGTCCGCACAGGAGATTCGTGATGAGGGTTGAGGTTCGATGCACGGCTTGTTTCAGGGTTGTCGTGGGCCCGGTGGACCGGGCGCCGACTCCGCGAGGGGTTGCGAAGACAAGATAATGCGGCCCGCCCACCCGGCGAACGTGTGAACGGCCCCGGCGGCCCCGATGCGGGCGGGGATGATGGCCGTCCATTCGGCCCCTGTCCGCGGCTTGACACCGCAACCTGGCGCGCCTAGGGTTTATTCCCCTGTTCCGCGGGCATTGATGCGGCGCGGGTGGGGTCGAATTGCGGGAATAGCTCAGTTGGTAGAGCACCACCTTGCCAAGGTGGGGGTCGCCGGT
>JAPPNN010000006.1 GCA_028873815.1 Gemmatimonadota bacterium | reverse complement strand
CCGACACCCGGAACCTCGCGACGTTCCGGCCGGAGCGGGCCGCGCGGCTGATGGCCGCGACGGCAAAGGCGGCTCCCGACCTCAAGCGGCTGGCGGGCGTTGCGCGGACGGGGCGCAAGCTGGCGAAGCCGGTCCTTCACTACTCGCTCAGCTGGGCACAGGACGAGACGCCCGGCAAGGGGGAGATGAGCCGGGCGGTGGACGAGAGCTTGGAGGCGCTGGGGCTGGTGGGCCACGAGGCGCTGATCGTCGCCCATGAGGACACCGAGCATCCCCATGTCCACGTGATCGCCAACAGGGTCGATCCAGAGACCGGGAAGGCGGCGACGCTGGACAACAGCAAGCTCCGGCTGTCGCGCTGGGCCGAGGGCTACGAGCGGGAGCAGGGCCGGATCCGGTGCGAGCGGCGGGTCGAGAACAACGAGCGGCGTCGGGCGGGCCAGCAGGTGCTTCGCCCCCCGGAGGACCGGCCGCGCCACTGGGCGCGCGTCCGGCGAGAGGGGATGCAGCCCGGGCGGGCGCGGCGAGCCAGGAAGCCGCGCCGCGAGGATCAGGTCGACTTGGAGGCATGGCGGCATGGCGAGGCGGAGGCTTGGGAGACGGTCGCGGACGGGCGCGAGTACAGCTTCCAGCACCTTGAGGCCCGGGCGCGGAAGGAATGGGCCGAACTGCACAAGCGGCAGGAGGAGATGCGGCAGCGGCTCCACCGGGAGAGCCGCACCGTGCTGGGGCGGCTCCGGATCTGGCGGCTCGATCGTTCGCTCAGGGAACTGGCCGGGGCGATCCGAGGCCGGCAGGATCTGGTCGAGGGCTGGCGCGAGGATCTCGACCGGTATCACAGGGACGAGCGGGCCGAGTTGGGCAAGGCGCACGGCGAGCGAGCCCGGGAGATCGAGCGCGGCTGGGGCAAGTTCTACCGAAACAGGCTGGTCGAGGCGGAGCGGCGCGCATGGTCGGTGCGCGCGACCATGAGAGAGAGGGAGCGCGAACAGACACGGGAGCGGGAGCGCGAGCGGACCATCACTCGGATTGTCGTACCGCGACCGCCCCGGCCCCGAGGCCCCGAGCGTGGTGGGGGTGGGTTCGAGCGATGATGCGTGCTGTTGGCATCGCAATGGGCCACCGCGGTAAGATGAGGGCGTAGGTAGGGGACACACTCGAACCGATCCTACACCATACGGTTACCGACGAACACGCCGAGGCGGAGGATTGACGCGTTGCTGATGACGATCACGATCCGAACCTGGAATACGCGGGTAACGGCAAGTACCTATCTCACTCCGTTGTGGAATCCGTTCGGATGACCGCGACGGAGGGGCTTGCCCAGGCGGTGAGAGCCGGGAGCCTAGATGCGGTGACCGCCCTGTTGAAGGCTGGTGCCGAAGTGAATGACGGCAGCAGCCCAAGCCTCGTACACCAGGCGGTGTCGTCGGACAAGGCCGGACTGATATTGGAGGCCTTGATCGAAGCGGGCGCGGATGTGGATTCGCGGGATGGGGCCGGTAGAACTCCACTTCATTGCGCCGCGGAATATTGGCCTGTCGCCGGCGTTCTTGGTCCTTTGGTCGTAGCGGGCGCGGATGTGAACGCGCGGGACAGAGATGGCCTGACCCCATTACACTGGGCGGCGAAGGGAAACCCCAACAGCCCGAGGGTCATAAAGGACTTGGTCCTGGAGGGAGCTACCGTGAACGCGCGGGACAAGAATGGGTTGACCCCCCTTCACTGGGCGCTACGTTGGCGCCCGAATATGGCCGCCATAGCTCCCCTGATAGCGCACGGTGCCGCCGTGGACGGACGAGACGGTACTGGCCGAACGCCACTTCACTACGCGGCGATGGCCGACGGGCGAAACGGGGAGGCAGTGTTTGCCTTGCTGGCGGCGGGAGCGGAGATGGCCGCACGGGACCAAGATGACCGAACCCCGCTTCATTACGCGGCTGACAACTACCATCCAGAGGCGGTGCTTGCCCTGATCGAGGCTGAGGCTGATGCCTATGCCCAAGACGCGGAAAAACAGACCCCACTTCACCGTGCGGTGTCAAGCAACTTCGGGACCCCGGAGGTAGCAGCGCATCTGGTCAAGTGGATGTTTGGTTTCGGTTTGGATCTTCGGGATTCAAACGGAAACACAGCTCTGCACTTGACGGCCGCGATCCGGGACAACCCGTCAAGTGCATCGCATCTGCGCCAGTTGAGGAAAATCGGCAGCGGAGAAAAGGACGTTGAGCTGGCCAAGATCCTGATCAAGGCCGGGGCCGACTTGGACGCTCGGAACCACCGGGGCGAGACTCCCCGAGATGTCGCACGCCGATCTGGAGCGGTCGCTGTGGCAGACTTGCTACTGGAGGCTTGGCAAGCTGCGTCAGAGGTGGGTCCGTGGTTTTCGGTGTGATCGGCGACTTGGCTCAACCCTCGAAGGGCCTGCACCTGACCCACTTTCACCATTGCCAGCATCCGCGAACAGCAGCAGCGCGCCAATGCGCCGTGCTGTGTCGGTGAAGTGCTGAACTTCCTCGGCGCGCAGCTTCCTGCCCAGAACCTCGTGCTCCCGGTAGGACAACCACTTCTTGAGCACTTGGTAGCCCCCGAGCCTGTAGTCCCAGATGGCGAAGGGGACGTTGCGCCAGAAGGCTTCGCCGTTCAGGTACACATCGAAAGTCGTCTCACCGAGGGCGGCAACGTGTTCCGCCAAGGATGCGCGCTCCTCCGGTCGATAGGCGCGTTCGACGATGCGGCCCCGCCCGGGCATCACGGCGTCGCCTGCACCGAAGTGGCCCCAGCCCGCAGTCACGGCGAAGTCCTCGCCCGCCATGTAGCGTCCCGTCGCGGTGTCCGGCACCGCGATCTCGGGACGTAGGGGCGTCCCGGTCCCGCTTGATACAGGCAGTTCCGAATCAAGCAGTGCGGCGATCATACGGCCTCTGGTCGCTGATCCAGCGAGTGCTTCCGCCGCTCCGTCGGACTCTCCGTCCGGCCAGCCGGGCAGCGGAATGCGCGGCCATTCCATGCGCAGCGCCCCCTCGTTGGCTTCTCGATACGCCGGATCGTGAAGGGTGGCGAGCACATGGTGGAACAGGTCCTCGACACCGAGACCAAGGCGGACAAGATACCGTTGCGCCGCTCCCGAGAGATTGGCACGGCGTTCGGTGCCGGTTGCCGCGCCCAAGCCTTCTTCGCGAAGCCATGCCGGAAACATCAGCGCGGTGCGTTCGATCAAGTGCAGCGAGCCGATATGGCTCGTGCGACAAGCCTGCGGTTCATCTGCCCTCTTTCGCAGATGCTGGGCAGCGGATAGCCACATGTTCCCTTTGAACACATGGGGCCTGTAGCGAGCACGCCTCTCGTCGAGCAGCTTCGTGTCCTTCTCCCAGTAGAGCCACCGGATGTCGAAGGGACGGTAGGCGAAGCGGATGAACCCGGACTCGTCCGGCCCGCCGCGCCTGAGCAGCGCGTCGCGCACGGCTCGGGCATCGAAACGAGCCGTGGACTTCATGACCTTCGGATGGCGTCGTGCAATCTCCTCGTGGCTCCGGGCCGGGTCGAAGTACTCGTCGACACGCGCCCGGAGGCGGTCGAGGTCGGTGTCCACCAAGAATCCGTCGCGGCTCGTCTTGACGCCCGGAAACGAGACCGGGAACAGGTCGGGCAGCGCGGGCCAGTCGAACCAATCGGGACTCACCGCAGTCTCCGCGAACGGCAGGCCCAGCGGCAGCAGCGGTGCGACTTCGGAGTACAGCACGTCCGGTTCCTCGTCGGCCGTGGCGGTCAACTCCGCTGGCTTGGCCTGTCCCCACAAGTGCCGGAACCCGACCCCTCCTGCGGGTTCGTGGTCCACCTTGCGCACCAGCGTTGCTATGGCAGTACCCACTTGGATGCCGACCGGATCTCCGTCCGTCGAGAAGATGCTCGGGTCGGGCGAGCCGTCCGGCGCGACCTTGCCCGTCTTGTACTTGTCACCGTTCAGACAGTCGATCCGGATCGCGTCGAACGCTTCGAGATACCGCTCCCTCATCCCGGTGAAGGACAGCCCGTCGAGCCACGAGTAGTTGGAGATGAAGCAGACCACGCCCTGTCCGGTCTTCTCGGCGATGCGCCGCTCCGCCATTCCGAAGAACCGGACGTATAGATCGTTCAGGCCTTGGCCTTCCGGGTTACGCACCTCCTTCGTGGTGCGGTAGGCTACCGAGAGTTCGCGTTCCTCGTCCACCGCCACGCCCGCGAACCCGTTGTAGGGCGGGTTTCCGAGGATCACGAGGATCGGGATGTCCTGCTTCACCGATTCGGCGAGGTCGCGCTCCTCCTCAAGTTCCGGGAACGGCAAGGGCTTGGTCGTGCGCGGCTCCCAGCCGGTCAGCGCGTTGGTGAGAAACACCCCGGCGCGCTCCGATCCGTCCTCCGCCAGCGGCGCGCCCAGATTCTGCATCGTGAGGCCGACCTGCAAGTGTGCGACCACGAACGGCGCGGGCATGATCTCGAACCCGAACACCCGCTCGGTTGCCGCCTTCCTGACCGCCGCGCCAGCGAGCGCCCCGAGGCCATGCTCGCCGAGATTGCCTGCGATCCGGCGAAGCACCTCCGCCAGATAGGCCCCTGTTCCGCAGCACGGGTCCAACACATAGACGTTCTCGGCCGCGAGGCCGGTCGGTATCCCGAGATCGTCCTTCAGCGCCTTGTCCACGCGGGCCACCATGTAGCGGACCACCTCGGTCGGCGTGTACCACACACCCAACTGTTTGCGGAGCGCCGGGTCGAACGCTTCGAGGAACGGCTCGTAGAAGTAGGGCACCGCCTCGCCCTCGTTGAACCGCGAGAAGAATGCCGTCCGGTCCACCCGGTCGAGCGCGGCCGATGTCCAGTCCAGCACTTCCACCAGCCCAAGTGGCTTCAACCGTCCCGGATCGGCCAACTGCATGAACAAGGCTCGCAGCACCGGAGCCCGCAGGTGCCAGACCTCCTCGCGCCAACGGAATCGACGCGGACTGTAATGGTCCTCGAACAGCGGTCCGTTCTTCTTCTGCTCATGGCGGGACCACAGCACCCATGCGGAGAAGATGCCGTAGAACAGAGTCTGGATCAGGGTTGAGCGGAAGAACCGCTCCCCGCGCTCGCCCTCGAAGCGAATGCCGAGCGCATCCTCCATCGCCGAGCGGACGGCCAGCAGGGACGAAACGTTCCCCGCCGCCTCGACTCGGGCCAAGCCGTCGCGAGCGTAGGAAGCCAGCAGCCACGCCAAGTCCTTCGGCTCGGCCAGGGCGGCCCGGTGCGAGAGCACCCGAGCGAGATACTCACCGAGACCCGCGCCAACCTCGCGGGCGAAGGCGCGGGGTGTCTCCACGTTGCGCCAGAAGTCCTCGGCATCTTCGGCCAGCGTGAAGGTTTCGAGCTTGGCGGGGCTGCCCTCCGCGTCCGCGCCCACCAAGACGAAGTTCCGTAGATTCGTGACGAGCACCAGACGGTAACGGCCCCAATAGCGGCTTACCTGCCCGGACCCCGCCGTCAACCACGCATCGTCGCCAACGCCCTTGACCTCGACGACGCCACGCTCGGGAACCTGCTCCGGCCTCGGTCGGCCCTTCTGAACCTGCCTCGCCGTGTACAGGGCAAGGTCGGGATGCCCGGCTCCCTGATCGGCCAGTTCCTGAACGCAGAACACCTTGGGCTTGAGCGTGGCTCCGACGGCGCGCAGCAAGCCCTCAAGCGCCGGATAGTACGAGCGCTCTGCCGTCGCGCCGCCCGATGCGCGCACGCGCCCAAGATCGGCGAAGTACGTCTCCACGGCGGCAACCAGCTTCTTGTTCGGTCCGGCCATTGTGTCTTCCCAGCGATTCGGCCTAGCCTCCATGTGAGGCTGCCGTCCGGCAATTCAAGGAAGATACCACGTCGCGCGGGTTCGCGGCGGCTCAGACGGAGGCTGCATCCGCCCCGGTCCTATGCTCCGACATCGGACCGAAAAAGCTGGGGCCGAAGGGGGTGCAACAACCCCTCGCCAGCCGCCAACGTTCAACGTGGCGTGTGCTGGCTCGCGGCCACTAACAGTGTCGAGAGCCAGCTCGGCCGGCGCAAGCTGGGCGATCCGGTCCAATACACCGTATCCCCTCCCATGCTCGTCCAAGTCCGGCCATCGCATGGGCGCTATCCCGGGGACCGCAACCGCTCGGCCGGTGACGCCAACCCGGCAGATGTCCTATCTTGCTTCCACCCGGCGATCCCGACGCATGGATGAAATGACTACAGCCAAGAAGATGCCCGACAACGAGACCTACAGCGCTGCTACGATCGGCTACCGGGTCGAGCTACGGACATCCACCGGTACGATGGAGACCTGCAAGGAGGAAGAGAAGGCCATCGTGGACCGCGACGCGCAGCAGCCGACCATCGGCCAAGACGCAGCGAGAGCTGCCGCGTGACCCCACCCATCGAGGCCCGACCCAAGACCATCGACGGACGCGCTCGCACCGTCTGGGACCTACTCCACAGGGCCAAGTACGCTATCGATTTCTACCAGCGGGAGTACGCATGGAAGGAGCGCCAAGTCCGCGAGTTGATCGACGACCTTACGGGCAAGTTCCTCGACTCGTACGAACCTGGTCATTCGCGTCACGAGGGTGAGAGGTACGGCCACTACTTCCTCGGCTCCATCGTCATCAGCCACAAGCGCAGGCAGCGGTTCATCGTGGACGGACAACAGCGCCTCACGACGCTGACGCTCCTGCTCATCCACCTCCATCGGCTTCAGGAGGGACGCGACAAGCCCGTCGAGGTTCAGCATCTCATCTACTCTGACTATCGCGGTCGGAAGAGCTTCAACCTTGACGTTCCCGACCGGGCGGAGGTGATGGAAAAGCTGATGGGCGGCAAGCCGCTCGAAGTGAACGGCGAGAGCGAATCCGTCCGAAATATCGTCGCCCGGTACGGCAACATCGCGGACCACCTTCCCGAAGAGGTAGCCGGGTCCGCACTTCCCAATTTCGTGGACTGGCTGCTGTACAACGTGCACCTCGTCGAGATCGAAGCATTCTCGGATGAGGACGCCTACACGATCTTCGAGACGATGAACGACCGTGGCCTGAGCTTGAGCCTCCCGGAGATGCTCAAGGGGTACCTGCTGGCCAACATCCGCCAAGAGAACGACCAGAAGGCGGTGAACCAGACTTGGAAGGACCACATGCAACGCCTGAAGGAACTGGGCGATGAGGAGGACGTGGACTTCTTCAAAAACTGGTTGCGTGCGCGGTACGCCGAGACTATCCGGGCCGGGAAGAAAGGAGCAGAGAACCGCGACTACGAGCGGATCGGCTCGGAATTCCATCGTTGGGTCCGGGATCAGCGCCAAAGGCTGGGGCTTACCGAGTCCGACGCCTTCTACCGCTTCGTGTCCCGCGATCTCGACTTCTACGCGCGCCGCTCGGCCGAGATCCGCAAGGCCGCGGGCACGCTGACTCCCGACTGGGAATCCGTCTACTACAATGAGGACAGAGGTTTCACCCTCCAGACCCAAGCTCTGCTTGCCACCCTCGCGCCGGACGATGATGCCGACGAGATCAGGCGGAAGGTCGCGCTTGTCGCGGACTTCCTCGACATCTGGCTGGCGCGGCGGGTTTGGAACTTTCGCACCATCAGCTACTCGTCGGTCAAGTACACGCTGTTCACCCTGACAAGAGAACTGCGCGGGAAGGATTCTGGCGATCTGTCGGCGTTTCTCCTCGGGCAACTCGACGAGCAACGGGAGCGCTTCGCCAGCGAGCCCCGCTTCCGGCTGCACCAGCAGAACTACCGGCAGGTGAGGCACATCCTAGCTCGGCTGTCACACTGGGTAGACGTACAGTGCGGCCTATCGTCGAGCTTTCAGGACCTGACTTCGAGAGGACGGGCTAGACCGTTTGAGATTGAGCACATCTGGGCGGATCACTACGACCGCTTCAGCGACTGGTTCGCCCACCCAAGCGACTTCCAGACCGAACGCAACAAGCTCGGGGGCTTGCTGCTCCTTCAGCGCGGCGTGAATCAGAGCATAGGTGACGCCACCTACGAGGCCAAGAGGGACGCCTACCTATCCAACAGCCAAAACCTCCTCGCTCGGAGCCTTCACCCGCTCGCCTACAAGAACCTGCCCGGATTCCAGCGTCTTCTGGACTTTACGGGTCTGCCGTTCCGGGCCTACGAATCATTCGGTCCCGAGCAGTTGGCGGAGCGACAGGAACTCTACATTCGCACCGCTGAGTGGGTGTGGAACCCGTCACGACTCGATCTCGAAGGGGAGACGCCACCTACGCCGGAACTCATCGTTGACGATCGAAAGGACGTGTCGAACGCGACCCGTCGGCGGGATCGAGCCAGCGCGTGCTTTGCCTTCTGGCAAGTCCTCCTAGCACATGCGAAGGAGGTCTCCGACCTGCACGCCCGGGTTTCGGCGAGCCGCATGAACTGGGTCGGCACGCGGAGACATGGGCACTGGTGGAATTACTCGGTCCTGCAACACGAGACTCGCGTGGAACTGTATATCGACGCTCCGAAGGCCGAGGAGAGCAAGGGGCTGTTCGACGCCCTGTACGGAGACCGTGATGCCATCGAGGCGGAATTCGGAGATGCGCTCTACTGGCAACGTCTCGACGACAAGCGTGCGTCGAGGATCAGTTTCACCGTTCCGGGCGGGTGGGTGGACGACGATACTTGGCCGTCTGCGGTTGGTCGAGCCACGAACGCGATGCAGCGTTTGTACGACACCCTTTCTTCTCGCGTCCAAGTCGCAATGGCGTGAAGGCCAACGAGTCGTGTAGCGCCAGCCTGAGCCCCAGATAGGGTGGGATGCCGGGCTACTCTCAAGCGGCAGAGTCCCCCGTGGCGCGGCGGCGGCGCGGTATTCTCGGACGGAGATCGACCCTCGCCTCAACCTGTGTCGGAGCCGCCAAAGCGGCCTAGTCAGCCTGCCGGAGGAGGATGGGGCCGCTTTCGGAGTCTCGCCATTCAGACCCGTTTTTCCCGCTTTCGCGGCACGGTCCAGTAGTGTCCAGTCCAACGGCAGAAACGCAGATCGTGCAGCCCTGTAAGTAGTTAGCCGATTCCCTGCCGTGATTCTGACCACCAGAGATCCGCTGCCGAGGCGCTCTACCGCCACATCGCCCAGCGCTACCCGGGAACACCCGCCGCCGAGTCGGCCCTGGCGCGGCTGGGTGGACGGACGACCGCGGGCGGCGAGACCGAACTCAGGGTCTGGGCGACCACCTATGGGCTCTGGATGGGTGTGGCGATCCCGCTGGCGCTGGAATCCGAGGACCCCGAAGCGTACGGGGCCGGACTGCTTCTGGGCGGACCGGCCGGATACCTGGCGGCCCACCAGTTCGTGCGTTCGCGGCCGGTCTCCCCGGGACAGGCCCGCGCGATCAGCTGGGGTGGCACCTGGGGCGCCATTCAGGGAGCGGGTTGGGCCATCGTCCTGGACCTCGAAGATGACAGGGTCGAGGACAGGATCTGGTCGATGATCGCGGGAGGGGCGATCGGCACGTTCGGCGGGGTTCTGGCCTCAAGGAGTGAAATCACGCCCGGCACGGCAACCGCTGCGACCGCGGGCAGCCTCTGGGGCCTGTGGTTCGGAGTGGCGACCTCGGTCCTGGCGGACGCCGGCGAGGATCCGACGGTTGCGGCGGCCATGCTCACCGGGAACGCGGGGCTGGTGGCCGGCGCACTCGCCGGAAGCCGCCTGCCCCTCAGCCGGGGACGCACGCGCTTGATCAGTCTAGGCGGCGTGATCGGAGGTTTCGCGGGCCTGGGCACCGCACTGATCGCGGAGGTCGATGACGAGCAGCAGGCGATCGCGTTTCCGCTCGTGGGGAGCATCGCGGGACTGATCGCGGGTGGAGTGCTGACCCGGGGGGAAGACGTCGAGGATGATCCCTATGAAACGGGTGGCCTGGGTGCGGGCGCGCTCGTCAACTGGGCGGAAGATGCCTGGTCGCTGTCCACGCCGTTGCCCACGCCGGTATGGGACTTCGCCGCGAGAGCGCAAGGACAATCGGGCCTGGTCTGGAAGATCCCGTTGTTGAACGCGCGCTTCTGAGCGCGGACCGGGGTTGCGCGCGTCAGTTCGGTGAGGTCCGGTCCGGCAGCCGGGCACCCCGGCGGGTCGGGAACCCCTAGTACCCCGCCAGCCCCAGAATCCCCTCCAGCACGTCGTCGGCCTGGGGCAGGATGGCCTTTTCCAACTGCGGCGAAAACGCTACCCAGGTGTCCAGCGCCGCCACCCTGCGCACCGGTCCGTCCAGCCAGGGGAACAGCTCGTCGGCGATCAGCGCGGCGATTTCCGACCCGATCCCCCACGAAAGGGCGTCCTCGTACGCGACCATCACCTTGTTGGTCCGGCGAACGCTGTCGCCGATGGTCTTCATGTCAAGCGGGGACAGGGAGCGCAGGTCGATCACCTCCGTGCTCACGCCGTGTCGCTGCTCGGCCACGCGGGCGGCGTCCATGGTGCGCTTCACGAGGGCGCCACACGTGACGACGGTCAGGTCACGGCCGCGGCGCACGACCTTGGCCTTTCCGAACGGGATCATGTAGTCCGGGCCGGGGTCGCCGCCCTTGTTGTGAACCTGACGGTACAGGTGCTTGTGTTCGAGGAACATGACCGGGTCGTCACAGCGGATCGCGGTGCGCAGCAGACCGTTGGCGTCGAGCGCGTTCGAGGGAAGGACGACGCGGAGGCCGTGGGTGTGCGCAAACAGGCTCGGCGCGGTCTGGGAGTGGTACATCCCCCCCTTGATGTAGCCGCCATAGGTGGTGCGCACGACGACCGGTGCCGCCCACTTGCCGGCCGACCGGTAGCGCATCGTCGCCAGTTCATTGCGGATCTGCATGAATGCAGGCCAGATGTAGTCGACGAACTGGATCTCGGCGACCGGCTTGAGCCCGCGGGCCGCCATGCCGATGGCCCGGCCGATGATGTTCGCCTCGGCGAGAGGGGCGTTGTAGACGCGGTCGCTGCCGAAGCGCGACTGCAATCCGTGGGTGACCTTGAAGACGCCGCCCTTGCCCTTCACCTCGCCGAGAGCGTGTTCGCGTGAGGCGTCGGCGACATCCTGGCCGAAGACGATGATCCTCGGGTCGCGCTCCATCTCGGAGCGGAGGCATCGGTTCAGGAGGTCGACCATGGTCAACGGACGGTCGTCGGCGAAGACCGGACGGTCCTCGGTGTCGAAGTCGCGGCCGGTCGGATCGACCGTTTCGGAGTACAGCCACTTGGCGGCCGTGTCCACGGGAGGCTGCGGGTGTTCCAGGGCCTGGTCCGCGGCCGCGGCCACGGCCACCCCGACGTCGGCCTCCATGCGGTCCAGTTCCTCCGGGGTCGCCGCGCCCGTTTCGATCAGAAGGCGGCGTGCCTGCGGCAACGGATCGCGGCGGTCCTGAGCCTCCCGCTCTTCAGGAGTCCGGTACGCCGTCTCGTCGTCCGATCCGGAATGCGAATACGGACGGGTCGTGTGGGCGTGCAGCAGCGCCGGACCGCGGCCGTCCCGACACCAGGCCACGGCTTCGCGTGCGGCCCGGTGGCTCTCGAGCAGGTCGGTCCCGTCGCACTCGAGGATCTTCAGATCGGGGAAGCCGGTGAGCAGCCGCGACACGTTGCCGCCGGCGGTCTGAACCTCCACGGGGACCGAGATTGCGTACTCGTTGTCCTCGACGAGGAACAGGATGGGCAGCTTGAGGTTGCACGCCGTGTTGAGCGCCTCCCAGAACTCGCCCTGCGAGGTGGTGCCGTCGCCCGCCGTGCAGAGCACGATCTCGTCGTCAGCAAAGGACCCGACGTGGTTCCGCAATTCCGGCAGGCGGCTCGCCCGGAGCCCCGCTTCCGCGCACCCCACCGCGTGCAGGAACTGTGTCCCCGTGGGTGAAGATGCCGACACGATGTTGAAGCGCTCGTCCGAGAAGTGCGCCGGCATCTGGCGTCCGCCGCTGGCCGGGTCCGCCTCGGCTCCCATCCCCTGCAGCAGCTGTTCCATCGGCGGCACGCCCAGCGCGAGCGCGAGGGCCCGGTCCCGGTAATAGAGCAGGAACCAGTCCGACCCGGGTCGGAGGAAGTCGGCGAGAGCCACCTGAATCGCCTCGTGACCGGCGCCGGCAATCAGAAAGAAAACCTTGCCCTGCTTGTAGAGCATGGCCTCGCGATCGTCGATGTTGCGCGCCGTGACCATCGTCCGGTACCAGCGCAACAGCGTATTCGGACTGGGAAGGTCGGATTCGATGTCCGAGCCGAGTTCGTGCTCCAGTGTGGCCATGTACTCCCGAAAGTAGTGGTTAGGAGTTCAACCGCCCGCGCTGACAGACTGGGCCTGTTTCAGCGCGGTGTCCAGTGCCTCCGCCGAGGCCGCTGGCTCCTGGCATGTGTTACCGAGGCAGACGAAGGCCTCACCCGCCCTGTCGGCACGCCCCTCCATGGCGGGCAGCCGGGCGATCAGCAGGTCGGACGGGTCGCCGCCGATGATGATCCGGTTCGGATGGGGATCGGCGTGAGCCCGGCCATGCATACCGGCGAGGCGCTCTAAAGGTCCCACCAGCGCGATTTCCAACCGCGGAGTCTCGCACATGACGGCCGTCGAGAGAAGACGTCCCGCCGCGGGGGGATAGCGCTCCATCAACCCGCGCTCGCGTGCCAGGACCCTCGCGGCCAGCCCGGAGTGCTGCGTGTTGCCGGTGATCGCGGCCGAGCGGGCCAGCAACTCGGTCGCCAGCGAGTTTCCGGACGGCGTGGCGTTGTCCATGATGTCGCGGGGCCGCACGAGCAGCCCCTCCTCGTCCACGGGCGCGTCGTAGAAGAGGCCTTCGGTGTCGGACCAGAAGCGCGTGACCATGGTGGCCGTGATCCAGTCCGCTTCCGCCAGCCAGCGCGGATCGAGGGTTGCTTCGTAGAGGGACAGGCAGGCGTTGCCGAGGGAGCCGTAGTCCTCCAGGAATCCGTCGATGTGCACCCGGCCCGCCGCGACGATGCGCTGCAGGCGGTCCCCGCGGCGCACGGTCGCGAGCAGGAATTCGGCCGCCCGCTGTGCCGCGCGCGTGTAGTCGGCGCGCTCCAGCGCGGGCCCGGCCTCGGCCAGCGCGCGAATGGTGAAGCCGTTCCAGGACGTGATTACCTTCTCGTCGCGCAGGGGCTCGGGCCGCGTGCTCCTGCGTGCCTTGAGCACGTCGAGCGATTCCCGGAGCAGACGGTCCAATTCGTCGCGCGGGATTCCTTCCTGCCGCGAGATGGCCTCGAGATCGTGGGGCAGATGCAGGATGTTGCGTCCCTCGAAGTTCCCGGCCTCGCTGACGTCGTAGACACGCGACACCAGGCGAGCCGCATCGGGCTCGAGCGCTTCACGGATCTGGGCGGGGGTCCACAGGTAGAACGCGCCCTCCTCCCCTTCGGAGTCCGCGTCGCGCGCGGAACAGAATGCGCCGTCGGGCGACGCGAGGTCTTCGAGCACGTAGTCGAGCGTCTCCTCGGCGACCGGCCCCATCCCTTCGGCACCCAGCAAATGCGCGCGCGTCACCGCCCGGGCGATGAGCGCGTTGTCGTACAGCATCTTTTCGAAATGGGGGACCAGCCAGCGCGCATCGACCGAGTATCGGTGGAAGCCTCCGCCGGCGTGGTCGCGGATGCCGCCGGCCGCCATGCGCGAGAGCGTGTGCGTGGCCATGGAGACCCCATGGGACCGTGGTCCGCCGATGCGTAGCAGGAAGTCGAGAAACACCGGTTGCGGGAACTTGGGCGCGGCTCCGAAGCCGCCGTTGGAGGGGTCGAACGTGCTGCCCGCGGCGGAGACCGCATGCGCGAAGAGCTTGCCGTCCGGAGCGTCGAAGTGGCCGGACGCCGGCTGCGCTTCGGTTGCGCTGCGGGCCAGGATCTCGGTCAGGTGATCCCCGCGGCTGGCGACCTCGTCGCGGCGCGACGTGTAGGCGTCGGCGGCGGCACGCAGCACCTGGCGGAAGGACGGCATGCCGTGCCGAGGTGCGGGGGGGAAGTAGGTGCCGCCGTAGAACGGAACCCCCTCCGGCGTGAGGAAGGCGGTCAGCGGCCACCCGCCCTGACCCGTCATGGCCTGGACCGCGCGCATGTAGATCGAATCCACATCCGGGCGCTCCTCGCGATCCACCTTGATGTTGACGAAATGCCGGTTCATGAGGCGCGCGGTCTCGGGATTTTCGAACGACTCGCGCTCCATGACGTGGCACCAGTGGCAGGCCGAATAGCCGATCGACAGGAGGATCGGGCGGTCGTGCTCGCGGGCAAGCGCGAGTGCCTCGTCGCCCCATGGATACCAGTCGACGGGGTTGTGGGCGTGCTGCAGCAGGTACGGACTGGTCTCGCGGCCGAGGCGGTTGGTCATGCGAACGAAGTTACGCGGGCGCCGTGCGCGGGGCGAGTCGCCGGCGTGGGTGGCTTTATCCACGGACTGCGGGGGCGTTGGTTGTGTCATGACACCGTCGGTGAGAGCTTTTCACGCAAATGATCCGCCCGTTCATCCTCATCGCGCTCAAGCGCCCGCGGCTCTGGCCCGCGCTGGTCTCCGCCGCGTGGGCGTTTCGCCCCAGAGGCTGGTATCGCAAGGCGCCCTTCCTGCCACTTCCGTCGAAGCCGTACATGCGCTGGCGGCTGGAAACCGCGTACGGAGACCCGGAGGCGGTGCCGCCGGCCGACGAGATCGAGCGCTTCGTTACCTGGTCCGCAGAAATGCGGCGGCGCATGCGCCCGCGCGGCCTGGTGCCGGTTTGGGTCAAGATTCTCCTGATCGCCGCGCTGGTGGGCGTGGTTGCGTGGGTCAACCTCCGTGCGGGTGAGCTGGCGGGGCTGCGCGAGGTCGTGGCCGCCGCGGGCTACTGGGGGCTGCTGGGAGTCTCAGTGGTCAGCGGCTTCAACCTGGTCGCGCCGGTGCCGGTGGTGGTCTTCTATCCGTTCCTGATGGAATCCGGGTTCGCGCCCGTTCCCACGCTGGCGACGATCGCGCTGGGCATGAGCCTGGGCGACTTGCTGGGATACCTGATCGGCGATGCCACCCGGGAGCTGGCGAATGACCGGCTGGCGGACTTCCGGGCACGCGCCGAAGCGCTGCACGCCCGCCATCGGTTCCTGCCGCTGGGGCTGATGTTCCTCTACGCGGCCTTCGTGCCGCTCCCGAACGAACTGCTCGTGATCCCGATGGCGTTCATGCGGTACTCGTTGATCGGAGTCATGACCGCGGTATTGTGCGGGAATGTCGTATTCAACACGATGGTCGCCTTCGGGGTGTCCTGGGTCCTTGGACCGGGTGGGTGACCATGGTGGTCGTCGGCCTGACGGGGAATGTGGCGGCGGGGAAGTCGACCGTCGCGGAGCTGTGGCGCGACGCGGGAGTACCCGTGGCATCGGCCGACCGGCTGGCTCGGACGGCGGTGGAGCCGGGGAGCGACGCGCTCGCGAAGATCGTGGACCTCTTTGGCACGGCCGTTTTGAACGAGGATGGCTCGCTGGACCGCGCGGCCGTTCGCCGACTGGTCTTCCGCGACGAAGAGGCGCTCCGGAGTCTGGAGGCCATCGTCCATCCCGAAGTCAGGCGCCTCAGGGACGAATGGACCGAAGATCGGCGGGCGGAGGGCGCACCCCTCGTAGTCTGGGAGATTCCGCTGCTTTTCGAGACGGGGATCGAGGCCGAGGTGGACGTTGTCATCGTCGTGGACGCACCGCCGGACGTGAGGCGGCGGCGCATCGTCGAGACGAGGGGAATGACGCGTGAGGAGGCGGAAGCCGTGATGGCCGCTCAGCAGCCGGCGGAGGCCAAGCGGCAGAAGGCCGACATCGTGCTGACCAACGGAGAAGGCCGGGCGGAGTTGGCCGCCGCGGCCGCCGAGGTGCTGCGGGGGTTGCGGTCGCGTAGGGCACGCCGATGACGGAGACTCACGAGGGCCGCGGGCGGACCGAACGCAACAGCCGATTCGACGAAGTGCTCGAGCGGCTGGACCGGGCCTCGTCGGTCGTGATCACCACGCACGCAAACGCGGATGGTGACGGCGCCGGCTCCGAGGTGGCGCTCGCTGCGTTCCTGAGGGAGCGCGGGGCCGAGGCGTGGATCGTGAATCCGACGCCCTTCCCCGAGAGCTTCGGCTTCCTGCTCCCGGACCCTGGGTGGGTACTGCCGCCGAAGAGCGGCCGCGAGGCCAGGCACTGCGGTGAGGCCGACGTGGCGGTCGTGCTCGACACGGCCCAGCTGCCACGCATCGGAAGGGTCAAGTCGCTGATCCGGCACCTTCCCAAGGTCGTGATCGACCATCATCCCCCTTCGGACCGGCCGATCGACGGCATCGTCGTTCGGGATACGTCGGCATGCGCCACCGGTGCCCTGGTCTTCGAACTCATCGACCGGGCCGGCGGGCCCTGGCCCCAGGCGGTCGCCCCCGCGCTGTACGTGGCCGTGATGACGGATACGGGCGGATTCCGCTTCTCGAACACGGATCGGGATTGCTTCCGCGTGGCGTCGCGGCTGGTGGAACTCGGTGCCGTGCCGGAAGCCCTCTTCCGGGCCGTCTATGGTCGCTTTCGCGTGCGGCGCTTTGAACTGCTGCGGGAGGCTCTGGCCACGCTTACGGTGCACGCGGACGGCCGGATCGCGTGGATGACGGTGCCGAAGGACGCGTACGACCGCGTGGGAGCGACGGTCGAGGACCTGGAGGGTTTCGTGGACGTGCCCCGCGACATCGACGGAGTCCAGGTGGCGATGCTCTTTCGAACCACGGTCGACGGCAGGATCAAGGTCTCGCTGCGGTCGGTGCCCCCGATCGATGTGGGGGCGGTCGCGACCGGGTTCGGTGGCGGAGGGCATGCGCGGGCGGCGGCGGCCGTCGTGACGGGGCCGCTGGGTGAGGTGATCGCGCGCGTCCTGCGCCGGGTGGAGCGGCTTGTGGACGAGCAAGCGCCGGCACGGGGCATGTCAATCTTCTAGAGCCGTGCCTCCGGCCGTAGATTTATGGGACCATGGCCAGAACACCCTACAGCAATGTCCGGGGAGATGCGGAGGATGCCGGGCCCGGCGTCCCCGAGGCGCTCCCGCGAACCCTCCGGGAAGTGGGCCGCAGGCTGGGGCCGGCCGCGATCGACCGGCTGTGGATCTTTCCGCCCATGGTGCGGGGACGACGCGAATGGGGGCTGGTAGCCGCGAGCTGTTTCGACGGCAGCCAGGCGCGACGACTCGTCACGGCGCGCTACTCGGCCCAGCGAACCGGCAGGGGTCTGTACCTGGACTCGCGGCTGCTGGACGAAGGCGTCGCGCCGGCCGACCGCCTGTCCCGCGTGATGGAGGGAGTGGTCAAGCGCGGTCCGAGGCCGCTCGGCAGTCCACGCATGGTGGAGGTGGCCGGGGGGACGGAGGCGTTCGAGGCGCTGATGGCGGGCTTCGACGGCGACCTTTTCGAGGAGGCGGTGGCGGGGCCCCGGGCAGCCGGATGAAGCGATGAAGGCGGGTCCACGCAACGTCGAGCCGTACCTGCGCATCTTCGCGCGGTATCTCCGGGAGCAGGGACTGCCCGTGACGCAGCAGCGCCTGGCGATCGCCAAGGCGGTGTTCGGCTCGTCGCGGCACCAGTCGGTGGACGATCTGGACGCTGTTTTGCGATCGAATGGCCTGCGGTTCGGCAAAGCCACGATCTACCGGACACTCGACCTGCTGATCCGCAGCGAACTCGTGGAGGAGCACGACTTCGGAGAGGGCTTCAAGCGCTACGAGCACCGGCTGTCGAGAGATCCGGTCCACCACCACCTGGTGTGCACGGAGAGCGGTGAAGTCATCGAGTTCCGCAGCGAGGAAGTCAGGCGGATTGTCGAGGAGACGGCGGCTCGCCACGGGTTTCGTCCGACACACCACAAACTGGTGATCTTCGGACTGAGCCGGGCCAGCCAGGAGTCGGGGGCAGACGTTCCGTACCGCGGCATCACCTGTCCAATCGAGACGACCTGACCCCGAACCGGCCATGCCCAACCGCAGGGACCCGGAAGCTGCCGCCCGCACGGGCGCACGGACGATACACGACCTGCCCAACGGTCTCGACGGCCTTCCGTGGGAGCTTCCACGCGTGTTCCTGGGGCTTGACGGGGAAGGTGCCACCCCGCGGGGCGCGCGCACCTGGATTCTGCCCGTGCCCTATGAGGCCACCACCAGTTGGGCCTCCGGGACGCGGCACGGCCCCCGCGCAATCATCGACGCCTCGCGCTATGTCGAACTCTTCGACCACCGGTTGGACCATGACCCTTCGCGCGAAGGAGTGTATACCTTCCCGGCGCTGGAGCTTGCGCGCGGCGACGCGGCCCGTGCGATGGCGGAGCTCGAAGACGCGTGCGGTCGGGTGCTCGACGCGGCTGCCGGCCGCCGGGTGCTTATGATCGGAGGCGAGCATTCCGTCTCCGCGCCCGCCATCCGCGTCCATGCGCGCCGGTCGCGGGAACGCCTCTCCGTGCTGCAGTTCGATGCTCACCTCGATCTGCGCGAGCGCTTCGACGGGAGCGCGCTTTCGCACGCCTGCGTCATGAAGCGGGTGATCGACGACGTGGATCTGGTCACCGTGGGCGCCCGGGGGATCAGCGCCGAGGAATGGCGGTTTGCACGGAGCAGCGACAACGTGTCGGTCATTACCGCGGGGGAGATGGCGGACCCGGCGGGGGAGTCTCACGACTGGATGGACCGAGCGCTGGAGGCGTTGCACGATCCTGTCTACATCACCTTCGACGTGGACTTCTTCGATCCGTCCCTCGTACCCTCGACGGGCACACCCGAACCGGGCGGCGGACGCTGGCACCCGACGATGGCGTTCCTCCGCCGGGTTTTCGTTGAACGCCGCGTGGTTGGGGTCGACGTCGTTGAGCACGCGCCGATCCCCGGACTCACGGCCCCGGACTTCCTCGTGGCGAAACTGATCTATAGGATGATCGGGTACTGGAGCAAAGGTTTGTCTTCATGAATGAATCCATCGGAATCGGCATCGTCTTCCTCGCGGGAATCCTGTCGTTCCTGTCGCCCTGCGTGCTTCCGCTCGTGCCGAGCTACCTGTCGTTCGTGACAGGGATGTCCCTCGAGGATCTGCAGCAGGGCGTCGACCGGCGCCGGGTGCTGGTGCACTCGGCCCTGTTCGTGACCGGCTTCACCCTGATCTTCGTGTTGCTGGGCGCCTCAGCCTCTTTCATGGGGCGTTTCCTCAACTACTACAGCGACTGGATCGCCCGGATCGGCGGGATCATCATCATCATTCTCGGACTCCACCTGATGGGCGTCCTGAAGTTGACGCCGCTGATGCGCGAGAAGCGCGTCCACGTTGCCGACAAGCCCACGGGGTATCTGGGGACGCTGGCCGTAGGGTTCGCATTCGGGGCGGGGTGGACCCCGTGTATCGGTCCCGTACTCGGCGCCGTGCTGACGATGGCGGCATCGCAGGAGCAACTGGGACAAGGCACGATGCTCCTCTTCGTGTACTCGATGGGGCTTGCGATTCCCTTCATCGTCGCCGCGCTCGCGCTGGAGCGGTTTCTGTCCGCGTTCTCACGCTTCCGCCGCTTCCTGCCCGCCGTGCAAACCGCGGCCGGGGCACTCCTGGTGCTGCTCGGCATCCTGCTGGTGACGGGCTCGTTCACCGTGCTCGCGGCCTGGCTGAATCGTTTCGCACCCGAGTTCCTGCTGGAGCGGATATAGCTGTCCGCGGGCAACCCCCCAGGAGATCCCCCAATGGCGCTTGTCCCTTCCACGATGCTCGAGCTCGGCAGCCGGGCCGCCGACTTCTCGCTGCCCGAACCGGCCACCGGCCGTTCCGTGGCACTCGCGGACTTCGAAGGCTCGCGGGCCCTTCTCGTCGCGTTTCTTTCGAACCACTGTCCCTTCGTCAAACACATCGCGGACCGCTTCGCCGCCGTGGCCGCGGACTACGAACCGCGGGGCGTCGCGATCGTGGGAATCAACGCCAACGACGTCGCGAACTACCCGGACGACAGCCCGCAGCGGATGAAGGACGAGGTGCGGCGGCGGGGGTACACGTTCCCCTACCTCTTCGACGAATCGCAGGAGGTGGCGAAAGCCTACCGGGCGGCGTGCACGCCCGACTTCTTCCTCTTCGATGCGGACCTCCGCCTGGTGTATCGGGGACAGTTCGACTCCAGCCGGCCCTCGTCGGGGGTGACCGTGTCGGGGGACGACCTGTGCGCGGCCATCGACGCCGTGTTGGCGGGCCGCGAGCCTGCCGGGGACCAGGTGCCGAGCGTCGGGTGCAACATCAAGTGGAAGGCTGGCAACGAACCGGCCTGGTACGGGTAGCGGTCCGGGCTGGCCAGGGTGACGGCTACGCCGCCCCCGCCACCGCCTGCTCGAGCAACTGCCGTCTGAGCAGTGTCGCGTAGGTTCCTCCCGCCGCCAGCAGCTGCCGGTGTCGGCCGCGCTCCACGATGCGGCCGTCGTCGAGAACCAGGATCAGGTCGGCGTCCTTCACCGCGGTCACGCGGTGGGAGATGATGAACGCGGTTCGGCCCTCGAGCTCCTCCCGCAGCCCACGCAGGATGCGCGACTCGGTCTGCGTGTCCACCGCGCTGAGCACATCGTCGAGCACGAGAACCGGAGGGTCGATGGCAAGCGCGCGGGCCAGCGTGGCGCGCTGCTTCTGGCCGCCCGACAGGTTGATGCCGCGCTCCCCCAGCCGGGTCTGGTACCCGCTGGGGAATCCCGTCACGGTCTCGTGGAGGTGGGCGGCAACGGAAGCGCTGCGGACGCGCCGCATGATCTCGTCCGTTGGCCTGGACGGGGGGATTCCCAGCGCGATGTTCCGCCCCAGGCGGGCCGAGAACAGGAAGCTGTCCTGGGGTGCGAAGCCGACGCGTGCGCGGATGTCGGCGGGATCGTACTCCGGCAGCGGCGCGCCATCGAGCAGGATCTCTCCCGAGGCGGGGTCATGGATGCGGGAGATGAGCGAGACGAGGGTGCTCTTCCCGGACGCGGTCGGGCCGACGATGGCGATGGTCTGGCCGGGCTCGGCGGTGAAGGTGATGTCCTGCAGGACGAGGCGCTCGGTGCCGGGATAGCGAAACGACACGTCCCGAAACTCGATGGGCGCCGGTCCCGTCGGCGGAGCAGCCGGCGCGGCTGGGGCCGAGATGGAGGGCTCGATCGCCATGATGCGGTTGATCCGGCCCATCGACGCCGCCCCCCGCTGGTAGAGGTTGACCACCCATCCCAGCGCGATCATCGGCCAGGAGAGCAGCACGAGGTAGAAGGAGAAGGCCACGAAGTCGCCCGTGGTGATCACGCCGGCCATCACCTGGCCGCCCCCGTACCAGAGCACGACGACCATCGCCGCGCCGGTAAGGAGTCCCATGATGGGGTGAAACGCGCCCGACACGTACGCAAGGTGCATGTTCCGGCGCAGGTAGTCGCGATTGAACCCGTCGAATTCGCGTGCCTGCGGCTCCTCCTGCCCGTAGGCGCGCACGATGCGCACGCCGGACAGGTTCTCCTGCACCATCGTGGACATCGCCGCGAACTGCTCCTGGATTCGCTCGAAGCGGTTATGGATCGTCTTCCCGAACCAGGCCACGACTGGCGGCAGGACCACCATCGGCACCAGGGACACGAGGGTGAGCATGGGGCTGATCCAGATCATCAGGGCCAGCCCGAAGACGAAGTTGACCACGGTGTTTGCCGTGTACATTACGGCAGGCCCCACGGCCTGCCGCACGGCCAGCGTGTCGTTGGTGGCCAGGCTCATCAGGTCGCCGGTGCGGGTGCCGCCGTAGAAGCCGGCGTCCAGGCGGAGGAGATGCCGCAGGAAGTCGTTTCGCAGATCGACTTCGACCCGGCGGCTCAGTCCGTTGAGGATTTCGCGCATCCCGTACCTGGCAGCGTTGCCCAGCAACGCCACTCCCACGATCAGGAGCGCGTAGTGTACAATGGTTCGCCGGGTGGCGTCGGAGTCGATGCCGGCGTCCGCCGTAAGGGCGTCGATCGGCAGCTTGAGCAGGTAGGGGTTGGCCAGCGCGAAGCCGTTGGCGAGTATCACCAGGACCAGGCCCCAGAACATCGGCCAGCGGTAGGGCCGGAAGTACGGGAGAATGGTCTTGAGTTGCTTCATGTCGGGTCGGGGGCCGCCTGCTCCGGGGTATCCGGCTTAATATTAGCGCACGAAAAGCACGTGAGAGCGAGTAGTGAGCGAATGGCCGAAGACATCCCGGACAAGGGAATGGCGATGAGGTTGGCGAGATTCCCGGGACTGCTGCTTGCGGCGTGGCTGCCGCTTTGCATGGCGTGTGGGGGGGACGCGGACTCGGCGGGTGAGACTGATGGGGAGAGCGTTGGGGAGGCGGAAGGCGTATCCGCGCCCGGCGGGGCGGGCGGGGACGAAGTGGAGTCGGACATCGTGTCGCCGCCGGCTGACACCGAGGATCCGCGCGTCGAGCCGGCGCTGGACACGGTTCCAATGTCGGCGGATACGGACTCGCTGGCCGGCGACGTCCCGGAGGCCTCGGACTCGGTCGCCATGCCGCCACCCGATGTTCTCATCCCGGCCGGGACCCGGATCAGCGTCATCAGTGACGGGGACATCTCGACTGCCGACCATTCGGTGGACGATCCCGTTGTCGCGACGGTCTGGGAGGATGTGACGGGCGTGGACGGGGCGATTCTCATTCCTGCCGGAACCAGAATGCTGGGGCGCGTCCTGGCGTCGGTCGGGTCGGGAGGGGCCGGAGAGGCTCCGGTCCTGGAGATCGCGTTCGAAACCCTGTCCTCGTGGACCTGGGAAAGGCCGGTTGAGGGCTCCGTCGCCGAGGCGCTGGTCGTATTGGATCCGGCGGCGGACTTCGAGCGCCGGCGCGCGGAGGGGCGGCGGGCGGCCGTGACGATGGTACCCGCGAAAATCATGGCCGGCAGCCTGATCGTCGTCGAATTGCGGGCGCCGGTCCTTGTGCCTCCGGCTCTCGTGCTGCCGGATTCGGTGATGCGGGACGACACCGTGCCGCTGCCCGCAGACACGGCAGCGCTCTATTCGGGGTAGCCGACCGCGAGTCCGCCCCTGCGGGGGTCCGACCAGCCCGACAGCGTGCCATCGGGCATCACCATGATCAGTTGCACGTCGCCGGACATCCCGCCCGTGAAGTAGGCGTCGGGCGGTCCGGGGTCCCGTTCAAGCACCGTGTGACCGCGGGCTTCGAGCGCCCGGACCGTGCTTTCCGGCAGTCCGCCGTGCTCGAACATGATCGCGTCCGGCAGGTGCTGGTGATGGACGCGCGGGGCATGTACGGCCTGCACCACGTTCATCCCGTGATCGACCACGTTGAAGATGGTCTGCAGGACCGTGGTGATGATGGTGGCGCCGCCGGGAGTGCCGCTGACCAGAAAGAGCGCGCCCTCGGCGTCTTCCACGATTGTAGGGCTCATCGCCGAGAGCATCCGCTTTTCGGAGGCGACCGCGTTGCGCTCCCCCTGCACGAGGCCGAACTGGTTGGGGGTGCCCGGCTTCGCGGAGAAGTCGTCCATGGTGTTGTTCAGGAAAAAGCCCGCACCCTCGACCACCACCTTGCCGCCGTACCACGAATTGACGCTCGTTGTTACCGCGACCGCGTTGCCCTCCCCGTCGACCACCGAGTAGTGCGTGGTGTGACTCTCGTCCAGGAACGCTCCCACGCCGGGGCGGACCTGGTCGGACGGCGTGGCCCGCTCCATGGAGATGGTCGCGGCGCGGGTCTCGGCGTATTCCGGGGACGTGAGTTCGGTCAGAGGCATCTGCACGAAGTCCGGATCGGCGAGGTATTCGTTGCGGTCGGCGTAGGCGCGTCTGAAGGCCTCGGCCATCACGTGGATCGCGTCCGGGCCGTTCCACCCCAGCGCGGCGAGATCCCAGCGTTCGACCTGGTTGGCGATGGCGGCCATGGTCACCCCGCCGGACGAGGGTGGCGGCATCGAGTATATCGTGTGGCCGCGGTAGACGAACGAGACCGGATCGCGCCACACGGCCTCGTAGCGGGCGAGGTCCTCCAGGGTCATGATGCCGCCGCCCCGTTCCATCTCGGCGGCAATGAGCGCCGCGGTCTCGCCCCGGTAGAAGTCGTCGGGTCCCTGATCGCGCAAACGCGTGAGCACGTCCGCCAGGTCGGGCTGGGAAAAGGCATCGCCGACCCGGGGAACCTCGTTGCCGGGCAGGAAGACGCGGGCGCTCGCCGGGAAGGCCCGTATGCCGTTCCGGGCCGCTTCCAGAGTGGAGACCAGGCGCGTGGTGACTTCGAATCCGTTGGCGAGGCCGATGGACGGCTCGACGAGCTCGGCCCACTCCAGCGAACCGAAGCGCTGGTGAGCCGCCCACAACCCAGCGACCGTCCCGGGTACGCCGGCGGCCAGGTGGCCGACCACCGACCTGTCGGTGACGTTGCCGTCCTCGTCCAGGTACATGTCGCGCGTGGCCGCGATCGGCGCCTTCTCGCGATGGTCGAGCGCGTGGACGCTGCCGTCGGCGAGGCGCACCATCAGGAAGCCGCCGCCGCCGAGGTTGCCGGCCTCGGGGTTGACGACCGCCAGGGCCAGCCCCGTAGCGACCGCGGCGTCGACCGCGTTGCCGCCCCTGGCAAGGATGTCGGCTCCGACCCTCGACGCGTACTCGTCGGTTGTGGCGACCATACCGTCGGTTGCCTTGACGGCATCGCCGTCGGCGGGGAACGGCCAGCCGTTCGGAAACGCCCCTCCGGCCTCGACGAAAGCGCTTGTGGGGGGCGGCCGAGTGTCGGGTGGCTGACATCCGGCAACAATTGCGAACAACGCGGCCAGTGACGTGAACGAACCCAGCGAACGCAGGGGACGCCGGGTCGCTGCAGAATGAGTCGAGGCGGGCTGGCGCCGGGCGCGCGGCCTCGTGGGCCTGGAGTCGATACTCATGGTGTCGGGTCGGCTTTCATTAAGTTGACAGGGCATTCACCCACGGGGGCGATGAAAGATGCTGGACGACCGCCTGACGGAGCAACGGAACCCTCGCAGCGAGGCCATCGATCGCCGTTCGTCGCTCGAGATCGTCCGGATCATCAACGACGAGGATCGTTCGGTTGCCGAAGCGGTGCGCAGCGAAGCGGCCGCCATTGCAGAGGCCGTCGACCTGGCCGTCGCCTCGTTCCGGAGCGGCGGGCGGCTCATCTATGTGGGTGCGGGAACATCGGGCCGCCTCGGTGTTCTGGACGCGACGGAGATGCCACCCACGTACGGCACCGACCCCGAAATGGTGCAGGGTGTGATCGCCGGCGGCCTCAAGGCGCTGGTGAGGTCTCAGGAGGGCGCCGAAGACAATCCCGCGGACGGTGCCGTGGCCATGGAAGAAAGGGAGGTCGGTCCTCGCGACTTCGTGATGGGAATTGCGACTTCCGGAACGACGCCGTACGTGCACGGCGCCCTGGCGCGGGCGCGGGAGCGGGGAGCGCGTACCGGGTTCCTCCTGTGCACGCCCCCGGGCCGCGCGCTGCGGGCGGAGCACGATGTCGTGATCGCCCCGCTCACGGGCCCCGAGGTCGTCACGGGGTCGACCCGCATGAAGGCCGGAACCGCCACCAAGATGGTGCTCAACACGCTCACCACGGCCGCGATGATCCGCCTCGGCAAGGTGGACGGGAATCTGATGGTGGACCTCCAGGTGACCTGTGAGAAGCTTCGGGACCGGGGCGCACGCATCCTGATGGCGACGCTCGGGCTCGGCCGCGAGAGCGCCACCGGACTGCTGGGCCGGGCCGGCGGACACGTCAAGACCGCGCTGGTCATGCATCGGCTGGGCCTGGAGCGCAACGAGGCGAAGGAGGCGCTCGAGCGGGTGCACGGAGTGGTCGCTGCGCTGGCTCCGGCCGATGACCGAAATGGCTGATAAGCGCTTTCCGCCGGCGGATCGCTGGCTCGTCCCCGTGACGGTGGTCCTGGTCCACCTCGTGCTGGCGTTTCTGTCGGCCTCGCCCGCGATACACACGGGCGGCGACAACGCGGCGTACATTTCCCTGGCCAACTCGCTCGCCTCGGAAGGCAGCTATGTCGAGTCATGGCACCCCGGGGCCCCACCGCACACGAAGTACCCGCCGTTGTATCCGACGGTGCTGGCGCTGATGATGCTGCTGGGCGCCAAGACCTGGGGAGCCTTCAAGGTGGCTTCCATGCTTTTCACGGGACTCGCGGTCGCCGCCTGTTTCCTGATGGTGCGGAAAGCGCGGGGACCCCGGGCCGCGGTGGCCGTATCCGCCCTCTTTGCAGTGGCTCCGGCCGTGCTGTTCTCCGCCCAGTGGATACTGGCGGACCCGCTCTTCATGGTGCTCACCCTGGCGTGCCTGTGGCTGCTGACTCCGGACCCGGACGTGTCGACGCGCTCGTTGGCCCTTGGTCTGGTGGCCGCGACGGCAGCGTACTTTACCCGGTCGGCTGGACTTCCGCTGCTCGTTGCCGTTGTCGTCTGGCTGACGCTGCAAAGGCGCTGGAGGCCACTGGCGGTGTTTGCCGGGTTGTTCGCGGTCCCGGGTCTCCTCTGGCAGTTGCGCGCTGGTGCGGACTACGTCTCCGAGTTCTGGCTCGTCAATCCCTACGCTCCCGATCTGGGCCGGGCGGGCCCTGTGGAACTTGTGGGCAGGGTGGCGGAGAACCTTTGGACCTATACCACCGACTACGTTCCGGCCGGTCTCACCGGGCTGGATGGCCTGCCCGCCGGCGTCGTCGGTGTACTGTTGGCCGCGCTGGCGCTCGCGGGGTGGGTACGCCGCATACGCGCGGGCCCGCAGGTCGGCGAGATCTTCTGCTTCCTCTATGTCGGGCTGATTGTGGCCTGGCCGGAGGCATGGTCGGGGGACCGCTTCGCTCTGCCCATCCTTCCCTTGCTGCTGCTTTATGCCGGCGAGTCGGCCGCGCTGATGTTTCGGAGGTGGCGGGTGCGCCCCGCGGAAGCCGCGTGGTTGCCGTGGCTTGGCCGTGCCGCGGTGGTCGCGGCGGCAGCGGTTTTCCTGGTCCCCGCCGGCAAGAAGTGGTACCAGCGGGCCGAGAGGGCAGGGCAGTGCCGGGCCGTGCTGGAGACCGTGGGACCGATGGGGTGCTACCTGCGGGTCGTCGCCGAGTTTCACGCGATGGCCCTGTGGGCGGGCCGGAACCTGCCCGAGGGTTCGGTCGTCCTCAGCCGCAAGCCCCGTCTCTTCCACGTCTTCAGCGGGCTGCCGTCGGTCACGTATCCGTTCACGACCGATGGCCGAAGCCTGCTCACGGAGGCCGACTCCATGGATGTCGGATACCTCGTGCGCGGCAACTGGGACACAACGGGCCGCCTCTACGTCGATCCGGTGTTGAGCGCTAGTCCGGATCGATTCTGCGTCGTGGCCCAGCTCGGCTACGACCGTGAATCTCCGGTCTCCATGCTGGCGATCGTGCCGCCGGTATCCGATGTTGTCACGATCCCCGACGAAACGGCGGCCGCAGTGTTGCCGTGCCCGGACGCCGTGGACCATGTGTTGCCGTCCGCGGCTGAAATCGCCTCAATGACGGTGCCGATCCTCGATCGATGAACCCGCGACTCCCTATCAGCCCGTGGACAAAATCCCCCCGGTATTCGTCAAGATGACCAGACAAACCGGCTGCCGGCGGCTCCCGCCGACCGTTGCGATGCTCGCCATGCTCTGCTTCGTCCCCGCGCGACCGCTGCAGGCCCAGGCTACGCCGCCCAACGAGGACTGGCGCCAGTTTCCGACGGAGCATTTCGTGGTCACGTACCCGGCTCGGCTGGGCGACATGGCCGAGAGGGCGGCAACCATCGCCGAGCGGGCGTACACCCAGCTGGCGGAGCGTTTCGTCGACACCCCAACGGTCCCGGTCCAGCTGCTGCTGACCGATCACGCGGACATCGCCAACGGCTTCGCGTCTCCCAACCCGTACAACCGCATTACGATCTTTGCCCGTCCGCCCACGCATGGCGGCAGCATCTCCTACTTCGACGACTGGCTCGAGCTGGTCATCACCCATGAACTGGTGCACACCTTCCACCTGGACATGACGGGCGCCGTCGGCCGGGTCGTACGGAAGGTGTTTGGACGGATGCCCGCCGTCTGGCCGGTCTTTCCGTCGGGTGCGACCCCCACGTGGCTGACCGAAGGGCTGGCGACCTATTTCGAGTCGCAGCTCACCGGCGCGGGACGGGTCAAAGGCACCTGGCAGGAGATGGTGATGAGGACGACCGCCCTAGAGGGCTCGCTGGGGACGGTGGACCGGGTCTCCGGCGATTCGCCGATCTGGCCCGCAGGACACCGTCCCTACGTGTATGGGTCACGCTATCTGGCGCATATGGCCGAGGCCTACGGCGAGCGGTCCATGGGCGACTTCGCGCGCGCCGTCGCCGGATTGTGGGTCCCGTTTCGCCTCAACTCGGCGGCGCGTGACGCCTTCGGCACGACCGTCTCCGAAAGCTGGGAGGCGTGGAAGGACTACACGACCGACGCGTACGCCGCGGAGGCGGAGGCCCTTGCGGCATCGGCGCCGATCACGGAGGGGGAGACCGTGGAGGCCGGGGGGCGCGTGGCCGAGCAGGCCATGGTTTCGCCCGACGGGGAACAACTGGCGTTCGTCCGCTCGGACGGCGTGGACGCGACCCAGATCCGCGTGTCCTCTCCCGACGGGTCGGATGCCCGCCGTCTGACGCGCGTCAACGGCGTCGGCGGCACCCTGTCGTGGATGCCCGACGGGGGCTTGCTGTTCAGCCAGCTGGACTTCACCGACCCCTACCGGCTGACCAGCGATCTCTACCTGGCGGGCCCGGACGGCACCGTGGACCGGATCACGCGGGGCCAGCGCGTGACCTACGCGGACGTGTCGCCCGACGGAGCGCGAGCCGTCGCCGTGCAGGAGGGCGGAGGCACCAACAACCTGGTAATCGTGGATCTGGCCACCGGCGAGGTCACGCCCCTCATGGATCCACAAGCCGACCGTCACTGGGCCTTCCCGCGCTGGGCACCGGCGGGCGACCGGATCGCAGCGGTGCGCTGGTTGGCGCCGGCGTTCATGGACATCGTCATCCTGGACGAGAGTGGTTCGGTGACCGTCGAGGTCACCCATGACCGCGCCGTCGACACGACACCATTCTGGACTCCCGACGGCTCCACCGTCATCTGGTCCTCCGACCGCACGGGCGTTCCCAACCTCTTCGCCGCCACGCTGCAGGGGGACTCCCCGCCGACGATCCGCCAGGTCACCAATGTTCTTGGGGGCGCGTCGCACCCGTCGGTGGACCCGGCCTCCCGGTGGATCCACTTCTCCTCGTACCACACCGACGGCTGGCACATCGAGCGGATCCCGTACGCGCCCGGGCACTGGTTCGAGCCGCAGGCGACAAGCGCGCGCTTCGCCGGCGAGCCGACCCGCGACGCTGCCGAAGCGCCGGAGCCCGCCGTGGCCGAGCGGTCGACCGGGGCCCGGACACCGGACGAGGGCACCGGCCGTCCAGCCGGCGAACGGAGCTATCAAGCCGGCTCCACGCTGTTGCCGCGCTATTGGCTTCCCCTCTATAGGCGACCGGAGGAGGGGACCGACCAGAGCGGCACCCGGCGTGAGGTGTTCGACCAATCGATCGGCATGCGCCTGGTAGGGAGAGACCTCGTCGGGAGGCACGGCTACTCGATTGCCGGGCGTATCGGCCTGAACGACAGGCGGTTTGGGGGTGCGTTCTCGTACAACTACAGCGGCCTCGGAAACCCGACGTTGGGCCTGTCCCTGTCGCAGAGTCACGACGCTTCCTCGAGAACGCTCTCCGTTCGGTTTCCGGACGACTCCACGCGCGAGTTCTTCCTGATCGAAAGGGAGCGGCGGGCCTTCCTTTCCACCTCCTTCCTGCGGCGACGCTACCGCGCAAGCACCGCCCTCTACGTCAGGGGCGGTGTGGTGCGCGAAGAGCTGTCCCTACAGGATCCCGATGGGAACGAGGGTCCAACCCTGACAAGTCCGGCACCGAGTACGAGCTACACGGAACTGAGCGCCACGCTCTCGGCGGCGAACACGCAGCGCCGCGCGATGTCGTTCTCGCGCGAGGACGGGCTGCGCGGCTTCGTCACCGCCAGGATGCGCCGCCAGCGCGGTGTGGATGCGGGGGATCGCGGCGTCATCGGTGCGGACCGCGGCTACGGTGAGATCAGTGGCGAGTTGTCCGCATACAAGGCGCTGGGGCGTCTCGGCTTCGCCAACCACGTCCTCGGGCTCCGCTTCTCGGCCGGTGCGGCCGCCGGACCCGGAGCCAACCAGTTCCATTTCGACGCGGGCGGGGCAGAGGGTACGGTGGAATCCGTGACTGGCCTGGGACTCTTTGGCGGCTCGCCGCGGCTCTTCCCGGTCCGGGGCTACCGCAGCAACTACCGGTCTGGCCGGATCGCCTGGACGGGGAGCGTGGAATACCGTTTTCCGCTTGCGGTGATCGACCGGGGACTCGGCCTGTTTCCGCTTTTCTTCGACCGGATTCACGGTTCGGTTTTCGCCGACGCGGGGAATGCCTGGGGGCCGACCCTGAGCCGGACGGGCTACGACAATCCCCGTCAGGCGATGCTGGCAAGCGTGGGCGCGGAATTGTCGGTGATCGTCGGGGCCCTCTACCTGCCGGGCACGACGATTCGCGCCGGAGTCGGTCTCCCGCTCAGGTTCGAAAACGATCCCGTCTTCTATGTGCGCGTGGGGAATCCGTTCTGACGACCCGGCCTCTACGCCTCCCTACAGTCTTTTCCAATACGGAGATGAGCCTGAACCAGGAGAGGCGCGAGAGGTGAG